>NZ_JBEFOC010000001.1:0-3081 GCF_045063755.1 Nonlabens sp. Asnod3-A02
GGCGTTTTAAAGGCTACCTGTGAGGCTGTATAATTCAAAATTAGTCTATCTTTAAAATCCTAAATTAACATCTCTAACATAGGGATCTAAAGCAAAACGCCTCACACGCCTTATACCTTTGCCCGTTGGCAGCAAGGTTGAACGAAAACAAACTAAATGAAAGGATATAATTTACTTTTAAACACATTTGCAACTATCATTATAGGAGTTGCAGTTATCGGTGTTTTAGCGATCACATATAAGTTTCTTAATGTCGAACAACCTAAAACAGACACTATTAAAATTGAATATCACGGAGTTAAGACTGATTCAATTAATGAAATTAATAAGCTGGAAATTAAAAAAATAGACTCGTTATTATCTGAAATTAAAGAAACATCTAATAACATCCAGAAACGTCAACTAAACCTTGTAGAAGATAAAGAAAATGATAATTTCTTCAATAAACTTTATGCGGCAATAGTAGCAATCATTTTAGCAATTGCAGGTTTTTTCGGTTTTAAATCCACTAATGATATTAGATCTCGATCAATTGAAGAAGCTAAATATGAATCAACAAAAATAGCTGAAGTATCAGCAAAAGAAGCCAAAGCCGATTCTATTGAAATTGCTAAAAATTCAGCAAAAGAAGAGTTTAACAGAATCTTTGATGAAGAATACAAAGGTGAGGTTTTTGAACAAGCAACAAAAGCTAGTTCGGAGGTTTTAAGAAAGGAAATTGGAAGGTTAGAGAAATCTATTTTTAAAATTAATGCTAGAATTGAAAAATTAGAAAGCAAAGAAGTTCCTGAAGAAAATACTACGGATGATCCTGAACCAGTTATTGAAGATGAAATTAATGATGATAACGTAGATCAAATTATTGATGACACAAAAAACCCTTTTGACAATGAGTAACATAACTAAAATAAAGGGGCTTTTGGTTAATCAATTGACCTCGAAACCAATTGCAATTTCTGCAATAGATTTTCCAACTTTGAGAAGTATGGTGAAATTCACCTCACGTGAAGCTCAAAACTATGATCCATTTGTTCCTATTAAAGATGTTAGTCAAGTTGAAAAAGAGGTTAAAAACTCTTATTACCAAAGATTAACAAATGATAAAAGAGTAAGTAATATATATAAGTTTTTATTGAAAGAAATATCTAACATATATTCCTCAAAAACTAACGCACTTGGTTCATTTCCTACTTCTGTAATTATATCACTTGATTTAAATCAAGAATTTGATACAAAAAAGGAGTACTTGGAGTTTATTGAAACAGCAAAAAAAGAAGAGTATATTGGTGCTTATTATGAAAATTTTGAGAATAACGTTGAACTTTCAGTTCCTGATGGAAAATATGGTTTAATCGTAGATGGTCAACATAGATTAATGGGGATGATAAAACTCTATAATGATGCTTTAAACAATAGTATAAAAATTGGTAGAAAAGCACTAACAGATGAATACCCCAAATTAACTAATGATCTTGTATTAGATTATATAAAACAATTTGAATTCAATTGTACAATTTTATTAGGTTTCGATAAATGGGAACAAGGAAAAGTTTTTGCTGATGTGAATTTTAATCAAAAGCCTGTAAATAAGTCTTTATACTATGATATTTTTGGATCTTATCCTGATCCTAATAAAAACGATATATTCCTTTCACATATGCTTGCTATGCATTTAAATAATAATGAGGATTCTGTATTAAAAGGTTTTATCAAAATGTTGGGTTCTGGTAAAGGATATTTTTCACAAGCATTTTTTGTAGAAGCTATATTATCACATTTTAGACCTAAAAGTATTTGGGCATCTATGCCAATGGACTATTTAAATGATGGAGATGATTACAAAATACTTCCGAAATTTTTCAAATCTTATTTCAAGGCAACTAAAGAAGTATTTAATGAATTTTGGCCAAAAGAAGACGAAGACACTTCTAGAAAATATCCAAATATCCTGTGTAAAACGACAGGTATGGGAGCATTAATTAAATTAATTGATCCAATATATCGAAAATTGAAAATTAATGCTGATTTAAAAACTATTTCTTCCGGTGATTTAACAACTTTACTTAAATCAGAATTGGAAAAAGCTGAAAGTAAAGGAAAAGAATTCTTTTCGAAAGAAGGTGATTTTTCAGGTTCAGGAAGTCTTGGTTTACAAAATAAATTATATATAGAATTAGCAAAGGAATTAGGTTACAT
Organism: Nonlabens sp. Asnod3-A02; assembly: GCF_045063755.1. NCBI lineage: Bacteria > Pseudomonadati > Bacteroidota > Flavobacteriia > Flavobacteriales > Flavobacteriaceae > Nonlabens > Nonlabens sp. Asnod3-A02. The sequence goes on from NZ_JBEFOC010000001.1 coordinate 2,197, forward strand.
AAAAAAATAAAACCCAGCTGCCAACAAAGAACTGTGGTAAAAAACAAGCGAATTTCACTTAATTTCTAACCAGTACACTTCTATATCCATCATCATATATTAATCCTGATTTTGCTATAGCAAAAGCCTGTTTTAAGAGCTTATTACAGACAGCTATTAAGGCTAGTTTTTTACTCTTTCCTTTGGCTACTATTCGATCGTAAATTGCCTTGCATGCTTTGTTGTATTTACAAGCATTAAAACTGCACATAAACAGTAGGTTTCTTAGCTTCTGGTTACCTATTTTACTTATTCGTGCTCTTCCATTTATGCTCGTTCCGCTTTGCCTTATAATAGGTGTTAATCCAGCATAACTGCATAGCTCACTTCCACTTTTAAAACGCTCAAATCCATCGGTTAAAACAACTAACATTAAAGCAGTCTTATCTCCTATCCCTGGAATGCTTTTTAAACGAGTTAGGACATCATGATGCACCTGTTTTACTAAGGCTAGCAACTTATCCTCTATTAATTTTATTTCCTTCTGTACTTGTTTTAAACTACGTTTTATGGAACTAACAACTACTTTACTTGGGTTTCCTAAAACAGCCTCTCCATGTAGTTTATTTTTATACATAGTGCTTTGTTTGGTAAGCATGGACAGCAGTCGAGTCATTTGAAGGCATTCTATTTGATGTTTAGAATTACCTTGCCACAGCTTTAATTCTACCTGTTTTGCATAAGCACAAATCAACTTTGAATCACTCTTGTCTGTCTTGATTTTAGACAGATGTCTTCCTATAATTCCGCTTTCGCGAAAGCGAACTCGTAAAAGTCAAGTGTATAAATCGCTTTACAGATAAAGGATTCTCTACCGACACTTTCTTACCTGATTCTAATAGATAA
>NZ_JBEFOC010000002.1:0-12532 GCF_045063755.1 Nonlabens sp. Asnod3-A02
CGAGCCTGGATTAGCAAACGTAGATGTAGAGATTACCGATTCAAATGGAAATGTACAAACTGTACCAACGGATGCGAACGGAGATTGGACAGCAACAGTTCCAGTAGGAGCTACCGATGTAGATGTTGATGAATCTACTTTACCTATTGGTTTAGATAATTTCACAACAGTAGGTTCAGATCCAGAAACAGTAAATGCGCTTGCAGGTACTAATGTTCCTACCTTGGATGATGGATATAATGATCCTATGGGTACAGTCAGTGGTACTGTTTACGAGGATGTTAATGGAAATGGAATTCAGGATACAGGTGAATTAGGTATTCCAGGAGTGGATGTGGTAATTGTTGATAGTGATGGTGTTACTCAAATAGTAACAACGGATATAAATGGTGATTGGTCAGCAATTGTGCCTGTGGGTAATACTTCGATTGACGTAGATGAATCTACGTTACCAATTGGAATTGATAACCTAACAACTGTATCTTCAGATCCTGAAACAATAATAGCGGTAGTAGGGGTTGATATTCCTAGTACAGATGATGGTTATAACGACCCTATGGGAACTATTAGTGGAACTGTTTATTTAGATGCTAACGGTAATGGTATACAAGATTCGGGCGAGTTGGGTATTCCAGGAGTGGATGTAATAATTGTTGATAGTGATGGTGTGACGCAAACGGTGGTTACTGACGCTAATGGTGATTGGTTAGCAACAGTGCCTGTTGGAATAGCTAACGTTGATGTAGATGAAAATACGTTGCCTGTTGGTGTAGATACACTAACTACTGCAAGTTCGGATCCAGAAAATGTTACAGCATTAGTTGGTGTCAATACACCTACTACGAATGATGGTTATGATGAACCGATGGGAACAGTAAGTGGAATTGTCTTTGAAGATACTAATGGTAACGGAGTTCAAGATGCTGGTGAATTAGGTATTCCTGGAGTAAGTGTTATTGTTGTTGGTAGTGACGGTGTTACACAAACAGTCGTGACAGATTCTAGCGGTGCTTGGACAGCAATAGTTCCTGTAGGAGATACATCAATAGATGTTGATGAGACAACATTACCGACAGGTGTAGATTCATTAACAACTATAGGATCAGATCCAGAGATGTTAACAGCAGTAGCTGGGATGGACACACCTAGTTTAAATGATGGATATATTATGCTGCCTGATAATGATATGGATGGTATTCCTGATGTAGATGATATTGATGATGATAATGACGGAATATTAGATGTACTAGAAGGTTCAGGCGACTCAGATAATGATGGTATTCCTGATTGGTTTGATCAAGATTCAGATAATGATGGTATTCCTGATAATGTGGAATCTCAGACTACTGATGGTTATATCGCTCCTAGTGGTGTAGATAGTGACGGTAATGGTCTAGACGACGCATACGAGTCAACTCCAGGAAGTGGTGAGGGTATTGATCCATTAGATTTTGATGGTGATGGTGTTCCTGATTACTTAGATGATGATTCTGATAACGATGGCGTGCCGGATAGTACGGAAGGCTTCGACTTTGACAATGATGGTGAGCCAGATGTATTACCTTCGGGAGCAGATGTTGATATGGACGGTTTAGATGATGCATTTGATGGTGATCTTGGTGGATACGAAGATCCTAATGGTGATGTTGTTATAGATAACCCTTCAACTGATCTTAATAATACAGATGGAGACTCTGAGCCAGACTATAGAGATTTAGATGACGATAATGATGAAATCGTAACTGGTCCTGATTCTATTGATGATGACTTTGATGGTGATGGTATTCCTGATTACTTAGATGAAGATGTAAGAGAAGTTGTTGTGTTCAACGCGGTTACTCCAGATGGTGATAACCAAAATGACTTCTTCTTCCTTCAAGGAATTGAGAATTTTGAGAACACAGTTCACATCTATAATAGATGGGGTGTAGAAGTGTATAACGTAGATAACTATAATAATGCAAATCGCGCTTTCAGAGGTGTTTCTGAAGGTAGAGTAACAGTTTCTCAAGGTGAGCAATTACCAGAAGGTACATACTTCTATGTTCTTAGTTATGTTGACGACCAGAATCAGACGATTGAAAAGGCTGGGTATTTATATATAAATCGATAAAATTCAAGTTCTGTCTTTAAAGACAGAACTTGTTTAATAAAAATAATATGAAGAAATTATTAACTTGTTTATTGTTATTCGCTTTCGCGAAAGCGGTTACCGCACAACAAGATCCTCAATACAGTCAGTATTCTTATAACCCAATAGTTGTTAATCCAGCTTATGCGGGAAATCGAGGAGTAGCTAGTATCGTAGGTTTACACCGTAGTCAGTGGGTAGGACTGGATGGAGCTCCTAGAACTCAAACACTATCATTTCACACACCTATTTCTAACAGTCGTGTTGGTCTAGGGTTGAGTATAGTTAATGATGAAATAGGGCCGTCAGATGAGACTTATGTAGCTGCAGATTTCAGTTATACGATACCAGTAGGAGACGAAGCTCGATTAAGTTTTGGTCTTAAGGGTGGTATTCATGTTCTTAATGTAGATTTCACAAAGTTGAATATCTTTAATACAGGAGATCCTAGATTAACAGATAACGTAGATAATAAGCTATCTCCTACATTAGGTTTAGGGTTGTATTATCATACTGAAAAATTCTATATGGGATTAAGTGCACCTAATTTATTGCAAACAGATCATTTTGATGAGAGCAATGATTCAGGAAGTTCAACTTATATTGCTCGTGAGAGAATACATTATTTTGCAACAGCTGGTTATGTATTGGACCTGAATGACGATATTAAATTTAAACCATCTACGTTAGTAAAGGTTGTTCAAGGTGCGCCATTACAGGTAGATCTATCAGCAAACTTTTTGTTTAATGAGAAGTTGACATTAGGAGCAGCTTATAGATGGAGTGCTGCGGTAACAGGTCTAGTAGGTTTTCAACTAAGTGATCAAATGATGATAGGATTTGCCTATGATAGAGAGACTACAGAGTTAGGAAATGCCGTTTTTAATGACGGTAGTTATGAGCTTTTCATGAGATTTGAATTATTTAACAGCTACGATCGTATCATTACACCTCGTTTCTTCTAAGAAAAATAAACACAGCATACATTATGTTTAAAAAACTATCCATACTAATCATTCTTTTTGCTTTCTCTTTTGGACATGCTCAAAAGGGTAAGTTAGATAAAGGAAATGAAAAATTTAAATCTTTAGCATTTATAGAAGCTCAGAAAATCTATTTAAAATTAGTAGAAGAAGGCTTTGCATCTCCTGAAATTTTAGCAAAATTAGGTGATACGTATTACTTCAATGACGAACTGCAAAAGGCGTATAAATGGTATAATCAACTATTTGAAGAATATGAGGATAATGCAAAACCTGAGTACTTTTTTAGATATGCACAATCTCTTAAATCGGTAAGTAGGTACGACGAGGCAGATAGATTGATGTCAAAATTCAATTCTTTTAAAGGTTTTGACGTTAGATCTAAGATGTATTCTGAAGAGCCTAATTATTTACAAATAATAGATTTTCAATCCGGTAGATTTGATGTGGTTAACACAAAAGGAATCAATAGTTATACGGTTGATTTTGGTCCTGCTTTTAATGAATCAGAAAGTCAGGTAGTGTATGCTACTTCTAGAGATTCTGGTTCTTTGGTAAGTAGAAGACATACATGGAATGATCAACCTTTCTTACAGTTGTATACTGCAAAGGCCGATGAGACTGGTAAATTAAGCTCACCTAAAAGATTGTCTAGTAATATCAATACTAAGTTTCATGAAAGTACTCCTGCTATAACTGCAGATGGTGAGACGATGTATTTTACTCGTAATAACTATGATAACGGTGTTTATAGACAGGATATTGATGGAATGAATAAGCTTAAGATTTTTAGATCTTATAAAAAGAATGGTAAATGGTCTAAGCCTGTATCTCTTCCTTTTAATAATGATGAGTACTCTGTGGCACACCCTGCCTTAAGTCCTGATGGAAAGCAATTGTATTTTTCTAGTGACATGCCTGGGAGTGTAGGTTATGATATAAATTCAGACTTTACTAAGTCAGATATTTGGGTAGTAGATATTCTTGAAGAAGGTCAGTTTAGTGAGCCTAGAAACCTTAAGAATGTGAATACACCTGGTAGAGAGACTTTCCCTTTTGTCAGTAAATCAAACACATTATATTTTGCTTCTACAGGTCATCAAGGTCTTGGAGGGCTAGATGTATTTGCTAGTTCAATAAGTCCTGACGGTAGTACTAGTAAGGTAATTAATATTGGTAAGCCTATTAACACTACTAATGATGATTTTGCTTTTATCATTAACGACGATACTAAAATAGGATACTTTACCTCTAATAGACCAGGTGGATCTGGAGATGATGATATCTATAGATTCATACAGTTAGAAGACCTTAGGGAAACTTGTGAGGTTCTAGTTACAGGTACCGTTACTGATGAGAAAACAGGAGAGCCTATGAATGAAGCTACTGTTATGGTAATGGATGCTAATAACAATAAGGTGGATCAATTAGTAACTGGTGAAAATGGTAAGTATGTTTTTAAACTAGAGTGTGGTAAACAGTATTTTGTGAGAGTTGAAAAAGAAGATTATTCGTCTGACGAAGATCTATTCTCAACACCTACAAAATCTGGGTTCATGGACGTGCCACTAGAGATAGAGACAGCACGTATAGCAGTGGCAGATTGTGATGATATAGGTCCTTTATTAGATATAGAGCAAATATATTTTGACTTTGATAGATTTAATATCAGAAAAGATGCAGCATTTGAGTTAGCAAAGATCAAAGTTTTTATGGAACTGTATCCACTTACTAAGGTCGAAATACGCTCTCACACAGATAGTAGGGCTCCCGACGACTATAATGATATACTTTCTGAGAAAAGAGCGCAGAGCACACGTAATTGGCTTATATCAAAGGGTATTGACGCTTCTCGCTTAACTGCCAAAGGTTTTGGAGAAAGAAGACTGTTAAATAGATGTTCTAACGACGTAGAATGTTCTAAAGAAGAGCACCAGCTTAACCGTAGATCAGAGTTTATCGTCACTGGTTTAGATAACTATAAAAACTGCGATTAATTTTCTAATACATTATCCTATTAAAAAAAGCTCTGAACTTGTCTAGTTCAGAGCTTTTTTTTGTTCTATTGTATGATAGGAATTCCGCTTTCGCGAAAGCGGAACTAATCAACTATACCAATGCCTCAGCAGCTGGCTCAAATTCAGATATAAAATGAAATTTGATACTAGGGTATTTCTGCTGTGTCATTTGCAACGAGAAAGAAGAGTCGGCTAGAAATACTAATTGGCCTCTTTTATCCTTACATAAAAATTTAGATTTTACACGTTTAAAATCAGTAAACTCCTCTGGTTTTGCAACGCTTTCATCTACCCAGCAAGCCTTGTGAACATTAAGGTTTTCATAAGAACATTTTGCGCCATATTCATGTTCTAGTCGGTATTGTATTACCTCAAATTGCAGTGCGCCTACAGTACCTATAACCTTACGGCCGTTAAGCTCTAGTGTAAATAACTGTGCAACACCTTCGTCCATTAATTGGTCTATCCCTTTAGCAAGTTGTTTAGACTTCATTGGGTCAGAGTTGTTAATGTATCTAAAATGCTCTGGTGAGAAAGATGGAATCCCTTTATAATGTAAGGTTTCACCAGATGTTAAGGTGTCACCTATTTTAAAGTTACCAGTATCGTGTAACCCTACTATATCCCCAGGAAAAGACTCGTCTACTATCTCCTTTTTCTCAGCAAAAAATGCATTAGGACTAGAGAATTTTAAGTTCTTATCCAGACGTATGTGTTTATAAGCCTTGTTTCTTTCAAAAACACCACTTACTATCTTAATAAATGCCAGTCGGTCCCTATGTTTAGGATCCATGTTAGCATGAATTTTAAATACAAAACCGCTAAATTGATCCTCCTTAGGTTCAACCAGTCGTTCTTCTGCCTTTTTAGGCCTAGGTTCTGGCGCTATTTCTATAAAACCATCTAACAATTCCTTTACACCAAAATTGTGTAAAGCACTACCAAAAAATACAGGCTGTAAATCCCCATCCAGGTATTCCTTTCTATTGAATGCAGGATAAATGCCGTCTACTAACTCTAGTTCATCTCTTAAAGTACTTGCTGCCTGCTCGCCTACTAGTTTATCCAGTTCAGTATCATTAATATCACTTATAGCTTTAGTCTTGTGTATTTCCTTAGAAGATGCACCAGTAAATAGGTTAATGTTTTGTTTATGAATGTTATAGATTCCTTTTAAATCATAACCCATACCTATAGGAAAACTGAGAGGAGTAACCCTTAGACCGAGCATCTGTTCGATCTCATCCATGAGGTCAAAGGCATCCTTTCCCTCACGATCCATTTTATTAATAAAAACGATCATAGGGATATTACGCATTCTACATACCTCGACTAGTTTTTTAGTCTGTTCTTCAACACCTTTTGCGACATCTATAACTACGATCACGCTGTCCACCGCAGTTAGTGTTCTAAAAGTATCTTCAGCAAAATCTTTATGTCCTGGTGTATCTAGGATATTAATCTTTATACCATCATATTCAAAAGCAAGAACAGAGGTAGCTACAGATATACCTCTTTGTCTTTCTATCTCCATAAAATCACTGGTAGCACCTTTTTTGATTTTATTGTTTTTTACCGCACCGGCTTCTTGAATCGCGCCACCATAAAGTAGTAACTTTTCAGTAAGCGTGGTCTTACCAGCATCTGGGTGAGATATAATTCCAAAGGTCCTGCGTCTTGCGACTTCTTTCTCAAATTGTTTCTTATTCATAAGATTACAAAAATAGAGAATAGATCTCGATCTGTAGAAATTTACTTTAGCAATATCCATCCTTATATCAGGAGTTAGCTACAAAAAGAATTTTTAGGTCTATATCGCTTTCGCGAAAATGGCTCTAACACAGTCATTTCGGTATGTTTTAAGCTAAATTCTATTATCAATAGGTGTAAGTTTATGTTGATTTTAAAATATTAATTCGTTGAATGGTATGATTGTAATGAATAAAACAAGAGCGTTCGTGTTTTTAATCGTTATAATATGTATTTAAACGATTGATAGTTAATTTAAAACTTAGTAAACACCCTTTTTTGTTTTTATTCTTAATTTGGTTTAATATATGTTAACGAATCGCATTTTCCGTTAACTAAAAAAAGATACTACCTATGGGAAAAATTACTCCTAGTTTAAAATTTGTTTTTGCTACGATAAGTAGACTTATTAGAACCAAGTCGTTCGTTTTTACTGCTATGTTTGTGTTGGCTTCTCATGTGGCTTATAGTCAGTGTCCAGGTCCGCTGGCAGATTGTGATGGAGATCTTGTGTTGAATCAAGATGATCTAGATGATGATAATGATGGAATTCTTGATAGTGAAGAATGTCCTTTCGTTGCTCCTACAGGTGGAGCTGTTGAAGCAGATGCAGTTTATTATACTAATGATAATGGTGTTCAGTTCTTTGTTATTGCAGGAAACACAAATGGATTAGGTTACTCCGAATCTGGATGGGATGTTTCTGTAACTAATACAGGTGCGACAATACAATCCGATTTAAATTTTTCTAATTCAACGTTCTCAATTGGCTCTGTCTCTGGTTCAAATGATGCAGTAGATCCGGTTGCAAATAATTATAACGTTGCTTCTACAACAAATCCTTCTTTTGTTTCTGGCGCTAGTGGGTCTGGATTATCAATTGAGCCTGGAAGAGCTAATTTAGAAGGAGATAGTGATCTAGAGTTTTCAACATTTATAAACTTTACCACACCTGTCTATGCTTTTGGGTTTGATTTAATTGATTTTATGGATCATGGTGCAGGTAATTATAATGATACTTGGCAGATTTATGTTGGTGGTGTTCTTTCTTACCAAATTGGTCCTGCTATTTCTGTTACTGCTGGTACTACCGGAACTTTTTTAGTTTTTGACGGTCAAGGAAATTCATTAGGTACTATAACAGCAGGGGAAAATATCGAATCATTTTTTGGGTTTATTAGTATTGCGCCTGTTTCTCAAGTAGAAATAAAAAGAAATTCAGTTTATAATGGTGTCGGTGCTGCTGGAGAAGATTTTCACGGTATTGATAGTTTTAGATTTACTACAGATGTTCCTTTTGATACAGATAATGATGGTGTTACAAATTGTTTTGATACTGATAGTGATGGTGATGGCTGTAGTGATGTTTTAGAATCTGGTGGATTAGATCCTGATGGCGATGGAGTACTTGGTGTACTGCCAACAACTGTTGATGGTGCTGGCCGTGTCACAGGTTCTGGGTCGGTAGCTGGAGGGTATAATGGGCTTAGTGGAAATGAGTTGAATGCGGTGCAAGTTAATGTTGCTGCTGGAAACCCTATGGATCAAACTGTGTTTGAGGGTGATTCTGTGAGCTTTACAGTATCAGCTAGTGCAGATGAAGCTACGTTTTATACCGGTGGTTCACCTACTTATAGTGTTCCTGGTAATGCGGATGGAGGTTTGAGCTATCAATGGTATATAGGTGATCCGGATTTTTCAGGAGTGCCTATTGCTCCTGGAGATACTAACTATAGTGGCGCAGACACAAATACTTTAACAGTTAATGACTCTTCTGGATTAAACAATACTGATTATTTTGTTGTTGTTAGTCATGATGAAAATGTGTGTGTGTCCGAAAATAGATCAGCAGTGTTAACATCTCTTCCAGATCCGTGTGATGCACTAGCATCTGGAAATCCAGATAATGATGGTGATGGTATTAGTGACAGTTGTGATCTTGACGATGATAATGATGGGATTTTAGATACAGAAGAAGGGGTAGCTGGTTTTGAATTAACCCCATTAAATGGTGCGCAATCTGTGAACAACAATACGCCATTTGTGATTTCTGGAACTGTAGGTTCTTGTCCTCCAGGGTTTGTAGAGGCTGGTAGTTCTACTGTATCGTTTGATTTTAGGTGGAATAATGGAAGTTCTGGTGCGGTTCCACGATCGACTTTAACTCTTTTTGTTGATATTGATGGTGCAGGTCCTCTACCAAATGAGCCATATTTTGTTGCTACAACGCCCTCTGGTGGGAATACTAATGCGGATGATGCAACTGATCAAGGTGGTGATGCAGAAATTATGGTTATGAATGGTGCAACTTTTACAAATTCTTTGCCTTCTAGTCAAGGACCTAATTTTGTTGATCACACCGCTTTTAATTCAAATATTGCAACAAATCCAGAGAGGTTTGCAGGAATAGTAGTGGCTTTGCCTTTTGGTCTTCCGGCTGGTGCTGTTGTACAGTTTGAACTTTTTATACCGGCGGATGATTTTGACATTCAGAATGGTGCTGCGTCATCAAGATGTTTTACTGATACAGATGGAGATGGTTTTTTTGATTCATTAGACCTAGACAGCGATAACGATGGTTGTAACGATGTGTTAGAATCTGGTGGAACTGATAATGATAACGATGGTATTTTAGGGGATACAGCAACTACAGTAGATGGTAATGGTCTAGTAACTACAGGAAGTGGAGATACTACTGGAGGTTATGATGGCGCAAGTGGTGCTGAGATAGTAGCGACTCAAGTTGTGGTAGATACTGCGCCTGTAAGTCAAACTGCTATGGAGGGTGATACAGTCACCTTTATGGTGGATGTTACCGCAACCAGTACTACAGACTTTGCAGGCTTTGCACCTAGTACGACTCCAGATTATAGTGGAGCGAGTGCTAGTGATGTTACGCCTGCTACAACATATCAATGGTATTTAGGTGATCCTAATTCTGGTGGGACTATGCTTGCTGGAGAAACTAATGCTAGCTACTCATTTACTGCAGCAGCTGCAGATAGTGGTAATCAATATTGTGTAGTAATTACACATCCTGATAATGTATGTATTTCAGAAACACAATGTGCAACCTTAACGATGGTTAGTGTTGACTCAGATGGTGATGGTGTGTTAGATGATGTAGATATTTGCCCTGGAGGAGATGATACTGTGGATACAGATTTAGATGGCGTGCCAGATTTTTGTGATCTTGATGACGATAATGATGGGATTTTAGATACTGTGGAATGTGGAGTGTTATTGCCAGTAGGAGTTACGGGAGTTGGTACGCAAACCATATCCGGACAATACGCAGGAGATCTATTTACTTTAGATTTTCAATTGGCGACTACTACTGTGAATCCGTTTGTTTTTCAACGTAGACCAACACTTATAGTAGATCCGAGAACCACGGAGCCAGTAACGCTTACTAGGCAGATAAGTGGGATAACAGAAGGGCTACAGGTTACTTGGGATGAAGGTGATAATGGTCGACCACAACTTGCTGGGTTGAGTGAAATGGATCTAACACTAACATTAGATAATTTACAGAATGGACAATTATCAAGCTTGAGAGTAGCAAGTGCTGCTCCAGGGACCACGTTTGCTGGGCAAAATGCAATCAAGGAAATAACTTTGACTTGGCCTGGAGGTACCTCTGCAGTGTTAAATGATCCTCTAGGTGAAATAGTGAGTCATGCAGATGGAGCTGTGATTTCCTCTGGAGATGTACTAAGTTTAAATTCAGGAACTCGTCAAATTCAGTTTTCTAGATGGACTTTAGATATCGACTTAGAAGGTGCTACGTATCCTTTTGTCTTAAATTACGATACTGATTCTAATGTGAATACAAATTTTGAAGGTTTTGCGTTTATCCCAATAGGTTGTTCAGATGTAGATGGAGATGGAGTTGTTGATTCATTAGATTTAGATAGCGACAACGACGGTTGTGATGACGTATTGGAATCAGGAGGTCTTGATCCAAATGGTGATGGAATCTTAGGGGCGATACCAACTACTGTAGATAGTGATGGACTAGTAATAGGAAGCTCTCCTGCAACTGGAGGTTACGATGGAGCAAACGGAAATGAAATAGTTGCAACACAAGTTAATGTGGTAGCAATGCAGCCTGCTGACCAAACAGCTACAACAGGTGAGTCTGCTACTTTCACTGTTACAGCAACCGCAGATAATTCGACTGGATTTACATCAGGTGTTCCAGATTATGGAACTCCTGGAAATGCAAATGCGGGAATTAATTACATGTGGTATATAGGTGATCCAGATACTTCAGGAACACTAATTAGTGCGTCAGATTCAAATTATAGTGGTGAAAATACAAATGCACTAACAGTTAATGATGTTACCGGTTTAGAGGGCACTGAGTATTTTGTTGTAGTAAGCCATGATGATAATGTATGTTTTACAGAAACACGTTCTGCTACACTTACTATCGCGCAGGCTGATGTAAGTATTGATAAAGTATTGGTCGATAGTAGTCCTTATTTAGTAGGAGATACAGTGACGTATACATTAACTGTAAGTAATGCAGGTCCAGATGAAGCAACAAATGTTGTAGTTACAGATATTCCTGATAATTTAACAATAACAAATGTATCTGGTGGTGCATGCACAGCATTTCCTTGTACAATAGCAAGTATTGCTTCCGGTGCTGCAAATGATGTAACGATAACAGTTACAGCAACAATTGATAGTGAGGGAGCCTTTTCAAATGGTGCTACTGTAGAAGCAGATCAAGATGATCCAGATACAGCTAATAATCAAGATCTATCAACAGACGCAAATAATCAAGGAACAGTTCCTAGTGTTGATCCAATAGCGCAAGATGATGTAAGCGTTCCGAGTACACCTGGTGATACGGTGAGTCTAGATCCGACAGCTAGTAATGGCAATGCTGCAGATGCAGATCCTGACGGTACCTTAGATGTAACGACTGTGAGTTTAGTAGTTCCAGCTGGAGCTACGATGGTACAGACAGATGCAGATGGTGATATTATTGGGTACACAGTTCCTGGTGAAGGAGTTTGGGAAGTTAATCCTGTAAACGGTGAAATTAGTTTTGCACCATTAGCTGGTTTTAATGATGATCCAACATCTCCTGCAACATATACTATAGATGATAATGCAGGAAATACTTCTAACCAAGCTACAGTAACAATAGATTATGTTCCTGTTGCAACTGCAGATGAGATTACAGGTGTTATGCTAGGGAATCCTGCAGTGATTGATGTATTAGCAAATGATGTTGATGGTGATCTTGTAGATCCTACTACAGTAATGATAATAGATCCAGCAAACCCAGGTGTTCCTGTGACAAGTTTAGTAGAACCTGGTGTTGGAGAATGGACTGTTGATCCTATGACTGGAGCAATTACATTCACTCCTTGTAGTGCAGCTGGAATACCAGATGTGAGTTGTACTGGATTGTACGAAGGTAGTCCGATGGATATTATGTACGTTGTAGCAGATGATGAAGGCAATGTTTCTGATCCAGTAGGTGTTAGTGCAGCCTTCGCTATTCCACCAATAGCAGATGATGAAGTTGTGTCTGGAACGATAAACACAACAGCAAACATCAACGTATTAGATGGCGATGTAGATCCAGATGGAGAAGACGCTAACTTAATGATAACAGCGATTACAGATCC
>NZ_JBEFOC010000003.1:0-1115 GCF_045063755.1 Nonlabens sp. Asnod3-A02
TTCTACATCTACTCCTGATAAACCTAGTTCACCTGCGTCTTGTATTCCATTTCCGTTTGGATCATTGAATACCACACCGCTTACTGTTCCTGTTGTTGCTGGATTACTGAATCCGTCGTCTGTTGAAGCCGTATCCATTCCTGCTGCTACAGTTACTGTCTCTGGATCTGAACCTACTGTTGTTAATGTAGATCCGATTGGATCGATAACATCTACATCGGTAGCTCCTACTGGAACTGTTGCTGTCCAATCTCCGTTCGCATCCGTTGGTACAGTTTGTACATTTCCATTTGAATCGGTAATCTCTACATCTACGTTTGCTAATCCAGGCTCGCCTGCATCTTGTATTCCGTTTCCGTTTTGATCATCGAACACTGTTCCGCTTACTGTTCCACTTGTTAGTGGCTCGGTATAACCATCATCAGTACTTGGAGTATCTACTCCTACTACTGCAGTGATCGTTTCTGGATCAGATCCTACTGTACTTAACACAGCTCCTGCTGGTAATGTTGCTTCATCTACATCTACTGATGTACTTCCTGCTGGTACCGTAGCTATCCAGTTTCCGTTGGCGTCAGTTGTTACTGTTTGTAACACTCCGTTAGCATCGGTAATTTCTACATCTACTCCTGCTATTCCTGGCTCACCTGCGTCTTGTATTCCATTTCCGTTTGGATCATTGAATACCACACCGCTTACTGTTCCTGTTGTTGCTGGATTACTGAATCCGTCGTTTGTTGACGCCGTATCCATTCCTGCTACTGCAGTTACTGTCTCTGGATCTGAACCTACTGTTGTTAATGTAGATCCGATTGGATCGATAACATCTACATCGGTAGCTCCTACTGGAACTGTTGCTGTCCAATCTCCGTTCGCATCCGTTGGTACGGTTTGTACGTTTCCGTTTGAATCGGTAATCTCTACATCTACGTTTGCTAATCCAGGCTCGCCTGCATCTTGTATTCCGTTTCCGTTTTGATCATCGAACACTGTTCCGCTTACTGTTCCACTTGTTAGTGGCTCGGTATAACCATCATCAGTACTTGGAGTATCTACTCCTGCTACTGCAGTAATCGTTTCTGGATCAGATCCTACTGTACTTAACACAGCTCCTG
>NZ_JBEFOC010000004.1:0-2294 GCF_045063755.1 Nonlabens sp. Asnod3-A02
AGGAACAATAGAGGGATTAGTTTATGATGATGTAAACGGAAACGGAACACAAGATGCAGGCGAGCCTGGATTATCTGGAGTAGATGTTTTGATTACAGATGAGGACGGAAACGCTCAAACGGTAACAACCGATGCAAGTGGAGCTTATACAGCAACAGTAGTAGCTGCAGGTGACGCAACAGTAGATATTGATGAAACTACCTTACCAACAGGAGCAGTTCAAACAGAAGGAACAGACCCAACAACGGTAACAGTAGTATCAGGCACAACAGTACTTGAAGAAGAAAACGGAATATTTACTCCTATGCCTAACCTTAATGTTGTTAAAGCAGCTGGTGCTGTTGTTGATGTGAACATGAATGGTATTAATGACGAAGGAGATACGATTACTTATAGTTTTAGTGTTACCAATAATGGTAATGTTGAGATTCGTGATGTAGTTATTAATGATGCGCTAATAAGCTTAGTTAATGAACCGGTTACTCCTAGTACTCTTGCAATTGGGGATGTTGGTGTAATATCAGATCAGGTTTACGTCATTACTGCTGCAGATGTTTCTAATGGGCGTGTAGTTAATACAGCAGTTGGTTCTGGTGAAGCTTTTGATACCATTGGTAATTCAGCAGGTCCTGTATCTGATGATTCTGATGATCCTAATAATGTATCTGATGCAAATCCTGATGGTGATGCTGATCCTGACGATCCGACTGTAGTGCCTCTTGGTGCTAATGGTATTTTGAATGGTGTTGTATTTGATGATGCAAACGGAAATGGAATTCAAGATATGGGTGAAATGGGATTAGGCGGAGTAACAGTAAATGTTACTGATTCATCTATGACAGTAATCCCAGTAGTTACTAATCCTGATGGAACTTGGTCTATCGTTGTTCCTTCTGGAACTACCACTGCAGATATAGATGAGACTACTTTACCTAATGGTGGTACTGAAATTCAAACAGCTGGTACAGATCCTACAACTGTTGTTGTAGGTGTTGGAGAAAATGTTGGGCAACCAGCAGATGGTTTCTTTAATGCTATGCCTAATCTAGAGTTAGAAAAAATAAGTGGTGGTATTGTTGACGCAAACATGAATGGATTGGTAGATGCAGGGGATTCAATTACATATAGTTTTGTTGTAAATAACAATGGTAATGTAGAGGTTCGCAATGCTGTCGTAAATGATATGATTATTGGTATGACCGGTGTTTCTGTAACCCCTTCTACTATACCGGCTGGAGGAACAGGTACAGTGCCTGATTATGTATATGTTTTATTACAAGCAGATATTGATAATGGACAAATTGTGAATACTGCTGTTCTTAGTGGTGATGCTTTTGATCCTAATGGAGATCCTCTCGGTCCAGTATCAGATAACTCTGATGATCCAAATAATACAACGGATTCAGATCCTGATGGTGATGGAGATCCTGATGATCCTACTATCACTGATGTTAGTCAGCCTAATCTCGCTTTCGCGAAAGCGGATTCGTATACAGATGTTAATAATAATGGTATAGTTGATATACTAGATACTATCACTTATAACTTCACAGTAACAAATACTGGGAATACGGTAATTACTGGTGTGACAATAGATGACTCAGTTATTGGCGTCTCTAACTTAATTGTTACTCCTTCTACCCTTAACCCTGGTGATGTTGGTAGTGCGATGGCTATTTATAATATAACAGCGGCAAATATTTCTGCCGGTGAAGTAAGAAACATTGCTCAGGTAACTGGTCAGACTACAGATAGTCAAGGTAATGTTTTACCGGATGTCTCAGATGATTCAGATGATCCTGATGATGCTACTAACGTAGATAATGATGGTGATGGTGACTTTGAAGATCCGACGGTTTTCGTTATTGATCAAAATGGATTGCTAACAGGAACAGTATTCGATGATCAAAATGGAAACGGTATTCAAGATGCAGGTGAGCCAGGAATACCTGGTGTAGATGTTGTTGTTACCGATGAAGGAGGTACTCCTCTAACGGTGATGACGGATGCTAATGGTGATTGGATAGCGGTTGTTCCAGTTGGAATAGCATTAGTTGATGTTCAGGACCCTGTTGGTTCTGCTTTAACTACTGCAGGTTCAGATCCTGAAAACGTTACTGTTATTGCAGGTTCGGAAGAAACTACTATCGACGACGGATTTACATTACCACTAACAAGTGGAACAGTAAGCGGAACAGTATTCGATGATCAAAACGGAAACGGAATACAAGATGCAGGCGAGCCTGGATTAGCAAACGTAGATGTAGAGATTACCGATTCAAACGGAAACGTAC
>NZ_JBEFOC010000005.1:0-214333 GCF_045063755.1 Nonlabens sp. Asnod3-A02
CTGTAATAAGCTCTTAAAACAGGCTTTTGCCATAGCAAAATCAGGATTAATATATGATGACGGATATAGAAGTGTACTGGTTAGAAATTAAGTGAAATTCGCTTGTTTTTTACCACAGTTCTTTGTTAGCAACTGGTTTTTAATAATAATTCCAGTAATCTATTTTTGAAGAAGCTGTTGAACTCATTTCTCCATTGATTAATCTTTTTAAAAGTACAAAAGAATGTTGGTATCTATCTTTAACATCTGAAATACCATTAGATTCATTCCACCTTGAATCATTGACAGTTTTTTCGAATTCTTTTTCATCTTTAAATTCTGTTTTTCCAGTTTCAGATAATATTGTCATTGCTCTTTTCCTCATTTCGTGCATATTCGAGCCTGTTATATAACTATTTGACGAATCAATTTTTATAATTATTTCGTCTAACATTTCGACAATTTGAGTTTTTCGCTCATCAGTGTCAAGAAATTCATTAAGTCTCATTGACATTCCGCCATATATCATCGGCAAAGCTTGTAATGCTAATTCACTCTTGAATTCATTAATCCATTCTATAGAGTCAAGATTCCGATTTTCAATTTCATTTATCAGACAGAGTTGCATAGCTTCCACAAAACCATCTTTTGCCCAAAATCCAATGTCGTTAATATCAATGAAACTACTTGCCATATTTTGTGTTCAGTTCTTGGTTCAACTTGTTGCTAACGTGTTTGTGTATGATTTCGTTGCGTGTTTAAGCAACTAATTTAGCAAATACGAACCGAATAGAAAATCCGCGAGAATTTTCGTAAGTAAGCCTGCACTAGCAATTAATTTTATACGGTGTTAGCACCTGTTATTTATAAATCAAATTGTCCAATAAAACTTTCATTTCCTCTTTCGGAAGCATAATAGTAAAGTCCAATTATAATTTTTGTTCTATTCAATATTTCTGTTTCTTTTTTCCGAGTATAAACTTTGACACTTTCTCTAACACAATTCAACAAGTCAGTTTTGAGGTTATCATTGTCAAACTCTTTTAACGCTTTAACTTCACTTATCGATAAATCACTTTCAAATGTCAATTCATAAAGTGCGAATCTATCCGTTTTTACTTCATAACCTTTAAAGTTTTTCAAGCAACCACTAGAAAATGATGTTCTTAATCCAAATTCGTTTAAAGTTTGAATTTCAGACTTCTTCAGATATTCTAGTACTTGAAGTTTGAGCTCAATTGATTTTTTGTAATTTTTTTCTGCGTGTGGATATCTGTCAGAATCGAATTTTCTATCTATTCGTTTCGCACCTGAACAATATCCAAAACTCAAGTCTCCATTTTTATTTTTACTAGCAAAAATCAACCATTCGCTATTTTCAGGTGTAAAAAACGCACAACTACTATTCAAAGCACTGTAGATTTTTAAATTTCCTGTGGCTTGTCCTTTGTATAGGTCAATTATTTCTATTTGAATATCGTGTAGGTCTTGATTTTCTTTATCAGGCGAAATTTTTATAATTTTTGCAGTTGCAATAAAGTCCGATTTTGGAATTCTATCCATTAACGGAACTATTCCACAAGAGCAAGCCAATAATTTGCTTGAAATAGCAATAAATAATATGGTAAGCAGGATTTTTTTCATAATTGGTGCTAACGGGCAAAGGTATAAGGCGTGTGAGGCGTTTTGCTTTGTATCCCAATGTTAGAGATGTTAATTTAGGATTTTAAAGATAGACTAATTTTGAATTATACAGCCTCACAGGTAGCCTTTAAAACGCCTGATACGCTTTATGCTTTGTTCACGCCAGTTATTTGTGGCAGCATGACAAAAGCAAGTATGCACCGGATTTAAGACGAGGCGTTTTACACCTTTGCCCGTTCAGGCCAATTAGTAGTTTGGGAGTCTTAAAATTGTTAATTTGTTTATCCTAGAGATTGCTTTATATTTTTCATGGCTATGGAGTAGAGTAATATTAGTTCGCAATAGGAACAAATTAAAATTTTATAGCGTAGAACTACGGCCGCAGGTAATTGGCCTGAACGTGTTTGTATATGGTTTGTTGCGTGTTTAAGTACCTAATTTAGGAAATAAAAACCGAATAGAAAATCCGCGAGGATTTTCGTAAGTAGGCTAGAACTAGCAATAAATTATATACGGTGTTGCCCACAGTTTTTATTCCTCAATTGATGTTTCCCAACCATCATAATCTCCATTTAATTCAGATGCTTTTTGCCATAATTCCAATGTATATTCATCTATTTCGTCATAACCAACTTTGTCAATTCGTGATATTTGAATAACAAATTTATATTCGTTCGGTTGTTCTGTTTTTCCTTTATTTTTTGTCTTAAAACCTAAATCATTTGTAAATTTCTCAAATTGGTCAATTTCATTTTTAGTTTTAAAATAAACCCAATGAAAAACCTCTCTTTCTTTCGTTAGTTTGTCTCCACCTTTTTCTAATTGTTCGAGAACTCTTCTGTTTTGGATTATTTGCATTTGTCTTGGCAAAGGATATAGAAAGTCAAAATATCCGTTCCATTCTTTATCTTCATTATGTCCAAAGTCAAATTTGTGATTCGGAAATTGGGTCATTCCAGATGAGACTTCTTTTTCCATTAAAATCGTGTTTTCTCCAAAAAAATACAAATCTCGAAATCCGTTAGAAGTCAGTCGACCAGCAAAAGTGTAATTCAGATTTTTTTTGTCAAATCGGCTTATTATTACGTCTTCAATTTTCCATAATTCATCCGCATCTTCGTTACTCGACAATCCATTATCTATCGGATTTGGCATTTTGATTGAAACATAAACTACATTTTCTTGTCCTTTTATTGGTGCAACATTCATTAAATTCAAATCGGTTGCAATTGAACTTAATTTGTCATTTACATTCGAAAAGTAAAATGTCCAATCAGGTTGATATTCATCTTTCGGTTCAGATTGTCCGAAGATTTTACTTAAAAATCCCATAAATAAAATAAAGGTTAATATGTTTCGATGATGTTTTTTCAAATTGTGGGCAACGGGCAAAGGTATAAGGCGTGTGAGGCGTTTTGCTTTGGGGCCCAATGTTAGAGATGTTAATTTAGGATTTTAAAGATAGACTAAATTTGAATTATACAGCCTCACAGGTAGCCTTTAAAACGCCTGATACGCTTTATGCTTTGTTCACGCCAGTTATTTGTGGCAGCATGACAAAAGCAAGTATGCACCGGATTTAAGACGAGGCGTTTTACACCTTTGCCCGTTCAGGCCAATTAGTAGTTTGGGAGTCTTAAAATTGTTAATTTGTTTATCCTAGAGATTGCTTTATATTTTTCATGGCTATGGAGTAGAGTAATTTTAGTTCGCAATAGGAACAAATTAAAATTTTATAGCGTAGAACTACGGCCGCAGGTAATTGGCCTGAACGTTCAGTATAAGAAATCGTAGGGCAGTTGATAAGCACTATCGTTTCGGTTTATTACTTAGCTAAATATAAAAATTTTGCTTTTATCTTTTCTATTATAAATGCCAAATTTTATATTTAGCGGACTTTGTTAATATTCACAAAACTTTCGGTCTAACACAAACGCCCTATGTTTTTTATACCTTGTTGTGAGCAGTCTTTTCTACTACTTGTCAAAAAAATAAGTTTCCCAGAATGCTTTCACTTTATCTATTTCTTCTTCAAAGCTCAATTTTGTTCCGTTATCTAGTTCTATTTCTAAATAACTTATATCGAATTCAGAGCTAAATTCACGAGAAAAAGCTCCATTATGTTTTTTTGTGTTTTTTAAATTAGCTTTAGGTCTAGTCAAATTCTTATGTTTTTTAGCATTCGCTAAATCGTGCATAATTTTTAATGATTCACAATTCGGATAAAGAGTTTCTCTAAAATCACTAATCTTAACAAAGTTATGAATTGATTTAAAATCTTCAAAACACCAGTCGACAAGATGCCAAGCAGAGCTTGATAAATTACTTGCTTTTTGTATTGATGTCTCATCATCTTTGTATTCAGTATATTCTTCTAGAAATTCTTGATATTTTTCTTTAGCTGTATCTGTGCCAAATGTTAATGAACTCATATTTTTAGATTTTAAGTAAGTTTAATTTTTAAAAGAATATATACTCGATTTACCTTCTCTTTTCCTTTTTAACGTAATAGTCAAAATTCTCACCATAGTCAGACTAGGTAATAAATCAGTATTTGTAATCAATTTTTTTTATAATTTTTTTTTTGGCTGATGACGTAAAATTCAATTTTGGTCATACTAAATTTGCCTAATTTATTGAGTACAACGTATTTTTTTTAGATTGCTCACAACGTGATTGTATATGGTTTGTTGCGTGTTTTAAGCACCTAATTTAGCAAATAAAACCGAATAGAAAGTCCGCAAGGACTTTCGTAAGTAGGCTAGAACTAGCAATAAATTATATACGGCTTAAGTTTGAAATCACTAAATTAAAGACTTATAAACAGAAAGAACAAAAGAGAGGAATAAGGTTATTATATACGTAGAGACTACAGATCTCGTCAACATTGAAAATCCCTTCTCTTTTCTACACAGATTTCGTACAGTTCTATGAGGCTTTTAAGACCTCGATTTTAAGTTGTTGAAACTCGCGTAGGTTGTCCTTTCCAAAAACATATTATAATGAATAAAGATATTAAATATTTCGGAATAGACATCAGTCATTTGGTATTTGATGTTACCGATTCCGATGGTAAATACTATCAGTTTAAGAATAACGTATCAGGCTTTAAAAAGTTGGTAAAGTTGTTAGATGATAACAGTCATTGTGTAATGGAAGCTACTGGATATTATCATTACCAACTGGCTTATTATCTATTAGAATCAGGTAAGAAAGTGTCGGTAGAGAATCCTTTATCTGTAAAGCGATTTATACAGATGAAACTGTCTAAAATCAAGACAGACAAAAGTGATTCTAAATTGATTTGCGCTTATGCAAAACAGGTAGAATTAAAGCTGTGGCAAGGTAATTCAAAACATCAAATAGAATGCCTTCAAATGACTAGACTGCTGTCCATGCTGACTAAACAAAGCACTATGTATAAAAATAAACTACATGGAGAGGCAGTTTTAGGAAACCCAAGTAAAGTAGTTGTCAGTTCCATAAAACGAAGTTTAAAACAAGTACAGAAGGAAATAAAATTAATAGAGGATAAGTTGCTAGCCTTAGTAAAACAGGTGCATCATGATGTCTTAACTCGTTTAAAAAGCATTCCAGGGATAGGAGATAAGACTGCTTTAATGTTAGTTGTTTTAACCGATGGATTTGAGCGTTTTAAAAGTGGAAGTGAGCTATGCAGTTATTCTGGATTAACGCCTATAATAAGGCAAAGCGGAACGAGCATAAATGGAAGAGCACGAATAAGTAAAATAGGTAACCAGAAGCTAAGAAACCTACTGTTTATGTGCAGTTTTAATGCTTGTAAATACAACAAAGCATGCAAGGCAATTTACGATCGAATAGTAGCCAAAGGAAAGAGTAAAAAACTAGCCTTTAATAGCTGTCTGTAATAAGCTCTTAAAACAGGCCTTTGCTATAGCAAAATCAGGACTAATATACGATGACGGATATAGAAGTGTACTGGTTAGAAATTAAGTGAAATTCGCTTGTTTTTTACCACAGTTCTTTGTTAGGCACTGGCTTTTAGCGATAATAATTTTCCAAAAATCTCTTTATGTTTTGATTCATCATCTACTGTTTTTAAAAGTTCAGTAACTGCTTCTTCTGAAAAATAGACTTTAGTACGATTAGAAAATTTGTCAGTAGTTTCTATCCAAATAAATTTTTCAAATTTGCTGCTTATATTTCCATTAGTTGGATTAACAGCATTAAATTTAGGATTTTTAACCCAATCTAAATTAAACATAACTTGCTTTAATTGTCCACTTGAAAATTTATATTTTGAAAGACGTTGAATTTCTTTATGAAGATTACTTAGCATTATGTGTTCTCTAACATTTTGTATTTCTCCAACAATTTTATAAATGGGTTTTCCTTCTGTTGTAGTTATTTTTCCAATTTCTCCTGCTGATATTGCATTTAAAATTATATTAAAAACCCCATTTTGCGTTTTGTCAATTTCTATGTCACTTCCTGATAAAGTTTTTTCCTTACTATTAAAACCATAAACTTTATTTTGTGCAGGATTTAATATAAGAACTTCTCTTGGGTTTATGTCAACCATTTCAGGAAGTAATTTGGACCAAATTTCCATAAATTCCTTACTTTTCTCATTAGCTTTAATTTGCAAAAATCTATTAAAATCTGTCGTTGATTTGTTAGCGTGTTCATTTTTACTTGAAGCTCGATAGTAAATTGCACCTTTTTTTATTTTTAATTCAGAAAAATCGTTGATTGGAACTAATATTTGGCTACTTTTTTCAATTAATAAATAATAAAATTTTCTTGTGCTTATTTGAAATATTTGTAGGTCAACTGAAATTCCAATCTTAGCAATTTTCTCGAATTTTTGAGTTACATCATTTAAGTCAATCTGTTTGAGTAAATCAAGATTTTCTTTATCAAGACCTGTGTCGGTATGAATCCCCGTTTTTGAATCTTCATCAATTCCCAACAATAACATTCCGCCATCTGAATTAGCGAAAGAAAGTATGTCTTTAGCAAAATTTAGAAGGAAATTTTCAAGCGGATTTTTCGTTTTAGCAATATTTAATTTAAGCTTGTAATCAATTCCATTATTTTCTTTAGGAAATCGACCATTGTCTTTTAAATCCGTAATTATTAATTCTGCTTTTTCTGTTAATTGCTGTAAGTTCATTTATTGACGGATGTTTTTTTAGCTTGTGCCTAACGGTAAGGCTATGATTCGTTTCAGTCATCAAGCCTTACCGTAAATTCTTAATTGATGGCTCTAAAGATATTACTTTGATCTAAATTACTGTTCTATCTTTAAAATGGATTATAGCTAGTGTTGTGAAATGTCAAGCATTTGCCACACTGCCATACATAATAACAAAACTCCATAAGGAATCTATGCCCTTTATACCTGAGTATAAGGGACGTTGATTCCTGTAAGATCATTCTGTATCTGACATATTAACAGCCTGTTACTTTGGAATTCAATACTGAAAATAATAACTTTCAAGTTGTTTGTACGTTCTTACGTTCTGAAAACAAGAGTTTTCAACGATGCAATCGAAACAACTTGGAGGGTCTTGCAACAGTTGTTATATCCATAATAACACAGCTATAATTAACCTAGATATAAATGAATCGGTGAATTTCAATGTTGCGAAATCTTTGATTTTTTACACCTTTGCCCGTTCAGGCCAATTAGTAGTTTGGGAGTCTTAAAATTGTTAATTTGTTTATCCTAGAGATTGCTTTATATTTTTCATGGCTATGGAATAGAGTAATTTTAAGAATAGGTGGTGTTTAGGTTCCGCTTTCGCGAAAGCGGAAACCCCATCCAACTCTTTTCATTTATCCCAGTACTTCATTTAAAAGAGTTGCAAGACGCACGCCTCCTTTTTGTAACTGTCCACGTAATTTATTAAAATAGGCGTACATGTAACGGTAGCTTAGTTTTTCTCCTACCTCTGTATGTGCATAGATATCTTTTACAAGTACGCGGCTGTCTGCTAGCCACTCTCTATGGGTACCGCTGCCCATTGCTTTGCGTTCTTTTTTAGTTAATTGTGGCATGTTGCTAGCCAGTTCTGTATAAGACATGCCGTAGCTTTCTATCATTTGAGAATCCCAAACGCGGTGCAGGTTAGACCCATCTCTAAACCAGCGTACCTGAAAATCGTTACCACCTTTATCTTCACTTATACCGGTGTGTAATGGCTGGTGAAGGTCGCCTATAAAATGTACGAGCATGCGCAGTTGAAATGCTTTTTCTTCTTTACTAGCCGTTTTTGATTTAAGCGTTGCTATACAGGTGTCTATGGCTTTTATAATGTCGCCACGCTCACTTTTTTCATGACTGTCATAGTCTGCCTCAAAGGGTATGTTTACATAGTGATGTGGTCCATATTTTCTATAAAGGGTATCGCTCTTTATATCGTCTGCATAGGTAGAAACCAGCGCTAGAGACTCACCGTCTAGCAATTTTGAGATGGCTTTTCTTGCTTTTTTATTAAGGTACTGTTGTGCGATGGCACCAGTGGTGCGGTGTCCTGTTTTTCCCCAGTCGTCTGCAAGGGCAGGAGCGGTGGTACATAGAACTACTAGAATAAATAAGAAATGACGCATGATTATTTTTTTAATGGGGACTAAGGTAACTTGCAGGTCTGGTTTTAAGGTTATGTGGACGTTAAAATTAAAGGTCTTTTAAGTTTTAATTTTTAGGTTTTTTTCTTTTTTGTGGGTTAAAGCACAGGTCCAGCATGTTATATAATTCTGGGTGTTTTCTTCTCATTAATTTGGGTCTAGAAAAAAAGTACTCTGCAGTAACGGCAAAGAATTCTGCCTGGTTAGTTGCCCCATAAGATCTTATGTCAGACTCATCTCGGTCTATGGCGTCCATCTCTTTGTGCATGAGATTGATCCACGGCAGTACATAAGATTTATCTAGAAATGCCTCTGGTATACCGTTAGTCTCTCCATCTATTTTATCTAGCAGGTGGACAAATTCATGGATGCCTGTGTTGTGTTTATCGGTATCGTTTTTAAAACCGTGGTGCAGGGCTGTTCTAGAGAGTATCATTTGTTTTTCAAAACGTCCTGTACCTACCAGTCCACCTATCATGCGGTCTGGATGGCCATCTCCATAACCTAGGTCTTCATTAAAATTATCTGGATAGATTATAACGCCTGTAAGGTTGTTATAACTCCATTCTTTAAATTTAAAAACAGGTATGACGGCACTGGCCGCGACTAGAATTTTATCGAGTTCTTCTATCTCAAAACCTACGGCGTCTACATAGGTTTCTTCTAGAAAGGCTACCATGCGCTGTCTAAATATCTTTTGATCCTCTGTAGTAAGTTGCTCATAAAAAGAAACATGCTTTTCTAGTGCAGCATGCCACGATGGATAGTCCTTTTTTCTTTGTGGTGCAGATTCTTTAAAGACTAAAAAATAGAGTACAACTGCCGCTATTAAAGGAATGATAAGGTAAAACATGTAGGTATTTATGGTTAGTAATGTAAAATGGTAATAGAGGTGTAAAGTAAACTTAAATAGATCAAAGAAGGCGACTACTTAAACACTTTTATATATTGTTTACTAGTATGCGTCGTGGCAGTTACCATTTTATTGTTTTATAAAATAAACTGGGTTGTGCGTGGATAACAGTTGGGTGGCTGTTTATTACAATTGAGTTGTTTTGATTTTGGCTTTTTGTTTTCTGTTCTCATTTTTGTGGTGTTCTAAGGGAATAAAGTACTTTTAGAATTCTAAAACAGATTCATGACTTTTAAAAGGTTCATAAAATTTATAATTGCGAGTATCCTTATCTCCATAGGGATTAACCTTATTAATGCCTACCTGCGTGGTGATTTTTTAGTATGGGAAAAAGAGTTAGAGGGTTTTGGTATCAACTTTTTGTTTGCCACGGTTTTAAGCATAGGTAACCAGTGGTGGTTTGAGGTGATGACCAAAAAGTTTTCATGGCAAGAAAATATTGTAAAACGTGTCGTGTACGGTGCTATAGGCTCTGTGTTACTTACTTGTTTACTGTTGTTTTTACTCAATGGCATTACCTATGTGTTTATTTATAATAACAGTTGGGATAGCTTTATAAAAGGGCAAAGGTTAAGTAGGTATCTATTCGGCATGATTGTAACGCTGGTGGTAACACTTATTTATCATGCGATATATTTTTATAAACTGTCGCAGACACAAAAGGTAAATGAGCAAAAGATAATCGCAAGAAGTGCCACAGCGCAATTTGACGCGTTAAAGAATCAGCTAGATCCACATTTTTTATTCAATAGTTTAAATGTATTGGTTTCTCTAATAGAAGAGAATCCTAAAGCCGCAACAAAGTTTACGACATCTCTATCAAAAGTATATAGGTATGTACTGGAACAGCGCAATAAAGAACTGGTCTCTGTAGAAGAAGAGCTGGCATTTGCCCGTACTTATGTAGGGTTGCTCAAAACCAGATTTGAAGATAGTATCACGATAGATATTCCAGATCATGGGTCGCGTACAGACGCTATGGTCGTACCGCTATCGCTACAACTGCTTATAGAAAATGCCGTAAAACATAATATAGTAAGCGATAGTAAACCGCTGCATCTCAAGATATATGAAAAAGATAACCTGCTGGTTATAGAAAACAACCTGCAAAAAAAGCAAGTGATTAAAAAGAGCACCGGTGTAGGGCTGCAAAATATAGCCAGTAGATATGGACTGCTCACAGATCATAAAATGACCCTAGAAGAGACCAGTACTTCTTTTATAGTCAGCCTGCCTGTTCTCACACAAGAAACCATACATATGAAGACCCTAGAACTAACTACAGAAAATCTAGAAGATAAAAAACTAGTCCAGGCAAAGACGAAGGTCGCTGCCATAAAAGACCTTTATGATAGCGCGCTCAAGATGATTTTAATAATCGCTTTTCTAGCTGTAATTAATGCGTTTACAGGTGGTTTTCCTTGGGTTATATTTCCTGCTATAGGTATGAGTATAGGATTGTTTTTTCAGTACCAGCGTACCTATGATAAGAGTTTAATTTTAGGTAAAAAGTGGGAAGAAGAAAAGATCAATAGTTTAATGAACGATAAAAACTTTTAAGAGATGAAAAAAGAAGAAACCTACCAAGAAAGATATACCAGAGCAAAGGCTCGAGTAGAAGAGATAAAAGCATTTTACAGTCATTTAACGGTCTACATTATAGTTAATATAGGTATCGCAGGTTTAAATTATTATCACGATGGTTGGGAAGAGACATGGTTTCTATATCCCCTAGGTGGTTGGGGTATAGGTGTGGTAGGGCATGCGATAGGCACCTTTGGTAGTAATCCGTTTACGAGTAAAAATTGGGAAGAACGCAAGATTCAAGAACTTATGGATAAGGAACGCTCTTAAATACCATTGCTCACCTTATTATACCTAACCAGCCATTAACACATCATTTACCTACCATCACATGAGTACATTTAAAGCCATTATCATAGAAGATGAAAAACCAGCAGCGCGACGTCTACAACGCATGCTCGTAGAAATAGGAGTAGAGCCAGAGGTCATGCTACACTCTGTACAGGAGTCTGTAGAATACTTGCTTAATAATGATGCACCGGATCTTATCTTTCTAGACATACAGTTAAGTGATGGACTCTCTTTTGAAATCTTTGACCAGGTAGACATACATAGTGCGATTATTTTTACTACTGCTTATGACGAGTATGCTTTGCAGGCTTTTAAATTAAATAGCATCGACTATCTATTAAAACCTATCGATCAAGAAGAGTTAGAAAAAGCAGTAGATCAATTTAGGTTACGCTTTCGCGAAAGCGAGAACAAAAACAATAAAGCTGCGACCATCAATTTTGAGGACATAGCAAAATTACTAGGCAATCCCATAGAGCGCAATTATAAAAAACGATACACAGCAAAAGTAGGCGAGCACCTAAAACTGTTTCATACCGACGATGTGAAACTGTTCTATTCTGAAAATAAAGGCACCTACTTGCATCTAGAAAATGGGCGCAACTATTTAATAGACTCAAAGTTAGAATCTCTAGTAGAAGAACTGGACCCAGAGCAGTTTTATAGAGTCTCTAGGCAGGCTATAGTAAATATAAATGCCATAGATGACATGATTTCTTATACTAATTCTAGAATACAAATTAAAATAAATTCTTTTAAAGAAATGGATTTAATAGTTAGTAGAGAGCGAGTTAAGGATTTTAAAAGCTGGTTAGAACGCTAGTTTTATTCATCAAACATATTATTTAATTGGGCATTGGCAAGGTTTTAACACTCTGGTTAAAACCGCACCTTTCTTTCTGTCGTATGTAATGGTATAAATTAATAAAACCATTTTAAGATGAAAAAAATTGCCCTTTGGTCCACTCTTGCGATCGTAGCTATCGCTGGTACATTAATCGCGGCTGACCACCTTGATGCTCCTAACGTTGCTATGCAACCGTCAGACATCGCAGATTTTTATGCTTTTGAAGGAGAAGATGCTAACTCTACCACATTTATAGTAACCTTACCAGCAGCAAGCGCAGCATCAAATTTTGATGAAAACGTGATGATCGAGATCAATATCGATAATACTGGTGCAGACGTACCTGGAGGTTTTCCAGCATCTGTAGGTGTAAGTGAAGACCTAGTAATACAAGCATTGAGACAGGGCGATCGCATGTACTTTTTCGGTCCTTATGCACCTAGTTCAACCACTATAAGTAGTTCTATCGATGTAAATGAAGCTATAGGTAGTGTTGCTATAGGTTCTACAGGAGAGACGTTGACCGGTGGTGTACGTGCTTATGCAGGACAACGTCAGGATGCATTTTTCTTTGATTTCCAACAGTTTAATACCGTAATAGGTACAGCACCGGCTGAGGGTTTTGGTACAACAGGTACTAATGACTTTGCTAGTGCAAACGTAAATGCTATCGTATTAGAAGTTCCTAATACTCTTTTAGGTACTGCACCTACACACCTTGCAGACCAGTTCCGTGCAGGATTAGGCGCGCCAGTATATGGTTTACCTAACTCTTACAATGTATGGGTAGAGACTAAAAGAAGAAACTAGAACAAGTACAAGCAAAGTTTAAATTTAAAAAGACAATACAATGAAAATATTCAAATATATAATGGCAGTAGCAGTTATGGCTACTATTACAGTAAGTTGTGATAATGATGACGACGTGACTGGTGGAGAGACTGCAACAACAGACTTCTCAGGTACTTTTACTACTCAAGATCAAATGGGTAGACCTGGTATTAACACGGTACTATCTGCAACAGATGCAGACGAGAACAGTTTTAATATCACTACTCCAGCAGGGCAAATTGCTGCTTTTTCTGGACCATTTAATGATAGATTACAGGCGTATTATGACGCATATGGTGCATCATTTGAAAATAACATTCTAGGACTAGACCAGGCGCAAACTACGGCGGTACTTTCTCTAGACGTTCTTCAAGTATCTCCAGAGGCTCCTACTTCTTATTTTACAGATACGAGCAGTTTCTTAACTGGCCGTACTCTAGAAGATGACGTTATCGATGTATCTTTAATCGTACTTTTTGGTGGTAACACAGGAGCACGTTTTGATGGTAATAACGGTACTCCTAACCTTGTGTCTGATAATGTAGCACTAGAAGGTGGTGTTAGTACAAGTACATTCCCATATTTAACAGCAGCTCAGTTTTAATTAATTGATTCTATTGATAGAATGCCGATTTTCTGTCAGAAGGAAATCGGCATTTTTAATACCCATACTTATGAAATTACTTTATACCTTTTTAATACTTCTAGCAGTTACTTCTTGTAAAAATGAGACAGCAACTACCTCTTCTTCTACCACAACAGCACCTAGTGTTGTCACCTCTACAGCAGACTATGATTCTTATCTAGACCTGGATGATTCTAACTATATCGCTGCATTGCGTGCAGACATAGACAGTTTAGAATCTCTAGTAGCTGTAAATGGTACTGGTGTACTAGATTTAGGTAGACTAGCTTCAAAATTAAACGAGCTGTACGATCTTAAAGCAAACGTAAAAGATTTAAACAGAGCCGTAGAAATGCGTGAGGCTGTGGTGGCAAATATGTATGTAAATCCTGCCGGTTCTAAAAGAGCTCTTGCACAATCTTACATAAAACAACACCGCTTTAAAAAAGCAGATAGTTTAATGAAGTCCTTTGCGACAGGAAAATTATCTGCAGAGAGTCAGATGGTTTATTTTGATATAGCTATGGAACTAGGTGACTATGATCGTGCGAGAAAAATGCTGGATTCTTTAACGAGTAGCAACGATTATAATTACTTGATAAGAGCAGCAAAATGGAATGATCATAAAGGGGATTTGAGCGCCACAATTAGACTTATGGAAACTGCCAAAGATCTTGCTGATAAAAGTGGTAGTCCTGCTTTACAATTGTGGAGCAATTCTAACATCGCAGACTATTATGGACATGATGGACAGATTCAAAATTCTTATGACCATTATTTAAAGACCTTAAAACAAGACCCAAGTAATACTTATGCTTTAAAAGGCATCGCATGGATCGTTTATTCTCATGAAAAAAATCCTGAAGAAGCCCTGCGCATTTTAAATAAAATTAAAGAGCGCCATCCATTACCAGATTATGACCTAGCCATAGCCGAGATCAAAGAATATCAAAACGATACTGAAAGCGCTGAAAAATTAAAAAACGCATTTCTTACAGAGGTGGCAAAACCTGCTTATGGAGCGATGTACAACACCTATAAAATTGAACAATTATTAAGTGGTGATGCAACACAGAAGAAAGAAGCGCTGGTTATAGCGTCTAACGAGGTTAAAAATAGATCTACACCAGAGACTCAAAGTCTATTAAGCTATGCTATGCTTAAAAACGGTAATAAGGAACATGCTCTCAAAAATCAAGAGATGCACGTGATTGATAAAACTTTTGAACCTGTTGCACAGCTACATTCTCTAGAGATTTTAATGGATAATGGTAAGAATAAAGAAGCGCTAACCTATACCAGTGATTTATCTGGTGCGGCTTATGAATTAGGTCCTGTTACAATGAAAAATTATTTTGAATTAATTTCAAAAATTTAAAACCAAGTTGTTGATATATACGTATATATAAATGTTAAGGAGAATGATTGATTTCATTCTTACTAGAGAATAGTTTTTTGGTTGGTTAGTTTTGGTGCCTGGTTCTGGAAAGAGTCAGGCACCTTTTTTTGTGGGCTATTTAAAGTATTCGTGATCTGTAATAGTCTTTAAAAGAAGTTTCAATAATGTAGTTAGTAGACTGGTAATCATCTATTCTATATGTAGTTAAAGCTGTTATAGAGTCCGCTTTCGCGAAAGCGAGACCATTTTAAAGATTACTTATAATTATTATCAAGTGGATAAATACTTTAAGATGAGATACTTAAATAAAAAGGTTTACCGGTATAAAGTATTGAGGTGACTGTAAAATGATACTGTAGAAACAACTAGTTATAAGGATCAATAAAACACAAAAAAAATGCGCAACTATAGCGTTGCGCATTTCATATTTTAAAAGAAGTTTACTGTTAATTAATAACTCCTAGGGTATAAAGTTGTTCTAAGTTAGGTCCTGCTGCACCGCCATAATCTTCTAGTGTGATACCAAAAGCCTCTGTTGCGTTTGCATTTTCTACTCTTATTAAATCATTGCTATTCTCTACAACACCTAGACTGGTAGGTGTTAATGGATTTAAGGTTAATGACCATAGTTGATAAGATTTACCTTGTGGCGCTGTTGGTAAACCGGCAACATCTATATAAGTAACGTTTTCTACAGCGTTATGAAATGCTGTTGCATAGGTGTCTTCAAATCCTTTTTGTCCAGCTAGATCTACTCTACGTGTGTTCTTATCTTTTATAAAAGCAAGTGCTTCTTGATAGTCGTTATTTACTTCTTTAGTTTGTTCCATTTCTGTAGATAAGAAATCTTTTTCTTGCTCTATAGTAACTACCTGATTTTCTAAAGTAGTATTGGTTTCTTGTAGGTTTGCATTATTCATATACAAATAGCCACTACCTATAAGAAGTGCTACTGCAGCAGCCCACCCTAGATAATTGCTCCATGAAGAACCAGTTGTGGTCACCTCATTTTTATCATCACCTATAATGGCTTGTAACTTATCAAATAGTGCCACCTCGTTAGTAGTAGGAGCGAGACCTTTGGCAAGTTTTATATACGTTTCTTCAATTTGTTGTACTTCTAATTGAAGAGGTATGTTATCCTTTATTAGCTGTGTGATCTCAATGGAACGTTCTAAGTCCAGTACTCCACAAACGTAGAGTTCTAAATCGCCGCTATTTATTAATTCTTGAGTATCCATTAGTTTAATATCATGTTTCTTAATGCCATCATACACTTTCTATGTCTGGTTTTCAAGGTTCCAGAAGGCATGTCTAATTCTTTTGCACCATCTTGAAATGTAAATCCTTTAAAGAATATTACATCAATGATTTTAATACACATAGGCTCTAATTTTTCTACCCATTTTTTCAAATAAATAGCATTAGTCGCTGTATCTAAATCATCACTGGTCTCTAGTATATCTACGAAATTATCTGTGCTTAGGTTTTTTAAACCATCCTTATGTCTCTTAGATCTTAAATAATCTATAGAAGCATTGCGAGATATGTTTAAAGCCCAAGTAAAAAACCTGCCTTGCTTAACATCGTAAGAATCAGAATTTTTCCAAATTTTGATAAAAACATCTTGTAATATCTCTTCAGAGACATCTCTATCTTTAACAATATTATAAATAACCCCATGTAAAGCCTCTTGATATCGATCATAAACACGTGTAAATGCTGTTTGATCACCGCTTTTCATTCTGGCAATAAGTAAATCTGGTTGTGCGCTCATTAATTAATGATTAGTTGATAAAGATGCAAAAAAAAGCCTGACTACAGGAATAGTCAGGCGTTAAAGTTTTGGGAGCTATGATTATTCAATCACACCACAAGCGACACGAGCACCAGCTGCACCACTAGGTTGAGATTTAAAATCGTCTGCACTAGCGTGTACGATAACTCCTTTTCCTACTATGTTTCTAGTCTCATCGTCACAGTCTATACACCATTTATCTGTTGTAAATTCTAGTGTAGCTTTACCGTCCTCAGCAACTTCTAGGTTACCTATATCTCCTGAATGAAACATTCCTTCGCCCCATTTTCCATGATCTTCACTAGTTGGATCCCAGTGTCCGCCGGCGCTTTTACCATCGTCAGAGCTACAGTCTCCATTCTGGTGTATATGAATAGCGTGTGTTCCTGCAGTTAATCCTGCAAGGTCTGCATTCATAGTAACACCTTCTTCGGTTTGCATAAACTCGATAACACCGTTTACATCGCTACCACTTTTTGCAGACATGGTTACCATAATCTCTTTACCTACCATTAAAGTAGTGTCATCATGATTTACATGATCGTCGTGTTCTCCATGATCGTGAGAGCCGTCATCTGTGTGCTCGGTTTCATCAGTGATTTTTTCTGTTTCTTTACCTTCTTTACAAGATGTAACACCTAGTGTTAAGGTAAGCGCGATTATTCCTATTGCAATTCTTTTCATAATTTGGTTATTTTAGGTTACTTAATACTTTAAAAGTAAGAAGTTAAAAATAACTTTATCATAAGAGTTTCTCAAATTTCATAGGGTTATGATTTCCTACCTTTAAATTTTCCATGACATTTAATGCTAGATCTACTTTTTTCTGAGAGCCTTTTGCATTGTAAATCATAAAAATAATATTGCGCTGTTTACCAGGTAATAGATTTTCAAAAATCTCGTAGGCTTCATAATCACTTAATAAAACAGCCTCTAACTCTTCAGTCATAGGCGCTTGATAT
The DNA here is from genome assembly GCF_045063755.1 of Nonlabens sp. Asnod3-A02. Classification (NCBI taxonomy): domain Bacteria; kingdom Pseudomonadati; phylum Bacteroidota; class Flavobacteriia; order Flavobacteriales; family Flavobacteriaceae; genus Nonlabens; species Nonlabens sp. Asnod3-A02. Next base: position 17,489 of record NZ_JBEFOC010000005.1, read on the forward strand.
TTGCTCGTATCTTCTTGCATGATTACATTCATAGCGTCTCCATGATTGATAGCTAGTTTTTTCTGGTTAGCCTTTGAAAACATAAGATATACAGAGCCGTGTTTTTTTACTACACCAGCGTATAAAGTAATCTGGTTCTCACCAGTACTTATTTGTGCCACAACACGTTTAATTTTATCTAGTGCTAGCTGTCCGGCAATATCTTCAGGTATAGGCAGCGCACCCATGAAACCATCTGTATTAAGATAGGTGTCAAATTCAAAAACCATTAACTCATCAATTTAGTAACTACTTGTGTTTCTGAATGTAGCGTTTTATGCACAGGGCACTTATCTGCTATTTGTAATATTCTTTTTAATTGTTTCTCGTCTAGATCGCCAGTTATTTTAATTTCTCTTGTAAATGTGTCTATTTCCACACCATCTAGATTACCGTTTATAGGAAATTGTTTGTCATAATTCACGTGGCATTGTACGTTATCTACTTTCCATTCTTTGCGACGGGCATACATTTGTATAGTCATTACAGTACAAGCGGCTAGACCACTAGAAAGTAAATCAAAAGGAGTTGGGCCGAAGTTGTTACCACCTACGCTTTCTGGCTCGTCTGCGGTAAAGTAATGATTACCAGCTTTCATTTGAGTAGTGAACACGTCTTCGTGATTAAGACTAGCGGCAACGTTATCTTTAGAGTTTAATACCTCTTCTTTAGGTTCTTCTATATATCTAGAAGCCCATTTTGCGATTACCTCACCTATATATTTAGAATCAGTTTTATTCATTAATAAATGGTCTGCACCATCTAGACTTATAAAACTTTTAGGATGTACGGCAGCGTGGTATAATTTTTCGGCATGTTTTATACCTACCGTATTATCTTGTGGAGAATGTGCAATTAGAATAGGTTTTCTCAACTCTTTTAATGTATTGGTCACATGTTGCTCGTTGATATCCTTGAGGAATTGTTCCTTAATTTTAAAAGGTCTACCGCTCAATTGTACGGTAGCTTCTCCATTTTCTGTAATGGCATTAATTTGATCTCCAAAAAGATGACTCACATGTTTAGTATCACTAGGAGCGCCTATAGTTGCAACAGCTTTTATGGAGCTCGCTTTCGCGGAAGCGAATATAACAGCAGCACCACCTAAACTATGACCTATTAATAAAGAAGGAGCTTTATAGTTAGTCTCTAGAAAGTCTATTGCAGCAAGAAGATCGTCCACATTTCCTGAAAAATTAGTATCTGCAAAATCACCGTCAGAATCTCCTAAACCTGTAAAATCAAAACGTAAAACACCATATCCAGCAGTGGTTAATGCTCTAGAAATATTCTTTGTAGCGCTGAAGTTTTTACTACAAGTAAAACAATGTGCAAAAACAGCATAGTTATGAGGATGGCGATTTGCAGGTAATTCTAGCCTACCGCTTAATTCATATCCTTGTGCGTTTTTAAAATTTATCTTTTCAAAGTTCATGATCGTGATTTTGTATAAAAATAATACCTTTTTATCACAGCAATATTGCATTAACTAATTATTGTAATAGTTACAGTCATTCTTTTTAGATTCTATACTTTTACAACAGATATATTTATTATGAAAAATCTATACTTTTTACTTGTTCTATCGCTGGTTTCCTGCATGAATAACTCATCTGATAAAACACCAGAAGAGCAACAGAAAGACCAGCTTACTACCTTTTATTTTATACGTCATGCAGAAAAAGCTGTAGATCAAGGTAGAGATCCAGAACTTACTGAAGCTGGAAAAAATAGAGCAAGTCAGTGGGTAAATTATTTCTTCATTAAAGATGTAGATCACGTCATATCATCAGACTTTAAAAGGACTAGAGAGACCGCCGCACCACTGGCTAAATCTAAGAAACTGCCAGTAGAATTATATGATGTAAGCAAAGTAGATGGAGTATCTTTATTAGAAACTTATAGAGGTAAAACGGTTGCTTTATATGGACATAGCAACACCATAAATGTTTATGCAAACGCGTTGCAAAAAGATAGTATCTATAAAGAACTAGAAGAATCAGATTACAATCACTTTTTTATCGTGCGTGTCGATAAGGATGGAAATTCTAATGCTACAAAAGAGTCCATGGACTTCATGGAGTAAGCACAGTTAGTAAACCATCACCTATTAATAGTATCAACTACCTTTTTTATACCATATGAAAATTTTAAGCTGGAATGTAAATCGCCATGATGGGGATCTAGAACATCAATCAAATGCAACACGCAAAGAACTAATTCTTGAGCATGATGCAGACATAGTAATACTTACTAATACAAGGCTTAAATTTCATTTAGGAGATTCTTATAAGAGAATTTATACTACTGAGATGCCGCAAAGGCACGACGGTATAGCGTATAAAGCTGGTGAGAATAGAGTAGCTATTTTTACTAAGTTTTCATTTAAGAATAAAGTAAAAACCTATGACGATTATTCTAGCGTGTGTCAAATGCTAGAAACACCTCTAGGTAATCTTAATGTGTATGGTACTATAATCGGCGCTCAAAAAGATCTTTTTGAATCTGACTTTGTAGAACAAAAAGATGATCTAGAGCGCATACAAGGTGCTATATGTTACGCAGGAGATTTTAATATGTCCTTTGTAGAACCATTCTTACCTAGTGAGGATAAGGTAAAGGATATGAATAGCTTTATTGAAGAACAAAAAATGGCAGTCCTTACTGCCGATTTTGAAAATCTAAAGAACCATGTTGCAGTAAGTAAGTCTTTCTTAAAAGGTAATACCACACAGGTAGAGCTTTTTGAAGTACCTAAAGAAATCTCTGAAGAAGAAATAATCGTAGTAGAAATCAAAGAAAAAGAGATTAAAAAACAAGTTAACAACCCTTTACATGGTGTTAAACTAGCTTATATGTTAGAGAAACTTGTCGATCACTACGGTTGGGACGAGTTAGGAGATCGCATAAGAATCAACTCTTTTAATAGCAATCCTGGTATTAAATCGAGCCTTAAGTTTTTACGTAAAACAGACTGGGCAAGGAAGAAAGTAGAAGATATGTACTTGCGTACGTTTGTGGATTAGGGGTTTAAATTATTTATACAGAAAAGGGTGGAATTTATTCCACCCTTTTTTTGATACAATAGATTCTGATTTAAACTCCAACCGTAAAACCCTTTTGGTTGCTCTTGCGGCTGCGCTGTCATCATTGCCAACCTGTTTTCCCTTTAAAAAAGGGAAATGCTTTTTGGTTGTGTGGTATTTTGGGTTAGGGATTTTTTTTAAACTGTTTTAAGGTAACATCCAAAATCTCCAACCATTCCAGTAGTCACTATAGTTTTCACCAAATGTTTGGAATGTTTCTGGCATTGCTAGATGGTTAACACTAGCATGATGGATATAATCTTCTTCGCTTTTAAAAAACGTAATATAGTTAGTTTTTACATTCCATAAGAAATAGGGTAGTGGTCTATCAACTGGGCTTACAGCTGTTGTACCTACTACAACATCTTCCATGATAGAAAAGCTTTCTATACTCATAGCTCCATATGGATAATTTACAGGTTCAATATTAGTTTCTATCCAGTTGGTATTATCTATCTCTTGAAAGTGGGATAAAGGAATTCTAGCGCTATCGCCTAAACCATGATCTCCCCAAAAAGTAAATGAATAACCAAATAACAAAATAGAAATTATAAAGCCACTAGTGAACCACAACGACTTCTTATTTTTTAATAAATTTTCAAATATCCTATCAGGAAAGAACTTTGCGAGTATTATAATTATCAATACCACTAGTGTCGCATAAACACTGCCCAAAATAGCTATTTTAATAAATAAAGCTATTAAACCTACTAACGCTTCCATCTTAAAAGGATTTTATTTAATTTATAAAGGGTAAGATAAATATTGCATTGCATTTTGTTAAGAATATTTTACTCCATCTTTTAAATAAAGCACAAAAAAATAGGCAGAAATTATTCTGCCTATTTTTAAAATATAATTTTACTCACGAACTCAAAGACTATTCCTCAAACATATTCACAGTAACGAGTTTCATTTCTGCTATAAATGCTTTCCATTCTGTATTTAAAAAGTTTTGAGCTTCTATATTGACTTCTTTTGCAAGTGTTTCTGCTTGTTGGTACAATTGCTTCTCTGTTGCTGTTTGTGCTCCCTGACGGCTTCTTATATAGCCAGACGCACTTCTCACACGATTTAAAACAGTAACCTCAGGATTGCGAGTGATTCCTTGACGCTTGTCAGGAGTACCGAAGTATTTATTCTGTAGTTTTTCTATTTGTTTTACTATGGAATCTGTAGTTTTTATTTGTTCTTTAAAAGCTTTTTTATCTTGAGATTTTAAAAGTTTTTTAAAGCTATCTGCTGTTTTTTTGTTTTTAGCTAGCTGACTAGTTACCAACTCGATATCATTCATTAAAGTTTGTAATTGATATTGTGCAGCGCGCATTTCTTTGCGATTAGTTAGTGTGAATTCATCAATACGTGGGTCTTCTTTTACCTCGATCATGGTCTCACTGGTTAGGTCTCCATAATGCAATACGGCTTTGTATGTACCAGGTAAAACGCTGTTGCCACTTGGTTCTCTTTTAGAATCATTTACACCGCGAGATGGAGATTTTGTACCTTTTTCATCCAGTCTCCAGGACCAGTTATGGATGCCTTTTTCTTTAGGAACTTTACGATTTAGTGTTCTGATTAACTCTTCCCCTTTATAGATTTTTAAGAATAAAGAATCTGTTTTTGTAGTGTCAGATTTTGCCTTTAGATCTTTATCAAAGAAGTATTTGAACTGTCCTATAGGTCGGCTTCTGTTTTCTCCACGGAACATGGCATCTGCGCCAAATCTACTACCTGTAGGTTGCTGGTAACGCGCAAAGTACGCTGTAGGAGGCTCGTATAATGCGATAGATTGTGTAGGTCTCGCTTTCGCGAAAGCGGTAAAAGGAGCAAGGTCATCAAGAACCCATGCAGCTCTACCGAAGGTACCAATAATCAAATCGTCCTCACGTGGGTGAATTACTAGATCTTTTACAGAAACGGTAGGAAAACCGTTAGTGTATTTAGTCCAGTTATCACCAGCATCTATACTTACATAAAGCCCGTCATCAGTACCTAAAAAGAGTAGGTTGTTCTCTTCTGGATGCTCGATAATACAAAGTGCATAACTAATCACGTCGTCTTTATCCACGATGCGAGTCCAGCTTTTACCATAGTTAGTGGTGCGGTAGGCATAAGGCTCAAAGTTAAACCTGCGGTAATCGTTTGCAACGAGTAGGGCATGGCCTTTCTTAGTTTGAGAAGCTTTGATCTGTGTGATCCAGCTACCTTTAGGCAGGCCGCGTAAACCACTAGTTATATTATCCCAGCTATCGCCACCGTTTTTAGTTATATGAACAAGACCGTCGTCAGACGCAGCATAAAGCACATCTTTTTCTACAGCACTAGGCTCTATTACTAGTATGGTGGTGTGATTTTCTGCACCAGTGGCATCCATAGTTAAACCACCAGATTCTGATTGTTTTTGTTTTTCAGGATCGTTAGTAGTAAGGTCTGGAGATATTACCTTCCATGTAAGTCCTTTATCGGTAGATTTATGTACAAACTGACTACCAAAATACAGGGTAGAATTATCAAAAGGATCGATGTTAATGGCACTGTTCCAGTTAAAACGCAATTTAACGTTAGCGTCTGGATGTGTAGGTTTTACACTATAGTTATTACCAGTTTGCCAGTCATAACGTTGTACAGAGCCTTGCTGGCTCATAGAATAACCATAACGGCTGTTATCAGGATCTGGAACGACATCAAAACCATCTCCAAAACTGATTTCTTGCCAGTAACTGTTTCTTATAGATTGTGCTCTCCACGAGTAAGCAGGACCGCGCCAGCTACCGTTATCTTGCATACCACCATAAACATTATAAGGAGTTTCCATATCTACATTAATATGGTAAAATTGTGCAACAGGTAGGTTACCTATAAAACGCCATGTTTTACCACGGTCGCGAGTAATGTTTAAACCACCATCGTTACCGTCTATCATGAATTTACCATTCTTAGGGTGAATGTACCACGCGTGGTGATCTGGATGCACACCATTATCTACACCATAAGCTGGCATTAATTGGGTGAAACTCTTACCACCATCTTCTGAAACGTTGATGTATGTAAAAACAGAATACAAGCGGTTCTCGTTTTGAGAATCTACATAAATCTCAGAATAATAAAAAGGACGGTTACCTATGTCACTTTTATTGTTGATCATTTTCCACTTAAAACCACCATCGGTAGATTTATACAATGCATTTTTCTTTGCTTCTACTAGTGCATACACTACACTAGGATCGCTAGGAGCAATGGCAACACCTATTCTACCTAATTCACCTTTAGGAAGTCCTTCTTTACTAGTTATTTTTTTCCAGTTATCACCACCATCGTGAGTGATGTACATTCCAGAACCTTCTCCACCAGATTTAAAGAACCATGGATCACGTTTGTGTTCCCACATGGCAGCAATCAGTTTATTAGGATTTGTAGGATCCATAACAAGGTCTGCCGCACCAGACTTATCGTTAGTGTATAATATTTTTTTCCATGTCTTACCGCCATCTGTAGTTTTAAAAACACCACGTTCTGGATGCACGCCCCATGGAGAGCCTATTGCTGCTGCATATACGATATCTGGATTTGTAGGATCGATAATCACACGATGAATATTGCGTGTTTTTTCAAGTCCCATTAAAGTCCAGCTGTGACCGCCATCTAGAGATTTATAAATACCAGCACCACCGTTTAATGAATTACGTGGGTTACCTTCTCCAGTTCCTACCCATATAACGCTAGGGTTAGACTGTTGTACGGCAACTGCACCTACAGATGCTGTTGCTTCATTTTCAAAAATAGGTTTCCATGTGATACCGCCATTTTGAGAATTCCATAATCCACCACTGGCTGTACCTGCAAAAATGTTTTCTGGATTTTCATGAACCACATCTATAGAGGTGACACGTCCAGACATACCGCCTGGGCCTATGTTTCTAGGTTCTAGATTTTTTACTAGATCTAAATCTAGTTTCTGGGCAAATGCTTGAATGGATAGTAAGCACAATGCGAGCAGTAAAATACGTTTCATATTGTTTTTTTGATTGAAGCTATAAATATAGAACCATAATATGAAAATGTTTTGTTAATAATCTCGCTTTCGCGAAAGCGGAATTACCATAGAACTATTTTGAGGGATTAAAAATCTTAGGTGGTTTAATCTCTTCTTTAGATAATAATAAGGTGATAGGTTTTCTGTTGGGACTCTTACGAAGGAAATTCTCTTTACCATTCCTGAGTCGTCTTAAGTTTAAATTATCAGAATGCTCCTTATCTAAGGTATACAGCTTCCCATCTGGATATATTATAAGATTCACACCATTTACTGCAGGTCCGAAAGTGGAAATTCCTTTTCTTACGGCGTCCTTAATATCATACACACAACCTTCAGGTATATACAGAGAACCGGCCTGTGCCATCCATACTAAATTTATAGAGTCATGTTTATCTACCTTGTCTTGTAATTGTTGACGACTCTGGTTTTCATTATAAAAGTCTTCGTAATCACTCGTATACAAATGAAAATCTAAAATTATAGTATCATTTCGTTTGATGGTTTGCCCAGTTAATTCGGTGAAGTATTGAGCATAAGAATTTCTTAATACGGTATCTATTTTTGTTTCTCTTTGATCTTCATGTATGACTTTAAATAGTTGTCCTTCATCAAGATTTACATATTCTATTCTACTTATAGATTTTGAAAACGTAGATAAATCTATTTTCTTCAGGTTTTTATCTACCGTAACTAAACTGTCTGGGCTACTATCTTTTGTAACTCTCAGATACTTTTTTGTATTGATTACCGTATAATTCTGAATGAAATCTATAGGCTCAGTAAAGGTGTTTTCTTCAGAGATCCACAAAAAGGAAGGTGTCGCAATGTTAGTATTGAAATATGTGAGTTGAAAAAAAAGTAAATCATCATTATAAATTCCAGGTAATTCAATTTCATTACCGTTAGGCGCAGACACGATAAGTGTATTGCCTAGATTTTTTTTAATGCTTTTAAAGATTATAGAGTTTTGATAGGTGTACCAGTGTTTTGAATACAATATTTCATCTCGTACTAAAGTTGCTTCTTCAATAGAAGGGTAATATAAAACGAGTAATGGTGTTTCTGTATCAAAATTATTACCAGTGATTTGATTTATGGAGATGATTTCATCTTTGGCATTTGAAATGTTTACAGGTTTTCTTTTAAGAAACAGTTCATTAATCTCTTGATCATAGGAAGAAATAGCCATCAAACTATCTCTGCCCGTTCTTTTTAATTTCCTGAACTCTTTTTTAGTAATTTCCACACCATTCTGATTAAGGTATAAATTCTGGCTAGTTGCTATTGCTGTTAACAATACTATGATGAGAAATACTATTTTTTTCATGGCTATTTTAGAATTGAGGTTTTAAAATTAATGGACTTGGTTTATTTCTTAGCTTTTTCTTCTTGATGATCCATTATCTTATCCCATGCTTTTTTAGTAAGAATTAATAAAGTTTCTTCTTCTAGGTTTAAAATAGATACGTACTTTTTACTTACTACAATATGTTTATTTATACCAGTATAATCTTTGTAAAGTAACAGCGTGCATACATCTGTCACGTCTATAAAATCAGACACTACATGAGAATGAAAAGAAGATTCTACGTTTTCATTTTCTGTATAATCAAATGTCAAAATGCTCTTATGCAGTTTTTTACGATCCTTAATTTTGTTTCTCTTATTAAAAGTTATTTCGTAATCATTACCTATCAACATTTTAGGTTCATTGCTGCCAGAAATTACATATACTTTTTTCTTTCCTTCAAATATGATAGGTATTAAATTAGGATTTACCTTTTTATAGAAAGAATAGAATCCTTTTTTATTATCCATCATATCTTCAAATGCTGTTTTTCTCATTTCTAGTAAATCAGCTTCTAGATCGGTTATTTGTAAATTTTCAGTATCGACAAATAGACGCTCTGGAGATGGAATACCTTTAAATAAATATCTAGATAGAATTAAGTCCTTACCTTCTCCATAGAATACAGACACGAGGTCATTATCTTTATTTACATAGGAAAAATAGCCTCTAATTAAGTTTTTCTTATCTGGATAAGTGGCAAGAAAATGATCTGTAGCGTGCCAAGATGCTTGCTCCATTACCAGTAATTCTTTGGCTTCTTTTAAAATAGCATCTGCTTTTTCTTGCAAATTTTGAGAAGAAACAGAAAGACTGATAAATAAAAAGGCAAGGCTAAGAAAATATTTCATGAACTTAAATTTAGAATAAATTGAGTTGGTATTGCGCTTTCGCGAAAGCGGGAATTGTTAAATTAGATCTACAATTTAAACATTTTGATTTCCATGTAGCTCATGTAAAAATGCAAGTTCATATTTCTCCTCCTCAATAGTTTGAGTATATGATCTAATGATATCTTGAGTTAGTGTGTCTGCGGTGCTTATTAATTTATTTCGTTTTTTTAATTTTCTAGTCAGTCGTGAAATATATAGAAAGCTGAAAGCAACTAAAATAAAACAAATTCCAAAAAACTGCACAAAATATTTTGTATCATCAATGGCTTGTTTTTCAATTGATTTATCTATTTCTGCTACAAAATTTTGAAGATTCAGTTTTTGGCTATTCATTGCAGCTCCAAAGAATCCATCTTTTATTTTTTCAAGCACATCTTGTTTATATTGATCCTTGTAGCCTTCTAAAAAAACCTGTTTAAATTCAGGATCATTAAATACTATGTCAGAATTGAAAATTAGAAATAGACCTGCTATTAAAAGAAAAAGAGCAACGAGAATTAAAAATATACGTTTTACTAAATAATAAAATGATCTAAAAGACCTACTAAATTTTGAAGAAGAAAGTGATCGGTCTAGTTGTTCTAATTGTTGTTTTCTTTGAGTTAATAGGGTATGTCGTCTTTCCTTTTCTCTTAAAAAAATGGCTACGTTTTCTTTGGTCATAATACGATTGGTTGGTTCGTAAATTTATGAAAAAAAGATAATTTATTATTTCCTCCACGGCGGATTTTTTCTATTCTCACCTGCGCGATACAATACCAAATGATTGCCATCTGGGTCGTATAAGTGCGCCTCTCTCCATAACCAGGACTGATCTATGGGATCATTTTTAAACACCACTCCTTGTGTTTTTAAATAGGTAACCTTTTTATCTAGGTCATCACATTCAAAAAAGATTTTAATACCATCGCCTTGCGGCACTTGATTTACCTGAGAAAGACTAAGTGTAGCATCTCCATGAGGTAGTTCTAACCTAGCGTAGGAGTCATGGGTATGAACTATCAAGTTTAAACCTAGTGATTCATAAAACGCAATGGATTTAGGAATGTCTAAAACAGGTACCGTGATTTGATTGAGGTTCATTAATTATTTGAAATTTCTTTCCACATCTCGTTACCAAAAGGTTTCAACTCATTACTACCCATAATCTCTTCATAAGTAGTAGTAGGGAAGGACTGTCTAGAAGCACGACCGTTTAACATAATGTCATCTAGACAACGTGCTAGAAGTGGTTCATTGATATCTCCTAAGATTCCTAAGTTTTCAAAATCTTCTCCTTGAGCGATGTCTGGCGCTAGACCGTCAAAATAATCTGTGTTTCCTACTGAGTTTAAGCTTTTAAGAATTAACGGTTGCATGGCATATCTGTGAGCAGGGTTTGCACCAGACCTTGCAAAGTTTGCACTATCGTATAAAGTAGTACTTGCTTGAAATTTACCAGCCGTATCATCTCCTACTTGAACCACGTTGATATAAGGATCTAAGGAGTTTATGACTAGTTCACTTGCACTAGCACTGTTACCGGTAGTAATAATATGAACCTGACTTAAGTTTAATGTGTTAAGTGTAGAGCCAGCACCAGTTTGATTTCTAAATAGATTGATCAATTGGTCAGGATTACTAGCTTGTAATTGTGCTTGTACATCTGGATTCCATTCTTCGGTAGAATATACGTCAGTTACTGGATTACCAGATATTAAACTACCTAGAATAATAGCACTGTTTACAGACCCACCACCATTATATCTTAAATCAAGAACTAGATGAGTAACACCTTGCGCTCTGAAGTCTGCAAAAACACCATTAAGCTCTTCATCAAATTGAGACAAGAAACTGTTGTACATTAAATAACCTATTTTTTGAGTTCCTTGATCGATAACCTGACTTACTAGAATAGGGTTTTCTTGAATAACGGCTTTGGTTAAAGTAATCTCATTACCATTAGAAGTAGTTACTCCAGCGCTTAAAGTAGCAAGACCTATGGTATAAGTGTTTTGAGCTAATAAGGTAGCTACGTTAGTTCTGCTTAAACGTATACCGTTAATGGAGTTAAAAATCATACCACGCTGTACGTTTTCTGTTGCAGCACTGGTATTAGGGTGTACATATCTTACATAACCATATACATCTGTGGCGCTACCTGTTTCTCCCACCAGGCCAAATTCCATACCGTTGTTAAGCGTGTTACCAGATAAGATATTTTCTAGAGCAACGTAGTCACTAAAGATGACACTAAAACGATCTGTTCTAGGTCTATCAAAAACTAGAGATTCAAAAAACGTTTCAGGAGAATCAAACTGATCGTGAAAAGCTTCTAATTCTCCTTGGTTTGCAAAGCGATCATCAGCAAGAACATCAACGTCTGCTTTATAAAGGTAAAAAGCATTCATACCTCTATATATAAAATTATTGACCTCACTTTTACCTGCAAACACGTCATCATTATCTTTGAAACAACTGGATAAAGTAGTGAATGCCACTAGAGCGAGTAATGTGTATTTAATAGACTTCTTCATGTTCTATGCTTTATTTGAATCAAAAATAGGGAAAAGGCGTCACAAAATAGTGTCAATATAATGATAGCTTATATTATTAGAACAGATAATAAGGTTTTGTATTTTATATGAAACAGAAAAAAAAAATACTATAACCTTGTAACAATTAAAAAGCAGTCTCGTCATGAGAGTATAACCAACCTAATGAACCAGAAAACATTTGTAAATACCTTTAGGGACGTACAGCAAAAAATGTACTTTCTTTCTAAGCGACTACTAACCTCACACGAGGAGGCGGCAGACGCGGTGCAAGAAGTCATGGTGCGACTCTGGGAAAAGCGTTTTAAACTAGAAGAGGTTAAGAATAAAGAAGCCTATGCCATGCAAATGGTAAAGAATTATTCTCTAGACCGATTAAAAAGTAAACAAGCTAGTCATTTAAAAATAGTACATACTAACTATGATAATGAAGAACGCAACGTAGAAGAAGAACTAGAAAGAATAGGCAAAGTAAAACTGGTACAGAAAGTGATTAATGAACTACCAGAACAGTATAAAATGATTATCCAGTTAAGAGATATACAGCGATATGACTTTGAAGCGATAGAAAAAATTATGGACATGAAGGCTACAGCAGTAAGAGTAGGGCTGAGCAGAGCAAGAAAAATGCTTAAGGAAAGAATAGAAGAACAATACAAAACAGAAATCGCATGAACGATTTATTAGAAAAATACTGGAACGGTGACACTACACTGGTAGAAGAGCAAAAACTTAGAACCTATTTCAGTTCTGAGAACGTATCTCCAGAGCATGAAGTGTACCGCAGCGTGTTCAACACTTTTGAGTTAGAACAAGTAATGGAAGAAGGAGATTTTGATGCTTTTGCAAAAGTGAAACAAAAACAATCTCAAGATAATAAATTCCAGAAAAAGACATGGAAAGGACTTGCTATAGCTGCTGGATTTGCTTTACTCATGACAGTAGGAGCAGGCTATTATAACAACCAATCACAACCGCAACCTGACTTAGGAACTTATGAAACACCAGAAGAAGCTAGAGAAGCAGCATTAAACATGTTAGAACTAGTAAGTGCAAAATTCAATAAAGGCCGCAATAATATGGCACCTATAAATACACTAGATAATAAAACTGCTTCAGTTTTTAATCTTAAATAATAATAATAGAAATCTCAATCACAATTTAATAAAAGTCAACATGAAAAAAATAATCTTAACCCTAGTACTAGCAGTAATGGCAACACCATTATTTGCTCAAGATGCCTTTGAAAAAATGGGTAATCTTAAAAATATATCTGAAACAGTAGTTACTAAAGACGCCTTTGAACTCCTTGCCGAAATAGACATGGACATAGAAGATGACGGTATAAAAGCCGGTAAAGGTCTTCTAGACAGTCTTAAAGATGCACGTTTCTATTCTACTTCTAATGCAGACAGTGCTACAAAAATGATAGCAATGGCAAATTCTTATATTTCTAGCAATGGACTTGTAAAATTAATGAGCGTTAAAGAAGATGATCAACTGTTCTCTTTTCACGTTAAGAAAGGCTCTAACTCTAAGAAGGTAAAAGTACTTGTAATGGTAATAGACGAGACTATGAATGCAGGTAATCCAGAGGCTCTAGTAATGAAAATTACAGGAGACATCGATCTAGCACAAATCTCTAAGATCACAAAAATGATCAACGTACCTGGACAGAAACAAATAGAAGACGCTACCAAAGAATAGTAGCGTCTTTTAAAAACCTATAACTAACCCCATTAAACACTAACTATGAACAAGATCATTTTAAAAGTCGTTTTTTTAAGTATCGCTATTATGGCTGCACTTACTTCATGCGATGCAGACCCAACATTACAAAGTTATATAGTAGACAGTGGTGATAAAGAAGGATTTATCAGTACTTCTATACCTAAAACTATTCTAGGAATCGATGATAATCAACTATCACCAGATTCTCAAAAAGCATTTAGATCCATTAAAAAAGTAAATGTTTTAATGTACCCTAAAACAGACGAGAACACGGCGACATTTGAAAAAGAAAGCAAGCAGTTGAGCGATATTCTTGATAATGAAGATTACAAATTATTGATGACATATAATAGTAATGGAATGAAAGTGAAGTCTCTTTATGAAGGAGATAAAGATTCTATCGATGAAATTATCATTTTTGGTACATCAGACCAAATGGGTATGGGCGTTGCTCGTATTCTAGGTGATAAAATGAATCTTTCTAGTGTAATGAAGATGATGAAAGAATTAGAAAAAGCAGACATTAACCCTGCAGGTATGAAAAGTATTCTAGGCGGTATGGGAATCGATACAGATCATAATGGAGATGTAAATGAAGACGCGGTAAAAGCAATACTAGAATCTAACGGTATAGATACCTCAGATTTAGATTTAGAAAACGAGTAAATAGTACTGGTACATAATTATAAAAATCTGCATCATCTCGATGCAGATTTTTTTATGTCCAGCTCCTTCATTTTATCATATAAAAATGAATCGCAAAGAGTTATATTTGCACGCTTTCGCGAAAGCGGAACAATAACAAATAACATTACACATGAAAGCTGGAATCGTAGGACTACCTAATGTAGGTAAATCAACTCTTTTTAACTGTTTATCAAATGCAAAAGCGCAAAGTGCAAACTTTCCTTTTTGTACTATAGAACCCAACGTAGGAGTGGTAAATGTACCAGATCCTCGTCTTAAAAAATTAGAAGAACTGGTTAATCCAGAACGCGTGATACCTGCTACTGTAGAGATAGTAGATATTGCAGGTCTTGTAAAAGGAGCAAGTAAAGGAGAAGGACTAGGGAACCAATTTCTAGGTAATATACGTGAGACAGACGCTATTATTCATGTATTGCGTTGTTTTGATAACGATAACATCGTACACGTAGATGGTAATGTAGATCCTATACGTGATAAAGAAACTATCGATATAGAACTGCAATTAAAAGATCTAGAAGCTGTAGATAAAAAGCTGGAAAAAGTAAAAAGAGCTGCTAGAACTGGTAATAAAGAAGCCATAAAGGAAGAAGAGACTCTATTAAAACTTAAGGATGCTCTAGAAGCAGGTATTTCTGTACGTGCGGTAGAATTAAGTGATGAGGTAAAAGAAGAGTTTGTAAAACCACTTCAATTAATTACAGATAAGCCTGTAATGTACCTTTGTAACGTAGATGACGAGTCTGCAGTATCAGGAAATAAATATGTAGATCTAGTAAGAGAAGCTGTAAAAGATGAAAATGCTGAGGTTCTTGTACTAGCGGTAGGAACAGAAGCTGATATTACAGAATTAGAAGACTATGAAGAGCGTAAAGAATTTCTTGCAGACATGGGGCTAGAAGAGCCAGGTAGCGCAAAATTAATACGTAGTGCTTATCAGTTATTGAATCAACAAACATACTTTACTGCTGGTGTTAAAGAAGTAAGAGCATGGACAGTCAATATAGGTTCTACAGCGCCACAAGCTGCTGGTGTGATCCATACAGACTTTGAAAAAGGATTTATACGTGCTGAGGTGATTAAGTACGATACTTATGCAGAATTCGGTTCTGAAGCAAAAGTAAAAGAAGCTGGAAAGTTAAAAGTAGAAGGTAAAGAATATATCGTACAAGATGGTGATATCATGCACTTCTTGTTTAACGTGTAGAAGCGGCGCATCGCATGCGCTTTGCGTATGAGGCATGTGGGATGAGGTTTTTCTCGCTCGCTTTGCTCACTGGTTAGTAAAAAAAAGCTCCTTTTTCATTTTGAAAAAGGAGCTTTTTTTTGTGTTTAGCAGAAGCATATTTAAATATCTAAAAAGCATATTTCATTTCTTATTCTACTATTTCTGTCATTTTAAAATTTAAACTAGGATATTGAATTCTTTTTAATTCAATTACGTTACCTTCTTTATGTGTTATTACAAATGGCGGAATATCTACTAAAAAAAGTATTTGAAACCCATTGTGTTGAGCCAAATCCCAAATTTGAAACTTATTATTATCTGTAGTGTATTCATACCTTCCATCTTTTTTAAAATGGATGGTGTCAGTGCCTTTAGAATCACTAAGTAAAAACCTTTTACCAGCTAGATTAATTTTCTGATTGTTTTTCAAAGAGTCATTAATTCTACGAAAAGTCTGGTATTTGGTCTTATTAAAATCGGTGCTTTTAACCTGAAGAGAATCTTTGTTTATACTAATTACTTCATACTTATTAAAATTATTGGATTTGATGACATCAAACATGTTGAGAACGAACCCTATTCTTTCTGAAGTAATGATATCAGGATTATCTATACTTGAAGTACCATAGTATTTAGGTACCTCTTCTACACATGAAAAGTAGCCTAGAGTCATCACACGTTCATGTGGTAAATACAAATCCATGTCAGGATGCACTTCATATTCACCGATCCAAGTACCTTTCAATTCGTGATTAGTGAGACCTATTGATAGAACAAAGATCAATAAGATAGTTACTATTGTTAGGAAAAGGTATTTGAAATATTTTATAATTTTTTTCATTATCATCATTTCAATACATTTATAATAATAAAGATAGAGTAAAAATACAATTCCTTTGGCTAGTCTAAAATATGTGTTTAATTATATTCAATCAGTTCTAAATTTTGAAAAATATCCCAAAATATTCTCATGTAAAACTCCTGAGGCAGGATGATTGATGTCAAGACCTCTTTTGATCCAACTTTTTATATTCTTCTGATATAAAGGAGCGTCTTTTAAGTTTTTAGGAAACAATATAGAATTACTATCGTAAGCTATGTTATCGATATCTTGACAGTCTATTGAAAATCCATTCTTTAAAAACACTTTTAAATCTTCAAATCTTTTCATCTCTTGGATGAGGTGAATATAAAATTGCTCAAATGTATTTGTGAGAATAATTATATAGTCAGAGTCATCATCACCTACCATACGATTCAATATTGCTATCGCAATAATATCATCTATCTGTATGTCAAAACTTTCTTGACTATATCTAGAGGTGGATGTAACGATAACTGTTTTATCTGAATATGTAAACTTCATGTGATTCACCTAAGAGTACTTTGGTAAAAGACTTGATGACTACGCATACTTCCTCTTCCTCAACCACATAAATACAAAACCAAAACCTGCAACAAGCAATAAAGGCATTACAACGTTTATGAACTGCCATTTAAACTTTTCATCTATTACTTTTTCAGTATTTAAAAATGGTACGTTTATGTTCTTGTTGCGCAATTTGATTAAACCGGTATCATCTAGTAAATAGTTGATAGTATTCATTAAGAACTCTTTATTACCATACAGCTGTCCTGTTCTCATGTCATAACCTAGTTCTTGTGCTTGTCCACGATCTACTTGGTTTTTCATAATATCACCATCGGCTATAAGAACTATGGCTGCATCTTTTCCTTGATCTAGATTGCCTTTTAAATTGATAGGTTTTACACGGTTTTTATAAGCACTGGTAAAAGAACCTTCGGCAAGAACGGCTAGTGGTAGGTTAGATCTATTATAGGTTTCTGGGTTTATTTCTTGTCCTATTTCATTTAAAGAAACTACAGCAGGTAAAGTCATAACTTGTGTACGGTCAGACGTGCTTAATAGAATAGTCTTTTTAATTCCGTTTTTTAAAGTATCTATTGTTCCTGTGTATTCAAATTTTACGTCTTCTAGATTCTTGGTAATAAATTGTGCAGTTGCACTGGTGTCTTGAGAAGATTTAGAAATAGGGTAGTACGGCCATGCATAAGCTTCATATTGTATATTGCGACCTTGGCCAGAAGCTAGAGCAATAGGACCGTGATTCATATCTTTTACCAGACCATTATTAAGACGCAGTCCGTATTTAAAGAGCATATCGTCTAGATTTAATTTTCTAGGTAATGGATAAGCTTTAGCTTCTTCATTAGAGAGACTATCATTTTCCATTACAATAGGGTCTACCGCGAGAAGTAATTTACCGCCTTGCATTAAATACTGATCTAGAATATATTTTTTAGTCTCACTAAAAGCTACAGTGGGTTTAGGATCTACGACCAGATCAAACTTGTTTAAAGACTCTAGAACCTGCTGTGGCTGTATAGAGTCACTAGTGGTTACAAACTCTATCCCAAAAGGCGCTGCACGATAATACTCCTGCACACCTTGTATAAAATCGCGAATTTTTAAATCGGATAACGTACCACTGTCTCTTAAAAACGCAACTGTTTTTGTTTTTTCTTGTGACGCTTTGCGTAAACCATCGGCAAATTGATATTCTAGTTGCTGTATGCTAGAATTAACACGTTCTTCCGTACTGGCACGAGCCACAGTTTTTAATAGCGGTACGGCAGTTGTTTTTCCATCATATAAAACCAGTGCATATGGAAATACAGTCACATTAGTGCTTTTACCACCTTCTTGTATGGTCGCAACAGCACCTTTCACACCGCTTTTTGCGAGTTGTGCTGTAATTTGATCTGCCTCTTGTTGCGATGTGTTTTCAATAGGATTTATAAAATCATATTTAAGATTAGGATGTATCGCCGCCATTTCTTCTAGAAACTGTCCAGTCTCTAATTTCAGTTTGCGGAATTCTCCAGGAAGTTCACCAT
Source organism: Nonlabens sp. Asnod3-A02 (assembly GCF_045063755.1). Lineage (NCBI taxonomy): Bacteria > Pseudomonadati > Bacteroidota > Flavobacteriia > Flavobacteriales > Flavobacteriaceae > Nonlabens > Nonlabens sp. Asnod3-A02. The sequence goes on from NZ_JBEFOC010000005.1 coordinate 36,008, forward strand.
CTAGAAATACGTCTATTATTATAGGTTTATAAGCTTGTTCTAGAATTTTTTCAGTCTCTTTACTTACTGTATAACGACTGTCTTTAGTTAGGTCAAAACGTTTATAAATAGATCGTGATGCTACGTTCACAACGATTAACGCTATTAAGATCACGACAAAGCTGGTGTAGGTTTTTTTCATGATTAACGTTTTGAGAAGATTGATTTTAGTGAAATTTCGCTTAAAGCGAAAAACAAAACAGCAACACTAACAAAGTAAATCACGTCTCGAGTATCGATAACACCTCTGGCCATACTCTCATAGTGATATTTAAGACCTAGAGAGGCCAGAAAATCACTGTCAGATAAATAACTAGACAGACCATCAAAACCAAAATAAAGAATAAAACAAAGTACCGCAGCGAGTAAAAATGCCACGATCTGGTTAGATGTAACGGTAGAGCTAAAGATACCTATAGCCGTGTAACTAGTCGCTAACAATACAGCACCTAGGTAACTACCTAATGTACTACCATAATCTAGATTATTAGTAATTTCTCCTAATTGTCCAACGCTTAACACGTAAATTAGGGTAGGAATCAATGCGATAATAATTAAAACTAAAGCAGCTAGATATTTACCACCTATAAGACCTCTAGTAGAAATAGGTCTGGTGGTAAGCATTTCTAAAGTTCCTAGATTGCGTTCTATAGTAAAACTGCGCATAGTAATGGCAGGAATTAAAAACATGAATAGCCAGGGAATAATTAGAAAGAAAGGAGCAAGGTCTGCAAATCCATAATCTAGCACGTTATACTCGCCTTTAAAGACGAATACAAAGAGACTAGTTATCAATAAAAATATAGCTATAACCAGATAACCAGTCAGACTAGAGAAAAATCCTGTGAGTTCTTTGAGGAAAATAGCTTTCATAAAAGGCTGTGAATTTTCACCACAGAGTTGGCTTGCGGTTTTTCATCAAACATGGCTTTAGTCTGTGGCCATACTTCTTCAAATAACGTACTTTTTCTATATTTATTTAAAGCCTCTTCATTTTCCCAATAACTATAGGTGTAAAAGCGCTGTGCATCATCCTTATCTTGATATAATTCTAGAAAACTACAACCAGGCTGATTTCTTATTTGTTCTTTATATGCGTCGAACATATTTTGAAACTTACCTACAGAGGTTTCTTTAAAATGCATGTTTACTATACGTACTATCATTCTTCTATAAAAGTTATAATCACAGGAGCATTAATTTGTAGACCGAATAAGGTACTAGCACTGCCCACCGTAAGCGGATTTGATTTATATGTAGCCAGTTCTAAATAACCAGCACTGTTAAAAATAACGAGACCTTTACCATCTACATCTCGTTTCTTCTGTTCATCGTCAAAGTTAACGATATCACTATACTTTTTAAAGATCTTATTAAAACGCTCATTACGAGCAGATATCTCAAATTTGCGACCTTTTCCTACCTCATTAAAAATATCTTCGGTAATATTAGAAACAGAGTTTCCATAATTATCAATATAAATAACCTGACCATGGATCACGTTTTTATTATCAGAGATTTTAGGAGTAACACCAGATAGTGCTCTAATTCTAGAAATAGGTTTACCTATAACCTCAAGAGTACCGCCACGAGCTATGTGACACGCAGTACTTACAAAAGCGTTTAACGTCGTAAAATTAGAAGAGATGCGATCATGAATATTAATCTCTACTAGTTTTTCAGGATGTAGCTTATTCATGATTAATGCCAGCACACCGTTATCTGCACATATAAAATAATGGCCGTTAAGTAAAACGGCTATGTGTATATTTTCTACCGTATGCTCTGCATCAACACCTATAATATGTATCGTACCATCAGGAAAAGAATGGTAAGCATTTTTTATAATGTATGCAGCCTCAGCAATATTAAAAGGCGACACTTCATGAGAAATGTCTACTATGTTCACGTTTTCTATCTCTTTATAAATAGCACCTTTTACCGCACCCACATAAGGGTCTTTCCAGCCAAAATCGGTCGTAAGGGTTATTATAGGCATAAAGAATATAAATGTTGTTAATTAAATTATGGTTAAAAAATAGGCGAGATACCTATTTAACGATCGATTTTTTACTACTTTCAAGCTGTTTATCATCGATAAACAAAATTATAAAATTAAACACGTAATTACTTATATAATTTACTGCTTTTGAACGAACTTATCATTGACCTGTCAGAATCTAATCCAGGAGAATTTTTTGGAGTTAAAAATAAAAACCTTGCTTTCTTAAAATCTCATTTTCCAAAACTTAAAATAGTCGCTCGTGGTAGTACTATGAAGGTTTTTGGAGATGAGGAACAGTTAGAAGAATTTGATAAACGCATACAGATGCTTCTTGCGCATTTTGCAAAGTATAATAAAATGGACGAGAATGTCATCGAGCGTCTTCTTACTACTGATAGCAATGATGCAGACCTAAGTAAGAACCATGACGACATCTTAGTACATGGTAATTCTGGTATGTTGATACGTCCCAAAACACCTAACCAGCGCAGGCTAGTAGCACTTGCAAAGAAAAACGATATGGTCTTTGCCGTAGGTCCAGCAGGAACCGGTAAAACCTATATAGGAGTGGCACTGGCAGTAAAAGCACTCAAAGAAAAACGTGTTAAACGTATCGTTATCACACGTCCAGCAGTAGAAGCAGGAGAGAATTTAGGGTTTTTACCTGGAGATCTTAAAGAAAAACTAGATCCATACATGCAACCTATTTATGACGCATTGCGAGACATGATTCCTGCAGAGCGACTTGCTACTTATATAGAAAAAGGGACGATTCAAATTGCACCTCTTGCTTTCATGAGAGGTAGAACGCTAGATAATGCCTATGTGATTCTAGACGAATCTCAAAATACCACTCATGCCCAAATGAAAATGTTTTTAACTCGTATGGGTAAGGACGCAAAATTCTTCATTACCGGCGATCCAGGACAGATAGACTTACCTAGACGTGTAACTTCAGGACTTAAAGAAGCACTTCTTGTTCTCAAAGATATAAGCGGTATCGGTATGATGTACCTAGAAGACAGCGATGTAGTACGTCACAGACTTGTTAGAAAAGTCGTTTCTGCCTACAAGAATATTGAGAATAGTAATTAATAGAATAATAGTTCCGCTTTCGCGAAAGTGAGATAAGTATTTTGTTCTTGGTTTAGTTAATAGCTTCTAAGAATGTGATAATAATTTTTAAATTCTAACACCTGGCTTGGATCTAAATATATTTTATTCTAGGATACAGGATTTTAAAATATTGAATAAAAATATGTTGAAACGTAGTTACGCCCTCATACTTATAGGGGTTATTTTCATTCTATTTAGCTCTTGTAAAAAAGATGAAATTAAATATTTTGAAATAGAACGGAATGAATTACTTGAAGAAGGAGAGTGGATAGGGTGTCAAGATTCTACAAGTGGAATAGCTACTAAAAAAGATATGATAGGTTTTTTTGAGCACTTTTCTCTTAATAGTGATAATATTCATTTGTACACAATTGTTGATTCCGTAAAAGTTCTAAATACTAAAAAAGATACTTTAAAAACATTTTTAAAATGGATAAGTGTAGTAAATGATACGGTATTCTATGAACTTATTAAGCATGACTCTACAGAGATTAAGATTAGACAAATGGATCAAAAAATAAGGTCCTATAAATATTTTAATGATAAGCAAAAAGAAATTCAAGATTCAATCGTAAAAAACAGACTTCAATTTCATCCATCATTTAAAGATTCTATTTGTGATAAAATTCGAGAAGAATGTTTTAAACATGATTTTAATCAATATTTAATTAATAATTTTGATCAATCTATTATTGATAAATTACCAAATGAAACAAAAAGCATAATAGTTGAATTTGTTTTGAACAAGGATGGTAATATCTCTGCCATAAATACTCAAGAATGTAATGTTTTGATAAAGAATGAGTTGAATAGGGTTCTTAAATTATTGCCTGAAATTAATTCGGCATCATATAATAATAAAACGGTATCAATAAAGTACAGTTTTATATTTAACTACTCAAAGAAAGTGACTACAAAAAGTGGAATGACATTATTTAATTTTGAGCATATTTACCTTGAAAGTATAGATTATTACTAAAATTCAACAAATATCATTAGTTTATGAACTTGGATATAAATAAAAGCAAATAATGATTTTCAAAAAAATAATAAAAGACAACGAACTTTACATATTTATGGATGGAGAGTTAGTTTATAAGAGGTGGTTGAATACTGGACAATCTAAAGTGTTTGATATTATAGCTTACGATAAGTATACTTTGAAATCAATTAAGTAAATTAAACTTATGAAATACATTACTCTTTTACTTATCAACTTAATCTACTTGCCGTTATTTGCTCAAGAAATGTATGATAAAAAACTAGACCTAGTTTATGAGCGAGGTGAGTTATTTACACGCTCTATCAAAGAAGGGAAAATTGAATCTTTAAGAAATGCAAATCCACCTACAGGCACTTGGACCTATGCAAAACTACAAGAATACAAGAAGAATTTAGGATCCAAAGATTTAATACACGGTAGTGTGATTATGCCTAATGCAGAAGGTACTTTATATTCTTATAATCACTTTGCATATGATACAAAGAAAGAAACTTATTATTATGTAGCAATAGTTTCTTATGACATATCAGGAGATCATGTTGAACTTAAAAATTCTTACATGTTTACAGAAAAAGAGCCCTTAAATATGTGGTGGAAAAGAATGTTTGGATTCTACCAAAGTGAATTTCTAAAGAATATACCAGAAAAATACCTTTATGAAATTTGCCCGCCACCTCCATCTCTAAAAAAGTGAAAGAGTTTAAAAAACCCCATTGCTCATATCTAGTAGATAACTTGATTAAAAAAATAGAGATACGTACGCTAAAATCAAACTAATTGTAGAAATTTGCCTAAGACAAAATATCTAATCATGGCAACCAAAACAGCTGCAACCATTACCGATACTAATTTCAACTTTCCTAACCAGAAAAGTGTTTATAAAGGAAAAGTAAGAGAAGTTTATAATATTAATGACGAGTTGTTAGTAATGATAGCGAGTGATAGATTGAGCGCATTTGATGTAGTAATGCCTAAGGGAATACCTTTTAAAGGACAAATCTTAAATCAAATTGCTACTCAAATGATGGCAGCTACGGTAGATATAGTCCCTAACTGGTTAATTGCTACTCCAGATCCTAATGTAGCTATAGGACATCTTTGTGAGCCATTTAAAGTAGAAATGGTGATACGTGGTTATATGTCTGGTCATGCAGCTAGAGAATATAAAGCAGGTAAAAGAATGCTTTGTGGCGTTGCTATGCCAGAAGGAATGAAGGAAAACGATAAATTTCCTACACCTATCATCACACCAGCTACTAAGGCAGAGATGGGTGACCATGACGAAGATATTTCTAGAGAAGATATCATTTCTAAGAACATAGTCTCTCAAGCAGATTATGAAGTGCTAGAACAATATACTAAGGCTTTATTTGAACGCGGTACAGAACTAGCGGCACAAAGAGGTTTAATTCTTGTAGATACTAAATATGAATTTGGTAAAACTAAAGATGGTAAAATAGTCTTGATAGACGAGATTCACACACCAGATTCTTCTAGATATTTCTATGCAGACGGTTATCAAGAACGTCAGGAAAAAGGAGAAGCTCAAAAGCAATTGAGTAAAGAATTTGTGCGTCAGTGGTTAATTTCTAACAACTTTCAAGGACTAGAAGGTCAGACAGTTCCAGAGATGAGCGATGAATATATAGAATCTGTAAGTGAACGTTATATTGAACTTTACGAGAACATAACAGGACAGAGTTTTGAAAAAGCAAACACAACAGACATTATGACTCGCATAGAGACTAATGTAGTGGAGTGGATGAAAAACAATTAATATTACCTCTATACCTTTTAACTTATCAGAATAACCTGTTTTCCCTTCGTCTGAAGGGAAAACAGGTTATTCTGCTTTGCTGAAAACCAAAAGGGTTTGATGCGATTTTTGAATCGATGATAAAATTGGTATTCTTTATAATTTCCATCACCGCAAACCCCTTATTTAATTCGCAAGCAAATTAAATTTACCCCTTTACAAAAGGAGAAAGCTTTGGACTAAGGTTTTAAAAGCTTTTATTTTTTTGATGGTTATTTTTATCTGAAAGAGAACCGTTTAGGTTTCATGGTCAGAATTCAGAATTAAACAGAAAAAAAACATTAATTAACTGTTGACTATTCAGCTGTTAATTTATTTAAAATCTATAGTTAAACCCTTCTAAACATTTAGTTTCCAAACCGTTTCTATTTGTATTTTTAAAATAAAAAAATGATAACAACCATAAATCCATATACAGGTAAAGAACTTAAAGAATATCAAGAACTTAGCAAAAAAGAGATAAAAGCAAAGTTAGATATAGCTCAGTTAGCTTTTGAAGACTGGAAAAATACGAGTTTTGAACATCGTGCTGAGCACATACGTAAAGTAGGAGAGTTGCTTAGAAAAAATACAGACAGCTATGCTGCTCTAATGACTGACGAGATGGGTAAGCCTATTGCACAATCTCGAGCTGAGTTAGAAAAATGTGCCTGGTTATGTGATTTCTATGCAGAAAAAGCAGAAGGTTACCTAGCTAAAGAACACGTAGAAACTGAGCATTTTAAATCATATGTAACTTTTGAGCCTATAGGTGTTGTACTAGCTGTAATGCCGTGGAATTATCCATTCTGGCAGGTATTCCGTTTTATTGTGCCTGCACTAATGGCTGGTAACGTGGGTGTTTTAAAACACGCTAGTAGCGTTATGGGTTGTGCAGAGTTAATAGAAGATATATTTCTAGAAGCTGGTTTTCCTGAAGGTTGTTTTCAAAACTTTGTTATTAATAGTGATGAGGTAGAAGCGATCATAGAAAGTAAAATTATAAAAGCGGTTACTCTTACAGGTTCAAAACCTGCTGGAGCAGCAGTGGCATCTACTGCAGCAAAAAACATTAAAAAAGCAGTCCTTGAATTAGGTGGTAATAATGCACTAGTCGTTTTTAATGATGCAGATATTGATAAGACAGTACAAACTTGTGTAGAAGCTAGATTTCAAAACACAGGGCAAAGTTGCATAGCCGGTAAACGCCTGTTACTACAAGAAAATATTGCTGACGAGTTTCTAGAAAAATTCACTAACAAAGTAAAGGAACTGACATCAGGAGATCCTAAAGATGAGGACACTTATATAGGAGTAATGGCTAGAGAAGATCTGGCTGAAGAGCTAGAAGAATTAATGAATGCCTCTATAGATAAAGGTGCAGAATTGCATTATGGTGGCTCTAGAGACAAGGCTTATTTTGCACCTACCATCTTAACAGATGTGACTAGTGATATGCCCGTTTTTAAAGATGAAACCTTCGGCCCACTTATGGCGGTAAGTACCTTTAAAACAGAGGCAGAAGCTATTAAAATGGTGAACAATTCAAAATTTGGTCTAGGAGCAAGTCTTTTTTCTCAAGATTTGAAAAAAATGGAAAGCCTAGCTACACAAATTAAGGATGGCGCTGTTTTTATAAATCATAAAGTAGCGAGTCATCCAGCATTGCCTTTTGGTGGGACAGGTATTTCAGGTTTCGGTAGAGAGTTGTCTCATTACGGTATCAGAGAGTTTGTGAATATCAAGACCGTAGTGATCGCATAGATTTTTAATAATTCCGCTTTCGCGAAAGCGAGATAATCATACATATCTCTTTAGAAAAGAGTAAAAAAAAGCCTGTCAAAATCAATTGACAGGCTTTCTGAATTTAAAAGATAATTAGAATTACTTCTTGATAAACTTTTTAGTTACTATTTGCTCACCGTCATTGATTTGAATAAGGTAAACATTTGATTGAAGAGCAGCCACATCGATAGACTTTTCATTTACCAAGCCAGCAGCAACTCGTTGACCAGTTAAGTTATAAATCGTATAAGTTACTTTTTCACCAGTCGCTGTAGTGAATAATTGAGAACCGCTTACAGGGTTAGGATAGATGTTAATCTCATTGCCTGGTATAGCGACTTTGCTTGCCGTTACCGCAGTTCTTGCTGTACCACATTCTCCTAAATTTACCCACGAAGAAACTTCTCTCTCAAAAAGAACATTTTGATATACTACTTGATCTCCTACAGAGTAGCTGTTTGCACTGTTGTAAGCTGGTACGCCATCACACTTATCAGTAGACGCAGCACCATTAGTTATTTTAAGATCATCTACAGCGATATCACCTTGCCATGAAGTACTCGTGTTTACTGTTAATCTTAACTGTAAATCATCACCGGCATAAGCTGCTAGACTAACACTTGCCGTTTTCCATGCCGCACCTTGATCACCAGACTGAGTGAATATAGTGGCATATGAACCACCTGTACTAGCTTCTACTTTTAAAGTACCTACGGCATTACCAGTCATTTGGTATTGAAAAGATAGTGTCGCATTACTCTCACTAGAAAGATCAAAACAAGGAGAGTCTAAAGAAGCTGTCTTACTGAAGTTAGGGTCAGATGCCTCAACATATATATAATAAGAACCTTGTGCAGCGGCACTAGGGCCTGTGCTAGAAGATGGAGTTCCTCCAGTTCGTAACGACCAGTCTAGAGAATCACTTCCATTCTGAGACCACTGTCCAAGAGTATTTTCAAAACCTACAGAATAAGGGAAGGAAGAAACGCCATTTACACAACCGGTAGAACCACCGCCACCAGAAGTAGCTGTTGTAATACCAAATGCATCTACCGCAATATCACCTTGCCATGAGCTTGCTGTATCTACTACGAGTCTTACTTGTGCTGTATTTGCTGATAAACCAGCACTAGCTGTTAACCAGGCTGCACCTTGATCACCAGATTTTGTAAATACAGTAGACCATGATGTAGAGCCACTTGCTCTAGCTTGTAATCTTAAAGTACCTACTGCGTCTCCAGTCATCTGGTATCTAAATGTAGCGGTAGGAGTAGAACCGCTAGCAAAATCTAAACATGGAGAGTTTAAAATAGCAGTTTTGTCAAAATTAGGGTTAGATGCCTCTACAAATACATAGAAAGAACCTTGGTCTGCAGCGCTAGGACCAGTACTGCTAGAAGGTGTCCCGCCAGACTGTCTAGTCCAGTCTAGTGAGTCGCCAGTGTCTTGTGTCCAGCCGCCTAGAGAGCTTTCAAAACCGTTAGAGTATGGAAAACTATCTATAGTACTGTTACAGCCTGTATCATTACCGCCACCGCCAGATGGAGGTGTACATTTAGTTGATAATGCAAGAGCAGAATGAAAACCACCATTTAATAAATTAGCTCTCATACGTGCTTTTTGTCCTACCGTGAATAAGTTCATACAAGAGTCGTTAGAATAATCCATGTAATTTTGCACCATATCTACAGATCCACAAGAAACATGTCCTGTATTACATCCACCGTTAGAAGCGTCAGATTCTGGTGTGTCGCTTACAAAGTCATCAACACCACAACCACCGTCGCCCCAAATATGGCGCAAACCAAAAAGGTGTCCTACTTCATGAGTAGTCGTTCTACCACCATCAAAAGGAGCAGATACAGCACCAGTACGACCGAAGTAATTATAACCCATTACCACACCGTCTGTTGCGCGGTTGCCACCAGGAAATTGAGCATAACCTAGAATACCTGCCTGACCGTTACTATTTAAGGCAGATACTGTCCACATGTTAAGATATTGTGTGGTGTCCCATGGTGTAACTCCACCTGTTGCCGAATTTTTCATTCTGTTTTGAGTAGTATTCCATGAAGTTACCGACGAAGCTTTTCTTGTTATACCATTTGTTGCATTTCCATTAGGATCTACTTGCGCTAGACAGAATTCTATTTGCATATCTGCAGCTTGTGACCAGGTATTATCTGCATCGCTATTTGTTCTTCTAAAATCTTCATTAAGAACATCTATCTGAGACTGTATTTGAGCAACACTAATGTTTTGAGTTGAATTTGCATAAAGTACATGAACGACTACAGGGATAGTGATCACGCTACCATTTACAGATTTTTGAGTGAGCAATTGGTTTGCTTTTTGTTGAGTAAACCGCTCTGCATTTGCTACGCTTCTTGCTAGTGCAGGGTCTTGGGACATAGCGAGAACCAGGTCGTTATGAGTCGAGCATTCTCTTTGTTGAGCAAAACTAACCGCAGTAAAAAGAACTGCTATTAGAAGTGCTAATTGAGTAAAGTTTTTTTTCATTATAGGGGGTTTTAATTAGTATATATGTTGCCTAATGTAGAACCTTTTGATAATAATGCAATGAAAGCATCTATTATGCTATGAATAGTGTATGAAATAAGCTTACTAATTATCAATTTGATATTGAAGCTGCGCGCTGTTTATTAACCTACTGATTTAGTAGGTTAATATGTTTGTTTTCAGTTTGTTAAATTTATATTAATAAAGATGTCTAAAACTCTGACTTTCAAAATGAAGATAATATTCTACTCCATAATTAATTTAAATTTTAACTTTATCCGTGTGTATTTCATCGATGTATGATATCGTTTCATCTTGTTTGATTGATGAATTGACTTTGTGATGTAATGTTTGTTGTAGAGACTAGAGTTGTTGTAATCTCGCTTTCGCGAAAGCGGAACTACTTATATTGCAATGATACTTTTTGCTCTACGTATTTAAGTATGATCAGAGTAGAAAAAATAAGAAGTGAAATATAGCACATAGGAGTAAGATTTGCCATTTTAGGGCATTGTGCTAGATCGTTAAATTGTAGATATGATGCTACTGCGGCTATACCAAAAGCAAGTGCTGTGAAGAGGTAGTAAAATACTGTTTTCTTACGTGTTAAGTGAGATATGGCTGGTATTAAAAAGCAGAAAAATATAATGATACAAGCTGGTATCAAGGCTATTTTAGGACAGCCGTTGCCCGTTTTTAACTCTTCTAAAACCAGTCCGCCTGCTCCCCATAATCCTATGAGTAGCAGGAGAGTGATAAGGTATGATAAGAATGTTTTGAATATCATTTACTTGAATTAATCACACAAGTTGGACATTCAGATCCATTAACGGTGCTTTTTAATTTAATACCATTAAGATGAGTAACCATAAACTCTTGAATAAATGCATATCTCTCGTTGTGGTTATTTACATCTATTTGAGAGTCTTTAAATTTTTTTCTTACAAGGTTACCATATTCTTGATCACCCCAACAGTTAGGGCAATATCCTTCTAGAACTTCGTCTTTTTTACTACCTGTTAGTATCGATATCAAATTCATGTTATAAAGTATTTTCGTTTAAATCTAAGTCTGTGTTTGAATCAGTGTCTTCTATATCTTGTACTTTTTGAAGTGCAACATTAACCACTGTATTTATGGCAGGATTGTTAACAGTATCTATAGTACCGTCTATGTATTCTATAGTTATTTTTTCTATTTGAGTGTCGTTTTTTAAACCAAAATGAACTAACGCTGTTTGATCACTTACGAGTCCTTCTCCGGTAACGAGCCAGTCTGTTAATTTTCTATCCTTAAGATATACGGTGATTTTTGCTCCTATTTCTTTACCGGTATCTGCAAGGTGTACTTGAACATAATTGTTTTTATTATTTCCTTTATTGATAAAGGCTTTGGCCTGATCATTAATGTTAACCCATATAAGATCTAAGTGTCCGTCTTTATTAAAGTCACTAACTAGTGGAGTGATAGCATATGTAGGATTAGTAGCACCACCTTTCTTAATACCTGGAGCAAACGTATGATCTTCTTTCTGGATTAAAAGACGTCCATCTAATTTAAAGATTTTACTCATAGGGAAATCTATGTAGTTTTCGGCAACCATTAAGTCTTGAAGACCGTCGTTATTCATATCGGCAAATGCCGCACCCCATGAAAATTCATAATCGGCTATTAAAGCTTCTTGGGCAACGTCTTTAAATTTAAAGTCGCCTTGATTTTCAAATAAAATCCATTTCTCAGTGAATAAAGAGGCATCTTTTATATCTCCTTTTACTATAAAGACAGGAGCGGTACTACCTGTGTTAGAAAACATGAAATCTACAAGGCCATCATTATTATAATCTCCTATAGCAAGCCCCATAGGGTAAGCAAACCTATTTGTGATAGGGTTATCTACCATGGTATAAGTAAGATCTCCATTGTTTTTATAAGTTCTTACTTCTCCAGTGTCATGCACAGCGATTATATCTAACCAAGAATCATTATCGATATCAATCAAAGAACCTTGAAAAGTATTATGTATATAATCTAGTCCAGCTTCTTTAGTGATACTTTTAAAAGTATTGTCACCATTATTAAGTAGCAATTCACTTGTAGAACCATAGGTATAGTCTTCAAAAATGGTCTGACCTTCCATTAATTCTTTGCGTAAATAGGTAGACAAGAAAATGTCTAAGAGTCCATCTTTATTAATATCACCTACGGTAATACCTACTGGTGTAGATTTTTCATTAACAGGCGTGTCTATTACAGTCTCTGTGAATTTACCGTTTGTGTTGTAAAAAATTACCAATCCGTTTTCACGGCTTATCATTAAATCGGTAAAACCATTGTTGTCAAAGTCTGCACTAACTGCAGCTAGAGTAGTAGTGCTATCTATTTTTTTAGGTAGATTAACAGTTGCGCTTATTTCAACAAATTGTCCATCACGGTAAGCAAATAAAGCATCGTCTTGAGACATGCCACCACCGAAGAATAACTCATCTACATTATCATTGTCGATATCTATAAGAGCCGAAGATGCTAGAGGTAATGATTTCTCACCATTGTGTTTGTGAGTAAAATCTATGGCAACAGATTCAAATAGCGGTATTTGATCTTCAGCAATCTCTACATCATATTTGTCGGTTGTGGCATCGAGCCAAAACTTACCGAAAATAAAAATTAAAGCAATAACAATTATTGCGAGTAGGGATAAAGCTATTTTTTTAAACATGGCGATTGTTTTTGTAAAGTTGAATAAGTGAAATGGTAAATAATATGAAATGAGTAACATTCATGAGAATAGGGATGATATGCTGTCCTATACTAGGTAAAGCAAAGCCTATTAAAACGAGTGCAATTAATATGGTAATAGGGTTTAAGATGGCCATCCATTTTTTGTATTGCGTACTTCCTTTAAGTATGGCAATAATAAAGAGGATAGAAAGAACAGCAATAACTATTCTCAATACCTGAACCAGTACTTCCATGTGTGCCGTATAATGATCTATGAGATTTTTATAATCTGTAGGATTGATACTGTCTTGTAGGTGTACAATATTACCAATAGAAGCTCTAGATCCTATCCATACACCACCTATGGCAAATGCTATAAAACCTGTTGCAAGTACTAGTTGTGCGAGTAATTTATTACCAGTTTTAAGCATGTAATAAATATGAAAATACCCAGCAAAATAAAAAGGTAAACCTATCATAGCTAGGGTATGTCCTAAACTTAGATTACTTAAAGGGACGTAAGAGAAAAAGTTATAATTTTCAGATTCTCCCATAATTTGTGGAGAGTAATGAAGTAGGTATTCTCCAGCTCCTACAAGTATAGAGGCTAGAATACCTAAAAAGCCTAATATTTGGGCTGTTTTTGTAGTCATTATATTTGAATTTTAATTATTTAGTAATGATGAATTAATTACCACAACGCTACAATGATACAATAAAAATCAAAAGGTATTTGTATATACATGTAAAGCTAACTTACTTATAGAGGAGTTTTTAGATCAAATTTGCAATACATAATTCAACATATCACAAAGAGATCGCATATGTCGTTAAAAATACGGTTTTTAGAGTTTTTTATCACAAAAACATAACAAATTTTGTGAATAAAAATTTACTATTTTTATTTTTAAAGTTGTCGTCTAGACGACTGTTGAATTCAAATGAAAAGGGTTAATGACTATCTTTTAAATCGATGAAATAGCAATTAAGTTGATTCTAAATCACCTCAAATTCCTAGCTATAATGATTAACTATTTTTATTCACAGTAATAACTTAAAATATGTTAATTAAAATAGCTTTTTAGACTAGGAATTAAAGCAGTACAATTCTTATATTTCCACATACCACAGATTTTACTTTAATGGACGGAACAACACAATATACCGAGGATAATATACGCTCACTCGACTGGAAAGAACACATAAGAATGCGTCCCGGAATGTATATCGGGAAGCTGGGAGATGGCTCTAGTGCAGATGATGGTATTTATATCTTACTTAAAGAAGTTATAGATAACTCTATAGATGAGTATGTCATGGGTGCAGGTAAAACTATCGAAGTATCCATACAAGGAGAACGTGTTATAGTACGTGATTACGGTCGTGGTATACCTCTAGGTAAGGTCGTGGATGTAGTTTCAAAGATGAATACTGGTGGTAAGTATGATTCTAAAGCATTTAAAAAATCAGTAGGTTTAAATGGTGTAGGTACAAAAGCTGTTAATGCTTTATCCTCTTATTTTAGAGTAGAATCTTCTCGAGAAGGTAAAAGTGCTAGTGCAGAATTTGAAAGAGGTGAGTTAACTGGAAAAGATTTTCTAGAAGAAACCACAAGACGCAAGGGTACAAAAATGACTTTTGTGCCAGATTCTGACATATTTAAAAACTTTAAATACAGGCCAGAGTACGTAGTACGTATGTTAAAATACTACGTATACTTAAATCCAGGTCTTACTATTATATTTAATGGTGAGAAATTCTTCTCAGAACATGGTTTAAAAGACCTACTAGGAGAGACTATAACAGAGACAGATAGATTATATCCTATCATACATTTAAGGTCTGAAGATATTGAGATCGCTATGACACATAGTAGAACTCAATATAGTGAAGAATACCACTCCTTTGCAAACGGTCAGAATACGACGCAAGGTGGTACACACCAGGCAGCATTTAGAGAAAGCGTGGTAAGAACCATAAGAGAGTTTTATAATAAGAGTTATGATGCTAGTGATATACGCAAGTCTATAGTTAGTGCCATTGCTATAAAGGTAATGGAGCCCGTTTTTGAATCACAGACTAAAACTAAGTTAGGCTCAACAGAAATGGGAGGAGATTTACCTACGGTAAGAACCTTTATTAACGACTTCATTAAAACAAATCTAGATAATTATTTACACAAGAATCCAGATGTAGCAGAGGCTTTACAGCGCAAAATTATACAGGCAGAAAGAGAACGTAAAGAACTGTCTGGAATTAGAAAGCTAGCTCGTGATCGTGCAAAAAAATCTAATTTACACAACAAAAAATTACGTGACTGCCGTGTACATTTAGGGGATACTAAAAAAGCAAATAATCTAGATAGTACTTTATTTATTACCGAGGGAGATAGTGCAAGTGGATCGATTACAAAATCTCGTAATGTAAACACTCAAGCAGTATTTTCTTTAAGAGGTAAACCATTAAACTCTTATAACATGAGCAAGAAAATTGTTTATGAAAACGAAGAGTTCAATCTATTACAGGCAGCCCTAAATATAGAGGAGAGTATGGAAGACCTGCGTTACAATAAAATAGTAATCGCAACAGATGCCGATGTAGACGGTATGCACATACGTTTGTTATTAATAACGTTCTTTCTTCAGTTTTTTCCAGAATTGATTAAAAAAGGACATTTATATATTTTACAAACGCCACTTTTTAGAGTAAGAAACAAGAAAGAAACTAGATATTGTTACACACCAGAAGAAAGAGCAGAAGCTCTTGCCGAATTAGGTAAAAACCCTGAGATAACTCGATTTAAGGGACTTGGAGAGATAAGCCCAGATGAATTTGTGCATTTTATAGGAGAAGATATACGCCTAGACCCTATCATGCTGGACGACGGTATGAGTATTGAAGATTTATTAAAATTCTATATGGGTAAGAACACACCAGATAGACAGGAGTTTATTATTAATAACCTTAAGGTAGAGCTTGATGTTGTTGAAGATCAGTGATATATAACTTATTATTTAACAATGATTAAATATAAACACATAGTAATAGTAGCAGTGATAGCTGTATTGTTCTATATAATTGGAGCATTATTTAAGATATTGCATTGGGCATTTCCTTTAGGTGAAAACAGTCATTTTGGTGGGCCAGAATTAATTGTAATTTCAGTTATGTTTTGGGCTATTGCTGCTGGGCTGCTTATCTTTAAAGCAATTACTGCTAGAGGTGATGATTTTTTAAATAAATAGTGGTTTAATTAATTCCGCTTTCGCGAAAGCGGAACGATAATAGAATAAACAGTTATTAATTAACTGAAGAGAATTAACTGATAACGGACTAGTGTCCTATGAGTGAAGAAAACGAAGAGTTAGAAAATTTAGGAGAAAACGTAGAAGAGCAATCTACAGAAACCATAACACGTGTCACGGGCATGTACAAAGAATGGTTTCTAGATTATGCCAGTTATGTTATTCTAGAACGAGCTGTACCTGCTATAGAAGATGGTTTTAAACCAGTACAACGTCGTATCATGCAGTCTATGAAAGATTTAGATGACGGTCGTTATAATAAAGTAGCAAACATAGTAGGGCACGCAATGCAGTACCACCCACATGGTGATGCGAGTATAGGTGATGCGATGGTGCAAATAGGTCAAAAAGACTTGTTGATAGACATGCAAGGAAACTGGGGTAATATCCTTACTGGAGATCCTGCTGCAGCATCTCGTTATATAGAAGCCCGTATATCAAAATTTGGTCTAGAAGTACTATTTAATCCTAAAATTACCGAGTGGCAATCTAGTTATGATGGACGTCGTAAAGAACCTATTAATTTGCCTGTAAAATTTCCGCTTTTACTTGCCCAAGGAGCTGAGGGAATCGCCGTAGGATTATCTACAAAGGTCTTACCACATAACTTTAATGAATTAATAGATGCTTCTATAAAGCATTTACAAGGTAAGCGCTTTAAAATTTATCCAGATTTTCCAACTGGTGGAGAGGCAGATATCTCTAATTATAATGATGGTTTAAGAGGTGGAAAAGTACGCGTGCGCGCAAAAATGCATTCTCCAGAAAAGAATAGTATTGTTATTACTGAAATCCCTTTTTCCACAACGACTAGTTCTTTGATAGATTCTATTCTTAAAGCAAATGAGAAGGGAAAGATCAAGATCAAAAAAATAGAAGATAATACGGCTGCAAACGTGGAGATTATGATCCATTTACCAGCAGGTTTATCTCCAGATAAAACTATGGATGCTTTATTTGCATTTACTAACTGTGAGGTGAGTATCTCTCCTTTAAGCTGTGTAATTGAAGATAACAAACCATTATTTGTAGGTGTGTCAGAAATGCTGAGACGCAGTGCAGACCATACTGTAGAATTACTAAAAGCAGAATTAGAAATATTACTACATGAGGTAGAAGAGCAATGGCACTTTGCATCACTAGAACGTATTTTTATTGAAAACCGTATCTATAGAGATATAGAAGAGGAAGAAACTTGGGAAGGTGTTTTAAGTGCCATAGACAGAGGTTTAAAACCTCATATAGGTCATTTAAAACGTGAAATTACCGAAGAAGATATAGCAAGATTAACAGAGATACGTATCAAACGTATTTCTAAATTTGACATAGATAAAGCACAACAAAAAATAGATGCTTTAGAAGACCGCATTGCAGAGTTAAGACACCATCTAGAGCATTTAATCGATTTTGCTATTGATTATTTTGCTAAACTTAAAAAAGATTATGGTAACGGTCGAGAACGTAAAACAGAATTAAAAACCTTTGACGACATCGTAGCTTCTAAGGTGATTATACGTAGTACAAAGCTCTATGTGAATAGAGAAGAAGGTTTTGTAGGTACGGCACTTAAGAAAGATGAGTATGTAGGCGATGTGTCTGATATTGATGACATCATATGCTTTACAAAAGAAGGAACTATGATGGTTACTAAAGTAGATGCAAAAACCTTCATAGGTAAAAACATCGTTCATGTAGCTGTTTTTAAGAAAAAAGATAAGCGTACAATATATAATGTCATTTATAGAGATGGTAAAACAGGACCTAGTTATATAAAAAGATTTGCAGTAACTAGTGTTACACGAGATCGTGAATATCCTATGGGTAAGGCAGATAAAGGTTCGCTCATGCATTATTTTAGTGCAAACCCTAATGGAGAGGCCGAGGTGGTGACGGTAAGCCTAAGGCAGCAAGGTAGCATCAAGAAGATCAAGTGGGATATAGATTTTTCGGACATCTTAATTAAAGGTCGTTCTTCAAAAGGTAATCTAGTAACTAAATATAATATCAAAAGAGTAGATCTTAAAGAAGAAGGAGTTTCTACATTAAAACCACGTAAAATATGGTTTGATGATACAGTGCAACGTCTTAACGTAGATGGAAGAGGTGAGTTATTAGGTGAATTTAGAGGAGAAGATCGTTTATTGATTATAACTCAAAAAGGTATTATTAAAACTATTATTCCTGAGGTTACAGCAAGATTTGACGACGATACGATAGTTCTAGAAAAATGGATACCTAATAAACCACTTACCGCTATTTATTTTAATGGAGAGCGAGATTTGTATTATGTAAAACGTTTTTTAATGGAAAATGAAGAACGTGAAGAGTCCTTTATTCCAGATCATGAAGGGTCGTATCTAGAAGTAGTCTCGACAGATTATAAACCCATGGCCGAACTTGTTTTTAACAAGCCTAGAGGTAAAGAACAACCTGATAATGAAGAGATCAATCTAGAAGAATTTATTGCTATAAAAGGAATAGCTGCCCAAGGAAATATGCTTACTAAGGCTAAAGTAAAGCAAATAAATTTATTAGATCCCATACCTTTTGCACCAGTAGAGGCTATTCCAGAAGAGGTCGTTGAGGAAGAAATAACTCCTAAAAGGGATACTACTGATAGTGATGTTCCTAAAGATCCTAATGCTCCAGATCCTGAAATAGATGATACTGGACAGTCTATTTTATTTTAAGATTATTATAAAATTTTTAAAAGCGATAAATTCTATATTTATCGCTTTTTTTATTTCAATACCGCTTTCGCGAAAGCGAGATAATTACAACTTATAAAACACTTACATTAATGGGGTTATTAAAAGAATTCAAGGAATTTGCAGTTAAGGGAAACATGATAGATATGGCGGTAGGTATCATAATAGGTACAGCCTTCAATAATGTGGTGCAAACTCTAGTAAAGAAAGTCCTATTACCACCCTTATCTTATTTAACAGATGGAGTAAATTATGAAGATAAAAAGTATGTTTTAAGAGAAGCTATTGAAGGAGCTACCGGAGATCGGGCTAAAGAAATAGCAATTTATTATGGAGAGCTAGTAAATGTGAGTATAGATTTTCTAGTAATAGGTTTTACGGTTTTTATAGTCATAAAATTAATGAATAGGTTACGTAATAATGCCCAGGATCCTAAAAATAAGAAAGTCGTAACTCCTAAAGATATAGAATTACTTAATGATTTAAAAGAGTTAATGAAGGAGCAGAATCAATTGTTGAGTAAAAAATAATTTAAAATGGTTTTTTATCTAGCTTTAAAAGTAGGAATACACTTATTATTAGTGATTTAAACTGTTAAATTAACATATTAACGTTTTTATGTTTTTTTTTAATTTGAAATTCAATCTACACCTAATCTAGGGATTAAGTTTGCAGGCGATTAAAATCCCTTCAAATGAAATTTTTATTAAAAGCTATACTTTTATTAATTCCCTTTTTAAGTTTAGGACAAGTAGGTGTTAATACTATAGATCCTAAAGCAGATATAGATGTAGTGGCAACTATACCAAGTTCTCCGACTAGTGAGACTGGTATATTATTACCTAGAGTATCAAATTTTCCAACTACAAACCCTACCATAGAACAAAATTCTATGTTAGTTTACTTAAACACAGCGGTAAATAGAAATATCACAGGATCAGGTGCAAAGGATTATCCTGTAGGTTTTTACTACTGGCATTTTTTAAGCACAGACTGGATAAAACTTGAAGTTAGCGGTAATTCAAATGGTTGGCTTACAGAAGGTAATGACGATACTGTTTCTGGAACAAATTTTTTAGGTACAACTAATGCTCAAGATCTTGATTTTAGAACGAATGATGATCTTAAATTTAGAATGTCACAAACTGGACAATTAGAAGTGTTCGTCAAGGATAAATCTGTTTTCATAGGTTTTGAAGCAGGTGAGTCTTATAATCCTACAGATGGTGGGAGCATAAAAGGAGAGCAAGATGTCTTTATAGGTTATCAAGCTGGTAAAGCTACTACCACAGGTAGAGATAATATGGCGATAGGGACACTAGCTATGACAGATAATATAACAGGTAATTTTAATACTGCTATAGGTGATGAAGCGTTACAAAGCAATACAAATGGTGATGAGAATACGGCTATAGGTAACGACGCAATGAGGTATGGTACCTCAGGAGATAGTAATACTGCTATAGGTGTAGGAGCTTTATCACGTAATAGTGGAGATCGCAATGTTGCAGTAGGAATTGATGCTTTACAAAATAATGGAAGTGGTGATGATAACATAGCTATAGGCGCCGAGGCGTTAAAAGAAAATGATGGTGGTAAGGAAAATATAGCTTTAGGATATAGATCCCAACTAGCTAACTCAGGTGGGCAAAGAAATATATCCTTAGGTAAAAATTCTTTGATTGCAAATACAGGAGGAAATGACAATGTTATAATAGGTGATAATGCTGCTATAGTACTTAGGGGTAGTCAGACGGTTGCTATAGGTGCAGACTCTGGTAAAACACCTACTACAGGAGCAAGTAATGTATTTATAGGTTTTAATGCAGACGCTACTTCGACATCAACAGCTAACTCTGTAGTAATAGGTCACAGGGCTAGAACAACAGGAAATTTAAGTACTGCGGTAGGATTTAACGCTATTGCTACAGGTGCAAGTTCTTTATCTTTAGGTAGTAATTCAACAGCATCTAGTTCTAATAGTATTGCTGTAGGTTCTCTTTCTGAAGCATCTTCTAACGATGGTATAGCAATAGGTAATAGTGCAAAAGCAGATGGTAGCAATGCGCTAACCATAGGTAGTTCTGGAACAAGTACTGGTAATAATTCTGTAACTATAGGAGATACGACAAATAGTAGTGGAAACTCTTCGGTATTAATAGGTAGTAACGCAAATTCTAATGCTAGCTTTACCACTTCTGTAGGTTATAATGCAGATGTTAATGGAGCAAATGGAGTAGCAATAGGTTCAAATACAGATGCAACTGAATCATCAACCGCTGTAGGTAATGCATCACAAGCTACTGGACTAGGATCAGTTGCAATAGCACATAATGCAAAAGCCATAAGAAGTTATGCAATAGCTATAGGTTTTAGTTCTCAAGCTCAAGAGGAAGATGCTCTTGCAATAGGTAGAGATAGTGAGGCAAATGCAGCCAGATCTGTTGCAGTAGGTTTTGAATCTTCATCTACTCAGGTAGGTTCTACCTCATTAGGATTTAAATCTAAAGCAACAGGCTTAGTAAGTACTTCTTTAGGGTCTGAAAGTATAGCATCTGGAAACAATTCTATTAGTTTAGGTAATAAGGCTAATGCATCAAATTTAGATGCTATCGCTCTAGGCTTTAACGCTATCGCTTCTCAAAACGCTTCTATTTCTCTTGGAAAAAATGCTACTTCTACTGGTATTGATGGTATCTCAATAGGTCAAAGCAGCGGTGTTACAGGTAATAGAAATATTGCGATAGGAGCAAATGCAAAAGCAACCTCTAATTCTGAAAATGCCATGGCATTAGGAGCAAATACAGAGGTAAAACACAAAAGATCTATTGCTTTAGGTGATGGAGCGATAACTACTAAGGATAATCAATTAATGTTAGGTAATATTTCAGAAATACAAGCGAATGCAGCAAATATTAAAACTACAGGAACTATAACTGCAAATAGTTATGTAGCTACTGCATCTAGCACTACTTATGCAGATTACGTTTTTGATATCTATTACGATGGTGTTTCTGAGCTTAGTAAGACCTATAGTTTCCCAACTCTAGAAGAAGCAGAAGCCTTCGTTAAAACAAATGGTCACTTAATTGGTGTAAAATCCATAGAAGATATCGAGGCTCAAGGTATGACGGTTAATGTAACTGATACGGCTCTTAAAAATTTAGAAAAATTAGAAGAGCAATTTTTATATATAACAGAACTTAATTCTAAAATAAAAACACAAAATCTAAGAATAGAAGCTTTAGAAAATCAATTAGATAAGGTAAGCGAATTAGAGAAGCGTATAATGGCTTTAGAATCTAAATAAGATTTCATTCTCTCAAAGAGAAAAGGACAGTATCATTCATTGATGTTGTCCTTTTTTTTGTTTCAAACCTTACTTATAATTAATTAAAAGTAATCTGTTTGATGATGAAAATAGTATAAAATGGTTTGTGTTGAATTATTAAAATACAACACAATTATCTAATTGTACGATTTCCTAGTCTTTAAACGGTTTTATAAAAAGGTTAGATTAGGTCACTTCAACCGATTAAAATCACGTTTAATCGCATCTTTATATTTCAGAATTCTCTTTTTTATTAAAAGAATGTAAGGGCATTAGATTGCAGAGAATCAAAACTATTTAAATGAAAACTTTATTAAGATCGTTCTTATTATTTATACCGCTTCTAAGTATCAGTCAGGTAGGAGTTAACACTGTTAATCCTAAAGCAGATTTAGAAATAGTAGCAACGGTTCCAGGCTCTCCTACAAGTGAGACTGGGATATTGATACCTAGAATAAGTAATTTTCCTAATACAAATCCTGGAGTGGCACAGCATTCTATGCTTGTATATTTAAATAATAATATAACTAGAAATATAACTGGTTCTAATGAACTTTATGAAAGAGGCTTTTACTATTGGGATAATAACCTAAGTAACTGGATACCTTTTAATAGCTCATCAAGTAATGTTTCTGAAGGTTGGAAAGTAAAAGGAAATGATGGACTATCATCTGGAACAAATTTTATAGGTACAACAGATGCTGTAGAATTAGACTTTAGGGTTAATAATCAAGAAATATTTAGAATGTCTCAAAAAGGGCAATTTGAAATCTTGTCTAATTTCAATAATATCCTTATCGGTAGAAATGCAGGAGAGAACATTTCTGGAGGTAGAGATAATGTTATCATAGGTCAATATGCAGATACTAACAGTACTGGTTATACAGAGACTGTCATATTGGGTAATAATCTAAAAACTTACGGAAATAATTCTATTTTAATAGGTTCTGGTAGATCTAGAGCTACTACAGACGGTATTTCTATAGGTAGAGATGCTCAAAGTACCGCAACAGAAGCTATATCGATAGGTTACCTGAGTGAAGCTACTAGAAATGGAGCTATAAGCATAGGTAAAGGAGCTGTTACCCAAACTGGTGAATCTATTGCTATAGGAGTAAATGCAAAAGTATCATCTAATTATTCTAGATCAATAGCCTTAGGAGTAAATGCAAATGTGAATAAAAGCAACCAGTTAATGGTGTCTAATGATATTAAAGAAATTAGTGCAGAGCAAGCAACCGTAAGAGCTCGTAATTTTTTGGCAACTGCGTCTAATTCTAATTATGCAGATTATGTTTTTGATATGTATTATGATGGTACTTCTGATCTTAATAAAACCTATAATTTTCCAACTCTAGAAGAGGCAGAGTCTTTTGCCATAGCTAATGGTCACCTAATAGGAGTAAAGTCTATAGAAGATATACAGTCTCAAGGAATGACGGTAGATGTAGCTGAGACGTCACTTAAAAATTTAGAAAAAATAGAAGAGCAGTTCTTGTATATAACAGAGCTCAATTCAAAAATAAAAGAACAAAATAAAAGAATAGAACAATTAGAAGCTCTTTTAAATAAGGTTATTGAATTGAAACAACCTTAAGAAATAGAAAAATGAAAGTTTATTCTTTCTGAATATAAGTTAAGAGCGGTATCCTAGATACTGCTCTTTTTTTTATGTTAAAGATTCGCTTTCGCGAAAGCGGAATATATACCAAACCTGTTTTAAACTTTACACTAATTAAAAAGTCTTAATTATAATAAAACACTCTAACTATGAAAATTTTAAAAATAACTATTTGTGCAGCTGCAGTAGCTATTATGACATCATGTGGCTCAAAAGATGAAGTAGCGTCTAAAACGGCCAACTCTAAGATTTCTAAAGCAACTACAGAATTAATGACTAAAATGGATGCCAATAAAGATGGTAAGTTATCTAAAGATGAAGTAAAAGGACCTTTATCAAATGACTTTGATAAAATAGATACCAATGAGGATGGTTACATAAGTCTAGAAGAATTAAATAATGCACCCAAGCCAGAACGTGGTGGCAACCGTCAGGGGCCGCCTAGAGGTGGTAGATAGTAATATGATAACTCAACATCATATCGCATAAAAAAAAGCGTCAGATACTATCTGACGCTTTTTTAGTTTAATGGAAATGTATTTATGAAGATATATTGTTCTTAGCTTCATTCTCTGCTATCAACTTCTTTTGATAGCGACCTTGTACGACATCCACGATAACTAATACTACGATTACAAAGTAGAAAGTCGTCTTACTCATAGGGACTATTTCATTACCAAAGAATTCTAGATGAGCTAGATGGCCACCTTCAGTTACTAGCATGATACCTACTATAAAAAGTATAAATAACCCTAGTACTTCATACATTCTGTTTTTGTTTAAGAATATAGAAATTCTATCTGCTAAGAATAACATTAGTAAACCACTACATACTATCGCTATAGCCATAATAATAAATGCTACTACAGAGTTTTCAATATCACTAGTCAGTCCTATAGCGGCTAGAATAGAGTCAAAAGAAAAAACTAGGTTCATAATAACGATACTAGTAATTACAGCATTTGCGGTTTTCTTTGATTTGCCATCTGGATTTTCTCCTATAGATAAATCAGGAGAGGAGATCATGTGCCATATTTCTTTAATAGCGGTATAGATTATAAAACCACCACCAGCAAGAACTATAAGGCTATGACCATTAAAAGCAAAGTGCACGATATCATCTATTCCACCAGATAAGAATGAAAAAGGATCTTGGAAAAAGTCAATAATAGAAACCAATACAAAGAGTAAAACGATTCTTAAAACGATGGCTATAAGAATACCCACTTTACGTACTCTTTTCTGGTCTGCCTGAGGAGCTTTCTTAGATTCTAATGAAATGTATAAAAGATTATCAAATCCTAAAACAGCTTGTAATAGGACTAACATAAGTAGGGTAAAAATGTTTTCTAACATTATATAGGGTTGTTTATTGTTTAACGGCAGTTCCTTTGTAAATCTGGTCGCGACCGGACTGCTTAAATTCAAAGGTATATGAATCTTTGCTAGTTGTCAATATTTTAAAGAGGTATGCACGACTTTCTGCATTTGATTTAGGGTCGATAGGAATGACTCTCCATTCACAATCATTAATCCACTCTATTCTCGATGTGTCTACTTTATTTTCAAATCTCTCGATTTGTAAATCTTTGGTTCTAGTAAATTCTGTCTTTAATAGTTTACCACCACTTTCTTGTTCCCATATAAAAGTACCTACTTGAAAATCTGTACAGTCTCTTGTGTTTTCATAACAGCTGGTTAAAGAAAATAGGAGTAGTAAAAATAGAGGTGCATACTTCATGTAATAATTTTTCACAAAGTTAATTCTTGGAAGGTGAGTTATGGTATAAAATATTCAAAACTTCCGTCGTCATATAGTAAAATTACCTTTTGTATATTTTTCCCTTTATTTTTTTTAATAGGTAAAGGGTTATTGTCTGTATAAGGAGCAGAGAACAGGTCGTTAGTCTCTGTAGATATAGGTTCTGTTTTTGTAGTGCTGGGTTCTTTTTGTAAAGGTGTTGGAGCAGGATTGTTTCTTGTAGGTGGAGAGATAGGAGCCTCGTCAGATTTAGGATAAGTACCCTTACCGTTAAGTAACCAGTATAGGTCTACTTCTGGAAATTCCTTCACGGTATTTACTACAAAATCAAGACTAGGTTTGTTACGACCGGACAGTATATGAGAGATAGAACTACGTCCTACATTAATACGTTCTGCAAAGGATGAAGCGTTTAAATCGTTTCTATCCATGATTTTTTGCAATCTTTTTGAAAAATCTACTGAATTCACCATAGGTTACAAAAGTAAACTAAATCAAGTTTACAAATGTGTTTATTATTGTAAACATATCAAAAAGTTACATCTGTATCTATGTACTTATAGTTACTTATGTATAATGTATTACCTTACTTCAGATGCTGTAATAAACTGAAAAATAGTAGTAAATGATTATTAAGAATATTGTTATTGTTAAAATATACTAAATAGAATCGATTGTTACATTAATCAACATCTGACATGTTTCCAATTGTAAACAGACTAAGGCTTGATCTTGTTTACAATTGTAACAAGCGTGGTGTTTACATTTGGAAACAGTAAAGGGTTTACATTTGTATAGTCCGATTACAGTTGTGTATAGGCGATTTTTCAACTCTTATAAACTTTTATCATTTATGCTATCTAGATACTACTCTTACCTTCAATTTGAAGATGCTTTAAAAACGATCTTAGAGACTCTTGGACAAAAAAGCTTGTCAGATATTGAGATAGGTAAATCAGTTAATGGACGTTCTGTATATGGTGTAAAATTGGGTACTGGAAAAATTAAAGTGTTAGTGTGGTCGCAAATGCATGGTAATGAATCCAGCACTACTAGAGCGCTTTTTAAACTGTTTAAAAGCGATAGTTTTAATAGTTTACTTAAAAATATATCATTGTATATTATTCCTATTTTAAATCCCGATGGATCTGAAAAGTGGACACGTGTAAATGCAAATAATGTAGATCTTAATCGAGATGCGATAGATTTAACTCAGCCAGAAAGTCAAATTTTAAGATCTGTTTTTGATGATTTTGCTCCAGATTATTGTCTTAATCTTCATGGTCAGCGTACCATTTTTGGATCTTTAGATGGAGACCAGCCTGCTCAAATTTCATTTTTAGCCCCTGCAGGAGATTTAGAAAAAACCATTTCTCAGGCTCGTTTAAAGTCTATGCAGATTATTAATGCTATCCATGGCCAACTTAATAATAGGGTTAGTGGTATAATAGGTAGATACAGTGATGACTTTAATATTAATTGTGTCGGTGATTATATGACCAGTAAACAGGTGCCTACTGTCTTATTTGAAGCCGGTCATTCTGGAGATGATTATTCTAGAGATCAAGTTACAGACCTTATGTATGAGTCTTTAAAAATAGCTTTTAAGACTATTCAAGATAGTCTCGTTGTAAATGAATCTAATGTGGTAGATGCTTATAACTCTATACCGCATATGAGTAAAGCTTATGTAGATGTTCTAGTTAAGAACTATAGATCGGTATCTGGATTACAGACACTAAGTGTGCAATACCATGAACAGGTTAAAGAAGGTGTCCTTTACTTTGTACCTATATTAATAGGTATAAATAGAGAAGATGTTTTAAACGGTCACAGAGTAATAGATTTAAACGATTTCCCTCATTATAATGACGATTTAATCATTGAAGGAAACCTAGAAATAAGGTCTAAATCTTTGGATATCGAAATTTTTTACTAATAATTTGTGAAATCACGAATTTTGTTAGTTTATTATCAGCTTTTGTCTTTATTTTGCAGAAAATTGACAGTAAAAGACTAATTATGGCAAAGATTGATGATATAGATAAGCAAATTTTAGACGTGCTTATAGAAAATACGAGAACCCCATTTACAGATATAGCTAAAAGATTGAGTATAAGTGCTGGTACAGTGCACGTTAGAGTTAAGAAGATGGAAGAATCTGGTATTATCCATGGATCTTCTCTTACAGTAGACTACCACCAGTTAGGTTATACCTTTATCGCTTACATAGGTGTCTTTCTTGAGAAAACTAGTGCAACACAGTTTGTGTTGAGTAGAATTAAAGAGATTCCATTTGTAACAGTAGCGCATATTACAACAGGTAAATTCAATATATTTTGTAAAATACGTGCTAGAGACACAACTCATGCAAAAAGAATTATCTTCATGTTAGATGATATTGATGGTGTGAGTCGTACAGAGACTATGATTAGTCTTGAAGAAAGCATTAATGATAAAAAGAGATTGTTACACAAAGTATTTCAAGATCTATAATGGTGTATTTAAAAGATATACCGTCTGACGAGTACACTTCATATTTTGATACTTACTTGAATCTTGTTGATAAAGAGAGTAACATAAATAATGTATTGCAACAGTCGTTAGATAAAACACTGGATTTTATAAATTCTATTGACAAGCCGCTAGACTATCGCTACGAATCTAGTAAATGGTCTATAGGGCAAGTAATCCAGCATAATATTGATACAGAGCGTGTCTTTGCATATCGTGCATTACGTTTCCTTAGAGGTGATGATACAGCGTTATCTGGTTTTGATCAAGATGTCTTTGTTGATAGTTTAGGAGATTACGCTTTCGCGAAAGCGGAACTTTTAAAAACAACAGAGAGTACTAGAAATGCAACTATAGCTTTATTTGAAAACGTAACTACAGATTCCCTCTTATTCAAAGGAAATGCTAGCGGAAATATAATGACCGCAAGAGTGATCCCATTTTTAATAGCTGGACACAACTTGCATCACGAGAATGTTATAAGAGATCGTTATTTAAGTTAAATTAAGAAAAACATCTCATATTTAAGAGCCTGCTAAGAATATCTTAGCAGGCTCTTGTTATTTAAAAGAGTTCTATCTTTTCATCTTTGTACTATAATAATTTAAACAAATATATAGACATGAAAAAGAGAGTAGCAATTTTAGCCACAGACGGATTTGAAGAAATAGAGTTAACTAGTCCTAAAAAAGCACTAGAAGACGCAGGAGTAGAGGTGGATATTATAAGTCCTAAAAAGGATTCTATAAAAGCTTGGGATAATGATAACTGGTCCGATACTTACAAGGTAGATAAACAAGTGAGTGAGGCAAATGCAAATGATTATCATTCATTAATGCTTCCTGGTGGTGTTTTAAACCCAGATCAGTTGCGACAGGATAAGGATTCTATAGAGTTTATTAAAGCCTTTTTTAAACAGAAAAAGCCTGTAAGTGCTATATGTCACGGTATACAGCCGTTAATAGATGCAGACGTGCTTAATGGACGTAAATTAACCTCATATCCTTCTTTACAAAGAGATGTAGAAAATGCAGGAGGTAATTGGGTTGATCAAGAAGTGGTAGTAGATGAAGGTTTTACCACTAGCAGGACGCCAGATGACCTAGATGCGTTTAATGCAAAAATGGTAGAAGAAGTGCGTGAAGGAAAACATGAATTACAACATGCGTAATTATAAATAGTTTTAAACTTAAAAAGGCTCGCAAATTGCGAGCCTTTTTTATTTTTATAAATTATGTCAGTTTACTGATTAAGCATAACTGGCATTACAAGCATAGTTACGTTTTCACCTTCGTCTAGTCCATCTACAGGTGTTAAAATACCGGCACGGTTAGGTAGCGACATTTCTAGAGATACGTCGTCACAAGTTAGGTTATTTAGCATTTCTATTAAGAACCTACTATTAAAACCTATTTGCATATCATCTCCTTGATAGTCACAAGTTAGGCGCTCGTCTGCTTTATTGCTATAATCTAGATCTTCAGCACTTATATTAAGCTCTGCACCAGCCATTTTAAGTCTTATCTGGTGTGTTGTTTTGTTAGAGAAAATGCTAACACGTCTTACAGAGTTAAGAAGTTGCGTTCTAGAAATAGTAAGTTTGTTAGGGTTTTCTTTAGGTATAACTGCCTCGTAATTAGGGTACTTTCCATCGATTAGACGACATATGATAGTTGTACCATCAAAGCTGAATTGTGCATTACTATCATTATATTCTACTAATACCTCAGACTCGCTTCCTTGCAGCATTGCTTTAAGCAAGTTAAGAGGTTTTTTAGGCATGATAAACTCTGCAGTTTCACTTGCAGCGATATCTTCTCTTTTATAACGTACAAGTTTATGTGCGTCTGTAGCGACAAATGTTAGTGAATCACTTGTAAACTGAAAGAATACACCACTCATTACAGGTCTTAAATCGTCATTACCAGCTGCAAATATGGTTTTGTTAACCGCAGTTGCTAATGTATCACCCATTATAGTGGTACTGCTAGGCTCAGATATAGTTACTGCTTTAGGAAATTCTTCAGCAGCAGCGCATGCTATTTCAGATTTACCTTTATCATGACTTACAGTAATCATAGTGCCTACTGCATGAAAAGTTAATGGTTGTTCTGGAAATGTTTTTAAAGTGTCTAGAAGTAATTTTGCTGGTAAGGCGATGCTACCGTCATCTTCACTTTCTACCTCTAGTTTACTAACTATGGTAGTTTCCATATCGCTGGCAGAAACCTTAAGCTCACTACCTGTTAATTCTAGAAGAAAGTTATCTAGAATAGGTAAGGTATTATTGTTATTAATTACTCCACCTAATAACTGCAGGTGTTTTTGTAAATATGAACTAGATACTATAAATTTCATCTTGGTGTTGTTATTTTGTGATGATAATTCCGGCTATTTAATTAAACGGAATTATTAAAATAGAACTCCATAAAATACGTGTATTCAATGTCTGTTCTGCAATTACAAAGATATTTTATATATAATTAGTAACATAACATACTTATTAACAATTAAGCCCTTTTTATAAATAAACTCATGACTTGCAAGGTGTCTTTACGAGATACAGTTCTTTTGCGATCATTTTTCTTGAGCTTATGGTTTTTTAATTGGTAGATTTTAAGAGTTCTATCTTGTGATTAAGCTGTATAGAAAGGAGTTTTTTATTATTACAAACTTGTTAAATAGACTCCCTACATTTTAAATAATCAATAACTTGCCATTTGTTAAGTAAAGTCTCTTTATTATGATAGATCCAGCATTATTAGAATTTTTAAAAGAACTAGCGCAAAATAATAACAAGCCATGGTTTGAAGAGCGCAAAGCAGATTTTAAAAAACTAGATAATGAGTTTAAGGATTTCACGGCTGCCGTAATGGTAGAGTTGAATCAAAACGATGTGATCGAAAAAGCAAAAAAATATAGAATTTATAGAGATATTAGATTCTCTAAGGATAAAACACCATTTAAAGCACATCGCAGTGTGAACTGGTTAAGAGCAGGAGCAGATAGGCGCGGTAGTTATTATATGCGTATAAAACCTAATGAAAATGTAATAGGGATAGGTTTTTTTGGACCAGAGAAAGAAGATCTTTTAAGAATAAGAAAAGAGCTAGAATTAGATGCTCAAGAAATGAGAGATATTATTTCTAGCCCTTCATTTAAATCTTGTTGGGGAGAATTACAAGGAGAGCAGCTTAAAACAGCACCTAGAAATTTTGATAAAAACCACCCAGACATTGATTTAATTAGGTTCAAAGCTTTTTATTTTATGAAAAGCTATACAGATAAAGAAGTTACATCTCCTGATTTCATGGATAAAGTCATAGAATCCTTCCATACTGGCCGTACATTTCTTGATTACATGACAGATTTACTTACTACAGATTTAAACGGAGAATCGCTGTTATAAATCTAATTGCGGCTTTTCAAATACTTGAATACTACTTATTAATCTTTCACGTACTAAATTCATCATGCGTTTATTCAATGCGCTAGAATTAGTGATGTAAGTACTGTATTCTGCAATAGTAAAATGTCCCATCATGATTCCTTTTAGAGAATTTCTAAATTTTTGATCTCTATTTACAGCGTTTTCTATATAATCGATACGTTTATGAGCAGTCAGGCCATAAAAGACATTTTTGTGCTTTTTTATGTAGTTTCTAAAAACCGCAATGATAAGATCGTGTTGTAATTTTGCGATAGGACGCAAGGTTATATTTTGAAAACGTTCTTCTTCACTCATTTGCTCATCTACACGTATACTGGGTATTTCTGGTCTTAATGCGACTAGATACTCGTCTCGATTATTCATAGTTTTAGGGTTTTAATAAAGGTAGTAAAGCTGTGTTCTAATTGTATATGCTATTGATCTAGTTTTCTCAACATGTTTTTAACAGTGATATTTATAGTGTAAATAGTTTTGATGGAGGTCTCGCTTTCGCGAAAGCGGAACTATTAAAAACTACTATATAATTTTTCTTACTGTGGCTTTAAATGTAAAAAGTGCTTCTTATTTTTACATCTTATGCAACACTTCATTGATGTCATATTACCGCTTCCATTAGAGCGCTTTTTTACCTACACTATTAACCCTGTAGAATCTGAGTTTCTTAAACCTGGAATGCGAGTGGCTGTGCCGTTTGGTAAATCAAAAATCTATACAGGTATAGTGCATAAAGTCCATCAAGAAAACACAGCGACTTATGAGGTAAAAGACATAGAGTTTATAATAGATGAGCAGCCGGTGGTAACTGCAGGTCAACTCAAATTTTGGGAATGGATAGCCTCTTATTATTTATGTGCTGTAGGAGAAGTAATGAGGGCGGCGTTACCTAAATCTTTTCTATTAGAAAGTGAAACCATAATACTCAAGAAAGATTCTGGTTCTATAGAAGAACTAGATCTAGACGATCGTGAGTACTTGGTTATGGAAGCTCTTAATAATCGCAATGCATTAAAAGTGCAAGAGGTAATGGATATTCTGGACCGTAAAACGGTTCTTCCTATACTTCAAAAAATGATTAATAAGGATTTGATTCTCTTGCAAGAAGAACTTTACAGTACTTATAAAGCAAAAAAGAAAAAATTCATCTACTTACATCAGGATTTTAAAGAAGAAGATGCACTTAAAACCCTTTTAGATACTTTAAGTAGGGCGCCTAAGCAAAGGGATGCTGTCATGACTTTATTCATGATGCAAACTGGAGCGACTAAGGATATTGCAAAAAAAGATCTTATTGAGCGTGCAAATGTGACCAGTACTGTCATTAAAAGTCTTATCAATAAAGATATTTTAATAGAGATAGAAAAAGATGTAGATCGAGTTAAGGATGATGTAGAAGATGGTCAGGATTTATATAATCTTAATGAAGACCAGGTAAGCGCCCTAGCGCAAATTAAATCTAGTTTTAAGATTAATAAAACGGTATTGTTGCATGGAGTGACTTCTAGTGGTAAAACGCAGTTATATGTGCAGCTTATTAAAGAACAATTAGAAAAGGGAAATCAGGCACTTTATTTACTTCCTGAGATAGCGCTTACTACACAATTGATATCTAGGCTCAAAGCTTTTTTTAAGCACCAAGTGTTGGTTTATCATTCAAAATACAACCTTAATGAAAGACAAGAAGTCTGGCATCATGTTCTAGAACAAAAAGAACCTTATGTTATTATAGGAGCGCGTAGTGCGATGTTGCTGCCTTTTCAAAAATTAGGACTTATCGTTATTGATGAAGAGCACGAGAGTAGTTTTAAGCAATTTGATCCAGCCCCTAGATACCATGCAAGAGATGCTTCTATTGTTTTAGGGTACATGAAAAAAGCAAATATTCTTTTAGGTAGTGCTACACCATCTTTAGAGAGTTATCACAATGCAAGTACGGGAAAGTACCAGTTGGTAGAGCTTAAAAGGCGTTATGGTAACGTTCTTATGCCCGAAATTAATATGGTGAATATTAAAGAAAAGCATAAACGTAAAAGAATGAATGGTCATTTTTCTGATACGCTTATTGAGCATATGACAGAGGCTTTTAAGGATAAAAAGCAAGTCATTTTATTTCAGAATAGAAGAGGTTATGCGCCTATTATGGAGTGTGATACTTGTGGACACGCACCACAGTGTCCTAATTGTGATGTTAGTCTTACGTATCACAAATATAAAGGTCAGTTAAGATGCCATTATTGTGGTTACCACACATTTGTCCCTAAGGAGTGTCCTGCTTGTTCAAGTACAGCTATAGATACCAAAGGATTTGGGACAGAGCAAATAGAGCAGGAGTTTAGAATGTTGTTTCCTAATCATACGGTGGCGCGTATGGATCTCGATACTACCAGAGGTAAAAATGCCTATGAAAAGATAATTAATCAAATGGATTCTGGTGAGATAGACTGTCTGGTAGGTACACAAATGATTACTAAAGGGCTAGATTTTAGAAATGTAAGTCTCGTAGGTGTTCTTAATGCAGACTCTATGCTTAATTTTCCTGATTTTAGGGCACATGAAAGGTGTTTTCAATTACTTACTCAAGTAGCTGGTCGTGCAGGTCGTACTAAAGAAAGAGGCAAAGTGTTGATACAGAGTTATAATCCAGATCATATGATTTTGCAACAGGTCAGTTCTTATGATTATGGTACTATGTATAGGGAGCAAGTAGAGGAGCGTTATCAATTTAAATATCCGCCGTTTCAACGGTTAATTAAAATCACTTTTAAACATAGAGATTATCAGACCACACTAGATTCTAGTCAGTGGTTTGTAGATGCTTTAAACCAGATACCACATGGAGTAGTGGTGTTAGGGCCAGAGTTTCCTGCTGTATCTCGTGTGCGCAATTTGTATAATATAAATGTGATTATTAAAATGAACAGACAGCAAAAACCTGATGTTATTAAAAACTATATCACCAGAGTTAAGAGGAGTTTTGAATCTATTAAATTGTATAGGTCTGTACGTTGTAATATAGATGTAGATAGTTACTAGGCTATTGGTTGTTGAGAGTCCGCTTCCGCGAAAGCGGAATTAAAACAAGTATCTTATAAAATAAAAAGCTATCTAGGTGGCATTTTTAAAACACAAAAAAGCCACTCTTTAGAGTGGCTTTTTATTGTATAAATGAAATATGTAACTAGAATTGAGATAATGCCTCAACCAGTTCTGATTTTCTATTGCGACTTAAAGGAAGTACCTCAGAGCCTAATTCTACGGCTTTAGAGTTGAATTTTTCTACTTTTCTTAGATTTACGATATATGATTTGTGAATACGTAAAAAATCTTCGGATGGTAGAGTGCCTTCAAATGATTTCATAGTAGAAAGTACGATAAGGCTGTCTTCATCGGTAATTAGTTTTACATAATCACCTAGAGCCTGTATGTATCTTAATTCTTTAAGATAAACCTTACGTTTCTTAAGGTTACTCTTTACAAAGATGAATTCACCACGATCTTCGATCATTTCTGTCTTCATCTTGTGAGATAGAAGAGCGCGCTCTACAGCATAAAGAAAACGATCTTTCTTAATAGGTTTTTGTAAATAATCTATTGCGGCATAATCAAATGCCTTAAATGCATACTTAGTCTGACCAGTAACAAAGATAACACCTGGTTTTTCAGTAATATCGTCTAAAAGATCAAACCCTGTTAGAATAGGCATTTCAATATCTAAGAAAATTAGATCAACGGTAGTTTCCTTTAAGGCGGCTTTAGTTTCTACAGCGTTACTAAATTCACCTACTAATTTTAAATTAGGGTGACCTTCTATCATCTTTACGATAGCCAGTCTCTGTATACTAGAGTCGTCAACTACAAAACAGTTAAGGATGGTGTTACTCATTATTATTTATCAATAGTTATAAGACAATATTAAACTGTTTACAGATGAAATACAAGTTAATTTATCTTTTTGTCGGATATTTTAACGACTTAGCGAATTTATCACAGTTTTTGTAAGATGTAAATATTTAGTTTGTAGAGTGTTAGAGGTGTGTTTCGTCGATGTTTTTAATGAAGATAATTTTAGTTTTCATTAAATGAATGTATGAAATTACTGAAAAACAAGTCTTTAGATAACTTTATATTTAACTTATGTTAATTAAATAATCTTTTATCATTCTTTAAAAGCTGTTTAACTTTTGTTTTTAATTGTGTTTTGAAAGATTTTTTTAATGATGTTATTATAAGGTAATGAATAATAAGTAATAATGGTTTAAAGTAAAGTTGTGTGTATAAAGGAAAAAGAGTATTTTTGCAGCCGTTTAAAACAATATTAATTATGAATCAATACGAAACTGTTTTCATTTTGAATCCCGTTTTATCTGATGATCAGGTAAAGGAAACAGTAAAGAAGTTTGAAAATTTCCTTACTGACCGTGGTGCTAAAATGATAGCCAAAGAAGATTGGGGCCTAAAAAAACTGGCTTATGCAATCGAAAACAAAAAAAGTGGTTTTTACCACCTTTTTCAATTTGACGTACCTGGTGAGGTAATCAACGACTTCGAAGTAGAATTCCGTCGTGATGAGCGTATCATGAGATACCTTACTGTAAAACTTGACAAGTATGCTGTTGAGTGGGCAGAGAAGAGAAGAGTGAAAATGTCTAAAAAATCTAAAGCTTAAAACATGGCATCATTACAACAACAAGCTAAAGGAAAAAAAGATGGTGACATCCGTTACCTTTCTCCTTTAAAGATCGAGACTCAAGAAAGAAAGAAATACTGTCGTTTCAAACGTAGTGGTATCAAATACATCGATTATAAAGATGCTAATTGGTTATTCGGATTTGTAAATGAGCAAGGGAAATTACTTCCACGTCGCCTTACAGGAACTTCTTTAAAATACCAACGTAAAGTAGCAGTAGCTGTAAAACGTGCTCGTCACATCGCTATCATGCCTTATGTAGGTGATTTACTTAAATAATAAAATCAGATTAACAATATGGAACTTATATTAAAGAAAGATGTAGAACATTTAGGTTTTACTGACGATTTAGTGAGTGTTAAGCCTGGTTATGGTCGCAACTTCTTAATCCCTAATGGTATGGCTGTAATGGCTACATCAAGTGCTAAGAAAATGCTAGCCGAAACACTTAAGCAAAGAGCTCATAAAGAAGCTGCAAATGTAAAAGCTGCTCAAGAGCAAGCTGATCAACTTGCTGCTCTTGAATTAAAAATAGCTGCAAAAACTGGTGACGGAAACAAATTATTTGGTTCTATTACTACTGCAGATGTTTCTGACTTACTTGCAAAGAACGGTATCGAAATAGAGAAGAAATTCATCTCTGTTGCTGGTGGTTCTATCAAGAGATTAGGTCAGTATGATGCTGATGTACGTTTTCACAGGGATGTGACTGCTAAAGTTACTTTTACTGTTGTAGAAGATAAATAAGACTTATTCTTATCATTATAAAGCCGTTTCATTAGATTGAAACGGCTTTTTTAATTTCAACTTTTAATTAAGGGTTTTATGAAATATAGAAGACTTACTAAAGAACAACTGGATGAAATGCATCCAGAATTCATTAACTTCCTTGCTACTCAAACTATTACAGCCAAAGAATGGGATGATTTAAAAACTAATCAACCAGAAGTAGCAGAGCAAGAAATAGACGTATTCTCTGACCTTGTCTGGGAAGGTGTTCTAAACAAAGCAGAGTTTCTAGAACATATATCTGCTAGGACCATGAATTTATTCTCTCTAGGAGAAAAAGAAATGGAATTGATATCAATTATGGTAGGAGACGAGCTAATTGATATTACCACACCAGAAGGTTATAAGTGGCTTCAAAAAAACCTGCTCGATGATGAAGTGAAAATTTTTACTGCAAAAAAAGCGTATGGAGAAGATCCTAATGCTGATAAATTTAAACTGATTGAGTCTGGTGCAATTATTACCAAAGGTCAATTGTTCAACTACTTTGACGACCTGATGGAGCTAGGTAAAGAAACTAATGGTTTCTAAATATGAAAAGAATTTATTATAACAAAAGCCGACTCTCATGAGTCGGCTTTTGTTATTTAATAATGCTAGGTGTTTACTTATTCTACAAGTTGATTTTATTATACTGAACCTTATTCAACAAATACCATTGTAAACTTATAATACTTATAGAATTATTGAAAAATCGATTATTAAGCTTCTGTTTAATGTCGTTTCTAGGTATTTTAATTAATTCTATATCTTCATTTTCTGAAGTCGCGCCTCCACCTCGTAGTGTTTTTTGACTAGAAGTAACTTCACCATAAAAGATGCTTATTTGTTCTGACAGCATTCCAGGTGATGGAAAGTATTCTATTATAAACTCAAGGCTTTCTATTTCATAGCCTATTTCTTCCTTAACTTCTCTAATAGCAGCTTTCTCTGCCGATTCATTTTTATCAATAGCTCCGGCTGGTATTTCTACGATCCAGCCTTGATCACGACGCGAACTAGGATAGCGGAACTGACGTATAAAAAGAAAGCTATCGGTATCTTTTTCATAAAGTAACACAGCAACCGCATTACCACGGTCTAAGGCTAGGCGAGTGCTGTTAATCTCTTTTTTACCATCAAAGCTATATTGAGTAACTTGAGCCTTATATATTTTAAGAAACTGATCAAATACTTTCTCTTCTTGGTTTATGGTATGTTTCATACTAGATAATTTTAAATAAAAAAATCGTCCATTAAATGAATAATGAACGATTTAATATACTATAAATGAGATTATCTTTTAATCTCAGCGCCAAATTTATTCATGTAACGCTCATATAATTCTGTTTGATGAGAATTAAGAGAAATGTCTCTACCGTCTATAAATGCACGTGTAATTTGGTTACCACGCATGTCTAATGCATTTCCTTTAGAAATGAATAGAGTAGCACTTTTACCTTGCTCTAAAGAACCATATTCTTTATCGATACCTAATATTTGTGCAGGTGTAAGAGTTATCATTTTTAAAGCCTGTTCCATATCCATTCCATAACCAGCAACGGTACCAGCATAGAAAGGGAAATTACGTGTTTGGTGTCTTTCCATATCTCCAGAATTTTCTAGACCTACCATAACGCCTTTGTCAGCTAGTAGTTTAGGAAACTTATAAGGCATGTCAAAGTCTTCATCTTCACGAGAAGGAAGATCGTGTACACGACCTGCTAGAACAGGAATATTCATTGCAACAAGTTCTGTTGCTACTTTATCACCTTCACGACCACCTACAATAACAGGTTTCTTAATTCCGTTTGCTTTAATAAATTTCAAAACATCTCTGATGGCTTTTTCTCCATCTACATGGATGTAAAAATTCTCAGTACCATTAATAGCAGGTTGTAATGCAGCATATTTTAAGTTTAAACCAACTGGTTTTGTCGTTGCATTATAGGCCTTTGCATTATTTAAGAAATCTGTTAATTCTGTGACTTGCTTTTCATAATCTTTACTAGGCTCTATAGGTCCTGGCTCATACCATGTACCAGTTCTTCTAAAACTAGATGGCCAGTTTACATGTACACCGTCATCCGTACGTATAGAAGCGTCTTCCCAGTTCCAAGCGTCTAATTGTACGACACTAGATTTTCCAGAAATACGACCTCCACGAGGTACGATTTGAGCGATAAGTACCCCATTAGGTCTCATAGACTCTATCACTTTACTCTCTGCATTATAAGCGATAATAGATCTTATGTGTGGATTATAGGTTCCCATCTCACGCACGTCAGAACTCGCGTTTACCGCATCTATTTCTACTAGACCTATAGTGGCATTCATAGCAATTAATCCAGGATAAACATGCATTCCAGATGCGTCTATTCTTTCTCCTTTAATATCCATTTTAACCACTGTCGCGTCTGCAATTGCAGTAATAGTACCGTTTTCTAAAACTATTATAGAGTTATCTATAACCTCACCATTACCTATGTGGGCAGTGGCATTCATAATCGTGTAAATACCTGTTTGTGCAGGTGCTGGTGTCTGTTGTGCAGTTGCAGTCATGGCAAACAAGGCACAAATCGTATAAAATAAGTTTTTCATTGTCTTCATATTACCAGTGAATAGTTTCGCATTCATATAATGTCTTGTCTTTCTTTTTAGGCGTTTGGGTTTTCATCCCTTTGTTTTTGGCCATGATCATTTCATTAACAAGTTCTTGTCTTTCTGCTTTTATGCTTTCGCGAAAGCGTAAGTCACGTTCTTTATCAAAAAACACAATTCCATCTATCATTGTGATTTCTGGCCTAGCAGTCACGCTCAATGGATTAACATTCCATAAAACAAGATCTGCATCTTTTCCTTTTTTGATACTACCTGTACGGTCATCGATGTGTAAAAGTTTTGCAGGGTTTAAAGTCACAAACTTCCATGCATCTTCTTCACTAACGCCACCATATTTCACAGCTTTTGCAGCTTCCTGGTTTAAACGTCTAGACATCTCAGCATCATCAGAATTAAAAGCAACTACCACACCTTGCGAGTGCATAATGGCACCGTTATAAGGAATAGCGTCATTCACCTCATATTTATAAGCCCACCAGTCGCTGAAGGTAGATCCACCTACACCATGTTCGGCCATTTTATCTGCTACTTTGTAACCTTCTAAAATGTGTGTAAATGTGTTGATACGGAAACCGTGTTTCTCTGCTACTTTCATTAACATATTGATCTCACTTTGTACATAAGAGTGGCAAGAAACAAAACGTTCACTTTCTAAAATTTCTAGAAGTACTTCCATCTCTTCATCATAACGGAAGTCTTTACTTCCTTTAGCATTTGCATAAGCACGAGCTCTTGAGAAATAATCTTCAAAAACTTGTTCTACACCCATTCTAGTTTGTGGGAAACGCACACCGTTTTGATAACGAGATTGTTTTACATTTTCACCTAGAGCAAATTTGATAAATTTAGGAGAGTTAGAATAGATCATCTCGTCTGCTTTGTAACCCCATTTTAATTTAATAATAGCGCTACGACCACCTATAGGATTTGCACTACCGTGTAGCAGTTGTGAGGTAGTAACACCACCAGCAAGGTCTCTATAAATATTTACATCCTCATGGTCTACGACGTCTTCTATGGTAACCTCGGCAGTAGAATTATGACCAGCTTCATTTACACCGTTATCTATAGCGATGTGACTGTGCTCATCTATTATACCACTAGTTAAGTGTTTTCCTGTAGCATCTATTACTCTTGCATTACCAGCACTTAGATTTTTACCTATTTTAGATATTTTACCATCTTTAACGAGTACATCCGTATTTTCTAAAATTCCATCTTTCTCATTAGTCCATACCGTAGCATTGCGGTATAAGATAGTTTCTACGGTAGGTTGGGTTTCACTACCGTAACCTACGTTAGGAAAAGTCATGCGACCCATTTTTTTGATTTCTTTAGAATCACCTTTTTTATTTCTATCCTTACCATCTGTTTTTGAATCTGTAGGTTCTTTTACAGCTACAAAGGCAGGTTCCTGACCATTAGGTAGGTAAGCGATACCATGAAAATTATTATCATCACTTATTACACCTAATAATCTAGTATAAGATTTATCTTCTTTATCTTTTTGAGTAGTGATAATATTGATCCAGTTACCGTCATAAGTTATTTTAGAACCTAGAGTCGTACTGTCTATTTTTACTGTAGATTTTTTACCGTTTCCTTTAATAGATATATCATATTTTACTCCATTTAAGGTAGCTACATAAGAGCCATCAATATCTTTAATGCTTCTATTTTTAATTACTTGTTTAGATCCTTTAACCCAGTTTTCATAGATTTCAGTATCATCTTCAAATAATTTTCCAGAGGTAATGATAAAGTTAGCTAGTTTTCCTTTTTCAAGAGTACCTACCATATCATTTACTTTTAATATGCTTGCAGGAGTCGTAGTAAGAGCAGCTAGAGCCTGATCTTCTGTAAGACCATATTCCATAGCTATTTTTAGTTTCTTCATTAAATCTGCTGGAGATTTTAAGTCTTTAGTAGTAACAGCATAAGTAATACCAGCCTGTGATAACATCATTAAATTACCAGGAGCTTGTTTCCATTCTCTCATGTCGCTTAGATTTACAAACCACTCTAGATTTGGGTTAGAAACATCATAAGCATCAGGGAAATTAATAGGTACAATAAGTGCTGCGTTAGTAGCTTTTACATCTGCTATCATTTCATAAGCATCTTCTCCACCTACAATAACAAATTGTTTACCTACACGATCACCCAGTTTGTCTACTCTTAGTACATTCTTTTTATCTCCAGCTTCAATTATCTGAACAAGATTTTTCTTTGTGTTTAATGCTTCTAGAGATAGATCTTTTGTTTTAGAATGTCCATTTGCATACCAGTCTGCATCAAAATGTGTCTGACGTAATAAAGCCAGCGCACCCATAAGAGATGTAGGATAACTCTGTCTAGACTGACGGCTTTTACTCAATGAAAAGAAGTTACCACTCTCTTGTTTAAGAATACGGTCTGCATCAGTTCCTGTGTTATCTAGAGCGATTAACATACCATTACCACGAGCGATACCATCTTGAAAGTGAGTTTGTACGGTACCAAAACCGGCATCAATATACTTCTTAGCTTCTTTAGAATCGTATTCAAAATGATCCATAGCGCTTTGTTCTGCTCTTATGTGATCATTCCAGTAATATCCTTTGCGACCTTCGTCATATTGCGCTGTTCTACTACCAGCAGCTCTTTTAGGAGATTTCATAGCTATGTTTCCATAAGACTCTATAAAAGAAGGGTAGATGTAATTACCTGCAGCGTCTTCAATAACAGCATTTTTAGGAATAGAAATACCATTACCTATAGCTTCTATCTTACCATTTTTAATGATAATAGTACCATTAGATATCATTTTACCAGGACTGGTGATTATGGTAGCGTTAGTAATTGCACGAGTGACATTGCTTACCGCACTTATGTCATCGTTGTTAGGAAAATACTCTTGAGCCTGCATGGAAAAACAAGCCAAAAGCATGAGAGATAATAATCTTTTCATGAATATAGGTTTAGTCCATAAAGATAGATCAAAGTCCTATAAAGTCGTTTCTTAAAGATTTCATAAAAAGTCAATAGTTATATGAAGTAATTAACAAATGTGTTCTGTACAATCTCTTCCGTTTTTTTTATGACGTTAAACGGTATAAAGTCCTTGTGTCTAACTTATACTTCATAACTTAAAGAGAGAAAACTCACCGATGCAGTAGTCTAGATTTACTTATAATAATTAACTAATAAGGCTACTACATAGCTATAGGTCTCCATACCGCCCGGTTGATTATTAGCTTTTAAATAAGTATTGTAAGTAGCTTGTGATACATCTTCTATAACGCCTTCATATTGGACCCAGAAATCTCGCAACTCCTTATAATTCTTAAAAATACCATCTTTAATTATAGGTCTTATTTCTTCATAAGCTGCTGGATCACGGCGGTACAAGTCATTAATACAATAGCGTAAGGCAAAAATACTCGCGCTGTATTGAAAATGAAGGTCGTCATGATTCATACCTGCTATTATGGCTATAAAATTGGCTTCATTTTCCTTTGCAAACCCTAACTGGTGAGACATTTCATGTAAAGTAAGGACTGGTGTTTTATAGTTGTTGATCCAGGCATTAGTATGCGCCTCTCCAGTAATAGGATTTAAATAACCGCTGTATCCCATGTAAGAAAGTGGCATGGTGAGCAATGATTTTTTAATACTCGCATTTCCATAATCCAGTGCAGGGTAAACATGATTTATCTTTTCAAAACCCTGTGGTGCGAGATCAAAAATTTCTGACTGAGGACGTGTAAATGCGACTGGTAATGAATCTATTTTTTGTAATTGCTCGTGTAATTTATTAGAGGTGTAAACCAGTTGTTGTACCACGGTTTTCAGTTCTTCGGTAGTGTATTCGTTATCTAGTTCTAGTACTTTGTGCAGTGGTTCTCTGTAATAATTAAAACCCCACATGCAATGAAATAATGCGATAATTATATTTAGGGAAAGGAATAGTTGGGTGTACCGCTTTCGCGAAAGCGAGATCAAATCCTTCTTACTTATCCACAACCATCTTATGATCATGATAATAGCAATGCTGTACACAAAATCGCCAAAGGAGAACGGCAACCAGCCTAACCCAAATCTCATAGCTTTGGATATATAAGGATAAATACCTGTACTATATAACGACTCTACTACAGCGGGAAAAAACCTTAAACTGTAATAAAATGCAAGTTGTGCTAATAGTAGAAATAGGGCAAGAAGTAAGGATCTATTTTTATGCATAGGGCTAAGTTATTAATTAAAGTAGAATAAGTAGGAAATGAAAATGTAAAATGAGAATAGTTTTACGACCTTTGAATTCTGAAAAGAATGACCATCATGAATTTTATCCTAGCAGACTTTAATAAACACCAAGCATTATTACCTTTTACTTATACACGACCTACTTGCGAGATACGCTGTGGAATTATTACACTACGTGAGAAATGGGAAAAGCAACTAGGAGAGAGCGTGAGTTTCCAGACAGAGGACTATTTACAGGCTAAATATCCACTGGTAGAGACAGATGATAATGTAGTAATCGCAGGAAATGTGTTTGCAACTGCTTCATTGTGTAAAGCTATTAAGGCATTAAAACCTCAACAGAAATTACTAGCAGGAGATGCTATAATCGCTTATAGAGTTAAAGATTTACACACGCCTACTATAGAGTTAGAACAGGTACTTTTCTTAGAAGAAGAGGTAGATGCTATTAATTTTACTTGGGATATTTTTTCTAAAAATGGAAAAGCTCTAGAGGCAGATTATGACCTTATTACACAAGGTAGAAAATCGCAGCCTATACCAGCAACGGTTCAGTCTATAAATGAAGACCGCATTTTTATTGAAGAAGGTGCAAAATTACAGTTTGCTATCTTAAATGCTTCTACTGGTTCTATATACATAGGTAAAAATGCAGAGGTTATGGAAGGCTCTATCATACGTGGTGCATTTGCTTTATGTAACAATAGTGCAACAAAGTTAGGGACTAAAGTATACGGACCTACTACGGTAG
Source organism: Nonlabens sp. Asnod3-A02 (assembly GCF_045063755.1). Classification (NCBI taxonomy): domain Bacteria; kingdom Pseudomonadati; phylum Bacteroidota; class Flavobacteriia; order Flavobacteriales; family Flavobacteriaceae; genus Nonlabens; species Nonlabens sp. Asnod3-A02. The sequence continues at coordinate 80,751 of NZ_JBEFOC010000005.1, forward strand.
GACCACATTCTAAGATAGGTGGAGAGGTGAGTAATTCTGTGATTTTTGGTTATTCTAATAAAGGACATGAAGGTTTCTTAGGAAACTCTGTTCTAGGAGAATGGTGTAATATAGGTGCAGATTCTAACACAAGTAACCTTAAAAACAACTATGCCGAAGTAAAACTATGGAATTATGAAACTAGCCGTTTTGCAAAAACAGGATTGCAGTTTTGTGGTCTCATGATGGGTGATCATTCTAAGTGTGGTATCAATACTATGTTCAATACTGGGACTGTAATAGGAGTGAGCGCAAACATTTATGGAGCTGGTTATCCACGTAATTTTATTCCTTCCTTTAATTGGGGTGGTCCACAAGGTAATATGACCTATAAAACTAATAAAGCATATGAAGTGGCCGATGTGGTTATGAAACGTCGCGGTCTTTCATTAGAACAAATCGATATCGATATTCTAGATCAAGTTTTTGAGAAAACTGCTCAGTATCGCAAGGATTAATTATGAATTTTATATAAATTGGAATTACTGATACACATACTATCGTGGATTTTTCTACTACTATTATCCGTAATTCCATTTTTAATTCTTCAAAGTATTTTAAAGAGAAATAATCTAAAATTTAAGTTTTGGATTTATTTTATAGTCACTTTAATAGTAGGCTCGGTTATCATTTCATCTTTTGCTTATTATGTTCATTTATCAAACGGTTTTTTACTAACACATTACGGTTATAATAATGATGGCATATCAATATCTGAAAGATTTACAGATGTTTCAACGAACAATAATGAAGTCATTGAAAATCTATTGATTTCTCAATCAGGTATAGGATGGCCTTTGAAAGCAGTTTTTGGAATAATCTTTTATATGCCGTATTTACTGATAACTTACCTCTTTTATCTAATTTATTTTAGATATAGAAGAAGGATTAATTTACTCTAACATAGCGCTCACCACAAGGTTCAATGCACAAGTGTGAAATTTCTATCGTATTTGCATCAATAAAAATGTAGGTTCCTATACAATTTTCTACATCGATAGTTGTGGTCATTACGTCATAAGTACCGGTGCTTGTAGCTTGTGTTAAACTACCGAAGCAGAAACTTACATTACAATTTACCACACCTTGATCTGTAAAATTTAAACTTTTACCACTAGCTGGTTGAAAGGTGCCGCTACCATCGCCAGGATCTGCAAGAGTTGCAGTTAGATTCCAGTTTCCTACTATACTTAACGGTGTTATACTGTCATTACCATCATCATTATTGCAGGAGATAAAAGCTATTGCAATAGTTAAGATGATTAAAATTTTCTTCAAGTATTTCATGGCGGTTGAGTTTATAATAAGATGCAAATCCTAATAATAGGTTGCGTGGTTAGATTCATTTTTTATTTTTATGATTTATCTTTCTGACCTTAAATACCTATACATGAAAAGCACCTGTTATATTTTCTCTTTGTTTTTATTGGTTTCCGCTTTCGCGAAAGCGCAATCTACATCTAACACTCAACAATTTACAGGCTATTATAACTTTACTTATCAAGAAGATAAAGGTAGTATAATGCTAGTGGTCAAAGATCTAGATAAAGAGTTTCTATATGTACATTCTTTAACTAGTGGTCTAGGATCTAATGATATAGGACTGGATAGAGGACAATTAGGTGGTGGCGTGGTAGTCAAATGGGTGAAGAGTGGTAATAAACTATTACTCATGCAACCCAATTTAAAATACCGTGCGAGTTCTTCTAATGTTGATGAAAAAGCATCTATTGAGCAGGCATTTGCAAGATCGGTATTATTTGGTTTTGAAATTAAGGAATCTAAAAATGGTGCTTATACCATTGATTTGACACCATTTTTAATGCAAGATGCTCACGGCGTGGCAAAACGTTTAAAAGATCGCAGACAAGGAACATATAAACTTGATAAATCTCGTAGTGCTTTATGGATGGAGAATACCAAGAGTTTTCCAAAGAATTCGGAGTTTGAAGCTATGCTCACTTTTACAGGTACACCTACAGGTCGTGATGTAAGAAGTGTTGCGCCAGATGCGAGTAGTATATCTGTAATTCAACACCATAGTTTTGTAAAATTACCAGATGCTGGTTATGAACCTAGAGAATTTCATACACGTAGTGGTTCTTTTTATACCAGTTATATGGATTACAGTACACCAGTTTTTGAACCTATACAGAAACGATTTATTACCAGACATAGACTAGAAAAGAAAAACCCTAATGCAGCACAAAGTGAAGCTGTTGAGCCTATTGTTTATTATCTCGACCGTGGTACACCAGAACCTATACGTGCAGCATTATTAGAAGGTGCAGGATGGTGGAACGAGGCTTTTAAAAGTGCTGGTTATATAGATGCTTTTCAGGTAAAAATGTTACCAGAAAATGCAGATCCTATGGATTTGAGATATAACGTGATTCAGTGGGTACATCGCAGTACACGTGGCTGGAGTTATGGCGGTAGTATTACAGATCCACGTACAGGAGAAATTATTAAAGGTCATGTAAGTCTAGGTAGTTTAAGAATAAGGCAAGATTTTTTAATTGCACAAGGTTTACTTAAAGAACCTTTTAAGAATAGTGATGATAATTATAAACCTATGATGGAAATGGCGCTGGCTAGAATCAGACAGTTAGGCGCTCATGAAGTAGGTCATACACTAGGTTTTGCACATAATTTTGCCGCAAGTGTAAACGATCGCGCTAGTGTTATGGATTATCCGCATCCTAAGTACGACATCGTAAATGGAGAGATAGCACTAGATGATGCTTATGGAGTAGGTATAGGAAGTTGGGATGACCTTATCGTTCAATATTCTTATGGAAACCCAAATGGTAACCAGTCTGAGGCAGATTATTTAAAATCTGTTATTAAAAAGGCTGATGTTGCTGGTTTAAAATTCATATCTGACAGTGACGCAAGAGCTACCGGTGGTGCGAGTGCGAGTGGCCATTTATGGGATAATGGTTCTAACCCTAGTGAAGAGTTGGACCATATATTAAGAGTACGTGAAATCGCGATGAATCAATTTTCTATTCATAACATAAAGTCAGGTGAACCTTTAAGTGTTTTAGAAGATGTTTTTGTACCAGTTTATTTTGCACACCGCTATCAAGTGGAGGCTACGGTAAAATTAATAGGTGGGGTAGAGTATGGGTATTTAACTAAAGAAGAGTCACAAAATTTTAAAGCCGTAGATGTAACCTTACAACGTGAGGCTCTACAAAGTATCTTGAGAAGTATAGAACCAGAAACATTAAAGATACCAAGTTCTGTTCTCCAATTATTCCCACCAAGAGCTTATGGGTATGGAAGAACTAGAGAAAGCTTTAAGTCTGAAACTGGAGTTACCTTTGATGCACTTAATGCTGCAGCAACTAGTGTAGATATGACTTTTGATTTATTGTTCCATCCACAACGTGTGAATAGAATAGCAACGCAGAATTCAACAAGAATGAGCGGCAATAATGATAATTACTTGGACTTATCTACTGTGATTAAAGGTGTATCAGAGATTGTTTTTGATTCTAATAATGGAATTGATTCTTATGAAACATCCATTGCACATAGAAGTCAAGAATTGTTCTTAAATCACTTAATGAACTTGATAGCAAGTACACGAACTAATATAGAAGTAAAAGCTGCGGCAAGAAATGAGTTGAATTCTATTGAAAAAGAGTTGAATAAGCGTGATTCTTTTGAAAACCAACTACTTTCTCAAATCAAAAATTTCAACACGCATCCAGAATTGTTTAAAGTGAAGCAATTACCTAGCATCCCAGATGGTAGTCCGATAGGATGCGGTTATTAGGTAATTGAGAGAGTATGAGGAATGTTTTTAAAATTAAAACGTTATTTCTGTACAATGGTTGCCGTCTCTTTGGCTATACCAATAGTTGCTATAGAACCACTATTAAATTTTAGGAAGTCCTTTTCTACACCATCACTAAATATAACGCCGTTATTAGGCATAAAGGATTCTATTGTTAATGTGTTTTTTCTAATAATACCAGCGGTAATTTTAGTTTGCGTTCTGATACTTTTAAAAGGTTCTCTTACAACAAAGAGCAAATCATTTTCCCTAAGTTTAGGTTGTTTTACAGGTTGGTTTCTTTCAAATAAATTTGTGATACCATATGCCATGTTAAATACAGAACTAAGCCATCCAGTAGAGCCAGCTTGTGTAGAGACTATAATACCACTTGAAGAGTGTTGTTCTGATTTATCTTTGAAAGTTAATTTATACCGCGCTGAAACATGTGAAGAAGCACCAATAAAAAGATCATTAAAAGCAAGTAATCTTTGTCCGTCATTTAAAATAACCTCAGCAAAACTCATTACTTTATAGCGGTGAGTTTGTTTCATAACGTTATCAACGGCCTCTATAAAGTTATTTGTAGTGAATGGTAATAATACTCCGTCATATCTCTCTGGATCTGGATTAACCGCAATTATGGGTAGGTTATTAGAATATTTTGCTGTGTTGGCCACAAGTCCATCTTGCCCAATAACGACAATAATGTTTTTATTAGAGAATATATAGGAGGATACAAATTGCTTATCTATAGTTTTATTTTTTATAATCTTAGATAATTGTGTTTGCAAAGAGTTTAAAGATTTTTTAAATATTTCATCTTCAACTTCATATTCATTGAAATCGCCTCCTAATCGTTCGATGTAAAACTTAGCTTGAGCTTTAGTGTTAAATCTGTCAACTAGATCTTCTAATCGCGTTTTACTTTTTACAATAATGGCATATTCATAACCCATTTATTTAGAGTTATTTTTATCATTTAAGATGGAATCTAATAGGTCAGGGCTAATGTTCAAATTACCTATTTTACCAGCATTATCAGCTAATTCTCTAAAAGCAAGGGATATGTTGAATCGTGGATCTGAATTATTATTCAGAGCAGTTAATGTTTTCCAATCCATATCTCGATACGGCTTTAGTGTTGTTTCTAAAACATAACCTTTAGTTTCTGCTTCCTTCTTATCATTTTCAGTTTTCTGTTCGATAAGAGATTTACGTTGATTTTCTACTGAGATATCAGCTTCTATTTTCATTTCTCTTAACTTTCTTTGATTATCAGATTTTTGAACATCTGACTCCATTTTCTTTTCTGCTATTTGCTTTTGTTTTTCTTCTACAGCAATTTCTGTATTTAATTCAGATTCTTTAATTATACGCTCTTGTTCCACAGCAAAATTTCGTCTTTCATAAATAGCTTGATCGGCTTCTTGTTGTAATTTTTCACGTGTTTCAGTTTCTAGAGCTCTAGCCATTTCTGGAGTAGCCTGAATAGCGAGAATATTTGCTCCTAGAATTTCTATCCCTAACATTCCTATTGCTGCTGAAGATTTAAGACCTTCAGTTATGTTATTTTCAATTGCTTTGGCAGACCTTATGGCTTCCTTTAATTTTATACCATGGATATAAGCTGAAGTTGCCGTTTGCGCTTCGTTTATGATTCTCTGATTTAATTTTTCAATATCATTTTTTTTATACTGTCCGTTATCTTGCACAGTAAAATCTAATACATCAGCCAGTGTTTTTGGTGCATTTATTTTATAACTAATCTGTCCTTGAATGGTAACGGTTTGATAGTCGTTAGTGGACTCGTTAAATACAAAAGGAAGGTCGTTACTTCCCATAGGTATAGCGACTATGGAACTATTGGGCGAAAAATAGAAAAAAGAAAGTCCTCGACCTTCTTTATTTATGGCTCCATTTTTAAAATGAAGTACATAGGTCATTGAGTCAAATTTTATATGTTTAATTCCGAACATAAACTTTCTATTTTTAAATTGGTTGTCTTAATAATTACGTTTTATTAGTAGCATAATTATCATTAAATAAAGATACAAAAACAGCAGGCATTAAAATTAGGAATATATAACTATTGAAAATTAAATTATAAACCATTATTACATGATTAGAAACACAGAAGATTTTATATATTTCTGTTTAACATGAAGATTATTCAACTATTTCAACTTGTTGTTATCAATTTATTATTTAATCTACTTAAAATGTCTGTTTAATTAGGGTATCATCAAAGGATTCTTAATTTTGCAAGAACTTTTATAAAATTGTAATGAATAGTAAGATGTTAGATTATGTGATAATAGGTGGTGCACAAGCAGGTCTAGCTATGGCTTATCATTTAAAACAAATGAATAAAAAGTTCATAGTTCTTGATGGAGAAAATGAAATAGGTGCTTCCTGGTTAAATAGATGGGATTCCTTAAAGCTATTTACTCCGACAGAATATAATCACCTACCAGGACTAGACTTTGACGCTCCTAAAAATCATTATCCATCTAAATTTGAGGTAGCCAACTATTTTAAAAATTACGTAAATAAATTTGAAATTCCTGTACAGTTAAACACGCTAGTTACTTCTGTAAAAAAGAAAGAGAAAACTTTTTGTGTAGAACATAAAGATGGTGTCATAGAAACTAAAAATGTTATCGTAGCAACTGGTCCTTTTCATATACCGTACACACCACCATGTCACGTAAAAGCATCAGACAGTATATTGCAAATGCACAGTAACTATTACAAAGGAATCGATCAATTACAAGATGGTGATGCACTAGTAGTAGGTGGTGGAGATTCTGGTTATCAAATTCTTAATGAACTATCTAAAGACGGTACGCGCAAGGTCTATTTTTCTGGTGATACGACTGTAAAATCTTTACCTCAAAATTTCTTAGGTAAAACGCTATGGTGGTGGTTTACTAAAATAGGTTTTTTAAGCTATAACAAATACAGCTGGATAGGGAAGAAGATCAATTCTTCTACGCAACCAGTTATAGGTACTGACGTAAAGGGTATTCTAGCTAGAGAGAATGTATTTCCTGTAGGGAGAACAAAAGATGCTTTGAAGGAAAAGATTTTCTTTGAATCTAAAAACGTTTCTACCATTAAAAATATAATTTGGGCTACTGGTTACCGCCCTAACTTTTCATGGATAGAAGGTCTAGAACTCGATGCAGATAATTATCCTAAAAACTATAGAGGTGTCAGTAATATAGAAGGACTTTATTTTATGGGCTTGCCATGGATGTACACTCGTGGGTCTGCAACACTAGGTGGAGTTTCTAAAGATGCTAGCTATCTAGCAGGTATCATGTCTAAAAAGTAATAAATAATCTTCTTATTAATAGAAAATAGAAACGCCGCTTCATTTTACATGAAGCGGCGTTTTAAGTAAAAGGTTAAAAACTCTTAGATAGAATCTACAAATTTAGAAAACACTTTTTTATGTAATTCAAGATCTAGGTTAGGAGATAGTGATGCACGTACGATGTAATCTTTATCACCTTCTTTAGTAGTTCCTTGTGTAGACGTTGCTGGTATAGTCCAGTAACAACCTTTTAACTGTCCATAGCTCACACAAAATTTACTTTCGTCAGGAATCTCTGTAATCATCAAGTTAATTAACTTAAGGTTTAATTCCCTTTTATAAGCTTCTTTCTCTTCAGCATTAGCGCCTTTTGTAGGTAAGTCTAGTGAAAATACAGAAGGAGTAAACCCTTGCTGCGCTAGTTCTTCTGATACAAAATTGATTTTTGCACCAGGTAGAGCCTCGTGAATATAATTTACAAATTCGCGAGTATTCTTATACGCATCTGTAATTCTTTGATTCATGGACGGCAGTTGCTCTGCAAGTATTTCATATTGAAGATCTGTAGCTTCATTATCACAAATACCTAGGTGCAATTCTATTTTTTCCATTAAAGCAGTAGTTTTCTTATTTCCTACACAGTAACCAGCCGTACAACGACCACCACTAGGGAATTTAGAACCACTAGCAAAAGAGATAGTTCGCACACCTGATAACATATCGTCTTCACCTAAAAAGTGAACATTAGGACAGAATGTTTGATCAAGAATAAATACAGGATCTATCGCAAGATCTTCATGAGGTGTTTTACGTTCTTTTGTTAAAACCTCTTTTAATTGAACCAGGTCCGGTACCTCAACTCTAGGATTAGTAGGTATTTCGGCAATAATGTAAGGTATCGCGTCTTCCTTAGCAATTTGATTTAAAACGGTATCGATACTTTGTACCATATCATTATCACCATCTACTAGTAAATCTACAATATCTACATTATCAATACATGCCGCGACTCTTCTTGCCTGGTCATTTGTACCACCATAACAGTTAGGTGGTACAACTATTTTAATCGCTTTTCCTTTATGATTTTCCTTGGCATCGTTAATAAGCCCCATCATTATAGCATACTGAATCGATAAACCACTAGAACCTACTAGAGGTGTAGTACTCGATCTTGTAATCTCTTTAATAGAGTTTAAAACGCTTGCTTTGTCACTATCTACAGTAGTTTCTTCTACTTTAAAAGCAGTTTGTGATACTAGGGATTGTATAGCTATAACAGAGTTTGCAGGAGTCATCGCAATCGTTTCTCTTCTACGCACATGTTGTATGTCTGCAACATAACTTTCATTCTCCTGACCATTTATAACCAGTACACTACCTAACTTACCGTGTAGACTTATATAAAAATCTATGTTTTCATGCAGCTCTATAGCACCTATTTGTTCTTCATTCTTGATAAAGATCGTACTACCGTCAAAGGCTGGAACATCTTTAATAGAATCTACCTTTTTTAATTCAAACTGGTATCCATAAACTCTTTCTATTGCTTGTGCATCAAAGGAGTCAGGTAAAGTACCAGTATAAATAATTTGGGTATTCTTATGGTCAAAAAGATTTTTTCTCAACACCGCTAGAACAGGTACTGTCTTTGAAGAAAAGCTAATTACGTTCTCAGATTTAAGTCCATCTAATTGTGCAATTCCCCATTCTAGAACACAAGATAATGGATGCCCTAATCTTATATAATCATAAGCTGTAGGTAATATTTCTAGTGCAGACTTCTCTGAATTATTATCATTATATAAAGCTTCAAATTGCTCTAGAAACTGAGTTTTTGCAAGTTCTTCATTATAAATATCTAGTCTATGCGTTGTAATATCCACCCAACCAGATGGCATATTTTCTAATACGTCTTTAATATAATCTAGCATTTTATTCTTTTCCATAATTTTACCATATTAATGGTCAATAATATACGTTAATTTCAATTGTTACCATCCAGTATATAAGCTTTGAAATACTTATCATTACTCATTTTGATAGCCATTTATTTTACAAAGGGAAGCTAATTTATTTTAGTTACCCAGCGAGGACTTTTAAACTTTTCCTAATGTTTATTTTATCTAATCATCACCTGTCAAAACTAGTGTTTTAAATCATTGACTTATAGAGTCGTATTTAAACGTTAGACATAACTGCCTTTTCTCATCATACTGGTCTCTTAGTTGGTTTTAGATTCGCTTTCGCGAAAGCGGACCTCATAACAACCTTTTTTTTTAATTTAAAACTCATAACAGTAATCCAGTAGGCCAGTAGCATCATTTACCTAACGATATGATCTAGAGAACTTGTTTTTTAAATAATTCTTCTAGCGTCTGTTGTGGATCTTCACACAGTCCGGAGTGTGTATTTGAGCTTTGGATAATCGTGCTTCTACAAGCGGTTAACCATCTAAAACGGTCAGATAATTCCATTGCGCCTATTTTGCCACCAGCAGGCGAGCCATCGCATACTTTTATCCAAGCATTTAAATAATCCTCAAAAACTTCTATATCTACATCAGGAGAAAAAGCCTTTAATTTTTCTGGATTGATGTAATATTTCATGCCCACAAATTTCTTGCGTTTACAAAATAAAATAACACCTACATTAATAAACTCTTCTCGCTCTACCTTAGGTACCACTCTTATCGTAGCATACTCAAATGTAAATTTATCTTGCATCTTGAGCTTCTTTAATAAGTAAATCTATCTTAGATAGGCGCGTGTTTAAAAACAGGTTATACGCCTCTCTTATCTGGTCGCTAGTCATAGCGTCAGACTCATTTATAAGCCAGTCTTCTGGTATGTTAGAGATTATTTCATTAATTCTTTCTGGAGTAAAAAGCGGTATAATTTCTTTAGAAGCGTCTTCTAATTGGGTAGCTTTTTCTAAAAGCACATGATCTTTTATCAAAGGAAATGTTCTGGTCAAATGATTTTCCCATGTTTTCCAATCGTGATGAAAATAGAAACTAGCACCGTTATCAATAATCCACAGTTCTTTATTCCACTGCAATAGATTGGTATTCTTTGCGGTTCTATCGATGTTGCTTATAATGCTGTCCAGTAAAACGACTTTAGAAGCAGTTAAAGAATCTACCTCACTAACTAGTGGATCATAGGTTATAGAACCGGTTAAGAAGTGAAGCCCTAGGTTTAAACCTACGCTAAATTTTAATAAATCCTGTATCTCTTCATCTGGCTCGGTTTTACTAAAAGAGTCGTCTAGATTCATGAAAACTATTTCAGGAACGTGTAGACCTAATGTGCGAGCTAGTTCACCACCTATAAACTCTGATATAAGTGCTTTTTTACCTTGTCCTGCGCCTCTAAACTTGATTACGTATAGAAAGCCATCGTCTGCTTTTACAATAGCAGGCAATGAGCCGCCTTCTCTCAAAGGCTGTACATATTGCACCACATTTACAGTGCGAATATCAATTTTATTCATAGAAACCAAAATTACTAAATTTAGAAGTGCTTATTCTGATTTTTAGTATTCTTATAAGGCATAAAAAAACTCACCGTATCTAATAAAAGAAACGGTGAGTGATGAATTAAAATACTATGTAAAAACTAGAGCTTTTAAAGCATTTATAATTTGCTCATTATTTACTCAAAGGAGCTTTAAACCAAAACTCTATAGAGACCGGTTCTCCTTGCGATTGTGCTCTGTCGCCACGACTGCCGCCACCTTGACCACGACCACCTTGTCCGCGTCCACCGCCGCCTTGACCACGACCGCCGCCACCTTTGCCGCTTCTTTTACCTTGAGATGCACCTTCTTTATTTTGCCCTTCAGACTTTCTTTCCAGCTTATTAGTCATAACACCTATTAATAGTTGAGAAAAATCTGCTGTACCGTTAGCATCTATTCTTGTTTTAGGAATTTTTAAATCATATTCAAAAAGTTCTCCTGTAACCTTATAACCTAGTGCGATGTCATACGCATTAAGATCTTTATGAAACTGCTGTCTTTCTTCAAAGTAAACGTATTCAGCCTCACCAGGTAAGTCTGCTATAATGGTATTTAAATCTATAGATGGCTTTTCGTCGCTGTCACTATCTTCTTTAGATGGTTTAGGCATGCGCACCGGTTTTGAATCGTATGGATATTTTACATAAACACCCTTATCTTCATTTCCTTTTACATCAAAGTAAATCGATAGACCATGTCTTAAAATAGACATAGAGGTTTTCTTATCCTCTGTACTTATGTTCACATATACATAGTCTGCGTCATCATGTACTTTATAAACAACACGATCATTTGTAACCACTACAGGATCTGTAACTAGAGGTGTTTTATCACTTGTTTCAGGAGTTGTAAATGATGCTAAGGCAATAGATAGGAATAACAGAAACTTCATAAAATGTTTTTTATATTCTATGAGACCCTAGATTAATAGAAAGGTTTAAACAGTAGCGGTGATCTAATTAAAAAGCTCATAAAATCAAGGAAATGATTTTATGAGCTTACTAACTAAAATGGGTAAGAGCAGCCTACCTGAGATATCTATTACACTAAAGCGCCATTTGCACCTATCACTTGTCCAGAGATCCACTTAGAATCGTCAGAGGCTAAGAATAATACCACCTTTGCAATGTCCATAGGTTTTGCTAGTCTATTAAACGCATTCATAGAGCTTAATTTATCAATTTGTTCTTGCGACTTACCGTCTAGAAATAATTTAGTTTCTGTTGCTCCAGGTGCTAGTGCATTAACAGAAATACCTCTTCCTATTTCCTTAGAAAATACACGAGTCATTTGCTCTACCGCAGCTTTGGTAGCTGAGTAAATAGAGTAGGTGGGCAACATTAATTTTGTAGTACTAGAAGAGAAGTTGATAATAATACCGTTATCAGCTAGTTTGCTATCTGCTTCTTGTAGTGTGTTAAAAATACCTCTCACATTAACGTCAAATTGTTTTGTAAAATCTTCCTGAGTAGTATCCTTTAATTTTTTAGAGATCATGGTGCCAGCATTGTTTACCAGTACATCTATTTTGCCATATGCCTCAATCGCTTTGTCAAATAACATCGTTACCTGTTCTCTATCGCTTACATCTGCTTTAATCGCAATGGCATCACCACCATTTTTAATAATAGTAGCAACCGTATCATTTGCCTGTTCCTCACTGTTAGAATGATTAACAATAACTTTGGCGCCATTTTTACCTAATAGAATAGCCGTTTCTTTACCTATTCCCTTAGAAGAACCAGTAACTATAATTACTTTGTTTTTTACATCACTCATAATTTCTATTATTTTAATGCGATTAATTGATTTGTAATTAACTTTAAATCTTTTTCATTGAATTCAGGGTTAGGAGCAAGCGGATATAACTGTGCCCCAGGTCTACCTATAAAAGCACCTCTCCATTTTGCCCATAAAGCACCAGCAATATCCCAACCATGCGCCGCTATTAACATACACTCTTCAGGTTGTACACCCATCATTCTAGCTGCCCAATCATAAGCATCTGTATGCGGTTTATATTTACCTAGGTCTTCTATACTTAAACGCTCATCAAAATACTCTATTAAACCAGCATTTTCAAACTGTGTTTTTACACCTATGTTAGAAGAGTTAGTAAAAGAAACTAACTTATAACCAGCTTTTCTTAAACGAGCAAGAGATTCCTTTACCTCAGGATGTGCAGGTATAGAACGCAATGGGGTTAAAATAGCAGTTTTTGCCTCTTCTTCGCTTATCTTAATTCCATGGTTAGCAGCAACCATTTGTAATGCAGCCGCACCTATAATACCAAAATCATTATACTGTCTCCCCACCGTAGTTACTAGAGAATACTGTAACATAGTCGTAAACCATAAAGGCAATAAATCTGGTCTATTACCTAGTGCATTTCCTACACTAGTCTTCATGGTCGTTAAGTCTAATAATGTCTCGTTAACATCAAAGAATAACACTTTAGGTCTCGTTGTGTTTTCTAAGCCATTAGACGCTGTTCTCGTTGAGGTAGCCGCCATTGCTGGGGCTGCTGCTAGACCCATTCCTAATACGGCAGTTTTCTTGATAAAATCCCTTCTATTGTTACTCATTTATACGCTGTTTTTTAAAACATACCTAGTGGTATGTTTTTAGTTAAAAAAAATATTAGACTTTAATTTGTTTTAGATACAGTTGTAAACCAGATAGATAGTCTACTAGAATAGCGTCGTTATCATATAGTTTTCTGATACCTCTTATACCTTCAAAAGAGCTTATCAAATACACCGCAACTGCCTGATTAGATATTTCTTGTTTTATACTATTCTCTCGCTTACCTCTATCTATAAGTTCTATTAAGGCAGCTTTCCATTTTTCAATAATACTTTTAAGCGCAGTTTGATATAAAACCTCGTTATCACCCAGTTCATTAATAAAATTATTCATGGGGCAACCATGCTGCTTATCATAAAAAGGGAACTCCTTAAGTCTATTAATAAAAACAGACTCTAAGATATCAAATGCGTTACCAGGCTCTTTTAAAGGAGCTATCATACCGTCTACAACTCTCTTTTGTACCTTAAGCTGAATCACCTCTAGACCCAGTTCTTTTTTACTCTTATAATGATGGTAAAAAGCACCTTTACTCAATGCCGTTTCCTTCATTATTTTATCGATGCTCGTCGTTTTAAATCCATGTTCATAGAAAAGGTTAAATGCCTTATTTATAATAAGTTGCTTAGTAAACTCAGATTTTAATTCTTGTTGCATGCGGTAAAGGTATATAAAAATACCAGTTAGTATGTTTTTGTTATGTTAATTAAAATAATTTCGCTTTCGCGAAAGCGCGACCAAAAAAACTCACAGAATCTAGTACTAGATTTTGTGAGTGGAATAGGGTGGAGGTAGTTGTTATTTTAGTTTTTGTTATTGGTTCTGTCTATATTTTCTCGTTGATCCAAAATAACTTTGACATTGTGGTAAGCAATTTTCCATTTATCAGTCTGTTTAAAGTAAATTATTGAGTCATCTAGTAATTCTGGGTTTGTAATGAAATCAGATTTTTCTAGTGTTTCTTCACAATGTCTTAATTTTGTAAGGTATCCTAATAACTCCTTCGTTCCCTTTTTCTCTAGTTCAATAATGCTTAAAACTATCGGTTTCTTTCTTTTAGGCATTTCAATAGTATCAGCAAATTATTTCTCAGATTTCATACTGAAGCCTTTTTCAAATGCTCTTTGTTCCGCTTCAGTTAGTTTTCTTTCTTGTATTTCTTCCCAAAGTTTGTAGGCTTCTTCTTCTGTAAATTGTTCAGTCATTTTAATAGCTTTTGCCCATAGTAAAATGCCCATGTCTTTACGGTTATAAAGAGTGTTTTCCACGCGATAAAATGGTGTAGAGACATCTTTCATTTTTAACTCAAAATCCAGTTTTCCACCTATAGTTTCTTGTTTAAAGTACTCTATAATAGTTTCCTTGTCTTGATCATAGACACTAAAATTAGACTGCCCAAATACAGAGTAGGATACTGTCATTAAGAATAGCAATAAGAATTTATTCATGTTATATGATTTTATTAGTGGATTACATTTTAATATTTTAAAATCCCCAAAGGTTCTAAACTATCTTTTTTAACGTACCAAAATTGACTTTTATGAATGTGTCCAGTTACATTTAACTCTATGATGGTATCATTTTGATTACAATTGTTTGTAAGTGTAGATAATATGCTTATTCTTTTAGGAACATCAAAGTCTTGTATAGAATGTAACGGATACTTTTTAATACTATCCACTCTATAGGATTTTGTATTATTTATTAAAATAGAATACAATTGGTTCTTAGCTTGATAATTAATGGATTGGGTTTTCATGTATCGTTGAGAAAAAATAAATGAAAAGCCAAAGAAGATAACTATGATTCCACTTCCTATAATTTTAAATATTATTTTTTTAAACAATAAGAAATTAGCGATAAGGATAAAAACAATGATTATTCCAAACATGGTTATTTATTTTACTAAGAGTACAATTTCAGAATTATCGTTATTTACAAGCCAAAATTCGTACGTAAACCATATTTTCTCATATTTTAAATAAAGAATTTTAGTATTTGCCTCACAATATATGTCTTTAAAGAAATGTTTAAAATCGTCATCGTATTCTGTTACTAATTTTTGATTTAAATAATCAGGTTTACCGAATTCAGCTATTATTTGTTCTTTATTTAAACCAATATATTTATCACCAAAATTTTGAGATTTAGAGAGTTCCTTTCTGAATTGCCAACCAGAAATAGTAGTTAGAACAATTAATAATACAAAAGATAGAATTTTTAAAAATATTCTCATTGTTTAAAGATAGTTAGTTTTTGTAGTTACTATTAATAGTTATTATTTGCGTATGTTAAATTCTATGCATCGAGATTATTTTTTGTTTCATCGTTTCTGAATCCCAAGTATTTATTGTTTCAATATTAATTTTAGAAGTAATAGTTGAGTCGTTGACTAACTCTTCAATTAATTTACTTTTTTTAGCTTGTTCAATAAATTTCTTAGTCATTTCTCTATCATTTGATATAGAAAATTGTTTGTCTACGTTTTGAAAATTTAATATCCATAATTTACTAATTTTATATCCTGAATTCGATAATAAATCGTTTAAAGTTGTGAATTGTTCTTTTGTTTTAGGATATCCTATAATCAATAGATCATTTTTAATTACACTAATTTTTTTACGTAATAGTGCTGTAATTAAAGATGTAGGAATCAATTTACCAGATTTTAAGTACTCATTTATTGAATCTGATAATTTAGATTCATTACGCAATTCATTAATTAGTAAATCTTTCATTCGAATTTTGGATAAATTAAAACAATCTATCAATTGTTTAGCAAATACTTCTTGTGTTATAAATGAAGCTGATATTATTAAATGACACTGTTTCATATACTTTTTTCAAAGACAATATTTATAAATTTTACTATAAAAATACCGATTAATTAAAAACAGCAGTTCTAAATTTATTTTAACCCCAGCAATATACCTATTTAACCCAAATTGCATTTACGGTTTTCCGCAATGGGTTATGCGTAGCAGCTTTAAAAGTAAGTAAATTAAAAAAAAATACACTCCTATAAGTATTACTACTTAAAGGAGTGCTTTTATAATTGGTCTTATCTATGGAATAGGATAAGGGCAAGGTGATGGATGGTGTTCTGCTTTCGCGAAAGCGGAATTTTTCTAAAACAACTTTTTTCTTAATGCTATGACACTGGTGGCACATACAGTAAAAACGACGAGTAGGGACAGTCCCATGGTCAGGTCGCCATAGAGTAATTTACCGGTGGCAAATAAAAGGCTATAGATTCCTATAACGCCTAGTAAGAAACCTAGGGTCTTGTACTGGAAATTATGAAATTTAGATTCTGCCCCAAAAATGGCTGCTTGAAATTTATCTAGGGTATTCTGGTCGCTTTTTTCGGTGATGAAGGTTACGGCTAGCCATGCGATACTGGTAATAAGTACGTTAATGCATATCATGTGCCAGTTGAGCAACTCACCAAATAACTGTCCTTCTAGCCCTAATAGCTCGCTAGAGTTGATAAAGAAAAGTACTGCCATGGTAAAGGATACTGCCATAGCGGTGATCTCTGACCATGGGTTAATGCGGTACCAGAACCATCTAAGGATAAATAATAATCCTGATCCTGCGCCTATTTGTATAATAAGGTCAAAGGCAAATTTTGCTTCTTCTAACACAAAGGATAGTGCTGCTGCGGCTGCCATCATGATTATCATGGAGAGGCGTCCTGTGATTACTTTTTCCTTTTCGGTGGCGTCTTTATTTATAAATCGGGCATAATAATCGTTTACTACATAACTAGAACCCCAGTTTAAATGGGTAGAAATGGTGCTCATAAAGGCGGCGATTAATGAGGTAACGACTAATCCTAATAGTCCTGCTGGTAAAAAGGTAAGCATGGCTGGATAACTGAGGTCGTCTTTTATGAAACCTGGTTCTAGTTCTGGAAATGCTATGGCAAGTGATTCTAGGTTGGGATAAATGATTAGTGACGCGAGTCCTATGATAATCCACGGCCATGGACGTAGGGCATAATGAGCTAGGTTAAAGAAAAGTACTGCCCAAGTGGCGTTTTTTTCATCCTTTGCAGCGAGCATGCGTTGTGCGATGTAACCACCACCGCCAGGCTCTGCTCCGGGATACCAGGTGCTCCACCATTGTACGGCTATGGGAACTATAAATATACCCATGAGTAAATCTGTGTTTGAGAAATCTGGTAGTAGATCTAGTTTGCCTTGTACATTAGGATGTGTGATAAGATTTGCCATTCCATTAATTTCTGGCAGGTCGAGTATGTACCATGTAGCCCATATAGAACCTACCATGGCGATGATAAACTGTACAAAATCTGTTATTAGAACACCTTTTAAACCGCCTAATAAGGAATAGGCTAGTGTAATGATAGAAGCAAAGGTAAGTGTGGTCCACGCATCAAAACCGAACATAACGTGTCCTATCTTAATAGCAGCAAGGCATACGGTAGCCATAATGATGATATTAAAGACTACACCTAGGTAAAGGGCTCTAAAACCACGTAGGAATGCAGCGCTCTTACCGCTATATCGCATTTCATAGAACTCTAGGTCTGTAGTGATACCGCTGCGACGCCATAATCGAGCATAAAAGAAGACGGTAAGCATACCGGTAAGTAAAAATGCCCACCAGACCCAGTTACCAGAAACACCGTCTGATCGCACGAGACCTGCAACAAGGTTGGGCGTGTCTGCCGCAAATGTGGTTGCGACCATGGAAACGCCGAGAAGCCACCACGGCATATTTCTACCAGATAAATAAAAGGAAGAACTGTCTTTGGAACTTTTTTTAGAGACTATTAGCCCTATGGCTAGTGATATTAAAAAGAAGACAATAATGATGCAAATGTCGATTAATTCTAATTTCATGAATAAAAGTTATTAACGATAACGTTTGAATTTTATTAAAAAGCTAAATATAGAATAAATGACTGTTTATAATCGCAAAACTTTAATAGATTAGCGTAGTTATTATCAAAAAAACAATGGATATCAAGATAAATAAAATAGGTGTGATGACTTCTGGAGGTGATTCTCCTGGTATGAATGCCGCGATAAGAGCCGTAGTTCGTACGTGCGCATTTCATGAAATAGAATGTGTAGGTATTTACAGAGGTTATCAAGGTCTGATAGAAGGTGATTTTAAACAAATGAATGCTCGTAGCGTTAATAATATCATCAATAAAGGTGGTACTATATTAAAGAGTGCTCGTTCTAAAGAATTTATGACTAAGGAGGGACGTGTTACCGCTTACGCGAAAGCGAAAGAAGAAGAGCTAGATGCTCTAGTAGTAATAGGTGGAGATGGTAGTTTTACTGGTGCGATGGTATTCTCTCAAGAATTTGATTTTCCTGTAATGGGAATTCCTGGTACTATTGATAATGACATTTATGGAACGTCTTCTACTCTAGGATATGACACAGCACTTAATACTGTTGTCGAGGCGATAGATAAAATACGTGATACGGCTAGTTCTCATAATAGACTATTCTTTGTAGAGGTAATGGGTCGTGATGTAGGTTATATAGCTCTTAATGCTGGTGTAGGTGCTGGTGCAGAAGAGATTTTAATCCCAGAAGAAAATTTAGGTAAGGAACGTCTTATAGAAAGTCTTAAAAGATCTAGATTATCTGGTAAGTCTTCTAGTATAGTAGTCGTTGCCGAAGGTGATAAGACTGGTGAGAATGTTTTTGAACTTAAGGATTATGTAGAAGAAAATTTACCTGAGTATGAGGTAAGAGTATCTGTATTAGGTCACATGCAGCGTGGTGGTTCTCCATCTTGTTGGGATCGTGTTCTTGCTAGTAGAATGGGTGTGAAGGCTGTAGAAAGTTTGCTAGAAGGTAAAACTAATTTTATGGTAGGTATAAAAGATACTAAAATGGTTTTATGTCCTATAGATAAGGCGGTAAAAGGTAAAACAGACATAAATCTAGAGTTATTGCGTGTAAGTGATATCATGACCACTTAAAAAAGGGGCTAATAACTAGTACAATGAATTAACAGACTCTAACTGTATAAAAAGGAGAAACTAAAAAAGTAAAAGGCAGTTTTGCTGCTTTATAGAGTACTTAAAAAAGATTGTTAAAAAATTTAAATATAAAAAGATGAGTAAAAAACTTAGATTAGGAATTAACGGATTCGGTCGTATAGGTCGTATCGTTTTTAGAGCTACATTAAAAAGAGAAAATGTAGAAGTAGTAGCTATCAATGACCTTGTAGATGTTGAGCAACTTGCATACTTACTTGAATATGATTCTGTACACGGTAAATACGGTGGTACAATAGAAATTAAAGATGGTAACCTAGTTATCGATGGTGTTGAAGTACGTGTTACTAGTGAGCGCGATCCTAAGAACCTTAAATGGAATGAAGTGGACGTAGATGTGGTTGCAGACTGTACAGGTATCTTTACAGATTTAGATAGCGCACAAGCTCACCTAGATGCTGGTGCAAAGAAGGTAGTAATATCTGCTCCATCAAAAACAGCTCCTATGTTTGTAATGGGTGTTAATGATTCTGAATTAACTGCAGACCATAAGATCGTTTCAAATGCATCTTGTACCACTAACTGTCTTGCGCCAATGGCAAAGATTCTTAATGACAACTTTGGTATCAAAGAAGCATTAATGACTACTATACACGCAGCTACAGCGACTCAACAAACTGTAGATTCACCTAGTAAGAAGAACTACCGTCTAGGACGTAGTGCTTTAAATAACATCATTCCTGCAACTACTGGTGCTGCTGTGGCAGTAACTAAGGTAATTCCAGAATTAGCTGGTAAATTAACTGGTATGGCTTTTCGTGTGCCTGTAGTAGATGTATCTGTAGTAGATCTTACTGTTAAGTTAGAAAAAGAAACTAGCATAGAAGAAATTAATGCTGCATTTGAAAAAGCTTCTAAAGGCGATATGCAAGGTGTAGTAGGTTATACTACTGAGGCTGTTGTATCTCAAGACTTTGTAAGTGATGACCGCACAAGTATCTATGACGCAAGTGCTGCAATAGAGCTTAATCCTACTTTCTTTAAATTGGTAAGCTGGTATGATAACGAGTTTGGTTATTCTAACAAACTAGTTGACCTAGCAGAGAAAGTTAACTCTTTATAAAATAATTATCAAAGCTGTTAGGTAATCATCTAGCAGCTTTTTTATTTTTACACAAAATTAAATATTACTTATGATCCTCATAACAGATAGTGGTTCTACTAAATGTGACTGGATAGCCATTAATAACGATGGTGAGCAGTTATTTAAAGTACGTACTCAAGGTTTAAATCCAGCTATTTTAACTGTTGAGCAACTACAAGAACGTATTCTGGCTAGTGATGAGCTAGTTGCTGTAAAAGAAAAGGTAGAAAGGGTTTACTTTTATGGAGCAGGATGTGGTACTGAAAAACCACGTGCTACACTAGAAGGTTTGCTACAGTCCTATTTTAATAAGGCAAGCGAGGTAGTCGTGAGAGAAGATACAGCTGCGGCCGTGTTTGCAGCGGTAGGAGACAAGCCTGGTATCGTTTGTATTCTAGGTACAGGATCTAACTGTTGTTATTCTGACGGTAAAAAAATCCATCAAAAGGTAGTATCTCTGGGATATACAATTATGGATGAGGCTAGTGGAAACTGGTATGGTAAAGAACTGATAAGAGATTACAGTTTTAAAAGAATGCCAGAAATTATTAGAGAGCGATTTGCAGCAAACTATAATCTAGAATGTGATTATATGAAACGTAATCTTTATAAAGAACCTAATCCTAATGCATTTCTAGCTTCTCATGCTGAGTTTATTTTTCAAAATCTAGACGAACCTTATATTAAAAAGGTATTACGTCGTGGTTTGAGAAAATTCTCTAGAAATATGATTCTTCAATTTCATGAAGAGATAAAACAATATAAAGTTCACTTTGTAGGCAGTATAGCACATTTTGCAGAGCGACGTATCAAACAAGTTGCAGACGAGTTTGATTATGAAGTAGGTAATATAGTACGTAGACCTATAGATGGTCTAGTAAAATACCATATCAATAAATTGAAAACAAAACAATAGTTTTCATACCTATTAAAAACAAAAGCCGTTTCTATTTTTAGAAACGGCTTTTGTTTTATAATGTATAGTAAATAGAGTGATTAGAAGAATTTAATAGACTCTATTTCTATTTTAAAATCACCTACTATTCCTTCGGCTACATAGAAATTATACCTAAGAATATGTTTTAAAACAGAAAGATCTACGTCATAATCTACTATTTCACCAAACTTTACATGTTGAAAATCTGCAATGGGAAAATGTACGGTAGTCCAGTTATCTGGTAAAGTATGTATCATGAAACCTATTTTTTCATGTTGCCATCCTTCATTGTATTCTATTTCAAACGCATAAGGACGTCCATCTGTCTTAAGTTTTATTTCTATAGAAGTGTACTGACTTAAATCTTGATCTATTTTATTAGACCTTATGCAGCTCCATGCACTATTGTTTATATTTCTTATGGTACCACTATAAGTAATGTGGTTATCATGCTGTTCTATTATACTAGAAGATTTACCTCCAGTTACTCGATCATCAAAGGGCAACCATTGATATCTCAATTGCTCCTTACCAAATGTAATCTCGGTAGGAACGATTTTATTAACTTTAATCATTCAGGGGAATTTAAAATTAGGGGTGTGCAAAATTACTCCACAACTTCACGTTATACAAGTCTAACGTTTATAAATCATCAACATTGTATGTTCTAATCGTAAATTATCCTTAATAAACTAGGCTTTTTGTTCCATTATTAATAGTTCTTGGGTGGTGAGATCTTTAAAAAAATAAATAGAGTATTCCTTTTCATTCACTCTATATTCCATTAAAAATTCTAGATTTTTTAACTTTCTAAAATCTACATCATTTACACGCCATTGAGGATAACCGCCCATTAAAACAGGTGCAGTAGTAGGTTTAAAAGTTTCTTTAACTTTCTTGTAAAGTGTCCATGGATGGTTAGGTTCCATAGTAGTTATAGCTTTATGTATATCTGGGAATCTGTGAATTACTTCTTCCCAAATAGGAAGACTTTCTTGTTCTATTTTCTCAATATTAGACAGCTCTTGTTTTAAGCTATCAGGTAGATTTTCTTTTTTATGTACCACATAGTCATATTTCTTTTTATCATTAAAACCTTTAGTTAGATCTATGTATAAACTTATAGCTACATTTTCAAATAGATAGGTACCTGTGTATAAAAATGCTATTTCTTTTTTATTCTGTGGGATAGGATAAATATCAGCGAGAGGATAGGAGTCAAAGGACATGGTTTCCTTTTCTAAGGCGTATGCTTTTAGAACATGAGGTTTCAATGCATTTACTACAGTTTCTATCTCTAAAGCAGTAATCTCGGTATGTTCTTTTTTACTAGCCATTAAGTTTTCATAATACCTAATGGGTTTACCTAATAATTTTTCTAAATATTTAAACATAGTGATCTGCTTTAAGAGGTTTAAAACTAAAAAAAGCGCTGATGTAAATCAGCGCTTTTTGAAACATTTTTAATAAATATTACTCGTTTTCTTCTGAAGCTTCACTTTCGTTAGCTTTTTCTGCCGCTTCAGCTTCAGCAGCTGCTGCTGCTTCTTCTTCCTGTTTTACCATTTGTCTTTGAAGAATGTTCAATTGCTTTTGCTTTTCTTTGATAACATCTAGTTCTTTAGAAAGCTCTGCAATGTTTTTCTTAGTTTGAACTAAGAATGGATTCTTATCATCCTTTGCGTTGATAAACTGCAGGTTGTTATCCAGTTGTCTAACTTCATCCTGTATTTCATCACGTCTTTTCTTTAGGTAAAAACGCTCGTTTTTGAAATCATTTGCATCACCATTTTCTAGACTAGCTAGTTTATTCTGGTACTTCAACATTTCAGCATCTACAGCATTTAAGCCGGCAGCTTTTAACTTTGCATGAAGCAGTTTTTCAAACTTTTCTTGAATCATGCGTTTGTTATAAGGCACACGACCTATAGCAGCCCATTGCGACATGTGTTGCTCAACATCTGCAAGCATTGCTTTTTTATCATCTTGAGGAATCATTTCTTTTAATGCATCATAGACTTTCATCTTTGCATCAAAGTTCTCAAGCTCTTCTTTACTGTCCTCTTTCTTTTGAGCACTTTTCTTATCAAAGAACCCATTACATGCCTTTTGAAAACGTTTCCAGATTTTATCACTGTCTTTTCTAGGGACATGACCTATTTGTTTCCACTCTGCCTGTATACGCTTCATGATTTGAAGTCCTTCAGCAAAATTCTCGTTATCTTGATGCTCTTCAGCGATCGCGATTAACTTCATTTTTGCGTCTAGATTATCTTGTTGCTCTTTCTTAAGACCTTTATAGAAATCATTTTTTGCTTTATTGAATTCTCTAGTACCGTTTCTAAACTGGTTCCATAATTCATTATTTACCGCTTTAGGTGCAGGACCTGTTTTAGTAAATAATTCTCTTAAAACATTAATTTCTTCTAGTCTGTCCTGCCATTCTTTATGATTTTTGGCACCTTGGTGCGTAATCTTCTGAATTTCGGCAACGATATTCTCTTTTACTAGTTGGTTTTGAGCACTCATTTTATCACGCTCTTCATAATAAGCTTGTCTCTTATCATGAATAATTTTTGTAGCAGCGCTGAATTCGTCCCATATAGGGTCACGCTCTTCCTTTGCAACAGGGCCTGCATCTTCTTTCCACATGCGGTGTAACTCTTGTAACTCTCTAAGTGCTTTGTGTATATTTTCTTCGGCACCTAATTCTACAGCACGAGCTATAATTTTCTTTCTGAAATCAAGATTACGTTCAAAATCTTTATCTCTTAACTCTTTACTTAGATCGATGTAATCATAGAAATTCTGAGTAGCAAGTCTGTAATCTTCCCAAGTAATGTTATAAGCATCGTGTGGTATGTTACCAGTAGCTTTCCATTCATCTTGATAATTATGGAACTTTTTAAATGTAGTCCCTATGTTTTCTTCTTGGTTGATCAATTGCTTGATTCCTTCAATGATCTGGCGACGCTTCTCAAGGTTATCTTCTTGCTGCTTGCGCTTATCTCTTTGAAATTGACCTTTTTGTTTTCTATATAAAGAATGCAGCTCATAAAATTGAGTTGCTAGTTCATTTTTGTATTCAAATACAGGTGCAGGCTCGTCTTCTACAGGAGGATTTTCTTCTGTAAATTTTGCTAGCGCTTCTTTTTTTGCATCAGCATCTGCAGTTTCAAATGCTTTTTTGATATCATCAGCTTGTGTTCTAAAACTGTTGATAGGGTATTCCTGCATTAACTCTCTAAGCTCTGCGATAAGAGCTGGCATTTCCATTGCATAATAATCCTTTTCAGGAATTTCTTTTATACTATCATCTTGTGGCTCGTTATCATCATCTTCATCCACTTCTACGATAGGATCTGTCGTGTTTGCAACAGTATCTTTTTCTTCTACAATAGCATCTTCATGAGTAGTAGAGACATCTTCTACCTTTTCTTCTGCTTTATTACTACCTTCTTTAACAGGCTCGTCATTTAAGCCGTCACTGTCTGTTGTTTCTTGACCTTCAAGTGTTTGCCTAGGCGTGGTAGATTCTTCTACCATTGCATTTTCAAGAGAATCTTGTGCTTCCATATGTACATTATCCATTTCTGGTTGGTTTCCGTCTGCGTTGTGCAGGTTGTCATTCTTATCCATTATCTATTTTTTAATAGTAGTGGCAAGATAAATAGATTTTCTTGAACCACAATTCTATAGCTGTTTACTTATTCCATAGTTCCCAAGCTTTTTCTGCTTGGTGAACTAACATTTGATATCCATTAGTCACTCGAGCCCCTTTTTGCTGTCCCAATTTCATAAACATGGTTAACGCAGGGTTGTACACCAGATCATAAAGAACGTGAGATTCATTAAGATATTCATAAGGAATATTAGGTCTTAATTCTACATCTGGCGTCACACCTAGTGGTGTTGTGTTTACTATTAGACTTACCATTTCCATAACTTCTTTAGTAATAGATTTATAATCTATAGTAAATTCGTCTTTTGGGTCTCTACTCACAAAAAGATATGGTACTTGTAACGCCTCTAGAGTATAGGCTATTGCCTTAGAGGCACCGCCAGTTCCTAAAATCAGAGCATTTTTTTGTATAGGTAGAAAAGGTTCTAGACTTTTACCAAATCCATAACAGTCTGTATTATGACCAGTCCATACGTTATCTTCTATAGTGATAGTATTTATGGCGCCTATTGTCTTTGCCTCGTCACTTAGCACATCTACCACTTCTAGCATGTCTTCTTTATAAGGAATAGTCACATTGAGACCTCTTATAATTTCAGATTTGCCATTTGTGGTGCGAGATTCTTTGTTGTAGGTTACGCTTTCGCGAAAGCGAGACAGCAAAAACTCTCTACTCATTTCAAAATTTCTATAATGATGATCATCTAGTTTTAAATTCTCAAATTTTTCTGAGAAGTAGGCGCGTGAAAAACTGTAATCCAGTCGTTCTCCTACTAATCCAAAAACACTAGATGGGATTTGCTTTATTTCCATAACGGTCTAATATGTATACACTTAAAAACCCTATTATAACCATTATTATGGCTATCCAGGTTTGAGTTTCATTAATTTCTGGCCAGTAACGGCTGTAGTTTTCTAATATTTTTTCACCACTAGCATCTATGGCTATACTGCCAGAGTTAGTGAGCTGATATATTTCTTTTTTCCATGGCCATACTACGCCCAAAGATCCTGCTATAAAACCTATAATCATGGCATTAGTCTCATTGCGATAGTGTTTAATAGTCCAGCCTAAGAGATGGGAAAGGCTAATAAGGCCTACTATAGAACCTAGAACAAATGAGGTAAGTATAGCCAGCATATCCATGTGTGCTGTGTTATACCACCATGAAAAATCACCTTGTACAACAGCGACCATAGTGTCAAAAAAGGTGTTGATGCTGTCTACTAATAATAAGACATAATTGCCTAATAAAATTAGTATAAAGCTACCACTGAGGCCAGGTAGAGTCATCCCAGAAATACTCACCATACCGCAAAAGAAAACAAATATAAGATTGGGGTTTTCTCTAGCTGGGTCGAGTAGGGAAGTGCCTACACCTATGGCTATACCTATTATAAGAATGATTACATTATTGCGTGTCCACTCTCCATAACTTCTAGATATATAATAAATAGAGCCTAAAATCATACCGAAGAAAGTAGCCCATACGAGTATAGGATAATACTGTATCAATAGATCAAAACCTTTACTTACGGTAAAATAGCTTAGTGCTTCTCCTAAAATTAATAGAGTGAGAAAACGACCATTTATATAATGGAAGAATGTCGCATACCTTCCAGAAATAAGTAATTTAAAAGCTTTGAGATTGAGTTTTTGAAGAGAGTAGATAAATTCTTCATAAAAACCACCTACATAAGCTACTACACCACCGCTTATACCAGGAACCTTATTTGCGGTTCCCATGGCTACTCCTTTTAGAATAAGGAATAGTTTATCGGTAAAGCTTCTCGTGGATTGTCTCAATTAGTCCGTTTTTTTATGAGCCCATTTTTCTAGGGCAAGTATCAATAAAAAGCCAGTGATGGTAAGTAAAATTACATATAATATTTGTGGATCGCCATTAAATGAAGAAGGTGATATGCTTTTTTCTAAAAATGGTACTTCTACACCATGACTATCTATACGTGTCTTAATGACTTGTTTCCAAGGCCATAATTTATTTAGAGAACCTATCATAAAACCAGTAAGTAAGGCTAGAGTTAGGTTCTTCTGATTTTCAAATAGCCAGGTTAGTATTCTAGAAAAGACTTTTAATCCTACTACACAACCTATGGCAAATAGAAATAAATTTACAAAATAATCCCATGCCGCGGTCCAGTCTCCAGCAAGAATAGCTTCTAGAAAGCCAGATATAGAGCCTAAAACGGTTTTATAACTACCTAATAGTAATAGTAAAAAAGCACCAGAGACTCCAGGTAAAATCATAGCTATAATGGCTATGAAACCAGAAAAGATAATATACCACCAGCTATCTGGAGATCCTAAAGGCTCTGCAACGGTAATGTAATAAGAAATCGCGGTACCTATAATAATAGCTATTAACGCGGTTATGTTCCACTTAGTAATTTGTTTACCTATATATAGCACACTTGCAAGTACAAGTCCAAAGAAAAATGCCCAAACTAATACAGGAAAGGTGTGTAGTAAGTAAGTGATAAGCTTAGAAAGGCTCAATATACTTATGGCTATACCTGCGAGAAGACTCAATAAAAAGCCGAGATTGTATTTTACAAAGGTGTTCTTAATTCCTACTTTAAAGAGATCTTTAAACACATTAAAATCGAGTCCATCTATAGTTTTTATTAACTCTTCATAGATCCCTGTTATAAACGCTATGGTACCACCAGATACTCCTGGAACAACATCTGCCGCGCCCATGAGTAGTCCTTTTAATACGGTAGTGATATTTTTATTTAAAGACATAATGGTTGTTTAAAATGAAATCCCAAGTTTTGACGCTTGGGATTTAAAATAGTTATATAAGAAAGAACGGTTTATCTATGGATAGTTTGTGTTCTATCTGGACCTACACTTACTACTTTGATAGGAATTTCTAATTCTTTTTCTAAGAAGGCTATGTAGTCGTTTAATTCTTTAGGAAACTGAGAAGGTTCTCTCATTTTAGTAAGATCTTCTTTCCAGCATTCAAACTCAGAATAAATAGGTTTTACATTTTCTGGTTCTATGTTATAAGGTAAGTGATCGATTACTTCTCCTTTATATTCATAAGCCGTACAGATTTTAAGTTTATCAAAACCAGAAAGTACGTCACCCTTCATCATCATTAATTGAGTTACCCCATTTACTTGACAAGTGTATTTAAGAGCTACAAGATCTAACCATCCACATCTACGTGCACGACCAGTTACAGCGCCAAATTCATGACCTACCTTTGCCATTTCTGCACCTACTTCATCAAAAAGCTCTGTAGGGAATGGTCCACTACCTACACGAGTTGTGTATGCTTTAAAGATTCCATAAACTTCACCTATTTGATTAGGTGCAACACCTAGACCAGTACATGCTCCAGCAGCAGTGGTGTTAGAAGATGTTACAAATGGATATGTTCCAAAGTCTATGTCTAATAAAGATCCTTGAGCACCTTCGGCAAGAATAGTTTTACCATTCTTTTGTGCTTTTTGTAAATACTCTTCAGAATCTATGAAGGTAAGTTCTTTAAGCAATTCTACTGCTTTAAAGAATTCTTCTTCCATCTCTACAAGATTGTATTGAATATCTACGTTGTGAAAAGCGATAAGTTCTTCATGCTTGTTAGCAAGAGCTCTATATTTTTCTTTCCAGCTGTCTAGTTCTAGATCACCTATTCTAATACCGTTACGACCAGTCTTATCCATATAAGTAGGACCTATTCCTTTAAGAGTAGAACCTATTTTTGCCTTTCCTTTAGATGCTTCAGATGCTGCATCTAGTAAACGGTGTGTAGGCAAGATGATGTGAGCTTTTCTTGAAATAATCAATTTACTCTTGATATCTAAATCAAATTGTTTTAACCCATCTAGTTCTTGTATAAAAACTACAGGGTCTATAACCACACCATTTCCTATCACATTAGTAGATTTCTCATGAAAAATACCTGAAGGAATAGTTCTTAATACGTGCTTAATACCGTCAAATTCTAGTGTGTGCCCAGCGTTTGGACCACCTTGGAATCTTGCAATAATGTCATAATTAGAAGTTAGAACATCTACAATTTTACCTTTTCCCTCGTCGCCCCATTGAAGACCGAGCAATAAATCTACTGCCATTTTTACTGTTTTTCAGTTGTGTTTTTAACGCCGTAAAAGTATAAAGAATGATTGGTAATCTTTACATTAAATACCTCTTCAATTGTCTTTTTTATCGACTCTATTCTTGGATCGCAAAATTCGATCACTTCACTAGTATCTGTAAGAATTAAATGATCGTGCTGTCTGTCAAAATATGACTTCTCATAATGAGATTGATTTTGACCAAATTGATGCCTTCTTACCAGTTTACTTTCTAATAATAATTCTATGGTATTGTAAAGAGTAGCGCGGCTTACACGGTAGTTTTGTTCTTTCATTTTACCGTATAATGACTCTACATCAAAGTGCTCTTCACTAGCATAAATCTCGTCTAGAATCGCATAACGTTCTGGTGTCTTGCGATGCTTGTTTTCACTTAGAAATTGAGTAAAAACATTCCTTACTATTTCCTGTTCTTTTTCCAGTGTGTTAATAATTTCACTCATATTTTATGATCTGGTTACCTTATCGATACCATTTATTTTATTTATGTTTTGTATAAGAGACGTAAGTAAATTCTTGTTAGGAACTACTACGGTGATTTCTCCTGTAAATATGCCATGATTACTATTAAAAGAAATGTTTCTAATATTTACATGCATACTCTCTGAGATGAGCTTGGTAATTTCTTGTACCAGTCCCATTCTATCTATACCTGTTAATTTTAATTCTGCTTTATACTCTCTTTGAGTAGAATCTATCCATTTTGCACTGATAATTCTGTAAGCAAATTTACTTTGCAAACTTATAGCATTAGGACAGTTATTCTTATGTACTTTTATCCCTTCACTTACTGTTGTGAAACCAAAAACAGAATCGCCAGGAATAGGGTTACAACACTTTGATAAGGTGTAATCTAGTGTAGCACCTTCTTTCCCAAAGACTAGAGCATCATAATTCTCTGTTACTTCTTCTTTATTAAGGTCGGGATTTTCTTTTGGTTTTCTAATCTTATTTTTAAGAAAGGAGTAAAGAGCATTGCTGCGGCTACTCGCATATTCTTTGATAGCTTTGTTATCTATCGTTCCATTTCCAACTCTGTAAAAAAGATCGTGACTGGTTTTTAACTTAAAGAAAGTAACCATCTGGTTCACACTAGTCTCATCTAGGTTGATTTTCTGAGATTTTAATTTTCTTGCTAAAATCTCTTTACCATCTGCCGCGATAAGCTTTTGATCTTCTTTAAGAGCACCTTTTATTTTTGCCCTAGCTCTTGCTGTTGTAGCATAGTCCAGCCAGTTCTTTGTAGGTTTTTGATTTTCGGACGTGATAATATCTACTTGATCACCACTCTTTAATTCATGCGATAGTGGGACTAATTTACCGTTAACACGTGCACCACGAGTGTGCAAGCCTACTTCTGTGTGTATAGAAAAAGCAAAGTCTAGTGGTGTAGAATTTTTAGGTAATGACTTTAATTCTCCCTTTGGTGTAAAGACAAATATCTCTTTACTGTAAAGATTCAATTTAAATTGTTCTACAAAATCTACTGCATTGCCATCTTGATTTTCTAGAGCTTCTTGCAGTCTGTTTAACCACTCTTCTAGACCGTCTTCTTTACTACCTTGTTTATATTTATAATGTGCAGCATAACCTTTTTCGGCTATTTCATGCATACGCTCAGATCTTATTTGTACTTCTACCCATCTTCCATCAGGTCCCATTACAGTGATGTGTAATGCCTCATAACCTGTAGATTTAGGAGAACTTATCCAGTCTCTTAATCGTACCGGATTAGGTGTAAAGTGGTCTGTAACTACAGAGTATATTTTCCATGCAAGAAACTTCTCGTTTGCACGATCACTTCTAAAAATGATACGTACCGCAAACTTATCGTACACCTCGTCAAAGGTGACTCCTTGTTTCAACATCTTACGACGTATGGAAAAAACAGATTTAGGTCTACCAGAAATACGGTATTCTAGACCTTCTCTTTGTAAACTGTCATCTATAACGTGACTAAAATCTTCTATATATGCTTTTTGTTCTTCTTTACTCTCTACTATCGATTTTTGAATATCATTAAAAACCTCTGGTTCTGTATATTTTAAACCTAGATCTTCTAATTCTGTTTTAATATTATATAAACCTAGTCTGTGAGCAATAGGAGCGTAGATGTATAAAGTCTCACTAGCTATTTTAACCTGTTTATAATCAGGCATGCTGTCCATAGTCTGCATGTTGTGCAGCCTGTCGGCTATCTTAATAATAATAACACGTATGTCATCATTAAGAGTAAGCAACATCTTACGGAAATTTTCTGCCTGTTGCGATATATCTGCATCTTTCTTAAGGTGCGCTATTTTAGTAAGTCCGTCTACTATACGTGCTATGGTCTCACCAAATAGTTGTTCAATATCAGATAACGTGTACTTTGTATCTTCTACAACGTCGTGTAGTAACGCTGCAGCGATAGCAGTGGCATCTAGACCTATCTGTTTTGCAACTATTTTTGCAACCGCAATAGGGTGAAAGATATAGGCCTCTCCAGATTTACGGCGCTGTGGTGCGTGTGCTTCCACCGCGATGTCAAAAGCCTTTCTAATCAGCTTTTTATCTTCATCGGTGAGCATTTGATAACTTATCTTTAATAGGTCTTTATAACCTTTAGCTATCTGCTTGTTTTCTTCTTTAATCTCGACATCAGTCATATATAGTAAAGTTAAGCTACTTTGTGGATATGAGCAATTATTTTATGCTTTCTAGATAGGTATTTTTATTCCGCTTTCGCGAAAGCGGAACCGACATACTATTTATCTTATTTATAAACAGCTATCAGCACACCAAAATTACCATCCATTTGTTTTATGTTGTTATCTAAGTCGTAAACTCTTGACACATATCCATCTAGATACAAAGCATTTTTACAATCTTGTTTTTTAAAAAATGTAGCCAGGTCATAAAAGTTTATTTTTTCCTTAGAAAGAGCAAAAAGCAATTTGCCATCTGGTAAAATACCTACTGCATTGCGTATATGAACATTTTTTGAACCTTCATTAAATGCGTCATGTATTTTTCCATCTATCACAAGCATGGGACCAGATTGTGTGGCATATTTTAAATCTTCTATTTGAATAGCGGTGCTGCTTTGTATAATTGCCTTACCATTTTTTTGAATCCCAAAAACTCCATTAGGTTGAAGATAAAAGTTACCAAAGGCTTTTTGAACAGTGTCGAGTGCTTTAATAATGTGACCGTTTTCAATGTACAAACCTTGTGGTGAGTGGTCTTTTAGGTACATACCACCATTCATGGCGTAGTTGAGTTTTTGATCTTTAAGTTTTAAGTGCTTTTCAAGATTGGTAAAAGTGTTGATCTTGTTTCCATTATCATCTTTCCAGTAAAAGGCTAGATTTTCATTATCTAGGTCTACTGTTTTCAAATGGAATCTAGGGTCTTTTATGGTTAGCTCTTCTTTTTCTTGGGCACAAGAGTGTAATAGTAGGGTAAGACTTAGAATTAAAATGAAGTAGTTCGTTTTCATATCACAAGATCGAGGTTCTAAATTTATAAGAAAAATCTGCCAAATGGTAGAGCATTTCTTAGATTTTTGTTAAGCTTTTAACATCTCAAATTATAGATGAGATTTATGCTCTATTTTGTCATCCAATTAAACTTTACCCTATACAAATGAAAAGAACTATTATTACTAGTATGTTGCTATCGCTCGTTTTATTATCGAGTAGTTGTAAAACGACTAGAGATGCTGTTGCTGCAAAAAGTAAACCATCTACCGAAAAAAGTAGTAAGAAGAAGCCTAAGTTTAAATCGTATTCTAAAGTTATTACGAGCGATGCCGTTACTGATGACGGTTTATTTAAAACGCACCAAGTAGATGAAGATTTTTTCTATGAGATCCCAACTGACTTATTAGAAAAAGACATGTTATGGGTTACTCGTATTGCACAAATTCCTTCTAACTTAGGTGGTGGTTATATGAATGCCGGTAGTAAAACTAACCAGCAGGTGGTGTCATGGCAGCGTTTTCAAGATAAGATTTTACTTAAGGTCAAGTCTTATTCTGAAGTTGCACTAGATGAAACTGCGGCGATTAACAACTCGGTTAAGGTTAATAATTATGAGCCTACTATGTATGCGTTTGATATACAGGCTTTCAGTAAAGATTCTACAGCTGTAGTAGTTAATGTGACTAAGTTTTTCAATTCTGATGTACCTTCTATAAGTGGTTTAAGTCCTAGATTGAGAAAACAATATAAAGTAAGAAGCCTGGATAAGAGCAGGAGTTTTATTAATTCGGTTAAATCATTTCCAGAAAATATAGAGGTAAAGCAAGATTTTACATTCACAGCTTCAGAGCCGCCATCTAATGGATCTGTAGGTTCTATAAGTATGCAAGTAAATCAATCTATGATTTTATTGCCAGAAGTAGCCATGCAGCCTAGATTATATGATCCTAGGGTAGGTTTCTTTACGGTAGGGCAAATAGATTACTCTAGCAAGGCTCTTAAAGCAGACGAGAAAACATACATACGTAGATGGAGACTAGAACCTAAAGACCCAGAGGCTTATGCTCGTGGTGAGTTAGTAGAACCTATTAAACCTATCGTTTATTATCTAGATCCTGGTACTCCAGAGAATCTTAAGGAATATATTAAACAAGGTATTGAAGACTGGCAGAAACCATTTGAAACTGCAGGATTTAAGAATGCTATTATAGCAAAAGATGCACCTACACTTGAGGAAGATCCTGAATTTAGCCCAGAAGACATACGTTACTCTGTAGTGCGTTATGTAGCAAGTACAACGCGTAATGCGGTAGGACCATCTGTAAGTGACCCACGTAGTGGTGAGATAATAGAGAGTGATATTATATGGTACCACAACCATTTAAGATCTTATAGAAATAGATATTTACTAGAAACTGGTGCTGCAAACCCAAGTGCAAGAACGCTGGATACAGATGCTAAGGAAATAGGAGAGATGATGCGCCAGGTAATAGCGCATGAAGTAGGTCACGCACTAGGTTTTCCTCATAACATGGCAGCTAGTTATGCTTATGATGTAGAAGATTATAGAGATGGTGAGTTTACTCAAAAGAACGGTATCGCAGCAAGTCTTATGGATTATGCACGTTATAATTATATCGCACAACCAGGTGATAAGAACATAAGATTTGTGCGCCAGATGGGACCTTATGATCATTATGCTGCAAACTGGGGTTATAGAGTTATACCTAACGCAACGTCTCCAGAGCAAGAAACGGCAACGTTAAATAGCTGGATTATGGAAAAGGCAAACGATCCTGTGTATAAATTTGGTCGTCAGAGCAGTAGATTTGATCCACAATCACAGACTGAAGCTATAGGTAATGATCCTATTAAAGCTAGTACTTATGGTGTGAAAAACTTAAAATATGTAGCTTTAAATTTACCGCAATGGACATCACAAAAAACTGATAACTATGACGACCTGGAAGAGCTTTACAGAGAGCTTTTAGGTGTGTACTCTAGATATGTAGGTCATGTAGTAACTAATGTAGGTGGTGTAAATGAAGATCTTAAAAAACCTACACAATCAGGTGCAGTGTACAGCACAGTAGATAAGAAAACTCAAAAAGAGTCTGTAGAGTGGATTAAAAATAATGTGATAGAAACACCTACGTGGTTAGTAGATAAGAAAATCGTTCAAAACATAAATCCAGATGGATATTTTGATGTACTTAGGTCTGTACAAGTAAGACATTTAAATAGTCTTTTGAGCCATGATCGTATAGGTAGATTGATCAACTCTGAGACTGTAGATACAGATTATTACAGCGCACTAGATATGTTACAAGATGTAAGAAAAGCAGTATTTTCTAGTTCTAAAGTAGATATTTATAAGAGAAATATTCAAAGAGCATACGTAGATAGACTGAACTATTTAATGACAGAAACGCCTAGACGTTCTACGTATAATGTAGCACAAAGCGATGTGAGAGCGCTAGTAAGAGGAGAGCTTAAAGCATTACAGTCTACATTGCGTAGCAAAAGAAATGCTTCGTCGAGTAAGGTAAACCGTTACCACTATGAAGATTTATTAGCTCGTGTAGATTTAATTTTGAATCCTAGATAGAGATAAAAACTTATTTTATTATTTAAAAAGCAATCTGAGAAGGTTGCTTTTTTTGTGTTCCGCTTTCGCGAAAGCGGAATAAACATCCATCTAACTAGACACTTTTTTAGTATTGATATAATGAAAAGCATAAGAGGCTATAAAACCAATGAGTGCAAATATGGAAAGCATTAAAAAAACCTTTTGAAAACCGAGTTCTCCAGGAGAATTATCTATTAAAATCCCCATGATAGGGCCCATAAATATATCTGGAGTAAATCCTACTATAGACATTAAACCTACTGCAGTACCTGTGACTGCCATAGGTATCTTACCTTCTTGTATAGCAGAGAAATATAGGGTTCTAAAGGCATAAACACCTGTTGCAACGGTGATAATGGTAAAACCAAATAGGAGCGTGGTCTGAGGTTCTATCTGACCAGAAGCAAATATTAAAGCGCCTAAAATGGTTATGGCAAAGCTTATTATCATCATAAAGGAAGAACGAGTTTTATCTGCCAGTAAACCTATGATAATTCCTATAATAATACGTATACCTAAGAGGTTACTACCTATA
Source organism: Nonlabens sp. Asnod3-A02 (assembly GCF_045063755.1). Lineage (NCBI taxonomy): Bacteria > Pseudomonadati > Bacteroidota > Flavobacteriia > Flavobacteriales > Flavobacteriaceae > Nonlabens > Nonlabens sp. Asnod3-A02. Next base: position 116,521 of record NZ_JBEFOC010000005.1, read on the forward strand.
GCAGCAGACTCTGTTTCACTATATCCCATGACCTCGTTTGCATATTGTGAGTATATGTCGGTAATTTTATAACCTGTGTAAGCACATAGAATAATGACCATTAATAACCATACCGATGGGATTTTTAATACGGCTATATAATTTTTAAGAATTTGTCTATTAGATATCTTAGGAGATCGTGCGGTATCGCTATCATTATCTTTTAAAATAATTATTAATAAAATAGCTATTAGTGCGACAATTATAGAGGTTATAATGACTACATATTGATATGCGCTTTTACGTTCTAATAGACTTGCGGTTTCTGTTCCATCTATAAAAAGAATGGAGAATATAAGTATACCTAGCCAGCCGAATGCAAAGGAGACTAAACCACGACCGCCATCTAACAGTCCAAAAGCTAGTCCTTGTCTAGATGTACCACCCCAGACTCTAGTTGCTTTAATCATAGCTGCCCAGAATAAAAATATTGTGGTAAATCCCCAATATCCATAAAGTATGCTGAGTCCTAAATAGGAAGGATAAGTAGACATATAAATACCGCCTAGTGAGGTAAGGAGTAAAGAAATAGCCATGAGATAACGCGGTTGGTACTTATCTGCAAGGCTACCACCTATAAGATAGGATACAAATGCTACTATACCGTATATGGAAAAGCAGGCTCCTAGTTCCAGGTTAGTGAGTTCAAAAACATCTAAGACGGTAGGCCTAAAAATACGTGCTAGTACAAAAGGAAGTATAAAGTTAGCTTCTCCTGCTAGAATGAGGAGAATGATATTAATTAATTTTTGTCCTTTACTTAAAATATGAATTCTATTTAGGGTAAATGTAATAAATAGTTATCACAGAAAATAGGGCACAAAAAAGGCTACTCATTACAAGTAGCCTTTTTTAAATGGATAATGTGTTCTTATAAAGTAAATGACTTATAAAAAGTATTTCCTGCAGATTTCATTATGATAAAGTAATCTCCTTTTTTATCTGGAGATAATTGAAATATACGCTTTAAATTAGAAGAGTTAGAAATCGCTTCTTGATGTATCAACTCATCGTTGTAATATATGTTTACATCAAGGACTTCGTCATTAGAGGCTAGTTGAGAGATAAATAATTGATTTTCTCTAGCAACTGCTACAGGCTTATAAAAAGTGTTTTCTACAGAGAATTTTACAATACCATTTGTTACATTAAAAGATTTAGTAAGGATCTCACAGTCTTTATTTAATTCAATACTATAAGTACCGTTTTCTAAAGTTGTTAAATCAAACTGTTGTGTATAATTACCGTTTTCTTTAATCTTCTCACTATATAAAGTAATATCAGCTGCATCTTTAATAGTCAGTTGATGTCCTTTTTTCACGTCGTTAAATTGTACTACAGTAACACTTTTAGGTGGTACGATAGATGTTGCGTTTGCTGCATAGCCTGTTAACACGGTTAACATAAGTGCTATAAATAATAGGTTTTTCATTGCTTTCATCTTGTTAATATTTTAATGATGATTTACATGACAAATGTAGAACAGTATGCAAGTTTAGAAAACATCGTATTTGATCTAATTATATGTTATATTAACTTTATTAAAACATCTATAACGTTATAGTGTGAATATAGTGTAATTATGGAGCTGAAATCCATTTTTGTTAATGTTTAAATTGATAGTTTTATTCATTATTTTCTTAGAAAAAATCTTAATTATTTACGGTAAGATTAAGGTGTGTTTCTATTTAATAATGGAGAAATAAGGAAGGTGGATAAAGTGAAAGATGAACTATTATCTATATAGCTAAAAGAGCTAGCTCATTTACTAGATTAATTAGAGAAAAGAGTCGAGAAGAAAAGAAGGCGGGAAAGAGAGGTGTTAAATACAAATAGATGCTCAGTGAATAAAGAAGGTACAGTAAACTATTACTTATTTTCTATATGAAGTAGGTAATTACTCTATAAGGTGGTATTAAATTTTAAACTCAAAAATATAGGCATAAAAAAAGGCTACTTAAAAAAGTAGCCTTCACCTAAAATTTTTATTATTTCCTATAAAGTAAATGTCTTATAAAATGATTTCCCAGCAGATTTCATTATAATAAAGTATTCACCTTTTTTGTCTGGAGATAATTGAAATACACGTTTTAGATCAGATGAGTCCGAAATAGCTTCTTTATGCACTAATTCATTATTATAGTAAATCAATACATCAAGAACTTCGTCATTAGAGCTTAATTGAGAAACAAATAATTGATTATTTCTTTTAGTTGCTACAGGCTTGTAAAATGTCATTTCTGTAGACAGGTTTACAATTCCGTTTTCTACATTAAAAGATCGAGTTAATACCTCACTATCTTTATTTAATTCAATAGTATAACTACCATTTTCTAGAGTAGTTAAGTCAAATTGTTTTGTATAGTTACCAGTAGACTTAATAGTCTCATTATATAAAGTAACGTTTTCTGTATCCTTAATAGTTAATTGATGACCTTTCTTTACGTTGTCAAATTGTACTACAGTAACACTTTTAGGTGGTACGATAGATGTTACGTCTGTTGCATAGCCTGTTAACGCGGTTAACATAAGTGCTATAAATAATAGGTTTTTCATTGCTTTCATCTTTTTATTATTTACTGATGATTTACATGACAAATTTAGAGCAGGAGTAAGGTTTAGAAAACAACATTTTTGTCCTAATTGTATACTATATTAACTTTATGAAAACAACTATAACGTTATAGTGTGAATATAACATAATTATAAAATTAAAAAACGATATTTGCAGTGGTATAATTGATCGTTTTAATCTAGATTTTACATGTTATATAAGAAAGCTACCTTAAAAAAAATACAACCAGAATTCGGTGGTTCTGTGTTTGTACAAAAAAGTACAACAGAAAGAGGTGAGAACAAGCCTTTCTGGCATTTTCATCCAGAGATAGAGCTGGTTTATGTAAACGAGGGAAAAGGAAAACGACATATAGGAAACCATATGTCCTATTATAATGACAGCCAGTTATTACTTATAGGCTCTATGTTACCACATATAGGTTATACAGACAGACCTAATCATGGATCTGAATTACTGGTGCAGTTTCTTCCTGATTTTCTAGGAGAAGGTTTTTTCACCGTGCCAGAAATGATGCCAATTAAACAATTATTTGAACGTGCAAAGAATGGGTTGCTATTTAAAAAGGAAACAATAGAACGATTAGGATCTCAAATACACGATTTAAACGAGGTTCATGGTTTTGAAAGAACTATTCTGTTATTGAAAATCTTACATGATCTCGCTACTACTGATGATTATGAAATATTAAATGCAGAAACCTTCACTTTTGAAACAGAATTACAAGACAATTCTAAAACAGAAGTCATATATAAATACATCAACCAGAATTATAAAGAGCAAATACCACTAGAAGAGATAGCAAGTAAGGTAAGTATGACAGTTCCTGCTTTCTGTAGGTACTTTAAAAAGACATCTGGTAAGACCTTTACTAAAATAGTAAATGAATATAGAGTAGTGCACGCCACAAAGTTATTATCTGAATCTCAAATGAGTATAACTGATATTTGTTTTGAATGTGGTTTTAATAACTTCTCGCACTTTAATAAAATATTTAAAGAGATAACTGGTAAGAGTGCTAGTAAATACCGCAAAGAATTAAAGCAGATTTTAAATTAATAAAAAAGCATGCTCAGTCTGTAGACCGAGCATGCTAATAATCGTTTACGTTTTAATTTAATTAAGGACAGGTTTCTACAGTAACACTTATTTCTACAACATAAAAGGTGTTTTCTACAGTATCATAAACTCTTACATAGAAGATTTCTGTTTCTATACTGTTCATAAAAGGAACAGTACTATCTATTGGGTTGGTTTCCATATCAGCATCTGCCTCAGAACTGTAGTAGGTAATATCTATTAAGTTATCGTCTTCTTGTAAAATTTCATAGATACAGTTATCGTATTCACTCAAAGTCAATTCTGTAAAACCTGGTGTAGCAACATCTTCACACGCTGTAAAATTAAAGTCATAACAATCATCATTAGGTACGTTACAGTATTTGTGTATAATCAGTTCATCCAGTCCGTCAGTAAGTCTCATGGAATCTGAATCTAGAATTTCAGCTTTCCAGTTGCGGTTAAATTGTGTTTCTGTATCCACATCGCCATTTAAGCTTATGTTTACGTGTAATTGACTTTCTATCATGATAGATGTCCATGACCCTATAGCGGTTTCAGAGTAGTAACTAAAGTTCATCACTCCATTATCTACAAAGAATGAGCCGCCTAGGTAGTCGTTAGAAGAGATTTTAGAATATCCTACTTCCCAAACACATTCATCTAATAAGCCCTGACAGTAACGTATAAGTTCTAACTCTTCTTCAATACAATTATCTATACTTTCTTTTAATTGCTCGTTAGTGGTTATGTCTATAGAGCTTCCATCTGTTAATGTAGCAGCGATAGGGTAGCTTATACTTATAGAGTTGGTACTAGGTAGAACATCTAAAAAATCACGGAAGGCTTGATTTCCTATAATAAAGGTATTAGCGATTTCAATATCGTTGGAATCGTAGGTAAATATATTGATAGGATAAATAACCTGTATACAAGATATCGTATCCTCATCAGTTTCAGGATCACTGGCAACATCTGTTAGCAATTCATATAATTCAGAGTCCACTGCTATTAAATCTTTTGATATGGAGTCGTCATAATCTTCATAAGTACAGGAAACGATACTTAATACAGTTATGAGTAAAAGGATAATTTTTTTAAGGTTTTTCATAGCTTATAATTTAGGTTACATCTTATAGTATAAAACTCATTGTAATGGTTGCGTCCCATTACACACGATTGTATAAAATGAATTCTTAAATCCATTAACGATTCACATCACCTTTGTTAATAGTGTTTTAATAGCTTGTTAATTAAAGACTATAATAAGAAGTCTTGATTTTTTATTAACGCTATTACCGCAATTCCACCCATACCTTTAAATAAAAAACAACATGAGTACTAACGTAACAACAATAAACCCAGCAACAGGAAAAGAGATTAAAACATATGAATTAATGACAGAAGAACAGACTTTAAAAGCTGTGGAAAAATGTCATGATGCTTTTACTAAGTGGAAAGCTACTCCTATAGAAGAAAGAGGTAAAATTATTCAGAAAATCGGAGAAAAATTCAAAGAACATAAAGAAGAGTTTGCACAATTAATGACCGAAGAAATGGGTAAGATTATAGCCCATGGAAATGATGAGTTAGATCTTTGTGCAGCAATTTGTGAATATACCGCAGCAACAGGAGCAGAAGAACTTGCAGATGAAGAAAAGGGACTTGCCGGCGGTGGTAAAGGAATTGTTTCTTACTCACCTCTAGGTGTTATCTATGGTATACAACCATGGAATTTCCCAGCCTATCAAGTTGTGAGATATTCTATCGTTAATTTAATGGCAGGTAATGGTATACTACTTAAGCATGCAGCAAATGTTACTGGTAGTGCATTGAAACTGAAAGAGATTTATGAAGAAGCAGGATTACCTAAAGATCTATTTACCGTACTAATTATTGATCATGATGTAAGTGAAAAAATAATTGAGCATGACCTAGTAAGAGGTGTAACTTTTACTGGTAGTGCAGGTGCTGGTCGTAAAATAGGAGAGCAAGCTGGTAAAAATATTAAGAAGACTGTATTAGAGTTAGGTAGTAACGATGCTTATATAGTATTAGAAGATGCAGACGTAGAGCTAGCTATTAAAACATGTACGGAAGGTCGTATCTATAACAACGGAGAAACCTGTGTCGCAGCAAAAAGATTTATTGTAGTAGATGCTGTGTATGATCAGTTTAAAAAAGGCTTTGTAGAAAGCATGAATAATATAAAGTTAGGTGATCCAACAGACGAGAATACGCAGTTAGGTCCTATGGCTAGAAAAGACTTGAGAGAGAAAATTCACAATCAAGTTAAAGAAAGTATAGAAAACGGCGCTGAGGTATTGTGCGGTGGTGAAATACCTGAAGGTGATGGATATTATTACCCATCTACAGTTTTAGGAAACGTAAAACCAGGACAACCAGCTTATGATGACGAGCTATTCGGTCCTGTTGCTTCATTAATTAAAGCAAAAGACCAAGATGATGCCATGCGCATAGCAAATGACAGTCGTTTTGGACTAGGTGGCGGAATATTCAGTAAAGATGAAGATAAAGCAATAGAGTTAGCTCAAAATCACTTTGACACAGGTATGGTGTTTATCAATTCATTCGGTATCGCTCAAGTTGATATGCCATTCGGTGGAGTAAAAAATTCAGGTTTCGGTAGAGAACACGGAGGATTCGGTATTAAAGAATTTGTTAATGCAAAAGGAATCAGTATTTTAAAATAATGATTGCACATCAGTAATAGAAAAAACCACTGTGAGAGCAGTGGTTTTTTTTGTGTTTATAATTTCGCTTTCGCGAAAGCGTAATCCGGTTATTTTATCACGACAGTATAGACACTATCTATTCCAGTACCTGATAGATAATTAAAACCATACCAGAAGTTCCTGTGATAATTACATTCCTAACTTTATTTCCAGTCATTTTTTAAATAAACCAAAGCATCTTCCAAAGCTTTTCTTGAAGACTTTGGGTTATAACCTAATTCTTTTCTAGATTTACTAATATCATAATCTTGTTTTAAGCCATAAAACATATCTACGTAATGTCTCATTAGTAAAGGTTCTTTTCCTGTCAACTTACTGCTAAATTCCATTAATCCAGCAACAGAATACAGTAGACATTTTGGTACTTTTTTAGGTGTTTTTAGTTTTAGTTCAGGGTATAATTCTGATGCTATTTTTACGGTTTCTTGCATCGTAGTGTGATGTTCGTTGGATAAAATATAACGTTCTCTATTTCTACCCTTTAGCATTGCTTGATAAGCACCAAAAGCAACGTCTTTTACATCCACCCAATTTAATGTCATGTTTGTATCCACAGGAATCTCTCCATTTAAAGCTTGGTGTACTAAATTATTACTATAACTTAATTTATGAGCTTCACTTCCTATCATAGCAGAAGGCAAAATTACAACGGTTCTGATTCCGTATTTTTCACTCAATTCTAATGCTAATTTATCTGAATCATTTTTAGAGTTGTAATACCAGTTTCTTCTGTCTTTGTTATATCCATTGTCCACATTTGCTGGTAATTTTGTAAAATCCAAGCTAGCTACTGAACTTACATAAACAATGTTTTTAACACCACATTCTTTTGCCATTTCAAACACATTTTGTGTTCCTTGCATGTTGTTATTATAAATTTCCTCTTTTGGATTCTTAGCCCACATACTAAAGTTAGCAGCTACTGCGTATAAGTTGGTAACTCCTTGAAATGCTTTTTTAAGTGATGTTCTATCCATAAGATCTGCCTGTACCACTTCACAGTCTAATCCATTAAAAGGGTCAGTGTTATTTATGTTTCTTACAGTAGTTCTTACTTTTTGGTTTTCGGAAAGTAAAAGTCTAATTAGGTTGTTTCCTAAATGTCCATTTCCACCAGTTACTAATGAAATTTCTTCGCTCATAATTCTTGAATTTTGTTTAAACAAATTTCAATACCTCTCATGAGATTAAAAATAACATTTGTTAGAAAGTGATTTGTTTTCTAATACGGCTTAAAGATTGAGGTTCCATTCCTAGAAAAGAAGCGATATTATCAATAGATACATTCAAAGCTAATTTAGGAAACTGATTTACAAATTTTAGATAACGTTCTTTACCAGTTAAGGTTTGAAAATCTTTAACACGTTCTAATTTGCAACTTAAATGTTCGTTGGTTACTTCTTTGACAAAGATTGCCCAAGAATTTGTTTCCTTTTGTAAAATATCAAAATCAGGTTTCGATATTTTTAAAACTCTGGACTCGGTAATAGTTTCATAATAATCTAATGACGGTGTTTCTGTCATAAAACTATCTAAAGAGGTGAAAAAATCTTGTTCTGCTACAAGATGCTGCACAACTAGCTTTCCGTCAATATTTTGATATCCTTTTACAATTCCGGTGTCTAAGAAATAGATATACCGTTCCACTTTTCCTGCCTCTAATAGATTAGTTTTAGCTGAGACTTCTTCTGAAACAAAATATTTTTTGATTAGATCAATATCTTTTTGAGTTAAAAGAACTCTCGATTGTATGTAATTAATTAGATTTTCCATTTTGTTTTGTAATGGTATTTAACGGCAATAGCACAAGGTGAGTGAGTCGTTTTAGCCGGTGCATGTAGACTCTTTAGGTAATATTCTTTAAAGAAGTAAAGTTACAGAAATTAACATATATATAAGTAGCGCTATAATTTCAAATTTATCGATACTAGAAAATTAAAAAAGGCTCTAGAATTAATGAATCGATTCTTTGAGCCTAGGATATGAGTGTATACAATTAAAGAGAGGTTGTGTTGTTTTTAACTACGTTATTTATTGTAGTTAGTTACTCTCCTTCAAAGAAGTCATTGTCAAGTTCTTTAACCTCGTAAGTTATTTTTACTTGAACCCCAACATTATACTGATGCATTAAATTAACTAGTTTTGAACCATCGATTAATATTATTGAATGATGAGCTTCTCTTGCTTTCTTTATTGCAGCCTCATCAAAAGTCGAAGTCGTTATAAATACTCCTTTTGTGGTATCGCCACTCATTGCTCCAATAAAATTTCTTATATCTTTTTCTCTAACTTTATTTTCTGTATACCTTTTAGCTTGAGTATATATTTTTTCAAGACCAAGTTTGTCCTCATTTATAATTCCATCAATTCCTCCATCTCCTGATTTTGAGGTTTCAATAAAATCTCCGTATCCCATTTTTTTTAATAGTATTAAAATTACCTTTTCAAAAAAATATGGGTCAATTTCTTTTAATTTATCTAGTAACTCCGTTTTTACTTCAGTTTCTATGGTAGAAAATCCGTTGTCAATTAAGTCTTGTGGAGATGAGTTGTCAACATCGATTGTTTCCATTTTTATCTCATCCTTTTTACTTTGTACCGCAGAACGATGGCTAATAAAATCTGGATCATTTTGAAGGTCTGATAATAAAAGTTTTCCGCTAATTAGGGTTTGTTTCCCTTTATCTGCTAATTGAACTAAACCTCTCTTTGGGTAAGAAACAAATTTACCCATTTTCAGATAAGATTTCCCCCAAAGTATTCTATCAATCAATACATTTGCTCCCGAACTTGTCTTTTTATCTAAAAGTTCTTTTGGAAGTTCTGAATAGTAATTATCTCTAACTTTTCTGGCTAATTCTCTGCTGCTTATGACTTTAACAGTATTCAGTATTTCCAGAATTGGCATAAAAGTTTCATGATATTTTGGTAATTCCATTTAGTTTGAATATTTAGTATCTATTAAACGAGCTTCTTCCTCCAAAATGAATAATAAATATTTTTCTAATGATTTATTCCTTTTAGATTTGATGGTTTGATAAAACGAAGATCGAATAAATTTTCCTTGATTCATTTTTAACTCTTCTTTTGTGTTTAAGTCATTCCACATTTCACGCCAATAGTGTTTTATTTCATTTGGGACTCCATCTGATAAGGAGGCCATGTAAGCAGATTCAAATTGGTGTTCACATTCGATAAACCTACTTCTGGCGTCACCAGTTTCAATAAAAATTTTATTAAATAAACTGTATAGTTTACTACTATAATAAAGAGATTCTTTCAAAGTTTTTTCAAATTAGATACACACGTTTGGCTATGGTTTTATTTGCGACTAAATCCGTGAAGATTTTCAGGAGTAAGTGAGTACAAGTAATCATTCATAGCAATTCTTATGCGTTTGTTTTTTTATTCGGTTCATAATTTCAAAACCCAAATACTCCTTTAGTTTCGGAAATTGATATCTATAATACGCATTCCAATAGCTTATCATTCTACTCTCTGTCTGTTGCCAATATCTAGGGTTTTCATCTCTAAATTGAGCGTAATAATCCAAAGTGTTCTCGTTTATTTTTTTGTCAATAATAGGAAGCAATTCATAGACGTATTCACCAACTAACTGAATTATAAATGGAACAGTCCAGTTTTCTGAACTAGCGGATATTAAATTCAGTCGTTTTTCTCTCAAATACCCATTGTGATGACGCAAATAAATACAATTTAAAATGTCTTTTTGTTTATCGGTCAAAGACTTTTCCAATTCTGGATTTGGTTCGTTAAAGTATAGTCTATAAGGAATTATTAGGTTTTCGTTATTAAACTTAATATTCAATTCCGATTCGTGAATCAGATTGTCAACTTTGTGAGTTTGTCCATCACGTAATCTAACTTGATTATTATCGAATGGTAATATTTTGAAAACTTCATTCAAGTCTGAATACAATTCTTTTGGAAAAGATTTTTTTAATCTTTCCTGATACTTAGACTTAATATTTCGCTTAAATATTTTTAGCATTTTGTTTTTCTCAAATAACACGCAATTAGTTACATCAGTACGAATATAAAACAAATAAGGCCAAAAAAAACGGATAAGCCCTTACTTAAAAGCGACTTATCCGTTTCTCAAAAAGCTTAAAATATTACTTGCGACCCAACCACTCACGAGCATTTACAAATGCTTCTAGCCATGGTGTTACTTCGTCGTTCTTGCGGTCAGTAGGGTAGTGTGCCCAGTTCCATGAGAATGTAGATCGCTCTAGGTGTGGCATCATGACTAGGTGACGTCCATCTTCACTATTCAACATCGCTGCGTTATAGTCAGATCCATTAGGGTTTGCTGGATAACCTTCATAAGCATAGGTTGCAGGGATTTGGTAATCGCTGCGGTCTTTAGGTAACTGGAATTTACCTTCTCCGTGTGCTGCCCATATTCCTAGTTTGCTACCTTCTAGAGATTGTAGCATAATAGAATTGTTTTTGGCAATCTCTACACTTGTAAAGTTACACTCAAACTTACCAGAATCATTATGTAACATCTTAGGCTTTACATCATGATTTGGGTTTATTAACCCTAATTCTACAAATAGCTGGCAACCGTTACAAACACCTATACTCATAGTATCTGGTCTTGCAAAGAAGTTCTTTAAAGCCGTATTTGCTTTTTCATTATATAAGAATGCTCCAGCCCAACCTTTGGCACTTCCTAGTACATCACTGTTAGAGAATCCACCTACTGCGGCTATAAATTGAACATCTTCTAGCGTTTCACGACCAGCGATAAGATCTGTCATGTGTACATCTACAACTTCAAATCCTGCGAGGTACATGGCACGTGCCATTTCTCTTTCAGAATTACTTCCTTTTTCACGTATTACAGCAGCTTTTACTCGTTTTTGAGGTAATTCTGGTAATTTACCTGTGAAATGTGTAGGGAATTTAAATTCTAACGGCTGGTTTTTATAGTTTGCAAAACGCTCGTCTGCTTTACCATTAAAAGATTGTTTTCTATCTAATAAGTGAGAAGTTTGATACCACTCATCTCTCAATGCATTGATATCTAGTTCTAAGTCATTAATCGTTAAAAATGGTTGATCTGAAGCTTCACCTAGGTGATAGTATTCAACATCTGCGGCTAGTAAGGCGCTTTCTACAGAGGTGTCTGTTACTTGTAAAATCACACCTGCATTTTCTGCAAATAATACTTTTACAAGATCTTCATTTACGTTTTCTAGATCAATGTCCATTCCCACATTTTGAGAAGGGAAACACATTTCTAATAAACTAGTAATAAGTCCACCACTAGCAATATCATGTCCTGCAAGTACTTTTCCTTCTTTTATTAGATTTTGGATGGTTGTCCACGCTTTCGCGAAAGCGAAACTATCAACAATATCTGGACACTCTGTACCTATTTTATTTTGAGTTTGAGCAAAGCTAGAACCACCTAATTTATGGTCGTCCCCACTCAAATTAATGTAATAAATAGGCGCTGAGGTGTTGCGCTGTAAAACAGGCTCTACTATATTACTGATGTTATCGCAAGAACCTACAGTACTTATAATCACCGTTCCAGGTGCAAGAACATCCATATCTGGATATTTTTGTTTCATAGAAAGACTGTCTTTACCTGTAGGAATATTGATGCCTAGGTCTATGGCAAATTTACTTACCGCTTCTACAGCAGCGTATAAACGAGCGTCTTCTCCAGGATTATTGCAAGGCCACATCCAGTTGGCACTTAAACTAACACCTTTAAGCCCTTTTTCTAAAGGAGCAAAAACGAGGTTAGTTAGCGACTCTGCAATAGCGTTGCGAGAACCGGCCTCTGCATCTATTAATGCAGCAACAGGAGCATGACCGATAGTGGTTGCTACTCCATTTTTACCGTTATAATCCATGGCCATCACACCTACGTTATTTAACGGTAGTTGCAACTCTCCACAGGTCTGTTGTTTTGCAACGCGACCAGTAACGCATCGATCTACTTTATTTGTTAACCAGTCTTTACAGGCTACGGCTTCTAGCTGTAATACTTGAGAAATGTATGTTTTAATATCACTTGCGTTATAAGTAACGGCGGCATACTTGCGTTCTATGGTTTTATCGTCCATGATAGTTTTAGGACTAGAACCGAACATGTCTTCTAGAGCAAGATCCATAGGACTGCGTCCATCTTTCTCGCTGAAGGTGAATTTATTATCGCCAGTTACTTTACCAACTTTATATAATGGTGAGCGCTCACGAGCTGCTATTTCTTCTAGGATAGGAGTATCTTTTGCATCCATAACTAGTCCCATACGTTCTTGTGACTCGTTACCTATCAACTCTTTACGAGATAGAGTAGGGTCTCCAGAAGGAAGTTTATCGGTATCGATAATACCACCAGTTTCTTCTACCAGTTCTGACAGGCAGTTTAAGTGTCCACCTGCACCATGATCATGAATAGATTTTATTGGGTTGTGCTCACTTTCTACTAGTCCACGTATGGCATTTGCAGCACGTTTTTGCATTTCTGGATTAGAACGTTGCACGGCATTTAATTCTAGACCAGAGTCTAGTGCGCCAGTGTCTGCACTACTTACGGCAGCACCACCCATTCCTATTCTATAATTATCTCCACCCATAACGATGATGTCATCGCCAGCGTCTGGAGTTTTCTTTAAAGCTTGTTCTTTTTTTCCATAACCTATACCACCAGCTTGCATGATCACTTTATCAAAACCTAGATTTTGATCGCCTTCTTGGTGCTCAAATGTCAATACAGATCCTGTGATTAATGGCTGTCCAAATTTATTTCCAAAATCACTCGCACCATTAGATGCTTTGATAAGAATATCCATAGGTGTCTGATACAACCACTTACGTGCGTCAAAACCATTTTCCCATGGGCGTTCTTCATTTAATCTAGAATAACTAGTCATGTAAACAGCTGTACCTGCTAGAGGTAGAGAACCCTGTCCACCTGCAAGTCTATCACGTATTTCTCCACCAGATCCTGTTGCAGCACCATTAAATGGCTCTACGGTAGTAGGGAAGTTGTGAGTTTCTGCCTTAAGAGATATTACAGAATCGAATAAACTCGTCTGATAGACATCTGGCTTGTTTGCTGTTTTAGGGGCAAATTGCTCTGCCTTAGGACCTTCTACAAATGCTACGTTATCAGAATAAGCACTTACTATATCGTTAGGGTTTTGTTTTGAAGTTTCCTTAATTAATTTAAATAAGGAAGTAGGCATCTCCTCACCATCGATAATAAAAGTACCGTTGAATATTTTATGACGACAGTGCTCAGAATTTACTTGTGAGAAACCAAATACCTCACTGTCAGTTAATTTACGATCTAGTTTTTCTGAAAGAGCTATTAGATAATCGATTTCATCGTCGCTTAATGAGAGTCCTTCTTGCATATTATACGCAGCAATGTCATCTATTTCTAGAACACCTTGTGCTTGTACATTTACATCATATTGAGACTGGTCTAGTCCATCAAATTTTTGAAGTAACATTTTATCATAAGAAGAATCTTCTTCACATTTGTGAAATTCTTCAATACGTAAAATACCCTTAATTTCCATGTTTTGGGTAATTTCTACAGCATTTGTAGACCATGGAGTAATGGTAGTCGCACGAGGTCCTGTGAAATGACCAGATAAAGTACTGGCATCTAGTTTAGGAGCATCGGCAAAAAGCCATTGTAATTTAAGATCATCTTCTGCAGAGATCGGTGCTTGGGTTTGAACTGCGTAAACTGACTTGGACGGATTTCCGTAAAAATGGATCATTTGAGCGCTTTTTTGGGCTGCTGCAAAGATACTTTTTTAGTATGATAATTGTAGCTCTTCCGCTTGCGCGAAAACGTATTTATTAACGGACTTATTTACAATTTAATCAACCTTGAATTACTTCATGAAATCCATGGTTTCTTTTTGAACAATTTGATATTTTTCGGTAGATGTTGTCTTTACATATTGAACTTTGCTTTTCAAAAACGAATTTTTATCTTGTACTACCTCTGTTTTCTTCCATGATGTATCGATTATACCGTTTGGCAAAAGTGTAGAGCTGGATTCTATGAAATTTATCTTATCTTTTTTATAGGTAATATTCCATGTGGAACTCAAGTAATCAAACTCTTTGATAAATTCACCTTCACTTTTGATCCAGTTTTCAGTACGATTCTCAATAGATCTGATTTGGTTTTTTCTATTAAAGTTTATTGAGGAGTTAATAATCTCTTTGGATACCCTATAGTTTTTCAATTTAATGAAATCAATAGAACTTGCGTTATTGTATAAAAGTTGCAGTTCTTTTTCTGTTGCGCTATCTTTTTCTGGTAAAGTAATGTGGTAATGCGTGAGTACTTTTTTATTAAGTCTTCCTTTTTTATCATAGTTAAATGTACCATGGTATAGCGTTTTAGAATCATCATAATCAGTGTTAGAACTTCCCATCATGAATTCTTGATTTATAAAAACCCATTTGCTGCTTACACGATTTTGATTATCATATTCTATTTTTATAAAGGTGTAAGGGCTTAAACAATATGTAGGAATACCTTGCTCACCATTATCATTATTAGGATGGTATTCAATCACAGCTTGATAACTGATTATTTCTGTTATATTTTGGTTTTTATCGTAGGAAAACTTGGTAAAAAAACTTTCATCATGAGTGGCGATAATTTTGCCATCTTTGATAAATACCAATTCATCTAGAGCATGCATTCCATAAGGAGTATCATATAACTTTTTGATAGAAGAATCTTTAAATATTACTTCATTTTTTTGAGGTTGATAATTGATAGTATCGCTAACTTTTAAACCGTTAAATACTTTTGGATTGATTAGATCATTAACTTCAGATATGGAGTAAAAAGTCAGTTTCTCTGAATCATTTTTAGAAAATTGTATGGAGTCAGCTGATTCTATCTCTCCATTTTTATAAGTACGATTTTTATAAATGAAGTCGTCAATTAGTTGACTGTCATATGTAAATTCAGGAATTGGAGATTGAAAAATTACGTCTTCACTGTTTTCAGGACCAAATGGATTGTAGGGGTTTTGAGAATTACCAATATAAAAAAATGAAATAGAAAATATAAGAGCAGTTGCAATTCTCATAAGGATGGTTTTTGGTTAGGTTGCGAGATCATTTATCAACTTTGTTTCTTAATTATCTTGAAACAAAACTTAAAATCATCTCAAAAAAATAACGCAACTCAAATCGTGTTATTGTTTTGCATATAGAAAAACGTGGTTACTTGCCCATCTCATAAACATACCCCAATCGCAATTCGGTAAAATCTGCCTGACCATAGTTGGCATTAATATGTGCGCCTATATAGAAATTATGATTTTTAAAATCATTGGTTCCTAATGGATAATAATTGATACCTACACGAGAATTGATAAGATGCCTCATTTTGTATCTGGTATCTAGATCGGCAAATTGCCATCCATCAGGAAATTCTCTTGGTGGATTATCCCAACCTTCATTTATAGAATAATCTATTTTATAAGCTGGTTTATAAAGATTTGCTCCTATAGCTAGTTCTATGCCTACATAGTTTAGTAATAATTCTCCTTTAACATAGACGCCTATGTTGGTTGCATTAGAAAAAGCTTTTCCATCCATATCAAAAAACCGCTGATTTTCTCTAACTAGATATTCATTATCATTAATGTAATCGTAATAATGCTGGTAGAATCTGTAAAAAGCTCCTATTCCTAGTTTCCAGGTTCTGTTATACGTTTTACCGTATTCTGCACCTACTGTATAGACTTCTTTCTTACGATTAAAATAAGGAAGATCACTAAAAACTTGAAGTCCTATACCTTGGTAAACAGATAGATAAGATGTTTTTATACGTGATGAAGTAGTGGGTTCTAGATGTGAGACATCTTCTTTAGGTAGGTAAGTAGCATTTATGGATACTAAGAAGGAATTAAATCCATTATTGGGTAATCTGGTATGACCGTTAGAATGATGCACGACACTTAAACCTGTGCTGTAATTCCATTTTTCAGTTTTAAGTAATTGATAATTAAGTTGAGCTCTAAATGTCCAAGTTACATCAGTACTTATGGCATGATTTAAAGGATTATCTACGGCATCATATTTCTTTGTAAAGTAAGAAGTCCCTAGACCTAAATAGGTTTTTAATCTGTTATTATTAAAGCTCTTAAATTTTATAAAAGGTAAAATGGAGTAGGAGCTACCTAGAATTTCATTATTACCATAATTAGAATAACCTAGACTTATTCCTGTTTCTGGAAACTGTAAATTTTGATGCCACTTAATTTCAGGATTGTCTTTTTGTTGTGAAACATGAAACCAAAGTTGAGATTGTAAAGCGCGATCAGGGAACTCTTTGTTAGATGGCAGGCTTTGACCCAAAGCGATTTCTCCACCATAAGAATATTTTTGTGCCGTAGTTAAAAAGCAAGAGATACAGAAAATTAAAAATGTAAAATGTTGTACCTGGCTCATTAAATTTTTTAAAGTCGCTAAAATACATTTTAATAGAATAGGGTAGGTTGAAATTCCGCTTTCGCGAAAGCGAGATCAAAAGCAATCCATAAAAAAAGCCGCTTATTACAGCGGCTTTAAGATCTTGTTTCTTCAATAAGTATTAATTCACAATTACTATTAAATGTTTTGTAAAGAGACTAAACTAGGGTTAATGTCTAAATCTTCAAGTTGATCGTAATGAACGATAACTTTTTGTAGTTCTTTATTTGTTAGTGGTTTTTCAATAAATCCATAAATCAAATCATTTTCAATTGCTTTAATTTTATCCTTTGACCATGTACTTGTGGTTAAGAAAACAACAATAACGTCACATCTATTTTCCTTAGGAAGTTTTGAATATTCTTTTAAGAATTCAAACCCATCCATTTTGGGCATATTAATATCTAGAAAAATAATGTTAGGTTTTAAAATGTCCTGTCCTTCAAATTTATTTTGTTTTTTTAGAAAATCTAATGCTTCTAAACCATTAAACACTTCAAATACCTCTGCTTTAATATTTGCTTTTTCTATTATTTTTTTATTATAAAAATTAGTAGACGGACTGTCGTCGATTAATAAAATGCAATCGATTTTTCTCATAAAATTATAGCGGCATACATTTTTTAATCATAATTAAATAATCACAATTGTTTATGCTTTTTGATTAAGCAGTCAAAAATAAACGTTTTAAAACATTTTTAATAGTTTAAATGATAGATATTATTATTTAATTTAGAATTTTATAAGTGATATATCAATTATTTAACCGTTGTTATTTACTTTTTTAGGTAATTGAAAAATAAAGTCAGAACCTTTATTGAGTTTTGATTTCACATTAATTATTCCATTATGATTATCTATAATTCTTTTACAGTTAGCTAAACCTATACCAGTACCTTCATATTCTTCTTGACTATGAAGTCTTTTAAATACATCAAATATAATGTCCTGGTATTTATCATCTATCCCGATGCCATTATCACTTATAGTGAACTCATAGTTATCACCAGATGATTTGTGAGAAATATGAATCAATGGTGATTTTTCACCTCTATATTTAAGACCGTTAGCAATTAAATTTTGAAATAATTGTCTTATTTGTGATTTATCGCAAACCACTTCAGGGAGTTTATCAACATTAATTACAGCTTTATTATCATCAATAGCAGTTTTTAAATCTTTTAAAACATCGTGCACAATATCATTGAAGTTTACTTTTTCAAAATTTAATGATTTGTCATCTAGTTGAGAATAAATTAATAGATCATTAGTTAATGTAATCATTCTACTAGAAGCTTGTTCTATAAAATCTAAGTATTGAAAAGCATTTTGATCTAAAATATCACTATACTCTTCTTTGAAGAGGTCGGTAAAACTTGTAATTGTTCTTAATGGTTCTTTAAGATCATGAGAAGCTAAGTAAGCAAATCTTTCTAGCTCGATATTAAGATTTTCCATTTTCTTTTGAGAAACTTTATTGCTATCTATGTTGAGAATAGTTCCTATCATTTTAATCTTACCGTTTACTTCTTTTTGAACTTGGGCATTAATTTTAAACCATTTATCTCCATTATTTTTTGTTTTAAATAAAACTTCTTGTATGAAAGGTTGTTCATTATCAATATGTTCCTGAATTTTTTCTTGAAAATCAGATTGTTGATCAGGTTCAATTAATTGAACAAATGAACTGAAAGAAGGTTCGTACGTTTTTTTTGAAACCCCTATTTCATCATAAATTACATCAGACCACCATAATTTATCCTCTTTAATGTCCATCCATTCCCATAGGCCAGAATTAGTGCTCTCTAGTGCTAGTCTATAACGTTGCTCTCCATCTCTTACTTTTTGTTCCATTCTTTTAAGCTTGGTAGTTATAATTGCTACGCCTATAATGGAATTAACATTACCTTCTTCGTCTCGCTCGTGAACTTTATCTGTGCTTAGAACCCAAATGTTCTGTTTTGTATCCTTGTGAACAATTCTATATTCTATTTGAAGTTCTTCTTCATCTTTAAGAGATTTGATTTTATCATGATGGTCAATTACAGCAGGGAGATCTTCTGGATTAATTATTTCTGAAAGCACATTTGCTCCTAGATTAATAATTTGTTGTTCATTGTATCCAGCATAATTCCATATACTAGAACTGGAATATATATTTTGATTATTTATTACATCATAAATATATAATACTGCTGGGTTTGATTTATTTAGATATGTTAAGAATGTATTTAATTTTTCTTTTTCAAAAATTGCATTTTTTAAATTATGGATATTAATAAAATTAATTACTACACCTTGAATAGTATCTTCTTGATTGCGATAAGGAAAAATCTGTAAATGAAACCAGATTTCTTCTTTGTTTTTAATTTCACATTGAAAAGGCTGCAATGTTTTTATAACCTGTGTGGAATGTTTAATTAAATCTTCTCCTCCTATGGTACCAGAAAAGTCAGTAATAGATCTACCTATATCTTCTTGCTGTAATTTAAAATGCTCTGTTACGGATGGTGTAAATTTTCTAATATGAAATCTTCTGTCTAGAAATATTGTTCCTACATTGATGTTTTGCATCAGGTTTTCAATATCTGCATTAAGTTCAAAAAGTTCTTCATTTTTTGATTGTAACTCGGCATTTACTGTATGTAACTCTTCATTTAAAGATTGTAATTCTTCATTAGTACTTTGTAATTCTTCATTTGAGGCTAGCATTTCTTCGTTAGTAGCTTGCATTTCTTCATTTGAAGTTTCTAATTCTTCAATGGTAGATTGTAAATTTTCACGAGTTTCATTTAAGGCTTCTTTAAGTTCTAATACCTGGTCAATGTTAGAGACTATTTGTTTTTGCTCAATTAAGGTATTATCATTTTTCTTAGGTAAATTTTGTTCTATAATTGTAACCAAGAAACAACGATTTTTAAGAGAAACCATATCAACACTGTTCACAACTAGCTTTATGTTGATCAGTTCTTCATCTTTCAGAAATTTAATGAGTTTTTCTATCTTTTTCTCTGAATTATGGCTTATCAATCTAATTGCAGAGTTTACCGGTATATTCAACTCATCTGGTAACATTTTAAGTAGATTATTAGAATAACCTTCTTCAGGATACTGAATGTATTTTTTAAGTTTTCCTGTAGCATGTAAAATTTCAAAATTATCATCAACACAAACACTAACGGCGTTCATTTCCGCCATAATGAATTTATTAATGGATTTTGATATTTTATCATCTAGTGAATTACCAGATGTTTTATATTGAAAATTATTTTTGTCTTTAGTATTAATTCTCCAGAAATCACTTGTCTTATTCTTAAGAATGAGTCGCTCTGGTTGTATATTTTTATAGATTTTAAATTTAGAACTTGTTTCTTCAAAGTTTCTACTGAGATTCCCTAAGTTTTCTGAACTACCTAAGAATAAATAGCCATTTTGATTTAGTGCATAATGAAGGCTAGATAATACTTCTTGTTGGATATCATTCTCCATATAAATAAGCATATTTCTACAAGAAATAAGATCCATCTTATTAAACGGCGGATTATGAAGAATATCATGTTTTGAAAATATGATGCTTTTCCTAATTTTAGGAATTACATGGTATTTGTTATCTTTTTTTATGAAGTAAGACTTTAAAAAATGTAGGGGTATTTCGGCCTCAATATTTTCTCCATAAATTCCTTTTGTAGCCACCTCTAATCCACGCTGATCTAAATCTGTTGCAAATATTTTAAATGCTACATTTAAATTATTTTCATCAATATAATTTTGTAATAAAATAGCCATAGAATAAGCCTCTTCTCCTGTAGAGCAGGCAACAGTCCATATTTTTAAGGTCTTTTTAGGATTATTATTTTCAAATAGATTTGGTATTATCTTACTTTTTATAATATCAAATGCACCTTGATCTCTAAAAAATTTAGTAACACCTATTAAATATTCATTGGCAAGTAAGAATTTTTCTTCTGGATTATTATGGAGGTAATCAATATAATCTTCAACAGTTTCATTTTTAGTGATGCTTATTCTTTTTGCTGTTCTCCTCAATAAAGTAGGCTTCTTATAGGAAATAAAATCATAGTTAGTATAATTTTTTATAAGTCTTAAAATCCTACCAAGAGATTCAAGATTATTTTGATCTCCTGTTGCTTTAGGATAAGGATAGTGTGGATTTGATACAAATTGGATTAATTCATTAACCATTTCATTAGGCGGTAGAATATAATCAGCAAGTCCTTCCGAGATAGCACTTTTAGGCATACCATCAAAGCTAGAAGATTCTGGACTTTGAACAAATACAGTTCCACCCACTTCTTTAATAGACTTTGCACCTTTAGTCCCGTCAGATCCAGTACCGGAAAGAATAATGGCCAAAGCTCTTTCTTTTTGATCTAATGCAAGTGAGTTGAAAAATATGTCAATTGAAAAATTAATACGGTTAGAAGGCTGTCTATTCGTTAATTTTAGCTGGCCATTTTTTATTTGAATGTTTTGTGACCCAGGCATTAAGTATACGTTATTTGGTAAAACAACGTCACCATCAGAGGCTTCCTTAACATTTAACTCGGTATGCCTAGAAAGTAGTTCTGGCATTAAACTTTTATAATGTGGAGATAAATGCTGCACGATTACAAATGCAAATTTGGTATGATTTGGACAATTATCTAAAAATTGTTCTAAAGCTTTAAGCCCACCTGCTGAGCTACCTATACCTACAATAAAAAAAGAATCCTCTGTTTGACTCATGCAATGAACTAAATTAATGTTTAAAGGAATAACCCCAAAAAATCAAAGTTAAATATTCACAAAAGTAAGTTTAAATATAAACTTAAAAATATCTTTATTGCGTTTAAGTTTACATTTCTAAGTTGAAATACACAGTTGTCATTTTATTTTATGATAGAAAAATTTATTACTAGCGATAAGATTTATATATTCAAACAGCTTTAATTTGATACTGTCTAGGAATTATTGCACCTTTTAATCTGTTATTATTAAAGCTCTTAAATTTTATAAAAGGTAAAATGGAGTAGGAGCTACCTAAAATTTCATTATTACCATAATTAGAATAACCTAGACTTATCCCTGTTTCTGGAAACTGTAATTTTTGATGCCACTTAATTTCAGGATTGTCTTTTTGTTGTGAAACATGAAACCAAAGTTGAGATTGTAAAGCGCGATCAGGGAACTCTTTGTTAGATGGCAGGCTTTGACCCAAAGCGATTTCTCCACCATAAGAATATTTTTGTGCCGTAGTTAAAAAGCAGGAAATACAGAAGATTAAAAATGTAAAACGTTGTACCAGGCTCATTAAATTTATTAAAGTCGCTAAAATACATTTTAATAGAATAGGGTTGGTTGAAATTCCGCTTTCGCGAAAGCGAGATCAAAAACAATCCATAAAAAAAGCCGCTTATTACAGCGGCTTTAAAATCTTGTTTCTTCAATAAGCATTAATTCACAATTACTTTAAAAGACTTAGATTGATCACCGTTTCTTAAGCGAACTATAAATATTCCAGTAGAATTGATTCTAAACTGGTTGTTGTCTATTTGTAGTTTTAACTGTCTTCCAGAAATATCAAAAATAGATATGTTTTCAATAGCTATTCCTGCATCTTTAATATAAAATGTACCGGTAGATGGGTTAGGATATATAGAGATGTTAGATAAAAGTACGTCTTCATTACTAGCTGTAGTAGTCCATATCATATTCACATACTGCGGATTATCTACGTATGGATTTCTATTTCCTTGATATACATAAATATCATTGTTACGGTCTATTTCTTTCTGACTTACAGGATCTGCATTGTGCCATGAAAGTAAAAGATCTACGTACCACTGCTCATAATACTGACCTTGAGAACCATCTCTAGGATCGTTTAATGCTGTGGGGCTGTCCCAAGAACTGTCATTATATTCATTTTCATATCTAGTAGCAAAGTAAAGTAACATTCTTGCGATGTCTCCTTTAAACTCGTCAATAGGTTCAAATACAGTAGTGGAAAAACCAGCAGTTGTATTAGGACCTACCTTACTACCATTACGAGATGTAAAGGTTGGACTGTTCACCTCTCCAAAAGGAAAGCTGCTTCTACGACCATTTACCTGACCATCTGTAGGTATTACATGATGTGCATCAGTACGCATAGGAGTTCTACTATTAAATCTACCTTGTGGGAAAACGTGTTCACGATTATAACAAAAACCTTCATTACTACTTACATTACCACATCTATCGGTAAAAGTAAAGTTATAAGGATCTGTCCCTGTAGGATTTTCAGAATACATATCTACTATGGTAGTAGTCTGGTCAGTTATACCTTCTCCTTGATTAGGATAATAGGTATCGTTATCAGACGTGTCGTATAAATTAAAAAGTGCACTGTAACCTTGATCTGTATGACCATTTTCTATAATGTTGCGCAACTCAGACTTTAATGGATAGCCGGTAAGGCCACTAGCGCTATTGTAATAACCTGCAGGTATTTGTGCAAAACCCACTGCAGATAGTAATAGTAATAATAGGGTAAAGTTTTTCATATATAAAAATTCTGTACGGTAATAGTATAAGGGGATAACTGTCCTCTACAGTAAAATAATTTATTTCTTTTTCATTCTAGCCATAAAGAATCCGTCAAAACCGTCTCTATGTGCATAAAGTGTTTGAGAGTCTTCTAGCTCAAAATCTGCACCAGCTTCTGACTTTAAGAAAGTGTCTACTTGCACCTCATTTTCTGAAGGGAAAATAGAACAAGTCGCATACACCATAGTACCGCCAGATTTTACCACACGGCTATAAGATTGTAAAATCTCTTGCTGTGTCGCTTTAATTTTATCAATAAATTCTGGTTGTAATTTCCATTTTGCATCTGGATTACGTCTTAAAACACCTAGACCGCTACATGGCGCATCGATAAGAAGACCGTCCATTTTACCAGCTAGCTTCTTAATGGTTTTAGTAGATTCTAATAAACGAGTTTCTATGTTGTGCACACCTGCGCGGCGTGTACGTCTTTTAAGTTCATTTAATTTGCTTTGATAAATATCAGTAGCGATAATTTGCCCTTTATTTTCCATCATAGCCGCTAGATGAAGTGTTTTACCACCTGCACCTGCACACGCATCCATGATACGCTCACCTGGTTTAGGATCTAAATAAGATGCTATTAATTGAGAACCAGCATCTTGTACTTCAAATAAACCGTCAGTGAATAATTTTGTACGGAAAACGTTTGCTCGCTCATTAAGAATTAAAGCATCAGGAAAACGCTCGTCAGTAGTAGTCATGACTTCTTCACCTACTAGTTTTTCTTTAAGAGAGGCTACATCAGTTTTAAGAGTGTTTGCTCTCAATACTACAGACGCTTGTTTGTTAAGCGCAGTAATTTCTTGATCCCATAGACTACCTAATTCTTTTACACCCATTTCATCCATCCAGTCAGGAATAGACTCACGCATCTTGCGATTTTTTCTTACTTCGTCCAGTTTACCTCTTATACGTCTTACTGGTGTGTTGTAATACTCATCCCATGCAGGAAGATCATAACCTTTTAAAACTATCCAGACACTGGTTAGTCTCCATAGGTCTTCTTGTTTAAATGGCTCATTTACATTTGCAATAGAAGCGTATAATCTCTTGTATCTTACGATGTCGTAAGTAGTTTCTGCAATGAATCCTCTATCTCTTGAACCCCAACGTGTATCACGCTTTAGGATTTTTTGAATAGCTTGGTCAGCATACTTGCCGTCGTTGAATATATTGTGCAAAGCATCTACAGTAGCTTGCACTAAGTTATGGTGAAATCTCATTTTGCAAAAGTACAGCTATTCCTCAGTAAGTTATAGAATAGGGGCCTGTTTTTTCAATGATTTTTAATTGTGATCTCGCTTTCGCGAAAGCGGAATTTTAAATACCTTATTTATTAATTCTGACTTATTTTTACAACATGAAAAAATTACTATTTATGGCTTTGATTTTATCGATCACAGCCTGTAAAAACGATTCCCAAAAGGAAGAAAT
Source organism: Nonlabens sp. Asnod3-A02 (assembly GCF_045063755.1). Classification (NCBI taxonomy): domain Bacteria; kingdom Pseudomonadati; phylum Bacteroidota; class Flavobacteriia; order Flavobacteriales; family Flavobacteriaceae; genus Nonlabens; species Nonlabens sp. Asnod3-A02. The sequence continues at coordinate 141,481 of NZ_JBEFOC010000005.1, forward strand.
TAAAGAAGTTAAAACCTTAACACGCACAGATGTAGAACTGCAGTTAGAAACCGTTTCTAATGATTCTATAAGTGTGAGAGCGCTAGATTATGGAGATGGAGAGTACTGGTTCTCTGGTAGTAATGGGCAGTACGGTAGGATAGATGCTGCTACAAATGTGGTGACAAATTCTAGGGTTACTTTAAATGAAGATGAGAAAATAGAATTTAGATCCATCGCGGTGACACCACAATACACCTATATATTAAGTGCAGGTAACCCTGCATTAATTTATAAAATCACTCAAGCAAATGACGAGGTGAAATTAGTTTACACAGAATTTGAAGAGCGTGTTTTTTATGATAGTATGAAATTCTGGAATGATGAAGAAGGAATAGCCTTTGGTGATGCTACAGAAGACTGTCTGTCGGTTATAAAGACATTTGACGGTGGTGAGACTTGGGCAAAATGTAAATGTACCTACCTACCAGAATTCATTAAAGACGAAGCGGCATTTGCAGCAAGTAATTCAAATATCGCTATTTATGAAGATAATGTATGGCTAGCAACTGGTGGTGCGGCAGCACGTATTTTACACAGTCCGGATAGAGGTTCCACTTGGGAAGAGTATTCTACACCTATGATAGCAGGTAGTGAGATGACAGGTATTTATGCTATAGATTTTATAGATGCACAACATGGTGTTATGATAGGTGGTGACTGGAATAAGAAAGAAGATAATATGTATAACAAAGCAATTACTCGCGATGGTGGTAAAAGCTGGAAACTTATGGATAATGGTAACGGTCCAGGTTATAGTAGTGACATTATTTTTGTTCCAGAAACAGATGGTAAAGAGATTCTTGCAGTAGGTTCTCAAGGAATATGGTGGAGTGGTACAGAAGGAGATTCTTGGAAAAAACTATCTAACGAAGGCTTCTATACCGTTAAGATGATTAATAAGACTCAAGGCTACCTAGCAGGTAATAATGAAATAGCTAGTTTTACTCTTTCAGTACCAGCTATATAGTGTCGAGAGACATAATTAATCGATGAAATACATAATTAGTATTTTTACAAAACACTGTTAATTAATCATTTAACTTTTAATCGGTAAAAAGATCACTTAAAAGTGTTTTTATTTTTTTTAAACCTAGAAGTATGTACTACTTTTAACACGGTTTAAGTAAATAAGCAAGCAGTTATAAAGACAAGTTGTTTATTAAAAATAAAGCGGTGGAGACTGCTTAAAAAAGAGAGGAGGAGTCCTCTCTTTTTTTTTGCGCTAAACTTAAATGATGATTTATTTTCTAATTTATTTTTTGAATAGCCCTCTATAATTTTATAGAACTAATAATCCATTTGCTCTCAAAGTTTCTATTTCTTCTCCATACCAGAAAGGATCAAAGGCATCAAATAAATTTTCATAAGAAGCTTTTACTTGAGAAAACGTTTGTATTTTAAGACTAGGATCCCATAATTCTAGTTGATCTAGTAGCCAGTTTGCGAGGTCTTCTGGCAGTTCTATATTAAAAGATGTCGATTTATCATGAAATATGAGATCTAGATAAGGAACTTCTACACCTTTTTTTACTTTGGTAAAAGAGCCTACTAGAGGAAAAGTACCCAACCACACTATTTTAGAATTGGACTTCATGGCTTTAAAATTTTCTTTATTGAGGCAGTCTTCAATATAAAAAGGAGCGATAGAAGTACTAGGTATTTTAAAGTCAAACCATTCTTCTAAGGATAGATCAAAACCGATACCGTGCATGTAATTAAATAGCGATTTCTTTAAACCATCACTAAATTTACTGTGGTCTATACCGGTAGAATCGGCAAATTGCACATCGTTATTTGCAAACGTGATTTCTTTTAAATGTGGTGTTACTCCATAATCCTGCGTATTCATACCTACGGGACTATGTGCAGTAAGAGCAAACTGATGCCAGAAACCACTTTGAATAATACCTAATTCAAATAACTGTCTAGTCATTTCTAGACTGTCTACAGTTTCTTGAATAGTTTGTGTAGGATAGCCATACATGAGATAGGAGTGAACCATGATTCCAGAAGCAGTAAAATTTCTAGTTACTTGGGCTACTTGTTCTACAGTTACACCTTTGTCAATAAGTTTCAATAATCGATCTGAAGCTACTTCTAGACCTCCAGAAACAGCTATACAACCAGATGCTTTTAATAAATGACACAGATCTTGAGTAAAGTTTTTCTCAAAACGTATGTTGGTCCACCAGGTTACGGTAAGTTTTCTTTTAAGAATTTCTAATGCTACAGAGCGCATTAAAGCTGGTGGTGCAGCCTCATCCACAAAATGAAAGCCACGTTCTCCTGTTTGCTCTATCAATTGCTCCATACGATCTACAAGAACGTTTGCCGCAACCGGTTCATAAAGCGCTATGTAATCTAGTGAGATGTCACAAAACGTGCATTTACCCCAGTAACAACCATGTGCCATCGTCAGTTTATTCCAGCGTCCATCGCTCCATAAACTGTGCATAGGGTTTGCTACTTCTATTACAGATATATATTTATCTAGTAATAAATCACTGTAATCTGGTGTGCCTACCTGTAACTGTTTGTAATCTGCTTGAGTGGCATTATTTTTATAAACTACGGTATCATTTTCAAGAACAAAGGTTCTTTTTAATTCAATTTCTTGACTAGGTTTTGCAGGATGATTTAATACATAATCAGTTACCAATTCTAGAGGTAACTCACCGTCATCGAGACATATAAAATCTACAAATTCAAAAACACGTGCATCTTTTAAAGATCTTAATTCTGTATTAGGAAAACCACCACCCATGGCTATTTTAATATGAGGGAAGTGTTTTTTAATATACTGACAGGATCTTAAACCACTGTATAAATTACCAGGAAATGGTATGGAAACTACGACCAGTTTAGGCTGCGTTTCTTTTAATTGCGCGTCTAAAATAGCAACGGTTATCTTATCTATATATGATAAAGGCTCAAGAAGTGCGTTGTATAGCTGGTCAAAGCTATTGGCACTCATCCCTAAACGCTCTGCATAGCGGCTGAAACCGAAGTTGTCATCTATACATTCTTTTATAAAATCAGAAAGGTCTTCAAGATATAAAGTGGCTAGATGTTTTGCCTTGTCCTGTAATCCCATATTTCCAAATGCCCAGTCTAGATCATCTACCTGATCAAAACGAGATGCTTGTGGTAAGAAATTATCAATACAAATCTGTCTTGCAAACGTATCATTATGTCCTTGTAGAAAAGAAATGATTTCATCAAGTGGTTGTAAATAGTGATCTTTTAAGGCATAAATACGCTGACTGTTCTCACTTAGAATACTGCCTTTACCTATGGCATATTCAAATAATTGCGTCATTCCTTTTTTAGAAAAAAGCTCTAAAATGACCTCTATCCCTAAATCCATTTGATAGGATGCGATCTCCTTAGTATTTAAAAAACCTTTTATATATGCCGTTGCTGGATACGGTGTATTCAGTTGGGTAAAAGGTGGCGTGAATAGAAGTAGATCTTTTTGCATGGATATTTATGGAATGCAAATTTAAGGTTTGTGGTTGTTCCGCTTTCGCGAAAGCGGAATTCTTATTCTAAAACTTATAACAGTTAAGACACCGTTTTCAAATTATCATTAACTGCTTGTTGATAGGCGCGAGGGTTATTTGCTTTTTTAATGGCTTTAAAAGCTTTTTGTGGATTAGGAAATGTCTCTGACCAGTACTCCCAAAACCCTTGCATTTTCATCTTTATAGGCGTTGGGCCTTGTAAAAATTCATCATACTGTTGGTAAATGGTGTCATGAAATTCTCTAAAGATTTCCCAGCGGTTTTCTGGATATATCTCGGTATCAGCTTTAATCATACTGGGTAAAAAAGGATCGGCTATGAGGCCGCGACCTATCATCCAGTGATCTATTTTAGGAAATTGCTCTTGCATGGCTCTAAAACCAGCGACACTTGTAATATCTCCATTGTAATAGAGCTTGTGTTTTGAAGTGTCTAGACACTTTTGAAACGACTCGAGATCTACACCACCTTTATATAGTTGCTTGCCTATACGGGCGTGTATAGCGATGTTTTTAATTGGGTATTTTTCTAAAATAGGGAAGGTGCCTAAAATCTCTGTAGGCTCTAGGTATCCCATTCTCATTTTCATCGAGACTATTACATCCGTTTCTGCATGGACGCGTGCAAGTATATGGTCTATTTTTTCTGGATCACAAATAAGTCCAGAACCCATACCTTTTTTAGTTACCATAGGATAAGGGCAACCTAGATTCCAATTTAATTCTTTGTAACCTAATGATCTTATGTATTCTACAGCGATAAGAAACTCGTCTGCATCGTTAGTCATTACCTGAGGTATTAAATCTGGCACCTCGTTATTTTCTAACTGCAAGTCACGTTGATACTTGCTGCTTATTACAGGTTTGTTGTTAAACCTTATATATGGGGCATAATACGTATCGATACCGCCAAAGTATTTGTGTATCGCATTACGGAATCTAAACTCTGTAAAACCTTGTAATGGAGAAGAAAGTAGGGTAAATGACATGTGTTATAATTGCAGTGCAAAGTTAGTGTTTGCGCAAGTAGAAAATATAGCTTTCTACTAATATTAAATTAGCTCAAGTTTCACAACTAGGACACTTATGTCTTTTATTCCTCTTCGTCTATTTTAGGAAGGTTGTAGACTAAATCTTCTAGGTCTACCTTTTTTTCTATGATGCCTACAGCAGTAAATTCTTCAATGATTTTATCTACTGTACTTTTCCATAATTGGTCATCACTAAACTCTGTACGCAACAGCCATTGCTGCACATCGCCTACTTGCAGGTCATAATGTGATGCAATAGTGCGATCTATACTAGGTATATGTTTAAAGTCTGATGTGTAGGTATTTATAATATGAAGCATTTTTGAAAGTGCTTCTTCTTTCTCTTTGATGCAGCTTTCTGTAGCAGCGATGACAAAACTAGGCCATGGTGTGGCTATAGTTTCTAGGCGTTTAAAAATACCTTGATCTACTATAGGTTGCGTCATGTAACGTTCCCAAAGAAAGAGTTGCGCTTTATTTGCACTAAGAGCTTCTACAGCGCCATCGAGCGTGTTAATTAACTCAAATTCTATGTCTTCGGTATCCCAACCATGTCTTTTGGCTAGTAGATAACTCATTAAATGAGAGCCACTTCCATAGCGACTTATGGCTATTTTACCATCTTCTAGTTGCTCTGTTCTATCTGCTTCTATATTACCAGGTGCATGCACGCCCCATAGTAGAGGAGAGGATACATATACTTGTAAAATACGCGACTTATTCCCAGCGATAATATCTTTTACGATTCCATCGGTTAGAATACAGGCTACGTCTAGTTGCTCTTCACGCAATAGTTTGCTCATGCGACCAGTTCCTTCTGGTACGTCTTGCCATTGTAGATCTATTCCCGCTTTCGCGAAAGCGTTATCCTCAATTGCTAGGTGCCATGGCAAATTAAAATGCTCTGGTACACCGCCTATTTTTATGGTTATCTTTTTTTCCATAGCTTACAAATATAGCACAGAAGCGTTAACTATGCTTTTGTTCTAGGTATTTATAAATTTCTTCTTGTGAGCGAATTTTCTTCTCCCCATCCTTGGCTTGCACCATTGGGTTGTTTTCTTGTGGCGTATGTATGCGTGCTTTTACATTATCTCTCAATTGAAGGTCTAGAATATCATCAAGCTCTGCATATATATCTGGATCATTGATAGGTGTTAACACTTCTATTCTACGATCTAGGTTACGACTCATCCAGTCTGCGCTACCAGTGTACATGATAGGATCTCCTGCATTGTGAAATTTATAAATACGACCATGTTCAAGGAATCTGTCTACTATAGAAGTGATTTCTATATTTTCACTTATACCTTTAAGTTGCGGCACGAGACTAGAGAATCCTCGTACTATAAGACGTATATGTACACCAGCCTGACTGGCCTGGTACAATAGATGAATCATGCCACGATCTTCTAGCTGATTCATCTTTGCTGTGATGTAGCCACCTTTACCGTTTTTAGAATGTTCTATTTCTTGACGTATTAATGATTCAAAAGTACTTCTGGTAGTAAATGGGCTTATAAGCAGGCTACTGGCACGTGGTATAATTAAATCACCTTGCAAGACTTTAAAGGTTCTTAAAAGGTCTTTAGTTATTTTTTTATCTGCGGTAAATAATCCGTGATCACAATAGTTTTTAGAAGTTTTGGCATTAAAATTACCGGTACCTATGTAAGCATATCTTTTTTTCTTATCGTTTTCTCTACGTAAGATAAGAAGCACTTTGCTATGTACTTTTATACGTGGATAACTATAAATAACACGAGCGCCGTGTTTTTCAAATATCCGTCCCCATTTGATATTGTTTTCTTCGTCAAATCTAGCTTTTGCTTCTACAAATACGGTTACTTTTTTACCGTTTTTAAGTGCTCTTAATAATGCATCTGTAAGCGCAGATTCGTTTGCAACGCGATATAAAGATATTTTTATTTCTTCTACTTGCTCATCTTGTGATGCTTGGTCTATAAATCGTTGCACATAATCAAAGGACATAAAAGGAAAATGTACGAGCTGATCTTTTTTTGCAATTACTTCAAAGTAAGAACTTTCCTTTTCTAATACTTTATGCTTTATAGTGTTTAAAGGAGCTGCCTGTAGCTCTTTGTTTTTAGTTGGGTTAGGGAAACCAAAGAAGTCATGGAAGTTATGATACGTACCACCAGCTACCATATCTATTTTACCTAAGCCTAGACTTTTTCTTACGTTTTTCCTAACATCTTTAGGCATGCTCTCATCATAGAGCAATCTAGTAGCTTGTCCTACCTCACGTTGCGATAAAGATTTGTGAATCAAGTCTGCCAGAGTGCCGTCTATCTCTTGATCTAGATATAATTCTGCATCTCTAGATAGTTTAATAGAGTAGGTGTTTGATATTATATTTTCAGGGAAAATATCTTCAATATTAGCTTTTATGATATCATCTAAAAAGGTTATAACATGTTGATCATCTTCTTTTTTAAGTTCTATAAAACGACTAGTTTCTGATGATGGGATATTTACAATACCGTATTTTTTTTCATCCTGAAAGGTTACTAATAAATAGAGGTGTTGGTTTTCTAAAAATATATCACTGGACTTTGAAGCCTCTACGATATCGGTATGTAATATCTTTTTGAGATGTGTTTTATAATATTCATTGGCTAGCTGTAGGTGGTTGTTTTTAAGAGTTTTGAGATCTAATAAGTGGATGTTGTTATCCTTTAATTCAGGGACTATATGATCAAAGAAAATCGTACCTAACTCTTCTTGTTGAGATTTTACTTTAACCAGTAATTGCTTTACAAACTTAGAAGGACGTAACGCTAGTTTTTTTCTAATGCTTTTATCAACTCTTTTAAGCTGACGCATTTGAGAAACTCTTACTCTAAAATACTCATCTAGATTTGATGAGAAAATAGCGATAAATTTAAGACGCTCATAAAGAGGGTTGCTTTTATCTGCAGCTTCTTGTAGCACGCGGTCATTAAAACTTAACCAGTTGATGTCTCTATGCTGGTAAGGATATTTTTGAGGTTTCTCCATCTGTTAAATTTACACAAATCGAGCAGTGCATTTTATCAAACTAGCGTTAAAAAAACGTAAGTATTACTTAGAAAGACATTTTTTAATAATTTTTTAAATAAGCTTTGAGAATGTTCAATAATGGAAGACGAAGGTTGTGTGATAGGTATGAAAGACTAATCGGTATTTAAAGAAGTGTTTTAATTAAGTAATCAAGTAAAAAAACACCATTCAAAGAACCTTCTAAAAAGTTATTTGAATGATGTTTTTACTACTAGATAACAAGTTATTATTATTGAAAATATGACTATTGTGCGACGATGCTATCTAGGGTAAACTTAATTAGTTTTTCTACTAACTCTTTAGGTTTTGTAGAAAATTCTCCAGTAGCTCTATTTGCTAGAATAGCATTTAATGACACAGCTCTATGGCCTAATAACTTTGACATGGCGTATATACCAGCGGTTTCCATTTCTAGATTAGTTATTTTATGTCCTTCAAAATTGAAGTCTGCAATGTGTTGATTCAAATCATTTTCTGCAGGTTGTAATCTTATTTTACGACTTTGTGGCCCATAAAATCCTACATTAGTAATGGTATTTCCATTAATCATCTCTACGGTCTGAAATTTCTTTGCAAGGTCTGCATCGCAGTTTACTATGTAAGGGGTAGAGTGTAATTTTGATCGTGGAATTTGTTGGGTAACCGCTTTCGCAAAAGCGAGATCGCCACCATCACTTTTATACCAGTGCATTAAACTATCAAAACCTATCCCGCGTTGTGATAATAAAAAGCTGTCTATGGGAATATCACTTTGTACGGCACCACTTGTTCCTACACGTATGATATCTAGAGATTTAAGCTCTTCTTTTACTTCTCTAGTTTTAAAATCTACATTTACTAACGCATCTAACTCGTTAAAAACGATGTCTATATTATCCGTTCCTATACCGGTAGAAACCACGCTAATGCGTCTGTTTTTATAAACACCAGTATGGGTGTGAAACTCGCGTTTTCCTACTTTTAACTCTATAACGTCAAAGTATTTTGAGACTTCACTGACACGCTCTGGATCACCTACTGTGATTACAGTGTCTGCCAGTTGATGTGGTTTTAAATTTAAATGATAGATGCTACCATCTGGATTTATGATAAGCTCTGAATTTGCTATAGGCATATTAAAAATCGTGTTTTGCGATGAGTGAAATTTCTACATTCACATATTTAGGCAGGTTTGCTACCTCTACAGTTTCTCTAGCAGGAGCTGTTTCTTCTTTAAAGTAACTTCCATAAACTTCATTAACCGTAGCAAAGTTGCCCATGTCACTTAAAAAAATACTTGTTTTAAGTACGTTTTCAAAAGTCATGTCTACCTGTTTAAGAAGGCTCTCTAGATGTTTCATTACTAGATGAGTCTCTTCTTTAAGATCGTCTATTTTAAGTTCTCCAGTGGCAGGATCTATCGCAATCTGACCGCTAGTGTATAATGTCTTTTCAAAATCATTACTGTAATATACAGCCTGATTGTAGGGACCTATAGGCTTAGGAGCAAGGTCTGTGTAGATAATTTTTTTCATGATACTAATTTAAGACTTATTAAAGAGCTTCTTGAAACTGTATAATAAGTTTTTATTTAAGATTATGTTAAATGAAAAAGCGCGTTGTGTAAAACAACGCGCTTTCTATTAAATATGGAACTTTAAGTTCTATATGATTTATTTTGTGATCTTCATTTCAAAAACAAGATCAGTGTTAGGAGGTATAACACCACCAGCGCCACGCTCACCATAAGCAAGGTCAGATGGTATAAATGCTACTATCTCGTCACCGTAATTCATAGATAACATAGCGTCTTTAAATCCTTGAACCATACCTACAGAAGAACTGTATTGAACTGGCATAGGGGCATAAGCATTCATTTGTGCTTTTCTCTCGTTTACGTTATCATATTTTTGAGCTATCTCTAATACAGAAGAGTCAAATAAAGTACCGTCCATAAAGAAACCACTATAATCCATCATTACAGAAACGCCATCAGCTGGTTTTTCACCGCTTCCTGCTTTCTTTACATAAACCATTACATCGCTATTAGGTAATTTAGTAGCTTTAAGTTTTAGAGCAGCAAGGTCAGTTGCTTTAGCCGCTTTATTTGCAGGTGCAGCAGCTTTTCTTTCGGCAGCAATCTTTTCTGCTTCTTCTCTTTTTGCTTTTGCAGCACTTAATGCGTCTTCAAATGTTTTAACAGCATCCCATTTTCTAGCTTCTTTACCTTTACGGATTATAGATATTTTTTGCATGATCATATCTTCTACAGGCTTCTGTCCGTTTACTGGAGTAGTAGCAATAGAATCAACAACTTCAAGACCTTTTACCACTTTACCGAATACGTTATAACGCATATCCAGTTTAGGGTTTTCTTTGTGCATGATAAAGAACTGGCTACCGTTAGTATCTGGTCCAGCATTTGCCATAGAAAGGATACCTTTAGAATCGTGCTTTAAAGAATCGCTTACTTCTTGATCAAATTTGTAACCTACATCACCACTTCCAGTACCAGTAATATCTCCACCTTGTATCATAAAGTCTTTAATAACTCTATGAAAAATAAGACCATCATAAAAAGGTTTACCTTTAAGAGAATCGTTCACTAATGGGTGTTTACCTTCAGCGAGAGCGACAAAGTTAGCACTAGACACAGGAGCATCCTTGTAATACAATTCTGCAAACATGGTTCCTTTATTCGTTTGAATTTCGGCATATACACCATCCTTAACGTCTGGATATTTGTCTTCACAAGAAGATGCCATAAATACTAGGGCAAGTATTGCAAGTAGTCCGTGGATTTTTTTCATTTTACTAATTTATTTTTTTTGTTTAAAATTACTTTGGATTTTGCTTTCGCGAAAGCGGAACACTTATCCCACTTTTAGTTTTCTACATTTATACCTAATAATCTTACACGACTTTTAAAAGGTGTGTTAGGTCCTATTAGATTTTGGTCTCCATAATAGCCATAAGCTGCATAAGATGGGAAAAATACGATCATCTCCTCATTGGTTTGCATTAACTTTAACGCTTCTCTCATACCTCTAAAAACACCATATTCTTGCTCTAGGCTCTTTGTGATAGGAGATAGGTCTTCTTTATTATAAATAACCTCTCCATTTAAAGAGGTAACATCATATTCAAAAGTAACTCGATCACCAAATTTAGGCTGGATACCGCTTACAGAATCTTTTTTAGTAAACATGTAATAAAACCCAGTTGAACCGCGCTCAAACTGTTGATCTAGATCCTTAATAATGGTTTCTATCGCTTCCTCTTCGGCAGCGTATAGTTTTTTATTAATTTCAATAGATTCTTGTATGGTAGAACTAGTCGTGTTAGTAATAGGTTTTCTAGGTTCTACTTTTTTACTACAACCGTAAAAAGAAACTAGAATAACAACTACTAAAACCGTTTTATATAACCACTTCATGGAGCTCTTTTTCATAAGAGGGCAAGATACTAATTAATTTTTTCACTGTATCGTCCATAGAAAGATCAGATTTACCACCGGCTGCATTTTTGTGGCCGCCACCTTCCCAGTTATCTCGTGCTAGTTGATTCACATCAAAGTCACCCTTAGATCTTAATGATGTTTTAATGATAGACTCGCTTTTTTTCTCGATTAATATTTGTGCAAATACAATACCGTCTAGACTTAATGCATAGTTTACAAAACCTTCTGTATCACCTTTTTTAAAGTTATTGTCATCCAGTTCTTTTTGAGTAAGAGTGATAAAAGCAGTGCGGTATTTTTCTAAAATAACCATGTTATTAAGTGCAACACCTAGTAACTTCATTCTAGAAGGTGTGTTTACATCATAAATCTTGCGATTTATACCTTCACTATTTGCTCCTTTATCTACCAGATTTGCAGCAACACGTAGGGTAGTAGAAGTGGTAGAACGGTATTTAAAACTACCAGTATCTGTTAATATACCTGTGTACATAGCAGTAGCCATGGCAGGAGTTATTTTTTCAGTGTCGCCTAGCATTTCTAGAAAGTGATAAATCATCTCGCAGGTAGAACTCATTGCGGTGTCACTATACATATAGGTAGCAAAATCATCTGGTTGCTGGTGATGGTCTATCATAACAAAGGTAGATTTTACCTCGCTAAGAATAGTTTCCATATTTCCTGCGCGGTGAAAAGCGTTGTGATCTAGGTTAAAAATAAGATCGGCTTCTTTGATAAGAGCATCTGCTTTTTTACTTTCTTGTTCGTAATTGACAAATAAATCACTGTAATCCATCCATTTTAAGAAGGTAGGAAAATCGTTAGGACTTATCATAGTTACCTTGTGACCTAGCTGGATTAAATAACCGTAAAGCGCAGTTACAGAACCTACAGCGTCACCATCTGGATTTTTATGTGGTACAATAACAATATTTCTAGGAGAGGAAAGCTCTTTTTTCAGGCCTTCAATTTGATCTTTATTCATAGGGTAACAAAAGTAAAGTTTTCTCAGGCTTTAACAAGTATAATGGTCATTAAGCTAGAGGACAGTTTTATTTTTTATTTAGGAGGTATAATTTTATGTCAAAGTATTACTTTTGCAGCGCATTTTAAAAAATATAAAAATGGCTACTAATAGAACATTTACAATGATTAAGCCTGATGGCGTTGAAGACGGTCACACAGGTGCTATACTTGATAAGATTACAGCAAGCGGTTTTAGAATCGTTGCTTTGAAAAAAACTCAAATGACTGTTGCAGATGCACAGGCATTTTATGAAGTACACAGTGAGCGTCCATTTTATGGTGAATTAGTAGAATTCATGAGCCGTGGTCCTATAGTAGCTGCAGTTCTTGAAAAAGATAACGCTGTTGCAGATTTCCGTACTTTGATAGGTGCTACAAATCCTGCTGATGCTGCCGAAGGTACTATTAGAAAGATGTTTGCAAAGAGTATGGGTGAAAACGCTGTTCACGGTAGTGATAGTGATGAGAACGCTGCTATAGAAAGTGCATTCCACTTCTCTGGTCGTGAAATGTTCTAAGAAACAGACTTTTTATAGTAGTTTACTACTTTAAATTATATAGAAAAGCCACTTCATAAGAAGTGGCTTTTTTTTGTTGGTTGTTTTTATCGCTTTCGCGAAAGCGAAACAATTAAAATTCTTTTAAAAATTTATACACTTTAGGTAAGGGCAGTCCCATGACGTTATAATAGCAACCTTCTAAACGTGTAACGGCTGCATATCCTAACCAGTCTTGTACACCATAGGCGCCAGCTTTATCAAAGGGTTTGTAATTAGTAACGTAGTAGTCTATTTCTTCTTCACTAAGAGGTGCAAAATGTACCTTAGTAACATCATTAATAACATGCTGACGTTGCGATGTTGTAAAGCAAACAGATGTGTAAACTTCATGAAAATCCCCACTCATAGAGTTTAACATCTCTCTAGCATGTGTAGCACTTTTAGGCTTTTCTAATGGAGCGTCATTAAACCATACTATGGTGTCACTAGTTATTAATAATTCGTTTTCCTTTAAATCATTTTTAAAGGCGCTAGCTTTTAGAATAGAAAGGTAGTCTGTGATTTCATGACCTTTTAAACGGTCACTGTAAACCTCGTCTACAGGTCTGGTTTCTATTTTAAAATCTATATCTAAACCTTTTAAAAGCTCTTGTCTACGTGGTGATTGAGACGCGAGAATGATCTCTGTATCTTTAAATTTATTTGCTAGCATAGCTGTTAATTGAAGTAATAATTGATTCTAAAAATTCCTATAGATAGTATTCCTAATAGTAAAACTACCTTGAGTATAGTAGACAGTATATGAAATTCTCTTTGAGACGCAGCTGTCCATAATTTGATCATGACATACATTAACGGTCCCATGATTAAGAATATGAAATAATAGGTAGCAATTTCATTTAAGTAAATATATTCATAAACGTACCAGCCTAATAGAACTAGAATAGCTATTATGAAAATAGAGGTAAACCTTGCTGCACGAGTTCTACCTAGAGCAATGGCTAGAGTGTTTCTACCGCCAGATTTGTCTCCGTTTACATCTTCACAATCCTTAACCCACTCTCTAACTAGATTGATTAAAAATGCCATTAAGGCAAATTCTAATAAGCGTGCCATGATAAATCTAAAAGCAACTTGTGTCTCTGGAGTGATGACAGGAAACATTTCAAATACTCCAGTGATTAATAGGACCAATGCAACTAATATAGAGATGATAATATTACCTACTAGTAGAATAGATTTAAGCGAGCTCGCATAAAGGTAAAGTACAAAAGCCACTGCAATAAATACACTAGAAAGCACAGGTTTCCCTAAACTGTTTGATAAAACAAATCCACAAATAACAGCAGTAATGGTAAGAGCAAAGTATAAATTATAAGCATTCTTTTCTGTGATACTTTTTGTTACTAGTAGCTTTTCTGGTTTATTGACTTTGTCTATTTCTACGTCATGAATATCATTAATGACATTGCCACTTGCGGTGAGTAGGGCAGTCGCTGCTATTAATAGAAGCAATTGCCACCAGTTTAAAGCAGGTACCACATTAGATGGTATAAGCATGCCGTATATAATGACTAGTTGCGTTATAATAGTCATTAATACGTTGGGCCAGCGTATAATTTTAAGGAAAACAGTCATTTTAAATAGAAGGAAAATTTTAAAGCTATTGAGGTAAAACTAAGTGATTCCGCTCTATAGCGGAATCACGATGTCAACTTATGTATTTGTGTTTGATCTTTTAAATTCTAAGTTTATTAAGTAGACTTAATGCTTTTACCATCTTGTACGTTCCATTTACCTTGTACTTTCATGACTTGTTCTATGATGTCACGTACACAACTATCGCCACCGTTTTTATGAGATATATATTGACTTACCGCTTTTACTTCAGGAATTGCGTCTTGTGGACAACAGCCCACACCAGCAAATTCTAGTGCTGGTACATCGGGCATGTCATCACCCATGTAGACTATGTTTTGAGGCTTTAAATTATGTTTTGCAACATATTCGTGCATTTGCACCATCTTATCACTGGCATTTAGAAAAACGTCTGTAATGCCTAGACCTACTAGTCTAGATTTTACACCTTCATTTCTACCGCCTGTAATAATACATACGTTAAATCCATTATTAAGAGCTGTTTTCATAGCATAACCATCTCTTGCATTCATGGTACGTAAAAGTTCTCCAGATTCAGAAATAAGCATGCGACCATCGGTAAGGACGCCGTCTACGTCTAGAATAAAAGTTGTGATATCGTGTAGTAATTCTTTATAGCTAGTTGCCATGTGTTTTTTGTATGGAGTTAGTAATAGATCGGTACATATCGCGATCTTCATTATCAAGCATTTCTAGATGCTTTTCTATAGTTTTTATGTCGTTTCTCATCGCTGGACCGGTTTGTGCCTTTTGAGGAGATAAATCTATTGCTTTGACTAGAGTTTCTTGCATTAATGCATTTAGCAACTGCGTGTCCATGGCTGCGTCTTGCATTATTTGGTCAGCTTTAGTATAACAGTGATTTACAAAGTTATTCATATAAACAGCTGCAAGATGGAGCTTTTTACGTTGATTAGAATTGATTTGTTCTCGCTTTCGCGAAAGCGTAACAGCCACCTGCTCTAACACATCATTTACAGCCTCACTGTTAGATTCTAAACATAAAGTAATGTCCCCAAAGTTAGGTTTTCTAGTTTTACTAAAGCTTTGTGGCATATAAAAAACGCCGTGACGCTCATGTTTTTCTAAGGCTGTAATAGATACACTACCGCTGGTATGTGCTATAATGGCTTGTGAGGTAGGTAATAGGTTTGCTGTTTTATTTACGGCATCATCTGGTACTGCAAGTATAATAAGATCGCAAGCGGGCAAATTTGCTATTTGAGAAAGTAAAGGGGCTTTTATATCTGATAGCTTTTTTTGAGCTCTATTATAATATCCTACAAGAGAAATTTTATTTGATAAAGTAGCTTTTTCAAAGGCATGACATAAGTGCATTCCTACATTACCGGTTCCTATAATAATAATCTTAATCATAATGTAAAAATACGTACTTCAAAGCGACTCACAATACATGGTGTTGCGGCTTTTGTGAAGTATCTTTGCGGCCTGTAAAAAAGTCCTATGAAAGATAGATTAATTGCCTTGCTTTTTGGTACTCGTACAATGACATTTTTGCTGCTAGCATTTGCAGCAAGTATGGCGGCGGGAACATTTATAGAAAACTCTTATGATACACCTACTTCTAAGCTTTGGGTATATAATGAGTGGTGGTTTTCATTAATCATGTTTTGGTTAATGATCAATTTTATAGGGAACATAAAACGTTATGATTTATTACAGTGGAAAAAGTGGGCGACGCTTACTTTACACTTGTCATGGGTTCTAATCATTATAGGAGCAGGAATAACACGTTATATTTCTTTTGAGGGAATGATGTTGATACGTGAAGGACAAACTGCAAATACTTTTTTGAGTGACGAGACTTATTTCAGTGCTATTATTCAAGGTGAGGATGAAAACGGTAATCCTATGCAACGTAGTGTAAAAGAAAGATTATTAGTCTCGCAATATGATTATAAGACTTCTAGAGATTTTGATTTCTATGATAAGAATATAAAAGTAACTATAGACAGCATGATTTACGATGCTGTAGAGGGCTTAAAACCTGGAGATGAAAATAGCGATCGTTATTTAAAGATCGTAGAAGCTGGTGAGGGAACGAGACATGATCATTTAATTAAAGATGGAGAAGAGGCGAGTATTCACAACGTACTTTTCGGTGTGAATATAGATCCTGTGGTGGCTGCCCAAAAAGGTCTTATTAATATCACAGAAAATTGGAACGGTTATACGATACAGACTCCATATGCTGGAAATTACTTGCGCATGGCAGACCAGCTAGAAGGAGAAGTTTTTGGAGATTCTATACAAGAATTAAAATTAAGATCATTGTATTCTCTTGCTGGAATGCAATTTGTGATTCCTGAGCCTGTTACCCAAGGTGAGGTAGGAATAATTAAAAGCCCTGAACCTACTAAGGCAAAGGCACACGGTATTCTCGCTACGGTAACTAGTGGTGAAGAATCTCAAAAAATAGAATTATTAGGCGGTAAAGGGATTATATCAAATTTTAAAGACATCGATATTAATGGCCTTAAGTTATATTTAAAGTATGGCTCTATTGCGAGAGAATTACCTTTTAGTATACAATTAAATGATTTTATAGCTAGTAAACAACCAGGAACAGAAAAGTCGTACTCTGCTTTTGCAAGTGAAGTTACTGTTATAGATTCTATGGGTAAAACACCAGAACGCATTTATATGAATCACGTATTAGACAAAGAAGGTTATCGTTTTTTTCAAGCAGGTTTTGATCCAGATGAATTAGGTACACACTTATCTGTTAATCATGATTTCTGGGGTAAAACGGTTACTTATATAGGTTACTTTCTTCTTTATTTAGGTCTTATGGCATTGCTATTTGATCCTAATACCAGATTTGGTGAGTTAAGAAGATTAATTAACCGTGTTAAAAAACGCAAGGCAAAACAGCTAGTAATGATTGCTATGTTGTTTTCTATAAGTATAGCTGGTGCGCAAGTAAAACAAGAAGATCATACTGGGCATAATCATGCTGCAGGAGAGCATTCTACAGCTATAGAGAGTAGAGAAGGTGTAAGTACAAATCAGGATGACGCTGTTGTTGATACTACAAAACCTGAGATAGATGTCGCAGATACTAAATTGCCACCTATACCATTAAAACTAGCAGATAGTATTATAGTGGCTAATATGGTACCACTTGTACAAGCAGAACGTTTCGGTAGAATAGTAGTACAGGATAATGGACGTATGAAGCCTATGTCTACCTTATCTAGTGAGATATTACGTAAGATTTCCAAGAGAGATTTTTATGAAGCTAAAGTAGGGGATAGCGTTGTGAGGTTAACACCAGAGCAAACGATGATAAGTATGATTCAATTTAGAGATCTATGGTTTGACGTACCGTTGATTAAATTGAATTATAAGAATGATTCTTTAAAGACCATTATAGGTGTGGATAAAAGTACCAGTTATGCTCGTGGTATGGACTTTATAAGAAGAGAAGATAATACGATAGGCAGTTATAAAATAAGCCCATATTTAGACGAAGCAAATGCAGCAGATGTGAAGTCGAGCATACATCAAGGTTTTATAGATATTAATTATGCTGTTGGGTTATTAGACCAAGTCTTAACAGGTTCTATTTTTAAAATATTTCCTAAGTATCAAGCAGAAAATAACAAGTGGTATGCTTCTGTAGATGCAGAAGAAGCAGGTTTTAATGATGAGCAGAAACGTTTTGTAAGAGATTTCCTTGGTGCGTATAGTACGTTATTAATACGAGGAAAAGCAGATGGCAATTATGTAAACGCAAATGCAGCTCTCAATAGTTTGATGGAGTTTCAAAAAGTTTATGGTGTTGATATAATTCCAACCGAGGACAAGATCGAAGCAGAGATCCTTTACAATAAGTTCAATGTCTTTAAGAGCTTGTATAAATGGTATGCATGGTTCGGTGTGATGATGTTGATTCTTTTAATAGTAGAGATCATTAAACCGATGAAAGAGATAGGATGGACTATTCAATTTCATAAATGGGTCATTTTTGGATTATTCTTAGTACATACAGCTGCGTTAATCATGAGATGGTACTTAAGTGGTCATGCACCATGGTCAGATGCTTATGAGTCGTTAATTTATGTAGCATGGGCAACGATGTCCTTTGGACTCATGTTCGGTAGAAAGAGTCATATGACTATAGCTAGTACGGCATTTGTAGTGGCTATTATTCTATGGGTAGCACAGTTGAACTGGTTAGACCCATCGATAGGTAATTTACAACCTGTTCTAGATTCTTACTGGTTAATGATACATGTTTCTATAATCGTAGGTAGTTACGGTCCGTTTGCGTTAGGAATGATTTTAGGTCTAGTGACTATGATTCTTATGATATTCTCCACAAAAAAGAATAAGAAGATTATGGATCTTAATATCAAAGAGCTTACTTATATCAATGAAATAGCTCTTACTGTAGGTCTTATCATGCTTACTATAGGTAACTTCTTAGGAGGTATGTGGGCAAATGAATCTTGGGGACGTTACTGGGGTTGGGATCCTAAAGAAACATGGGCATTGATAACTATATTTATCTATGCATTTGTATTGCACTTAAGGCTTGTTCCAGGTTTAAAGAGTAGATGGACCTTCAGTTTATGGTCTGTGCTTGCATTTGCTAGTGTATTGATGACCTATTTTGGTGTAAACTTCTATTTATCAGGATTACACAGTTATGCCAGTGGAGATCAAATTATCTCTTACAAATTTGCAATGATATCGTTATCAGTGATTTTAGTTCTAGCGGCTATTGCTAGATACAGAGAGAATAAAATTTACGGTAAAAAGAAATAGTAGTACAACTGCCGTTTTCATTAAAGCTCTATATAGATTTATTTATCTGTATAGAGCTTTAATTTTTTGATAGAATCTTTGCTCATGCTATAGTTTGCTATTGCTTTAATTATCATACCGCAACCTACTATAATTGCACCATAAAATATTAATGAAATATTAGTAGCTAGAGTAGTAGATATACCTATTACAGCTAATAGCAAACCTAATAAGATCATTATATTTCTCCTAGATTTCATCTTTTTAAGGATCGAGTCTAATACTTCTATAACTTTAGCTTTGTAAGAATGAGGAATTTGTAGATCACGATCATAAATACCTGCAAATAGTGCTAGAAACTCTTCTTTAGAAAACTGATCTGTGTTATGATGGTCTTCTTTATTCTTTAAAAAGACATCAATTATGGATGTGAATTGATTAAGTAAATCTTCATCATTTAAATGAAGTTGTTTTCTTGAGGTTTCTAAGCTGTGCTTTTTCTGTTGTTCAAAAGTAGATTCTTCTCTCAGTCTAGCTTGCTCGTCTGCATAGAGTTCGTCTAGTAGAGAGCTTTTCTCATTAACAGATTTGTGTTTAGACGCATTGTCATACTCTCTTAATTCTTTCCATTGATTTGCATCTACGGATCGTTTTTCTAAGGTAATTTGTGCGGCATTCCAGGCGACTGGAGTATATTTTTCTTTATCTATAGTAAGAATATGAATCAATTCTCGATCAGAAAAATCGGCATATAGTTTAAGAAGTTGCTCTTGATTCATTTAATTATTATGCTGATAGTTAGATAACTTTAGTCTTTAAATGAATTCCTGAAAGCTTCTTTCTCACGTTGTGTTTTACGTTGTATCTGGAAACCTTTTAAGAATTTACGTAAATACTGATCATTTAAATATTTGAATTTAGGATGTGTTCTTTTTCTGAAGAAGGCACTCAATTCTGTTTCACTTATCACAACATCTGCCTTTTTCCAGATATAGAGTAATTCTTTAGATGTAAAATTAAAGGCAATTTTAAGTTTACGTAGGATAATGGTATTATCTAGTTCTGTCTCTGCGACAGGAATTTGACCATCTTTTTTACCTCTATGGTTAACTATAAGTCCATTAAGAAAAACAGCTAGATTTTCATCTACGACTACATCAAAGTCTTCATCTTCTTCTTTTTTGAGCCAGTTGCTTATTTCTGCTCTAGAAACAGGTTCACCACCTTTGGCATATATATCTATCATCGCATCATCACTCAAGTTTAGAGTAAATCTCAATCTTCTTAATATATCGTTGTTATCCATTTCTTTTATTTATAGACTAGTTTAAGGCTACAAAGGTACGATTATGATTGCCTTTAAGATTATTTTATTGGGTTTGTTCCACTTTTGCGTAAGCAGAAATCAATTAATAATGCTTTTACTTTTATAATTTAATACCAAATCTTGAGAGCATCTTCTTTTCAAATTTCCAAAAAAAGTCAAATTGACCAAATAACCAGCCCATTGCTACTAATAAAATTTGATAAATAGGGAAGAGTATAAGTATACGCAACGGCCAGAATAGCCATCCAGACATAGATTCTCTGCTCAAGCCTATGTATTCCATAAATGGGCCTGATAAACGTGCAGATAAGGAACCAGTGATGGCAAATACTATAAACATGGCAATTAATTCCCATCTATATGTAACTTCCCATCTGGTTTTTAATTTTGAAAACAACCACATGGTTATTTTGTAAAATATATAGGCTAGAATTAAAGTCACGATTATGGTAAAAGCATACTCGTAGGTAATGTCTTCAAATGTGGTAGGTAAAATGCGCACGGCTATAAAATAACCACATGCTAGTAAACCTATTATTCCTAAAAGGATGTAAATGAATTGCCAGTTTTGGGTAATCTCCCAATTCTTTTTTAGTTTTTGCATATTGCAAAAATAAGTTACTTCAACTTCTGATTATATTTTTGTTCAAAGAAAAGGAAGTAGTTGTACAGTAAATAATTCACCTCATAGCCATAATCTGTTCTACGATTGTAATCTATGGCAAATGGGTAAAGATGACTGCCATATTTTATAGGGTTTCTAGATCTAATATTATAAGTAGTAACTTTTAAAGCATTACTTATTTCCATAGCAGATTGAGAATAATAACCTCTAGGTGGTTGTGTACCTAACCAAGAATTAAATCCAGGTTCAAAAATTATAATCTCGTATTCTAGACTATCGTTTACGATACGTATTGTGTCGTTTTTTACAGAACTATTAGAAGTCAGTTTTTTATTTTTTCCTGTATCCATGGTGCTGCATCCTACGATAGCTACTATCACAAAAATGCTGTATATAAATGTTTTCATAGGATAAAAATAGAGTGCTTGTTTCCTTAAATGAAGTAAGAATGAGTTAACGATGCAACTCGTTGAGTAAACAAGTACTTACTACATTAAAGGTACAAAAAAAGCGATCACTAAAGGAGTGATCGCTTTTATAATAATAAAGAGTTGGGATTCTTATTTGAATAAACCTCCTAAAATACCACCTATACCGCCACTTTGTTTTTTATCACCACCTAGAACCATTCCAGCAACGTCGTCTATAATGCTACCATCACCGTCTGCATCTAGAATTTTTTCAATAAAGCTTTGTTCTCCTGCTGCAGCACCAGACTGACCACCTAGAACAGAACCTATAAGGTCACCTATACCATTAGATCCAGAAGCAGTTGCTTGAGATTGATTTTGCTTTGCAAGTACACCCATAACTACAGGAGCAGCCATTTTAATAATTTGACTTACAGATCCCATGTCCATACCACTTGTTTGTGATAAAGCATTTTCTACTTGAGTTTGTTTAGAACCTAAAACATGATTTAATATCCCAGCACCATCAGACTCTAATTGCTCTGGGCTACCTGCACCATCACCAAAAATACCACCCAACATATCCATTACACCACCACCGCTATGACGTGGGTCGTTTAATGCATTGTTAAGAGATTCTGCACCTTCAGGAGTAGCAGCATTACGTTGCATAGCTCCTAAAATAAGAGGCATTGCTTGAGATAATAGACCAGAAGTTTGGTCTGCTGATTGTCCTGTTTTTTGAGAAAGTCCTTGTATTAAAGTTTTTCCAGTATCAGATTGTAGTAAGTCTAGTATTGATGACATAAGTAGTTGTTTATTTTAATTACAGCACAATTTACATAATTTTATTGGTAGTATTAAAAAAGGCTAGATTTTAGTTTCGCTTTCGCGAAAGCGCAATTATTACCGACCAATAACCTTAATTAATCGGTATAATACATTTTTATGGATTCTGTCATTTTGCGATTTCTGAGTACGGCACGATCAAAATCATGCATAAACATAGAGTTTTTCTAAGTTTCTTATCGATCTTAATTAGTTTTAAGTACGCTTATCTGAGCAGTATTAAGGTATTAAAGTCACATATTGGTCAGATATAATAGATCCCACTGACTGTTTGAAGATTTAATTTTTTAATCAAAAAAAACCGCAATCGGTTAGAATGCGGTTTTAAAAAGTATGATTTATCTAAGATTTGTTATCCCAGTATCTCAATAATCTGATCAGCCAGCTCAGTTCCTATACGGTCCTGTGCTTCATTAGTTGCAGCGCCTATATGTGGACTTAATGAAAGTTTATCATTCATTAACAAGACTATTTCTGGTTGTGGTTCTTTTTCAAAAACATCTAGTGCAGCAAAAGAAATATGCTCTGTCTCTAGCGCATTTACTAGAGCAACCTCGTCTAAAACACCTCCACGAGCAGCATTAACTATAGCAGCTCCTTGTTTCATTTGTGCTAATTCTTCTGCGCCTATCACATAATTCTCTTGTGCAGGAACATGAATAGTAACGAAGTCTGCAGTTTTAAGCAATTCTTCTTTTTCTACAAGAGGAATTTCTACTTGTACTGTCTGTCCATCAAAAAGATCCCAAGATACAGTAGGAGCCTTATCGGCAAAACTATCATGAGCAACTACTTTCATACCTACACCTGCTGCAATTTTTGCAACTTCTTGCCCTATGCGACCTATACCTATAATTCCTAAAGTTTTACCACGTAATTCAGAACCTTTTGCATATGCTTTCTTTAAACCTTTGAAGTTACTATCTCCTTCTAGGGGCATGTTTCTGTTTGCGTCATATAAGAATCTTACACCACCGTAAAGGTGACCAAAAACTAACTCGGCCACACTGGCGCTACTTGCCGCAGGAGTGTTAATTACTTTAAGTCCTTTTTCACGTGCATAAGCCACATCTATATTATCCATACCAACACCACCGCGTCCTATAATCTTAAGACTTGGGCAGTTGTCAATTAACTCTTTACGAGCCGTAGTTGCAGATCTTACTAAAAGTACTGCTACTTCATTTTTATTTATATATTCTTCTAATTGTCCCTGTGCGACATTAGTAGTAATTACCTCGTGACCAGCTGCGGTTAATTTATCAATTCCGCTTTGTGAGACACCGTCGTTTGCTAGTATTTTCATTTTAGTTTCTTTTGTTTCCGTTTCCTAACCTTAAAAGGGTGCAGAAACAGTTGACTTATTATATTAAACTTTGAGTCAAATTTAAGTTCTAATGAAATCTCACCCTTTAAGGTTGGAGAAAAGATTTCGTTATTAAAAATCTATGATTATTAATTCTTAAGCATTTTTTTCTAACTGCTGCATTACATCTACAAGAGTTTGTACGCTCTCTAGAGTTAATGCGTTATACATGCTTGCACGATAACCACCTACAGATCTATGACCGTTTAAACCATTGATTCCTGCTTCTTTCCACATAGCATCAAATGCTGCAGTGTGTGCGCTATCATTTAAAACAAATGTAGCATTCATAGCAGATCTGTCTTCTTTCTCTTTTACAAAACCATTGAACAACTCATTGCGATCTATTTCATTATAGATTAATGCGGCTTTCTGGTTATTTAATTTTTCTATAGCATCTATACCGCCATTTTCTTTTAACCATTCTAGTGTAAGCATACTTACATAAATAGGAAATACTGGTGGAGTATTGAACATAGAATCTTTTGAGATATGTGTTCTATAGTCTAACATAGAAGGTATTTGTCTAGAGACTTTACCTAAAATATCTTCTTTTACAACGATTAAAGTAGTTCCTGCTGGACCCATATTTTTTTGAGCACCTGCATAAATCAAATCGTATTTTTCAAAATCACGTTGTCTTGAAAATATATCACTACTCATATCACAAATTAATGGAACAGACACATCTGGAGTGTACTGCATTTGAGTACCAAAAATGGTATTATTAGTCTGAAAATGGAAATAATCTACATCTTCAGGGATTACATAACCTTTAGGAATGTGATTATAATTATCTGCTTTTGAAGAAGCTACTTCTATAACCTCACCAAACATTTTTGCTTCTTTAATAGCTTTGTCGGCCCAAGTTCCTGTGTTTAAATAAGCTGCTTTTTTTTCTAAAAGGTTATAAGCAACCATTAAAAACTGCATACTTGCTCCACCACCTAAGAATAATGCTTTATAACCTTTGCCAGTTAAACCTAAGTGTTCTAGCGCTAGGGATTGAGCTTTTTCCATGACCGAAACAAAATCTTTACTACGGTGGGAAATTTCTAGGATACTTAAATCGTTGAAATTAAGAACAGCTGCCGCTGCTTTTTTAAAAACTTCTTGTGGCAGTATGCATGGTCCTGCGCTAAAATTGTGCTTAAGCATTGTGTGTCATCTTTTGAATGAATTACAAAAATGCAAAATAGAACGCCAAATTATGTTATATAATCGATAAGGTTTTTAAGATAATGTCAACAAAAATTGAATAGTATCCACACCGTCTGCATAGTCCTGTAATCCAGGTGTTTGTGTAGTACCGAATTCTACTGTCTGTGGTGCAGTCATTTTTCCTAATAAATTACTTACAGTACTGGCTGCTGGTCCAGATGCTACAACGCATTGTAACTTATCTGCATTTTCTTGAAACTCTGTCGCCAGGTCTTCTAAATTATCGTAATAACTATAGCCTAAACTAGCAATAGGAGAGGAGTAGCTGTCATTTTCTTCTTTGATTAATAAGAACTCGTTATCTAATAAATCAAACTCGCTCATTAAATAAACGGCTTTGTTGTAGTCGTAGTTATTTAGGTATTTTTCATTTTTAATAAGTTCTTTTCTAACAAACATGCCATTAAAAAACAGATCAAAATTATATCCTTTGGGCACTTTTAAATGACTCACACTTCTACAACCTAAGCCAAAATAAAGAAACACATCTTTACTAAGCGCTTCCATTTGTTCTAGTGTTTCATTTCCTGTTAAAACGGCAACACTATTTCTATTTTTACGTATGATATTAGGCTTTTTACCAAAATAATGTTCAAAGTATCGAGCTGTATTATTACTTCCGGTAGCGATTACCGCGTCATAATTTTCTAATTTACCGTTTGCATAAGAGTAGGACGTAGCCAGTTCTGGACAGTAAGAAGTTGCTATTTCTAGTAATAAAGGAGTGAGTACGTCATCATTGCTAGAATTTTTAATCATCGCATGATGGCCTGAGATAATGACACATAATACATCATGAAAACCTACTAGAGGTAAGTTACCAGCGGTAATAAGCGCTACATTTTTAGAGCTTATTTTTTCTAGCTCATAGGCTTGTGTCCAGTTAGTTAGATTCTCTACGGTTAAGGCATTTGCCCATTCCTGAATGGAAAAATGTAAAGTGTCTTCTGTAAACCAAGAGTTCTTACGTTCTGCTAGTTCCAGTCTTTGTTTTATGATATCTTGCCAGCTAGCACCTGAGTCTGTGAGAGACTCTAGGGTACCTTTTAGGTAAGAAGATAGTTGAGATCCCGCTTTCGCGAAAGCGGAAATACGATCATTTAACGTGGTATTTATTGACAATGTGTTCACAAGGCACTATTTTTGCACAAAAGTAAAGAAAAGCTATGGCAATCATCATAACAGACGAATGTATTAATTGTGGAGCGTGTGAACCTGAGTGTCCTAACACGGCAATTTATGAAGCAGCAGATGACTGGCGCTATGCAGATGGTACAGATTTAGATGGAAATGTTGTTTTACCTAACGGTAAAGAAGTCGATTCTAATGAGACGCAAGAACCAGTAAGTGACGAGTTTTATTATATAGTCCCAGATAAATGTACCGAGTGTGTAGGTTTTCATGAAGAGCCACAATGTGCTGCGGTATGTCCGGTAGATTGTTGTGTGCCAGATGATGACGTCGTAGAGACTAAAGAAGTGCTGTTAGAAAAGCAGGCTTTTATGCATAAAGACTAAGTTATATTTAAACGATAATTACAATTTTCAAAACTCTCAAGAGCCATCGCTTTTGGGAGTTTTTTGTATTTATGATTTTATGGAGAAACTGGTTATTAGTTATATTAGCTTAAAATTTATAGCCATGAAATATCTTTTCTCACTTTTATTTATAGGAGCTTTTTTTAATGGAGTTGCGCAAGAAATTACAGGACAGCAACTACTGGATAAAGCAATCAAAGTTCATGACCCTAGTGGAAACTGGAATAGTTTTAAAGGAAATTTACAGGTTACGATGTCTACGCCAGATAAACCAGCTCGTGTGAGTGACATTTTAATAGACTTACCTGCTCAAAAATTTAGTGTAGCTGCTACTCGTGATAGTGTAACGACTGTCTACAAGGTAAATAAAGAAAATACCTCAGTAGATAAAAAGGATTTGAGATCTCCTGAAACTAAAGCGGTGAGTACTGATAAAGACAATGAAAGAGCTGTTTTTATGAAGAATTATTATACCTATTTGTACGGTTTACCGATGAAATTAAAGGATGAAGGAACTCATATAGATCCTAAAGTAGAACGTAAAACCTTTAAAGGCAAAGAATACTTAGTAGTAAAAGCTTCTTATAATGAAGCGGTAGGAAGCGATGTGTGGTTCTTTTATTTTGATCCAATTTCTTATAAAATGGAAATCTATCAATTTTTTAGAACAGATGAAAAAGGT
This sequence comes from Nonlabens sp. Asnod3-A02, assembly GCF_045063755.1. Taxonomy (NCBI): domain Bacteria; kingdom Pseudomonadati; phylum Bacteroidota; class Flavobacteriia; order Flavobacteriales; family Flavobacteriaceae; genus Nonlabens; species Nonlabens sp. Asnod3-A02. Next base: position 168,555 of record NZ_JBEFOC010000005.1, read on the forward strand.
AATATAAAACCTGATTCTGGAGAGTACATTTTATTATCTGATAGCCATTTAATCAATGGAATACACATGCCTAAAGTACGTAAATGGTATTATAACAAAGATGATAAATTTCTAGGTGCAGACGTGATTACAAAATAATTGAACTTTTCTTTATAATGATAAGCAACCTTTTTTAGACTTCTACATCTATCTATAAACCAACCTAGATGAAGAAGTTACTTTTTCTGTTACTGCCCATTATTTTAATTTCTTGCGAGGCCAGATTAGACGACGATAAGCGTGCATTTTTTAAAACTAGAATAGTTGATTCTAGTGGTTTGCCACTTGTCAACGCCTCGGTAGAGGTAACGACTTATAGATCTTATGATTTCTTTTTAATTAACGGACAGAATCTAACAAAAACTTCAGAGCCTGACAGAGATTTTTTACTAGGCAAGGGAACAACCGATGAGAATGGAGCCGTTTCTTTTACCATGTTATTTGATACTGCCTATAGATATTATGTTCATATAAAAGGAGTTGATGATTCTAGTAAAATACTAGCTGTAGCAAGTGATAGTTTTAATCAAGATCTTACTCTAGATATTCCATTAATTACTATGACAGATATTGCAAATGTGGAATTAGAGTTTATAAACACATCAGGTACTACAAGTGTTTATGATGTAACCATTAATTATTTTGCGATTTATTGTGACGAATTGTACGAGAATAACTCTTTTGTAAGAGATGAAAATTGTGAGTTTGAAGATGAGATCATCGATTTGGTAAATCAAACAACAGATGATGGTTTATTTGAATTTAGAGCCTTTTATCCATCTGTTATAGATGTGAATTATAGAGATGCTGCCGGAAACGAAGTAAATGAACAATTTACCATTAACAATCCTACAGAGCGTTATGAGATTAATTACTAGAATAGTGCTTATTATAGTAACTGTTTTATCAAGTTACTATTCTTATAGTCAAGAAAATACAACAGAAAAGTCTCATAGCTTACCAGATCGTGTTTTTGCAGTAGATTTTTATTTGCAACGTGCTTTGCCTAGCGGCGATAACTTCATAGGTAACGGATTATCTGACGGTACTGGCTACGGAATAAGAATGCAATTTGACATTTATAAAAACATTTATGTAGGAGGTGCACTGAGTCAAGACTTTTTCAGTGTAAAAAATACAGATGTGATAGGAGAGTTTAATAGAGCTACTAAGTTCAATGCTTATCTGTTTCTAGGTTATGATTATCAATTAAATGACGACTGGAATATCACTGCAGATTTAGGTTATGGATACAGTCAAAATAAGAATAGACAAAGTACAGAACAAGGTGGTGGTAAATTTAGAGATACTGGAAATGTATTTAGAATAACGACTAGCATAGAATACAACCTATCTAGTGCTACATCATTGTATTTAAGCCCTAGTTATGAATCTATCTCCTATAATATAAATAGTGCTCCAGCATTAGTAGATACTTTTGATAAAGGTAAATTTATAAATCTAGCTTTAGGTATCCGTTTTAACGTTAGAGATTATAGAAATGTACCTCTTAAAGATGCCGATAATCAAGAACTTATTGATTTGCAAAATAGAGATCGTGATGATTTAAGTATTTCAGAGAAAAGAAAACTTTATTTTTTAAAGAAAAAAGAAGCTAGAAGATTGCGACGTGAGAGAAGAAGGAATAATTAATTACTCAACACAAACTCCACACGTCTATTTTTTGCTTGCGCATCTTCTGGCTCGTTAGGATCGATGGGTTGTGATTCTCCATAGCCTCTGTAATTGATTCTGTCTTTTGATATTCCTTTATTGATGAGATAGTTTGCAACACTTTTTGCTCTGTCTTCAGATAGTTTTTGATTGTATGCAGCGTTTCCTAAATAGTCGGTATGACCGTTTATAGTCACTTTTAAATCAAGATGTGATTTTAAATAAGTTACTAGTTCATCTAGTTCTTGAGTAGTTTTCTCAATCAATGTTGCTTTATCAAAATCAAAAAGCACTGATTTTAAGGTGTAGATGGAATTGAGTTTAAAAGTATTCTCAACTTTTATTTCCTCTTCTATTTCTTCTATACTTACGTCATCTATATAATAATAAGATGAAGGTCCTTCAACTCTTGATCTAGTCAGTTTATATTTAGTTTCTAGGTTGCTTTTAAAGTTACCTATAGTAAAATATTTTTCTGTTCCATTTGCTATGAATTCAGTTTCAACTAAGGTCCAGTTTTTAGAATCTTTGAAAGTTTCTACCGTTGATAAGTCTACTAGGTAAGAAAAATCATCTTTTTTCTTTTGTTCATTAAAGTCAATATTATTTACACTGTTTTTGGTTTCTGTAATTGTTAATCCATCAAAATTTTTATAGGTAGTAAAGTTTTCTCGATTTGAGTTAAATAAGACCCCTATAGAGTTTGTGCTTAGTCCTGACTTTTCTGCGAGTGAGATAAAAAACTTTATTTTGTAATTTTGACCTTCGATTAATTTTTTTTGCAAAGAACCAGTGATATATTCTCTATAATTTTGGTGGTTTAATAAAATTATACCTGCATAGCTATTTCCTTCTTTTGCTTTTTGCCATCCGCTAACGTTATTAGGCACGCCAGCAGGACTAAATTTATTACATGACGAATAGAAGTCTGGAGTTGCTAGGGTAGGAACTATCCAATCTTTTACATTACCCTTAAATTGGGAGTAATCATCTGGACATTTTTCAAACTCCTCAAAACTTCCATTTAAAACAAGGTTTTGTGAGAAGCAAATGTTAGTTATCAAAAAAACAAATAGGACAGATGCGAGGTTAGATTTCAAGAGATAAAGGTTGGTTACTTTTATAAAGTGGATTTTGAAAAAATATTGTTTAAAGCTACTATTTAATATTCAAAGTTTAATAATGCTGGCTATAAGAATGCAAAAAGCCAAGCGTAATACTTGGCTTTTCAATAATTTGATGATCTATTGGTCTAAAAATTTCAATGTTGTTTTTAATGAGAATTATTCTTCTGGCATCAATAATCCTAAAATATCAATCGCTGCCTCACTAATTTTAGTTCCAGGGCCGAAGACTGCGGCTACTCCAGCATCAAAGAGAAACTGATAATCTTTTCTCGGTATAACGCCACCAACTACTATCATGATGTCCTCACGGCCATATTTCTTAAGCTCTTCCATTACTTGCGGCACAAGTGTTTTGTGACCTGCTGCAAGAGAAGAAACACCCAAAACGTGTACATCGTTTTCTACGGCTTGTTTAGCTGCTTCTGCTGGTGTTTGAAACAATGGACCTATATCTACGTCAAAACCTACATCTGCATAACCAGTAGCGACTACTTTGGCGCCTCGATCGTGTCCGTCTTGACCCATTTTTGCGATCATTATTCTAGGTCTACGTCCTTCGATTTTGGCAAATTGGTCTGCTAGTTGTTGCGCTTTCGCGAAAGCGGAATCATTCATAATCTCTTTCTTATATACTCCTTGTACACTTTTTATAGTCGCTCTATAACGACCGTAAACCTCTTCTAAAGCATCTGAAATTTCGCCTAGAGTTGCTCGTTCTCTTGCCGCATTTACAGCAAGTTCTAGTAAATTACCTTCTTTAGTTCTAGCGCAATTTGTCAGCGCTTTTAAAGCTTTTTCTACTTTTTGAGTGTCTCTCGTGGCTTTAATATCGGTTAACCTATCGATTTGCTCAATACGTACTGCGGCGTTATCTACCTCTAGAGTGTCTATGTTATCCTCGTCTGGGCTAGGGTATTTATTCACTCCTACAATGGTATCTATTCCAGAATCTATACGTGCTTGTTTCTTTGCAGCGGCTTCTTCTATGCGCATTTTAGGAATTCCTGCCTCTATGGCTTTAGTCATTCCACCTAGTTCTTCTACTTCTTCAATAAGTTCCCAAGCCTTATCAGCAATTTGATCTGTAAGGGATTCTACATAATAAGAACCTGCCCATGGATCTACGGTTTTTGTAATTCCTGTTTCTTCTTGTAAAAATAACTGTGTATTTCTAGCTATACGTGCACTGAAATCCGTAGGTAAAGCAATTGCCTCGTCCAGCGCATTAGTGTGTAAACTTTGTGTACCACCGAATGCGGCTGCACTAGCCTCAATAGCAGTTCTAGCCACGTTGTTAAATGGATCTTGCTCTGTAAGTGACCAACCAGATGTCTGACAGTGTGTTCTTAATGCAAGAGATTTAGCATTTTTAGGCTTAAATTGTTTGATCATTTTTGCCCAAAGCATACGTGCCGCACGCATTTTGGCAATTTCCATGAAATGATTCATTCCTATTGCCCAAAAGAAAGATAGGCGAGGAGCAAAGGTATCGATGTCCATTCCTGCAGCTAGTCCTTTGCGTACATATTCTAGACCATCTGCAAGTGTGTAGGCTAGTTCTATATCACTAGTCGCGCCTGCTTCATACATGTGATAACCAGATATGGAAATCGAGTTGAACTTAGGCATGTGCTTACTTGTGTACTCAAAAATATCTGAGATAATTTGCATACTAGGCGTAGGCGGATAGATATATGTGTTACGTACCATGAATTCTTTAAGAATATCATTTTGTATTGTACCACTCAACAGTTTTTGATCCACACCTTGTTCCATTGCTGCGACGATGTAAAATGCCATTATAGGTAAAACGGCACCGTTCATGGTCATAGAAACAGACATCTTATCTAACGGAATAGAGTCAAAAAGGATTTTCATATCCTCAACGCTATCTATAGCAACACCAGCTTTTCCTACATCACCTACTACACGATCGTGGTCACTGTCATAACCTCTATGCGTTGCTAGGTCAAAGGCTACAGAAAGCCCTTTCTGTCCAGCAGCGAGATTACGTTTATAAAAAGCATTAGATTCTGTCGCACTAGAAAAACCAGCATACTGTCTTACTGTCCAAGGTCTACGAACATACATAGTAGAATAAGGTCCACGCAAGTTGGGTGCTATACCAGCTACAAAATCGAGATGTTCCAGATTTTCAACATCTTCTTTTGTGTATTCTTTTTTTATAGAAATCCCTTCAGATGTTTCATAAACAGCGGTTTCTGATCGCTTAGTATGAAAATCGTAATTGGGTTTTATGTTAGATATATCTTTTCTTTTCATGAAGCTATTTTTATTGAAAGTAGATCCTATTGTTTCTAAAATGTAGAATTACATCTATTCTCTAGACAACGAGTTTCTGTGATTTTATAGATCACAATTTTGCTATTTCAGCCTTCTCCAGTTCTTCAGTAATACGCTTGGTAATAATGGGCTGTATTAAAGTCTTGCGAGGTTCTATCTTTCTAAAAGGTAATATTTCGTACTCTTTTTGTAAAGGTAATGCCGCATTAGGATGCTTATTTGCTCCTATAAGAACACGCTTTCCTGTGTTGAAATCTTCTTGCTCTTGTTGTGCACTTTCCTTGATCTTACGCTGTATAGTGCCATCAAAAAGGGACTGTGTAAAACCACCTGCGTTCTCGATATCTTTAAAAATGTCAAGTGCTTTTTCTACCAGTTGCTTGGTAATGGTATCAATGTAGTAAGAACCGTCAGCTGCGTTGCCTATTTCATTGAGATAAGCCTCGTCTTTTAGAATTCTTAACTGATTGCGCGCTATGCGATCTCCAAATTCATTTTCTTTGTTAAAAAATGTATCATATGGAATGTTGCATAAAGTGTCTGCACCACCTAAAATTGCGCTCATACACTCGGTAGTTGTGCGCAGCATGTTCACATTATAATCCATTAAGGATTTATTACGCAGGCTAGGAGTTGCCGTAATATAACAACCTAAATCAATTGCGTAAACATCTCCCAAAGTTTTGGTTAAAATGCGATAGGCCCGATATTTTGCGATCTCAAAAAAGTAATTGCTACCTATAACCGTGTCTATGTTGATTCTTTTTCCCGCTTTCGCGAAAACGGATAGCGTACCACCTTCATTTAAATGATTTAAATACTCGTTAAGATGAGCTGTAAAATAAGCTAGTTCTTGAGTAATGGTAGCACCAGCCTGTTGATAGGTAGATGTGTTAATAGTGATATTTGAGAAATAGCCATCAAACTTATCGAGAAATGAATCTAAGTTTTTATAGTCATGATTCTTGTTCTTAAACCAGTTTCCATCACTCGCCAGTTGATGAATGATATCTATGTGAACATAAGCATGCGGTGCAATTTGATGAATGGATTTTATATAATCCAGGTCAAAAAATTGAGTGTGAATCTGTACACCTACTTTAGGTAGATCTTTAAACAATAGGGCAGGATCTATGCTAGGATTAGGAATGATAAATATAATTCCTTCACCACCACGGTTTAATATATCTAGAGCTTTTTTATTTGCAGCTGCAGCATTACCAGCATATACTTTTTGAGATATATACCAGTCATTAGTCTGTGTAGAACGATTAGTGATATTAATATCTGGCGCACTCTCGCTATGATAAAAAGGCTTTATATGAATACCTTCTCTGGTAGCGGTAATAAGAGTTTCATTATAGTCTGCACCTTTAAGGTCCATCTGGATTTTCTGTTTCCACTGAGCTTCAGAAACAGCATCAAAATCTTTAAAAAGTTCTTTACTCATTTTCTTCAGTTTTTACAGAATCTGCGTGTTGAATGATGAATACTTCTTCATTTTCGCGCTTCATTAAATAACGTTCTCTAGCATATTTTTCTAGCCCCAAGCTATCTTGTAGTGAAGCTATTTTTGCCTTATCACGAGCAATACCTTTCCTATAGAAATCGGCATTTTCTTGTTTTTCGGCAAGTTGCTTGTCTATCTCTCTATGAGATGTCATCCATGCATTTGCATCTAGAAAACATATCCAGATGGCAAAGAAGATGGTGATGAGTGTGTATTTATTACTAAAAAACCTCCACCACGGATTAGCTTTTAATTTTTTTAATCCCATAAGTGGAAATTTAAGAAATTATCCTAGCTTTTGATCGATAATAGTACGCAAGATTTTAACACCTACGGTATTAAATCTATTTGTAGGTATAATCACGTCTGCATAGGCTTTAGTGATTTCTATAAACTGTTGGTGCATAGGTTTTAACGTAGTTTGGTAACGTTCTAAGACTTCATTAAGATCACGACCACGGTCTGCAATATCACGTTTTAATCTTCTAATCAATCGCTCATCGCTATCACAGTCTATGTATACTTTTATATCAAATAACTTGCGTATGCGCGGCATGGTAAGTATAAGAATACCTTCTACGATAACTACTTTACTAGGTGCTGTTTTTATGGTCTCACCAGTACGATTGTGCTCCACAAAGCTATAAACCGGTTGGTCTATAGTATTACCTTTTTTTAATTCTAGCAGGTGTTTTTCTAAAAGATCAAAGTCTATGCTTTCTGGATGATCAAAGTTGATTTGTGTGCGTTCTTCATATGTAAGATCGCTAGTATCTTTATAATAAGAATCTTGAGATATTACGGTTACTTCGTGATCAGGGTATTCATGTATCATTTGTTCTACCACTGTAGTTTTACCGCTACCTGTTCCACCGGCAATTCCTAATATAAGCATGAGATATTTTTGTTTTTGCAAAAGTACGGATTTAGGTTTGAGTTTCTAGCTTTTGATTTGTGCAGCTGTTGTTTTAGTTTCTTCTTTATGATCTATACTAAATGGAAAGTAATTGAATAGCACAGGTATAATTTATATTAGGTATTTCTAACTTTACAAAAAAAAAAGAATTCATGAAAATGCAAATGGAGTCCACATGGAAAGAGGTATTGCGAGAGGATTTAAGTCAACCTTATTATGAGGAATTGAAAAGCTTTGTTAGTGAGGCTTATAAGCGATATACTTGCTACCCACCAGAGGACAAAATTTTTGCCGCTCTTAATCGTACTCCGTTTGATAAGATAAAAGTGGTTATCATAGGTCAAGACCCATATCATGGTGCAGGGCAAGGTAATGGTTTTTGCTTTTCAGTTTCTGATGGGGTAAAACACCCACCTAGTTTGATCAATATTTTTAAGGAAATAGCAACAGATTTAGATAAGCCATATCCAGATTCTGGTAATCTAGAACACTGGGCAGATCAAGGTGTGTTGCTTTTAAATGCAGTGCTTACTGTAGAAGAAGGTAAGGCTGGAAGCCACCAAAAAAAGGGTTGGGAAAAATTTACAGATGCTATTATAAAAAAAATATCTCAAGAAAGTAAAGATGTCGTGTTTCTATTATGGGGTGGATTTGCTAAAGGAAAAGCAAAACTCATAGATAAGAATGCGCATCTTATACTAGAAAGCGGTCATCCATCACCGTTAAGTGCAAACCGTGGGTACTGGTTTGGGAATAGACACTTTTCAAAGACTAATGAATATTTAAAAGAAAAAGGAATGGAACCAATTATATGGTAAAATCTTGTGCCCTAATTAATAGTAAATAGACTTTTATAAAGATCTTGTCCTACAGCTAGGAGAAACCACTATACAAGTTTTTAATAGACTACTTTTATCCTCATACATACGACTGAATAACAAAGTAATTTTTTACTCTTTTAATATGAGTTTCTTTGTTTTTTAAATGGTGTAAAACTTTAAAAATCAAAACTATATAATGATTAAAGATATTCAATTAAACAAGCCAGAAGCTATAGATGTAACAGAAAGACCTGCATTTTATAATGCAGATTCTAATCTAGTTACTACCATGAACAACTTAGAAGAAGGCAAAGTAGTTTTAATAAGGTCATTTTATAGTAACGGTTTACATTTACTTAAGGAATTGCATACGCATCTTAAAAAGAAGTTACCTAATAAAACATACCAAGAACAGCAAGTATATCGCGATACCTATCGCAAATTATCTAACCTTATTTTATTAGAAATAGTAGATAATAAGTTAGAAGTTGCAAAGGCGCCATCCATAGGTTGGTTAGAAAAACTGTACCCTGAGATTCAAAATTTTCATCTTACTTTACCACAAGTTCAAGGACTTAACAGTTCATGGCAGTGGTATAAAAAAGGAATTTCTATACCTGTATTGCGCAACAAAATACATCCTTTTTATGGTGTTTATTTTCCAACAAGATTTGAGCATCTAGAAGTTTTTGATAATTACTTAAAACGTTATGAAGGTCCTAAAAAAGCTGCTATGGATGTAGGAGTAGGCTCTGGAGTTTTATCACTACAAATGGTAAAGCACGGTTTTCAAAAAGTATATGGTACAGATGTTAATCCTAACGCTATAGTAGGTCTTACGGAGTTTATGGGAGAGACTAAACTATCACGTAAGATAGAATTAGACTACGCACCGCTTTTTGGTAAATTTGATAAACCTGTAGAACTTATTGTTTTTAATCCGCCGTGGTTACCGGCAGATAAAGATGTCGATGGTATAGATGAAGCTATTTATTATCCTGAAGAAATGTTTCCAGCGTTTTTTGAGGCTGCAAAGGAACGTCTATTACCTGATGGTAAATTGGTTATTATATTTTCTAACCTGGCTCAAATTACTAATGTTACAACCGAGCATCCTATAGAGAATGAAATAGCAAATAATGATAGATTTGAACTAGAGAGAACTTTTAAAAAGAGAGTTAACTCTGCGTCAGAAAAAACAAAACGTAATCCACACTGGAGAGATTTAGAAGAAGTAGAGCTTTGGGAGTTGAAGCTTAAATAAATTCTCAAATTTTAAAAGGCTATTTAATCTTGCGTTGTTCATCTTCAGTGCGAGTAAAATACCAATAGATTACATAAAACATACTAAAAACGCCTGCTATAAATGCCCATAGTAGGCTTCTATTTCTGGTCCAAGAACAAACAACTGCCATAGAAGAGAAAATGGCTGTACCTGTAGATATTCCTGTAGAATAGTTAGTTGAAATAGCTTCATGTAGGGTAGTTAGTAATATCATAGTGTTAGTTTGTAATTATCATTAAATATAAAATTGTATTTATTATAAATAACTATTAAAATTCTAATGTAAAATAATTTCATAAAAAAAGCACCACTGTAAAGTGGTGCTTTTGATACTTATTCTAAGATAGAGGACTATCCTAAATATGATTTAAGGATCTTACTTCTTGAATTCTGACGTAATCTTTTGATACCTTTTTCTTTAATCTGGCGCACGCGCTCACGAGTTAAATCAAAAGTTTCACCGATTTCTTCCAGACTCATAGGTTGTTGATTACCGATACCGAAGTAAAGAGAAATCACGTCTGCTTCTTTTTGAGAAAGAGTTTCTAACGCACGAGTAATCTCTAGAGTAAGAGATTCATGCATTAATTCTCTATCAGGGTTAGGCGACTCACCACTACGTACAACGTCGTAAAGGTTAGAAGTTTCACCTTCTTTAAGAGGCGCATCCATCGATACGTGACGACCTGCATTCTTAAGAGATTGTTTCACATCACTTACCGTCATGTCCAGTTCTTTTGCAAGTTCTTCTGGAGATGGAGGACGCTCATGCAATTGCTCAAGATGAGAAAAAGCCTTATTAATCTTGTTAATGGATCCAATCTTATTTAATGGAAGACGCACGATACGTGACTGCTCTGCTAGTGCTTGTAAGATGGACTGTCTAATCCACCATACCGCGTAGGAGATGAATTTAAAACCACGAGTCTCATCAAATCTTTTTGCAGCCTTTACGAGTCCGGCATTACCTTCATTAATAAGATCTGGAAGCTTAAGCCCTTGATTTTGATACTGTTTTGCAACAGAAACCACAAAACGTAAATTTGCAGTGGTCAACTTCTCAAGAGCTCTCTGATCACCTTTCTTAATGCGCTGTGCTAGTTCTACTTCTTCCTCTGCAGTGATTAGATCAATTTTAGAGATATCTTGTAGGTACTTGTCAAGCGATTTTGATTCACGGTTTGTAACCTGTTTGGTGATTTTGAGTTGTCTCATTTAGATAATAAAGATTAAAAAGTTAATGACCTGACAGCTTTTGTCAGATGTTAATAGTATAGCAAAAATCATACCAAAAGCGCTTTTTATGACACCTTATCAGGCTAGTAATACTGTGACTTGTGCTACATTTTATTAGTCGTCACAAGTACATTTTTGTTACACTATTTATAGCTAGCTAGTAATAAAATGTTGTGTTGATTGATCTTACTACTAGTGTAATAAGGAGGTGTGGAGATAAGTTGTTTAAAAAATAAAGTATACTATTTGTTAAAATAGTCGTGATTTAATAAGTAAAATTATATTTTGTCCTAGCTCAAAAAACTTTTATGAAATTATCATACGTCATTCTATTTTTTATTTTGTCATGTTTTTACTGTCAGTCACAGATAGGAGTTAGTGAAACCGGTTTATGGTCGCAGTACATTTATAAAAAAGCATTTAATGAAAAGTGGGCTATAGCTGGTGATTTTCAATACCGCACTTATGAAGTAGGTAACGATTTCCAGCAGTTTATCGCTCGAGCAGCAATTTCTTATCAGCCTGAAAACACGGCGATAGATTTTCAAGCTGGTTATGGTTATTTTACAGGACAGCCATTTGGCATAAGCGATACTTCTACGACAGAGCATAGATTACATCAAGATCTTTGGTTTTCTAGTAAGGTAAGTAACCGTTTTGAACTTAAACATCGCTTGAGAATAGAAGAACGTTTTATTGAAAATCAAGATTTTAGATCAAGATTGCGTTATACTTTATTTCTTAATGTTCCACTTAATAATAAAACCATAGTTGACAACACCTTTTACGTTGCCTTATGGAATGAGATTTTCATTAATGGACAGACAGATACCGGTACTGGAACTGTAGAATATTTTGATAGAAACTGGGCATTTGCTGGTTTGGGTTATAAATTAAACTCAGCTCTTAAATTTCAAGCAGGTTATATGCGAGAAGTAACGCCAGGAATAAGTAAGGGACAGGTAGTTCTTACCGTATTTCATAGTTTGTAATATATTATTTTTATGAATAGGTGTTCCGCTTTCGCGAAAGCGGAATTAACAACATCCTAGTGCTTGTAATATTTAATTTCATATCATTCCATAACGAATGAAATGTCGAGTAATAATTGTCATTAAAATGAAGTTCATTAACATAAAATAGATATAATACTACCTTAACATACTCATGATGGTGTGGTCGTAGGTTTGGACTTCAAATACTAGTCCATGCGTTTTTTTACTTTTCTCTTCTTATTTCTATTGGTTTTAAATACTGTTTCTTGTGATACAGATAATAATTATTCCATACCTAGAAAAGAGCTAAAACAAGATTTAGAGAAATTTAAAGTCGCAACTCAAAAATTGCAAAAGGTGGCTCGTGCATACCAATTGCAGCAAGTAAATAAAGATAGTTTAAAACATGCAGTCACTTCTACTAGGCTAGCTTATAAACGTATAGAATTTATAGTAGCTTATAAATTTCCAGGTTATGCAAAATCACATTTTAATGGAGCACCTTTATTACAAGTAGATAAATCTGGCACAAGGGCAAACATAGTCCCTCCAGAAGGGTTGCAGGTATTAGACGAGCTTTCTTTTTCTAATGAGGCATTTGATAAACGTACTGAAATATCTAGTCTGGCCACTAAATTGAATGCGAGTTATTCCATTATATATAAAGATTTACATACTGTTAACTTCAGTATAACAGATTATTGGAATGCTGCACGATTAGATCTGATACGCATATTCACTTTGGGAGTTACAGGATTTGATACTCCTGGTAGTTTAAATGGTATAAGAGAAGCAAGAGAGTCTCTAGATGCTATACATAATAATTTAAAAGAGGCAGGGATTAAACATCATGATTTTCAAGATATAGACGCGCGACTTATAGAATCCATTAAGTTTTTATCAAATCAGAATGACTTCAACTCATTTGATAGACTTAGTTTTCTTACAAATTATATAGAACCTTTATATAAGGAGACTGCATTAATAGGTGAGAAGTATGGTTGGAATCTCAAGTTGTATAATTCGCCGTGGAATCCTAATAGTACTTCCATTTTTGCAGCAGATTTTATGGATCCATATTTTTTTACTGAACTTACAGCATCACAGGATAGTGAAGAGTTAAGAGAATTAGGGAAAGATCTTTTTAATGAAAAAGATCTAAGTTCTAGTGGTACCATAAATTGTGCTAGTTGTCATTTATCTGAAAAAGCTTTTACTGATGGTGAGACTAAATCATTGAGCTATATAGATGGTAAACGAGTACAAAGAAACTCACCTACACTTTTAAACGCTGTATATGCAGACCGTTATTTTTATGATTTAAGAGCCTATACCTTAGAACAACAAGTAGAACACGTTATTTTTAACGAAGCCGAATTTAATACCGCTTATACTGAAATTTTAGAAAGACTTAAAAAGAATGATAAGTACATCTCTAGGTTTGAATCTATTTTTGGTAAAGAACCATTTAAGAGAGAAAACCTGGCCAGTGCTCTTGCGTCCTATGTATTATCACTGCAATCACATAACAGTAGATTTGATGCCTATGTAAGAGGTGAAACAACAGATTACAGTGACATCGAAAAATTAGGCTTTAATCTATTTACCGGTAAAGCAAATTGTGCTACATGTCATTTTACACCTACTTTTTCTGGATTAGTACCACCACTATTTAATGAAAGTGAAAGTGAGATATTAGGTGTTTTAAAGTCTGCTAATCATGATGTTCCTATTTTAGATACGGATATGGGAAGAATAGAAAACGGCAACTACAGAGAAGATGCATGGATTTATCAAAGATCTTTTAAGACCACCACAACAAGAAATATAGCATTAAGTACTCCTTACTTTCATAACGGGACATATGAAAACTTAGAACAAGTTATCGACTTTTATAATCGTGGTGGTGGTGCAGGTATGGGACTGAAGGTACCTAATCAAACGTTAAGTGATTCTTCTCTAGATCTTAATGATATAGAAATAGAAGCTTTAATAGCGTTTTTAAATTCACTTACCGAATACTAACCTTTTTTAGTTTTATTAGGATAAATCTTACTTTCTAGTTTATTTTATATATTTTTTTAGCTGTTCAATTATTTAGTTTTCAGAATATTATGCTAAGCATAGTAACTTTAGTTTTACATGTGTAAGGTTAATTTAAAGCGGAAGCATAAATGCATTACATAGTAGTAATGAATGGTTAATAATTATGAAATCTGTTTAGGTTTTAGTTCAGATAGTTTTGTCTGAACTAAAACTCTCTAATAATGAAAAATAAATTACACTTACTGTTTGTTATCGGTTTATTCCTTACCGCAACAAATACAATTAAGGCACAAAATTTGCCTATCTCTACAGGAGATACGTGGTCATATAACGACAGTGGTACAGATTTAGGTACTGCTTGGACTTCTACCACATACGATGATACCGCATGGGCTACTGGTGCTTCAAAATTGGGATATGGAGATGGTAATGCTGCTACTACACTTAGTTATGGTACAGATTCTTCAAATAAATATCCTACTTATTATTTCAGAAAAGCCTTAAATGTAACTGATGCAAGTCAAGTAGGTGACTTAATTTTTAATATACTATTTGATGACGGTGTAGCCGTTTATCTTAACGGCACAGAAGTATATAGAGCAAATCTTGCAACTAATGCTACTTACAGCGACTTTGCTACAGGTACCGTGGCAGGTAGTGATGAAAATGATTACGATAACATTTTAGTATCTGGGCTACTAGTAGACGGTATTAATGTTATTGCTGTAGAGGTACATCAAACTAGTGGTAGTAGTTCTGATATGGGTTTTGATTTAACCTTAGAAGATGCTAGTACTGTTGTAACACCTGCAATTTTCCCACTAACTCAAGGCAGTACTTGGTCTTATTTAGATAATGGTTCAGATCAAACTAATACATCGTGGAATCAGGCTGGTTTTGATTTTTCTTCATGGTCTAACGGTGCGGCACCATTAGGTTACAATAATCCAGTGGTAACTAATTTATCCTTTGGACCTGATGCAAATAATAAATTTATCACATCTTACTTTATTAAAGAGTTAGATGTAGACGTAAATACTATTACAGATGATGTAGTTTTTGGACTTCTAAGAGATGATGGAGCTATTGTTTATGTGAATGGACAAGAAGTTATAAGAGATAACATGCCAGCTGGTGTTATAGATTACCTAACGCACTCTTCTACTATTGTAAGTGGAGGAGATGAAGGAGTTTATTACATTCACCGTGTGCCTAAATCATTTTTTCAAAACGGTATCAACACTATAGCTGTAGAATTACATAACCGTGACGGGCAAAGCTCTGACCTTTCATTTGATATGTTTATAGAAAACGATTCAGTTACAGTTACTCCTTATAATTGTCAACCTGGTGATATAGGCTGTTTTACTTCTATAGTACCTACAGGACAGACTTCAAATATGATTTATCCTACCGCACACCGTTTTCAAATGCTTTTTAAACAAGGTGAGCAGTACACAGATGGGTCAGGAACAGTGCCTGGTAATAATGATTTTACTGGTTATGTACCAGCAACTGCAGGAAGTAGTACAAATGGTTTTGTATCTGTAAATCATGAAACAACACCTGGTGGGGTTTCTATAGTAGATGTAACATTTGATGCTGCAAGTAATCTTTGGGTAAAAAACGCAACATCTAGAGTTGACTTATATAACAATGCATTAGTTACTACTACAAGAAACTGTTCTGGTGGGACTACACCATGGGGAACCATTATTACTGCCGAAGAATCTACTAATAGTGGAGATGTAAATGCAGATGGGTATCAAGATGTAGGATGGTTAGTAGAAATAGATCCTGTTACACGCATGGTTAAAGATTATGGAAATGGTCAAGAAAAACTATGGGCATTGGGAAGAATGAAACATGAAAATGTGGTTGTATCTAATGATATGGTAACTGCATACTATGGAGAAGATGGTGGGACAGATGCGGTATATAAATTTGTTGCAAATACACCAGGAGATCTATCTTCAGGTTCGGTATATGCTCTAGTACTAGATGCACCGTTAGTAGGAAATGACCCTACATCTACTACAGCTAGTTGGGTTCAAGTACCTAATACCACACCAGCAGAAAGAAATGATATAAGAAATGCAGCCGCCGCATTAGGAGCTACTAACTTTAATGGTGTAGAAGATTGTGAGATTAACCCAGTAACAGGAGAAATATTTTTTACTTCTAAAGGTAAAGGGCGTACTTATAAATTTACTGATAATGGGACTACTGTAAGCGGTTTTGAAACATATGTAGGTGGTAGATCTTATGATATTACTACGGCAAATGGTGTATTTACAGAAAGTTGGGGTAGTGGAAACGATAATCTAACTTTTGACGATAAAGGAAATCTTTGGGTATTACAAGATGGAGGTAATAATTACATATGGGTAGTACGTCCTGGACATACACAAGCAAACCCACAAGTTGAATTATTTGCTTCTATGCCAGTAGGCTCAGAACCGACAGGCTTAACATTTACACCAGATTTTAAATACGGTTTCTTTTCAGTACAGCACCCTAGTGGTAGTAACTCTCCACAAATAGATGCTACTTTTAATAATGTAGTCTTTGATAAGTCTTCTACCATCGTATTTGCCGTATCAGAGAATTTAGGCCTACAATCTCCCGTTGCAGACTTCACATCTGACACAACCATGGTAGGAACAAATGGTGTGATTACTTATACAGATTTGAGTACTAACACACCAGATTCTTGGAACTGGGTTTTTGAAGGAGGACAGCCAGCAACCTCTACAGATCAATCACCAGTTGTTACTTATCCTACTCCAGGAATTTATGACGTGAGTTTGACAACCTCAAATGTAGCAGGAAGTAGCGATCAAGAATTGAAAGCAGATTATGCAAATGTAGGAACAGCAAGTATAGACGATGCTTTACTAGGAGCGATACAATTGTACCCTAATCCTAATAAAGGTCAGTTAAACATTGATATCACAGGACATGAAGGAGAAAAGCTAAACGTAGAAGTTTATGATCTACAAGGTAGAAAAATAGCACATTTTAGTGATTTTGAAAATAATAGCTTAATTCAACACTTAAGCTTAGATCTTACATCTGTTACAACTGTAAATCAGCTGTTTATTGTAAAGGTTAATGTAGGAGACCTTTCTGGAAGCTATAAAGTGGTTAGAAATTAATTGCAAGTATTTTATATAATTATTTAAAAGGACTGGTCTATTATGATCAGTCCTTTTTCTTTCAAATTACACATTATGAAATCACTATTATTAATTGCATTCTTAACATTAGGATTTATACCTTTTTTAAAGGCACAAAATATTAATCCTAATAAGGAACACATCTATTATACTGTTCAAGACGCTTTACAAGAACAAAAAGAAAAAGTTCATTTAAACCTGAGAGATCAATTCCTTTTCAAGCTACCTGATTCTATTGAAAAACTAAATAACGTAGTTTTCTTAAATGGAATGAAGAATAATTTTGAATATTGGGATAATAGGCTGTTTCAATTAAAACATTTAGAGGTACTTAATTTAAAAAATAATAAACTTAAATATATACCACATAATATAGCTTCACTTGATCAGTTAAAAAGTCTAGACCTAGCAGGGAATTCTATTAATCAGATTGATCCTGCTATTCATAAACTTAAAAGTTTAAATAGATTGTACCTTTCTAGCAATGAGCTTTCTTATTTACCTAATGAAATAACCAGTTGTACTTCTTTAAAGGTTTTAGAATTACAGCATAATCATTTAAGTTACCTGCCGCGGTCTATATATAATCTTAGAAACCTTCAAGTACTAGATTTAAGTCATAATCAATTTCATGATGTAGAGCCTTCTTACTTTAATTTACCATCATTAGAAATTTTAAAACTAGATAATAATAAACTTATCAACCTTCCAGAATCTATCGAGTTGTTAACTTCTTTAAAGCAGCTTAATTTAGAGAATAATTTACTTAAAAGTCTACCAGATAATATTTCAAAGTTATACAAACTAGAAACCTTAATTGTATCTAATAATCATTTATCAAGTTTCCCCAAAGATCTATCAGGTCTTAAACATCTAAGAACACTTATTATAACAAAAAATCCGGTTAGTACTTCAGAGTTAGAGAGAATAACCCAAGCATTACCAGATTGTAAGATATATATGGATACAGTAGATTAATATGATCATGGTTTTTGTTCCGCTTTCGCGAAAGTGGAATTAACAACATTCCAGTGCTTAAATTAAGTATTCTAACTAGTTCAAATACTTACATATATGTATGACGTTGAATATAAATATAGAGCAGAATAGAATTACACGCACCCAGTTGTATTTAACAAGTTTAGTCTGGATATCACGATCTGTACTATCGAGATCTATTTTTTCATGAAGAGAAATAAATACCAGCATAGTTAACAGCCAGTTGGTGGCTATTAACAATAAATCTATGATCTCAAAGAGGGAATAAGTCTGTTGAGTGACCATTATATAAACAGATAAGCCTAGTTGGGCAACCATTAAAGGAGCAACAATAGAAGTGATTTTACGAGTATATAAAGGATGCCATACAGATAGTTTCTCGCTTGTGTAGTGTAAAAAACTAGGGTAAATAATGATCTGTACCATCCAGATAAGTACGATTAGACCAAAATCTATCAGTAATTTAGTGAGAATTATAGCATTCATATTTTAGTAATTTTATAGGCCCAATAAATTAGAATAGGGTGAATAACTAGTAATCTAGACCAGCCTATCCATGAAGGTATGCATAAATCTCCAGCACAACTGCCATTAAGTAAAAAGTAAACGTGTGAAATAATGAAGGCTAGTAGCATAGCGATAGTTAAATAACCTGCCATTTTTCTAGTTTTAGAAAACACCGCCATGGAAGCCACTATTAATTCTGCACTACCTGCTATGTAGTTAATAAGCGATTTATTACCTAGCCAGTCAGGAATGACCTCTAGGTATATATCTGGCTTTATAAAATGCATGATTCCTGCAATTAGATAAACAGCTATAAATGTAAACAGTGATAGTTTATGTATTATTTGAGTTGCCATTTATAATCGGTATGAACTTTTTTAAGTATTAAGAAGAATGGTATCCACCATATAAAATCGTTAGTTATTAAGGTGTAAATAAACTCAAATGGTACAATGTCTTGCGCATAATTAAATATAAACCCTAACGGGCCAAATATTTTACCTAAGAATCCTACAGCTACTATAGGCCAGTGTTTCATAGGGTTATAACTAGCCCACCAGTAACCTAGTCCATAAACACCTATTACCATTCCCATGCCTTGCCACACCATAGGATGATTAAGCGGTTCCATACCTACTATTTCAAAGAAATGATTTGGGAATAATACAACCCAAGCTCCCCAAATAAGATTATAAACGGCAGCAAGTTTTAAGGTAAGTTTCATTTGTTCTTTATGTGGTAAGTCTGCAGTGATAGGATATCATTACAAACATTTTCTATCTATTAGAGATAGATTATTTAAAGAAACTTACCTATAAATAAATGGATGATTAAAAGTAGGTTTTACAAATTTTTACGATAGGTTCTTCTTCTTTTATGAAGAATAGGATTATAGTTTTTCCAAGATGCTTGGACCGCCATGTTATCTTCTAACTCTGGATTAGTCTCACATTTTGAAATACCATAATTCATGAAGTTCTGAGTGATGTTTCTAAACATCATGGCTGTAACTCCTTTACCTTGATATTCTGGATCGATACCTATTAGATAGAATGCCGCCTCTGTATTTTTCTTTTTAGCTTTTAATAAATGTAAAAAACCAAATGGGAATAATTTTCCATTTGCTTTTTGAAGTGCCTTAGAAAAAGAAGGCATCGTTATGGCAAATCCTACTAGCTTATCATCCTGATCTGTTACTAATTCTATGAAATCAGGATTTATAAAGGGTAAGTATTTATCTTTATAGAGCTCTATTTGATACTGTTGTATAGGTACAAATGTTACGAGGTTACTGTATGTTTTATTAAGTAAATCAAACATCGCGTCTACATAGGGTAAAATCTCTTTAGTTGTTTTAAAACGTAAAGATTTAAGATCATATTTACGCGCGATAATATCTGCAAAGCGGTTGATCTTATCGGGAATAGGGTTGGGTGGTTTAAATTTAAATTCCACCCATTCGGCAGCTTTTTCATAACCTAATTGTTCTAGATGCTCCATGTAGTAAGAGTGGTTGTACCAGGTAATCATTGTACTTACCTCATCAAAACCTTTGATAAGCATTCCAGCCTTATCCATATTAGAAAAGCCTACAGGACCTTCTGTAAATTCTAATTTTTGTTCTCTACCTAACTCGTCTACTTTATTAAGAAGCGCTCTAGTAACTTCTATGTCGTCTATCATGTCCAGCCATCCAAAACGCATTTTAGATTTTTTCTGTTCATTAATTTCTATATGATTAATTAATGCTGCAACGCGACCTACGATTTTATGGTCTTTATAAGCTAGAAACATCCAGCACTCTGCATTTTTGAAAACCTGATTTTTATCACGATCAAAAATATCAATTTCGTCTTTTATAATAGGTGGGACAAAATAGGCATTGTCCTTATAAAGGTCCAGTGGAAATTGGACAAACTTTTTTATGTCTTTCTTAGACTCAATTTTACGTACTTCAATCATAATTTATATTCCGCCTTCTTCTTCAAGATTGAGCTTATTCTTCTTTTTACCTTTTTTATTTTTCTTACCGCTACCTTGACCATTTGAAGTCTGCTTGATAGGAGAGTCCTTGTGAAAATCAAGTCGGTAAGACATTCCTACATTTACTTGAAAGACACTAGGTGTATCCTTAAAGTTTAACGTACCACTAGCATCTATTTGCCAGTCTTTGTTTACTAAATAAGCAACACCACCACGCGCAAGATCATCACTATAAAAGTCAGACTTGATCCCTTGATACTCTGCAAAGATCGCCCATTTATTATTTACACTGTGCGTCATGGTTAAGAACAACTGATAAGAAGGGAAGTCGGTACTTATTCTATCTGCTACTATATTAGTTACAAATACCCAACGACCCCAGTTATTTTGAGTTATTAATTCTATTCTAGGTGATACAGTAGGATCATTAGGCGGGACTAATGGGTTAGTAGTACTACCAAAATTTAAATTTGCTCCTGCATAAATAGATACAGCAGGAATAAGGTCTTTCCAGTTCAGTCTATTGTTTGCTTTCCAGCTTAATAAATTCACTTTTTTTTCACCAAAGAATTTAAGCGGATCAAAAACAAGGTATTTAGCACCTAACGTACTTCTAGAAAAATTAGAAAATGAGGTTTCTGAAGATACAGAACCATTAAAATCTGTTTGATCTACTGTCGCATAATTACCTATGTAAGAAAACTCAAGACGTTCAAGAAAAGCCCCATAGCGCAATTGAAAATTTGCTCCTATATGATCTCGGTCATAACGCTGTAAATCATGTTCTTCTGTTCTATAATATAAAGAGCCTTCAACTTGTGCAACACCTTTACCTACGGCAAATGCTCCCTGCGATCTTCCAGGACTATTTGTGTTTATTGTTTCTGTATATTGAGCATTTGCAAATTGAGTTGTAACAAAAAGCAATATGAGTAGACCAATACTTTTAAATGTGTGATTCATATATCATTATTCTAGATCAAATTTAATATTTCTTATAGAGTATCATGGATTAGACATATTATTTTTACATAAAAGATTATCATTTGGAATTTTTACAGACAGTATTAATCATATTAATAGTTCTAGTTGCCATAAGGTTATTATGGAAAGCATTTGGGAAAACGGTGCTTAAATGGCTAGGAATGAAAGCGATGCAGCGCGTTCAAAAGAGTTTTGAAAAACGTACTGGGTTCAATACGGGACAGAATCCTTTTCAGACGCAACAATCAACTTCTACTCAAAAATCAACACCGTTAAAATCAAATGAAAAGAAAAAGGTAGGTGAGTACATCGACTTTGAGGAAATTGATTAATTTTCCTAATTCATTTATTTAACGTCTTCATGAAGTTTGATTTTAAGAAATTATTGCCACATCTAGCTGTATTTGTGGTGTTTATTATTGCTGCACTTGCATATTTCCATCCTGTTTTAAGTGGTAAAAAAGTGTATCAAAATGACATAGTTCAGTATAAAGGTAACGCTAGGCAGCTTATCGATCATCGAGCAGAGACTGGTGAAGAGCTTTATTGGACAGATGCTATTTTTGGCGGGATGCCTACTTATCAGTTAGGTGCGCGTTATGATTATGATTTTATCGATAGTCTAGATAGAACGATAAGATTCCTACCTCGCCCAGCAGATTATCTATTTTTATACTTTGCATCCTTTTATGTGCTTATGCTAGTTATGCGTGTAGATTGGAAAATAGGATTACTGGGAGCGCTTGCCTTTGGTTTTTCCACATACCTCATCATTATTCTCGGTGTAGGACATAATGCAAAAGCACATGCAATAGCCTATTTCCCGCTAGTGCTAAGTGGAATTATTTTAGTTTTTCAAAAACGTTACCTATTAGGTTTCATAGTTACCGCACTGGCTATGGCTCTAGAATTACAGGCGAACCATCCACAAATGACTTATTATTTATTACTAGCCGTAATAATTCTAGGTATCGCATATTTTATAGATGCAATTAATAAAAAAGTAGTGCCTCATTACTTTAAATCCATAGGTATCATGACCGCAGCTGTAGTTCTTGCACTTGGAACAAATGCTGGTAATTTACTTGCTACAAGTGAATATTCAAAAGAAAGTACTCGTGGAGCTTCAAATATTACGGTTAACGCTCAAGGCGAAAACGTGGAAGTTAAAGAAGGTCTGGACTATGATTATATCACTGATTACAGTTATGGACTGTCAGAAAGTTTTAACCTTATTCTGCCTCGTTTTGCAGGTGGTGGTAGTGGAGATGCTTATGAAGAAGATAGCAATAGCCGTCAACAGTTATTAAAAATAGATCCGTCTTCATTAAATGAAGAAGAAATGGGATACTTAAATCAGTTGGTATCTTTAAGTCAGCGCAAGTACTGGGGTGACCAGGCAATTGTAGAAGCTCCTGCCTATCTAGGTGTTAGCGTTGTTTTTCTTGCTTTACTTTCTTTATTTTTAATAAAAGGAAGATTAAAATGGTGGACACTTACCGCTATTGTTCTAACCTTACTACTTTCTTATGGTAAGAATTTAAGTTGGCTTACAGAGTTTTTTATCGATTACGTTCCATTTTACAATAAATTTAGAGCCGTTACATCTATTCAAGTAATTATAGAAATGTGCGTACCTATTCTAGCAGCTATAGGGTTGTGGCAATTCTTTAATGAGAAGACTGCTATTGATAAAAAACGCAAAGCTTTACTTTATGCAGGAGGTGGCTTTGCAGGTGTATTAGTTGTTATCGCTTTGTTAGGTTCTTTCTTATTTAACCTTACAGGACCTTATGACGAGTATTTACTAGATTTCCCACAATTAGGAGCTCGATATGTAGACGCTTTAAAAGCAGACCGTTTTGCTATGATCCAAAGCGATGCTTTAAAAGCATTACTTTATGTAGGTATTATTTGTGGTGCTTTATATTTATTACTGTCTGATAAAATAAAAGAAACCGTTGTATTAGTAATTTGTGGTGTGGTTATATTATTTGACCTGATCAGTTTTGATACACAATATGTAAATGATGAAGATTATGTGTCTGCTAGAGAGTATGCTTTACCTTTCTTAAAGACAGAGGCAGACGATTTAGTCCTTAAGGATAAATCACATTTTAGAGTTTACGACCAGTTAGCAGATCCTGTTAATAGTGGTAGGGCAGCTTACTTTCACAATGCAATGGGTGGATATCATGGAGCAAAACCTCGCAGATTTCAAGATCTGATGAATTTTTATTTTGCCGGTCAGGAAGGAATTACTCGCGAGCAACTAGAAATCCTGGGTATGTTTAATACAAAGTATATTCTAGGCCAAAACGCAAATGGTACCGTAGCTCAACAAAATCCTATTTTATCTGGTAATGCATGGTTTGTTACAGATGTTAAAGTCGTAAAAGATCAAAATCAAGAGATCTTATCTATTAAAGAATTAAATGCAGATTCTCTTGCAATAATTACTGCAGATCAAAAAGAACTAATAGGACTTAAAACTATAAGTAAAGATTCTACAGCATCTATAGAATTAAAAAATTATAAAACTGAAGAGCTTACTTACACTAGTACGAACACTCAGGCTGGTCTTGCTGTGTTTTCAGAGATGTATTACCCTCATGGCTGGATAGCGACTATAGATGGAAAAGAAGCACCTATTGCACGTGTTAACTATGCATTGAGAGGACTGTCAGTTCCTGCAGGACAACATGAGATAGTTTTCAAGTTTGTACCTAGTGTAGTTAAAACAGGATCTACCATTATGTTGATCAGTAATATTCTATTATTACTCGTTATCTTAGGTGGATTATTTATCGCCTTAAAAAAGAAAAATTAAGTTGTTGAAAAAGCCTGTATTGATTATAAGTTATTACTGGCCTCCAGCAGGTGGACCAGGTGTGCAACGATGGTTAAAGTTTGCAAAATACCTACCTGAAAATGGGTATGACGTAACCGTTGTTGTTCCTGAAAATCCAGATTATCCTGTCTTGGACACTTCTCTTATGGAAGAAGTTCCAAAATCTATTCATCTCATAAAAGTTAAAATCAAAGAACCGAGTAGGATGGCAGGTAAGCTTTCGCGAAAGCGTACTAAAAACCTACAACGCGGTATTTTAAAGAAAGACGCTGGCATTTTAGAACGTGCTATGGTGTGGATGCGTGGTAATTTATTTGTTCCAGATGCACGAGTAGGATGGAAGCACCGTGTTCTAAAAGATATAGAGCCTTATTTAACAAATAATCCTACAGCTACTGTTATTACTACAGGACCGCCGCATTCTGTACATTTAATAGGTTTAGAATTAAAGTCTCTTGTGCCTTCCGTAAAATGGCTGGCAGACTTCCGTGATCCATGGACCACTATAGGTTATCATAAAGACCTTAAACTAGGTAAACGTGCACAAAAACGTCATGTAGATTTAGAAAAAGAGGTGTTAAACACTGCAGATTTATTAATAGTAACCAGCCCTCATACTGGCAAAGAATTTAAAACTAAAACCTCGCGACCTATTCAATTGATTACAAACGGATTTGATATATTACCTAATACACAGATGCGACAGCCAGAAGGTAAATTTGTACTATCTCACATAGGTACTTTATTATCAGATCGCAATCCGCAATTATTATGGGAATCATTACAGGAATTATGTAAAGAATCAACCGATTTTGCTGCAGATTTTCAATTACAATTGGCTGGTAATATAAGTGAAGAAATTCTAGAGAGCCTTACTTATTTTAAATTAGATACTTATGTAGATAATAAAGGTTATGTGTCTCATGAAGAGTCTGTTGCGCTTATGTTTAAAGCTCAAGCCTTGTTGCTTATAGAAATAAACTCTGAAGAGACTAAAGCGATTTTACCAGGTAAGATATTTGAATATTTTGCGAGTCGCAGACCTATCATTGCAATAGGACCTAAAGAGGCAGATATAGAGCTGTTAATAACAGATACACATTCTGGGGAATTCTTTAATTACCAGCAAAAAACGGCTCTTAAGAAACACATTATCCATCTATATGATCTCTATAAAAAGGGAACTAATGATGGAAACTCTAACGATTTAATAGATCGATATAAAAGATCTTATTTAACTAAAATCCTTGCTAAAACCATAGACTACGTATGGGAATAGTCATTAAACAGTCAGGATGGAATCTCGTTATAACAGGCTTAGGCTTCGTGTTAGGTGCTTTGAATGTTTTAATTCTAGCACAGGTATATCTCTCTGACGATTATTATGGATTGTGGAATTATGTGTTATCCTCGGCATTTTTATATTTTCCATTGATGTCTTTTGGTATTCATAATACCATTGTAAAATATTATTCTAGCTATTCTACAAAGCAGGAGCGCGATGCCTTTTTAACGCAAATGCTGTTGTGGCCATTATTTATCATTGTACCTGTTTTAGTTCTTATTTATATAGCGCAGGAACCTATTGCAACATTTATTTCTGATAAAAATATCATTACCGGTAAATACTTGTGGTGCATACCGTTAGTGTCTATTTTTCAAGCTTATTTTGAGATCTTCTATGCTTGGGTAAAAGTACATATGAAGACTGTAGCAGGTAATTTTCTCAAAGAAGTATTCTATCGTGCTGCGGCAACGGTAACACTCTTATTACTCGCTACAGATGTTATTAATCAGCATCAGTTTATTTATAGTCTTGTTGTTATATATGCGTTGCGAGCGTTGTTAATGAAGATCATTGCGCTTAAAACCTATATGCCTCATTTTAGATTTAGTAAAATAGTCAATAGAGTTCAAGTTTTAAATTACTGTATTTATATGATTATCGCAGGTTCTATATCTACGGCTTTAATAGATCTAGATAAATTTATGCTGAATCAATATGTTGCTATTGATAAAATAGGGTTTTACGGCATAGCCGTTTTTATTGCTACGGTAATAGCTGTCCCAGCTCGTGGTATGGCGCAAATTACACATCCATTAACGGCAGGACATTTTAATAGAAATGAAATGAATCAGGTGCAAACTCTTTATAAAAGAAGTTCACTTAACCTGACCATTATAGCAGGATTTCTATTAGTGATTATTACTTGTAATCTTAATGAGTTTTATGAGTTAATGCAGCCAGAAACACGTGTTGCCATTCCAGTTGTTTTTTTAATTGCGATAACTAAGTTTTCTGAAAATGTTTTAGGTAGTAATAATGCGATTCTTTATAACAGTGACTTGTATAAAGTGACGCTTTGGATGGGACTGGTGTTAACCTTTGTGGCGATAGGACTGAATTGGATTCTTATTCCAGAATTTGGTTTAATAGGTGCTGCTATTGCTACTTGTGTGGCTTATTTGTGTTACGCTTTCGCGAAAGCGTACTACGTTTACTACAAATTAGACATGCATCCATGGACCGCAAAAACGTGGAGTTCTTTACTCATGATTACAATAATTATTGGGTTGTTTTATTTCTGGGATTTTCCATGGAATCCGTATATAAATATTGCGGTTAAATCTATAATAATTGGGATCACATATTTGATAACTACTTATAAACTACATCTTTCTACAGAAATCAATCGTATTATAGAAAAATACATACCATAAAAAAATCCGATCATTATGATCGGATTTTTGTGTTTATATAAGTTTATTTTATCCTCTACGGGCGCTTCTAGAACTTGTACTGCGACTAGTTTTTTTATTAGAAGAGCTGGTAGGTCTCGTACTTCTAGCTTGTGTGTTTCTAGAAGAAGTACCTCGTGAAGTAGCTCTACTATTTGTACTGCGAGTAGAACGTGTACTTACTGTATTTCTACTAGGTGTAGATCGAGTGGTAGTTGCTCTACTAGTTCGTGCAGGAGCAGTCGCTCTAACGGTACGGCTTCTATTACTAGTCGTTGCTGTTGTGCTGCGAGTAGTTCTATTACTTCTAGGAGTAGCAGTGGTAGATCTAGTCGTACTTCTGTTAGAAATAGCTCTAGTGTTTGCAGGTCTAGAAGTTCTAGTCGTTGCTCTATTAGATCTACTGTTGCTTGTGGTATTGCGACGTGTAGCAACTCTAGTAGAAGTAGCAACATTTCTACCACGAGTGGTTCTAGTTACCTGACTTCTACCTGTAGAGATAGACTGTCTATTTCTATTTACTCTATTGTTTACAGCTACAGCTCTACCACGAGAATTGCGACGTCCTCTTTCAAAACTTCTATAAGTCACTCTATCATTAGGTCTGTAGAAACTTCTACGTGCGTTTGCTCTTCCATAACGACCATTATAATAGGTAGGCGTGTTCCAGTAATTTACATGATATGACCATGCATAACGAATAGGGAAATAAGATGCTCTATAAGGTGTGTTATAAATCACACATCTGTTTACCACCGGTACACGGTAATAATTGTGCCATGGTTGATACACATAACGTCTATTATAAGAGTTGATGTAACCGTCGTAGTAATTAATTACTCCTGGGCTACTATAATAAACTCTTAAATCACCTAGACGATTAATAAATCCATTGTTATAGTAAATATCTACAGTACCTATTTGATTTACGCGACCATAAGAATCATAGTAAATAGGGATTTCTTCTATTTGAATTACAGCTCCATAAGAATCGTACTGTACATAACGGTCATAATCATATCCTGAATTAAAAGAAACTTGAACGTTTCCTGTATTCACAAATACATTGACACCACTTCTATCTTGCAAATAATTGAAATCAAACTGACCGTCTGGAAAAACAGCAAACTCGATTCCATCTTGATTAAAAATAAAGTTCTTACTGTAATTACGGTAGCGTGTGTCGTCCTCTGAATTTTCGGCACTTGAGAATCCTAATCCTAGGATAAAAACAAGTGTTAGGGTAAATAGCTTTTTCATAATTTATAGTATTAATATCAGTAATTATGTCTACCGATGTTATATACTAATCAACCAGCGTGCCAAAAGTATAAACACCTCGTTTTACCACCTATGTAATAAGTAGGGTTTTAGATATAAATACTTTAAATTCAGTGCAATAAAAAACACCTGCTTTATAAAGCAGGTGTTGTATAAGTTAGTTTACATTAAAATAATATGTATAATTTATTGCTTTAAAATAAATTATTTAAAGCTCAGGTATTTTATTTTAGATGTTAATGGAGCATCATATACTTCGTTAATTCCATGATTTACATTTAGCGTAAAAACTACATTATCTACAGTTACTGTAACTCTAGATTCTACCTCGCTACCCATAGCTTTTGCATTGGGATAAACGCTTAATAATTCTGCATAAGTATTACCTATTCCTATCATTTTAGGTGGTGTAGCATTTTTATGAGTTAGCGCAATGTCGGTAACCTGGTCAGCAGTATAATAAATGTCTACCATAGGAAAACCACTTTTAGTAATCTGGTAAATAGGAATTTGCCCATCTCCAGATACTTTAATAGTCGGTTCCATATTCTGATTTGCTTTAATATTTACATTTTGTAATTCTTCTAGGTTCATTTCTGGTTTTAAACCTTCTAGCTCTATGTATTTCAAAGCTTCTAGGCCGTTAAAAGCAATTAAATCTTGTGCTATTGCTGGAGTAGATTTAGTTTTATCCACCACGGTTACGTTACCACTTGATTTTACACTAGTTTTTACATTACGTGTTGTAGTAGATGGTATCATATGAGAAGAATCACTGGTAGTAGTAGGTGCTTTTGTATCTTCTTTACAACTAGAAATTGCAAAAATAACGGCTATTAAAACGATTAACTTTTTCATATTTGAGTATTAGTTAAGTCAAATCTACAATTACTCCACGGTTATAACCTACACTTTAAGAAAGAAATAGCTAGTTCTATTCTTCCGTTTCTTTTCTTTTAAGAATACGTCCTCTAGGTTCATCTCCTTTGTGTAAAACTACATCAGAGTGTAAGAATTGAGCTGCCTGAGCAGAATCTTTTACTTTGCTAGCTGTGCGTTCTAACATAGCCTTTTCAAAATCATTAAGAACAGCATCTCTTAATCCTGTTTCTTTCCAGTTAGATTGTGGACGGCAGCCTATAGATATGGCACGTGCTAGTGATAATGCATCTAGTAACGCCTGGTTTGCTCCCTGACCCTTAAAAGGGCTCATAGGGTGCGCTGCATCACCTATAAGTGTCGTGTCGTGATTATTTTTTAATTCTTCTGGATCGAGTAAAGATCTATCATAGACAGGATAACCAGAAATTTGTGATTCTTGTGTAGCATTCATTATTTCTGGGATAGGTGAGTGCCATTGTGTTCTCAATATAGCTTCCTTTTTAAGAGCTGCAGGACCTAATTTACTTAGTTTTTTAGCATTATTTTCTGACATTGGGAAACTAAGTTGCCACATGATCGTGTCAGATGAGAATGGCATCATATATATGCGTTCTTTTCCATTTGCTGTTTGAAATACAGTAGCATTATCTAACAAATCATGTTCTAAACCATTAAGACTACTTAGTGGGCAGATACCTAAAATAACAATACAATCTAGATAACGCAATGGAGTAGGAGCGTCACCTATTAACAGTTTGCGCGTGGTACTACGTATACCGTCTGCTCCCACGACTAAGTCGGCAGTTTTTATTATCTCTTCTCCATTTACTAGAAAGTTAAGATCTATAGCATCATTTTTATTTCTTTTAAAACCTATTAATTGGTGTCCCCAGGTGACCTTATCATCACCGCCCAATTGATCGAGTAATTCTTGACGTAAAGACTGTCGCGCGATATGTACGTTAGTCCGTTTTGAATAGGTGTTTTCTTTACTATCTAGCCATTTTCTGATTCCCCATTCTCCTATAACAGTGCCATCTGGTATATGTACTGTATGTTTAGTAGACGTAATTCCTTCTTTTAAACGAGTAATACCTAAGCCTTCTATAGCTTTACTAGCTTGTTGTAAAGTAAGCCCATAACCTTGTGAACGTTCATTAAAACTAGCATCACGTTCATACAGAGTAAAAGGAATACCGCGATGCAAGCAGGCTACAGCAAGTGCTGTACCACCTATACCACCACCTATAATCGCGACATGTGGATAGTTATCTACAGCGGCAACAGGAAATGAGTCTGCGGGAAGGAGTCCTTTTCCTTCACAACTTAAACAGGTGTATTGGTGTGCTTTAGGTCTCTCAGGTGCAGGGCCAGTATTATTTGATTTTTCAAATTGTTCTACGGCTCTTAGATAACTTAAACGCATTTTTTTGCGCAATCTTCTGCTTTTTTTTCCACGACCTAAACAGTCTGGACAGCTGGTCCATACAGTGCTATTATGTTGCTCGTTTTTCAATTCTAATGATCATAAATGAGGTGTAAAGATAAAAAAGCTGATAGAATCAAGGGTTAGATTCTACCAGCTAGATCAACTGTAAGTTGTAAAAGAGTTCATACCACTCTTTTATTTAACTTATTTTATAAAGTCAAAGTTGTTATAACAAGTTACTTACCTTTTTTTTCCAGGTAGTAGCTAGAGCAATTTCTCCATTTAATTGAGAACTTATATCTTCATTATATAACTCAAACTCTTCTATTTTAGAACCTTGTCTAGGTGTAAAAACTAGCGCGACACGTTGCACTACCTCATAACTAGAGCTGTCGTTTTTAATACGATTAGTATTCTTTTTTACCTCACAAGATTTTATGTCGTTAAGATCTATTTGTTGAAATAACTCTTTGTCCTTTGTTTTATGATAGCAATATATTTTATTGAGGCTATCTAGTCCCAGAGCAAAGTCGTTGTGAACAGCATAATCTACTAGGGTTGCACGATTTTTTGCAATGTGTTGTTGCAAGGTTTCTTTAAGGTGTTTTTCTCTTTTTTTGGTTGTGCTGCTTATGATTACAAATGGTGTAATACAAACGATTAATAATATAGCGATAACCATAATCATTCCTGTATCCATGATATTTTTTTTGATAATGTGTATAGTAAGTTGACATGATTTTTTAAAAACCATGCGCATTTTAATTAAATAAGTAAATCACTAATTAATTACCAGAAAGAATGAAAGGGAAATATAATATCCTTAATAAAGGAATGATGAATAAATATGTAATCGTACTTTATAGTTTTACTACCTTGATTTAAAGTAAGGTAGCTACTTCTATTAAGTAATCCAGTGGTATGGAAATAATAATGATCTGTAGTTAATCGCGATCTTTCTGGAGCAGATAAATGCACGACAGACGGCACATTTGCTCCTATAAATAGATGGTGATGGTAACTAGATGCAGCTTGCACTGTAGCGGTGTCCTCTATGGGATACTCGATTAAATGATCAGAAAACGTTACATTTCCAGCACTAACGGATACTATAAAAAGTACCGATAGGACTATGAAATTAATGAAATGTTGAATCGTTTTCAAAATAAAATAAATGCTTGATTATAAAATTTATATCTATAGAAAATGGTGTTTTCTAACAGCACAACAAATGAATAACAAAATCTGATATAGAAAATGGAATTTTAGTTAAATTATTCCCATGTTTCAAATTCTTTTGAGAATGAGATTGCTGGTTCTGGGATGTTTTATTTTTAAGATTCCGCTTTCGCGTAAGCGAGACCCATATCCATCTCCATATAATTTTATAAAGGTAATTCTAATGTTAAGGTAAGCGCACGTCCTACTAAATTTAAAAAATGGAAACCTCAGATAATGTGGTAAATGCTTCTAGAAATTTCATACCTCTATAAGAATTCCCTTTTAAATTTAATTTGGGACTCCACACAGCTATGGTATATTCATTAGGGTAAATAGCAATAATCCCACCACCTACACCACTTTTACCAGGTAAACCTACTTTAAAAGCAAAATCTCCTGACTCATCATAAAAGCCGCAGGTAAGCAAGAGTGCATTAATTCTTTTAGTCTGACTTCTAGTGAGTATCTCTAGTTGATCATGTACCGTTTTTCCTTTATTGGATAAAAATAAAAACAGCTTAGATAAATCTTTACAACTTAATTCTAGAGAACAAATATCAAAGTAAAAATCCAGCACCTCATTAGGGTCATTTTTAATATTACCTAATGATTTTATAAAATTACATAGAGCGATATTGCGGTAACCTATCGTTTTTTCTGAAGATGATATTTTTGCACAATAATCTACCGTTTTATTAGGAGACATACTCCTTATAAATGCTAGTAGATCTTCTTTAGGATGGTCTAGATGGCTTATTAAAATGTCTGCAACAACTATAGCACCTGCATTTATGAATGGATTTCTAGGTATTCCATTATCGTTTTCTAATTGTATCAAAGAATTGAAACCGGTACCAGATGGTTCTACACCGACTCTTTCCCATATACGCTCTCCCAGTATTTTATAGGCCAGACACAAGGACAGTACCTTTGCTATACTTTGTATAGAAAAATTTTCATCAAAGTCACCTTTACCGTAGGATGCCCCAGAATTAGTGGCGATATGAATACCAAATTTTTCTGCATCTATGGTGGCTAGTTCTGGTATATAAGAGGCTAGATTACCTATGTTTTCCATCTTAGATACCTTCTCAAAGACCTTTTCTATCACCTCATTATTATCCATATACTCGACTTTATTTTCATTATTGTAGCAAAGATAATAGGGGAGCACCGCGTTTTAAGTCTTTATTACTATTTTTAAAAATGCCTTTCTATATTCTTGCTATTTATCTCACTGTAAGATAGTAGATTTTTTAAGCTCGTTATTTAGGTAATATAACTTACTATTTATAATTGATTAAGTGTGGTTTTAGTTCCGCTTTCGCGAAAGCGAGATAACAAAAAAGCTCATAAATCAAAACACTCTTGATTCATAAGCTTTTAAATATTTAAGTACTTTTCTAGAATTAATAGAGAACAAATCGTTTTCTATATCCATAAAATAGACTGTATAGAACTAGTTGATTAACTCTATTCTGTCTGAGGTAATGTTGATCAATTTCTCTTTATAAAGGTTACCTAGTGCTTTTTTATAAGACTTTTTACTCATGTTAAATTGAGCACGTATAGTCTCTGGCGCACTTTTATCAGTAACTAGTAAATAGCCATCTGGACTTTCTCTCAGCGCTTCTAGAACAATATTTGCGTCATGATCTATAACATTAAGATAGCCTTGAGGTCTAAGAGATACGTCTATCTTACCGTCTTCTCTTATGTTTTTAATAAAACCTATACCTTCCATGCCTTCTTCCATTTCAGAAAAAACATCACTTCTATAGAGTAATCCTTCTATCTCGCCTTCAATTAAAACATTATAACCTAGAGGTGTTTCTCTCTCTATGATTAATTTTACTTTATCACCTACCTGTAAATCCATTACTGTATAAATTTAAATACTCTTTTATTCTCTTATTTGTAAAAATGCAAAGGTAGTTCTTATATAAAGATTTAAAATTTGAGTAGTTAATATATATAATCACATCTTAAATCAAGAACGGAGTAGTGGAATAGGTGTTTTTAAAGTTCTATTCTATTTCATTTTTAGCTAAGAACTTTAGAATAAGCGTTGCAATTTCACTTGTTTTTTCTTCGGCCGCAAAATGACCAGCATCTAGAAGATGCAACTCTGCATTAGGTAAATCTTTTAAATAAGCTCTGGCACCATTTGCATTAAATTTTAAATCCTTTTTACCCCAGGCTATTAAGGTTTTAGGTTGTTGCTCTCGTAGCATTTTTTGCCATGTAGGATATCTTATCAAATTAGTATTATAATCTTTAAATAACTGTACCTGAATCTCTCTATCTTTCTTTGACGTTAAGAAGGCCAGATCGTGTGTCCAAGCATCTGGACTTTGAATATTCCTATTTGTACTGTCTAGGTCAAATAAATACTGCTTATTTATGATAGCGTCTTTACTAGTTAGGCTGTATAAAAAATCATGCTTTGCTGTCGATGTATCTGTTTGTGCTGTCCTAAAAAAGTCTTGTCGTTGAGGAGTAAGTCCTTCTAGATATGCATTTGCGTTTTGAACGATTAAAGCATCCACACGTTTAGGGTTATTCATCATCATGCGATAACCTACAGGTGCGCCAAAGTCTTGCATATACATAACGTAATTCTCTATATCTAGTTTATCGACCAGTTTTTCCATGTAAGAAGCCAGTAAATCAAACGTATAGTTAGTAGTGCTAGGGTCAAAATGTGTACTGTAA
The DNA here is from genome assembly GCF_045063755.1 of Nonlabens sp. Asnod3-A02. Lineage (NCBI taxonomy): Bacteria > Pseudomonadati > Bacteroidota > Flavobacteriia > Flavobacteriales > Flavobacteriaceae > Nonlabens > Nonlabens sp. Asnod3-A02. The sequence goes on from NZ_JBEFOC010000005.1 coordinate 203,278, forward strand.
CCAGATCCTAAATTATCTGGTGCAATAACATGATACCTAGTTGCTAGCATGGGAATTAAGTTTCTATAAGAATGTGAGGAAGAAGGGTAACCATGTAATAATACTATGGTGGGATTATGTTTATCTCCTGCCTCTCTATAAAAGAGTTTTGCACTATCCACTTCTACATAATTATAGGTTGTTGCTGGTGGTAAATAGAATTCTTTTTCGGTGATTTTTGTGCTGTCCTGACATCCAAAAAATGCTGTGATCACCACTATGATTAGTGCAAATTTTCTCATCTTAAATTGCTATTTATTTTGATTTTTCATGAATTCTCTTATTTTTTTAATTATCGCATTACCATCTTCTTCAAGTGCAAAATGACCTGTATCATAAACATTATAATCTATTGTTTTTACGTCTTTTTTAAACGCTTGGGCACCACTTTCAGGGAAAAAGGCATCATTCTTACCCCAAACTATTAATAACGGCGGTTGATTATCTCTTAAATACTGTTGCCACTGTGGATATAGTTTTATATTATTTTGATAATCATAAAACAAATCTATGTTAACGGCATGTGCATTAGGTCTAGATAATCTTAAATAATCTAAATTATAACTATCAGGATCTACAGTTTCTACATCTCTAACTCCATGTGTGTATTGCCATTTTAAACCTTCTAAAGTAAATGCAGGTAATAAGGCATCTTCGGTTTCTTCGGTTCTGTTTTCCCAGAGAGCTCTTATTCCAGCCCAGGCTTCTCCTAGACCTTCTTCGTATGCATTTCCATTTTGATTTATGATAGCCGTAATTCTTTCTGGATGTGCTGTTGCAAGTCTAAAACCTATAGGGGCACCATAATCTTGAATCATGATGGCATAAGAATTAATACCTTTTTTTTCTAAAAAGGAATCTACGACAGTCGCGATATTGTCAAATGTGTAATCAAATGTTTCTGATTCTGGAAAATCACTGTTACCAAAGCCAGGATAGTCAGGAGCGATTAAATGATACTCATCAGATAATTGTGATAGTACTTTTCTGTACTGGTAAGATGAGGCAGGAAAACCATGCAATAAAACGATGGTAGGATTATTAACATTACCTGCTTCTCTATAAGCTATGTTGATACCGTTAACTTCTAGTGTTTTATATGCTACGCTCGTTTCTTGATGTGGAGTACTAGATAATGTAGCGCTAGTTGCAGTGTCTGTTACTAATGGTGTTTCTTGTTTACAAGAGATAAGTAATAAAACAATACTTAATGATAGAATAATATTTTTCATGATTTTGATTTAAGTCTCCGTATAATTAAGGAGGTATGTAAAAAGTCATCACCGATACTTGTACCGGTGATGACTTTTATTCACATTATTTAGTTTCTACCAGCCATAACGCCACCATCTGTATCCCAAATAGCACCTGTTACCCAAGCAGCTTTGTCAGATAATAAAAACACTATACTGTTTGCTATATCTTTAGATTCTCCAAAACGACCTATAGGGTGAAAACCATTAAAACCTACTAAGGCTTCTTTTGCAGCTTCTTCACTTCCAAAAACGCTATGATAAACAGGTGTGTTTACTAAAGCTGGAGAAACAGCATTAACACGTATGTTATCATCTGCTAGTTCCATAGCTAGATGTTGTGTTAAGGAATGTAGTCCTGCTTTTTGCATAGAGTATGCGGTAGATGGTGTTGCTTTTACAGCTTGTTTTGCCCACATAGAACCTACGTTTACGATGGAACCTCCTTGTGTTGCTTTCATTTTTTTAGCTGCACTTTGTGTAATAAAGAAGAAACCTCTGTTTAAGTCTAAATAAGAGTTATAATCTTCCATAGTGTGATCTAAAAATGGTTTAGGTCCAAAAATACCTGAAGCATTTACTAAATAATCTAAGTTGTCTAAACCATCTATACTTTCAATAAGTGATGCTACTTCGGTAGTATTAGATATGTTAACTGTGTGTTTAATTAGATTATCAGCGTCGGCTATTTTATTAGTGTTTCTTCCTACTACGTGCACTGTAGCACCACCTTCTAATAAAGCATTTGTTGTTGCATTACCGATTCCACTTGTTCCACCTATTACTAAGGCTACTTTGTTTGCAAATTCTTTCATTTTGTTTACTTTAATTGTTAATTAAAGACAGACAGGTCTGTCTATTTGTTTATAAAATTTTTTAAGCTATTATTTTTTCACACAATTTTTTTGACTCTATGATAGGCCAGTCTTGTTGATGTAGATGACTTTCTCCCACAGCACTTTCATAGAGTAAATAGATTTGTCTAGATAATGAATTGACTTGTTCTCCATTAATACCTTCTATATTGTGTTTTACTAATTGAGTAATGATGTCAATAAAGCTATTTTTTTGAGATTGTATCTCGTTTCTTATAATTTCATTATCCTTAGGGATTTCTGAAACTGTTTTAATACACCAACAGCCATTAAAGTCTTTATCTTGATAGAATAATTTAAGAAAATCAAATATGGCGAGTATTTGGTCTTTGCCTTTCTTTCTAGACTGAGTAAAACTTTGAAAATCTGTCAAAAAGTTAATGTTTTTGAATTTAAGGTAAGCCAGACAAATTTCTTCTTTTGATTTAAAATGATTGTATAAAGTAGCCTTGGCAATTCCAGCTTCGGCAATTATTTGATTGATACCAGTAGAGTTATAGCCATTTTTATAAAATAAAAAGGAAGCTGTTTCTATAATTCTATTTTTTACTTCGGCATGTTTCATAATACAAATTTACTTTAAATTCACAAAAACAGACTAGTCTGTCTGTTTTTATATTAAAGTTAACATCATAGATTTTATAAAAGTATTGTTTTTGGGAAAACTAATAATATGTACCGTATTGTATTTGAATGAATTAAGTGAAATTCGCTTGTTTTTACCACAGTTCTTTGTTGTACACTGGCTTATGATGTCAAATCATTTTGGATAGCATACATTTTCCCTTTTTCTGTTAGAATTATATCTCCTGCATTATCTAACCTTATTAAACCTTTCTCTTGAGCTTCAGCGATTATTAAGTCAAGATATATTCTCGAAATATTCATTTGTTGAACAGTATGACTATACAAAACATATTGTTCAGTAGTTTGTTCAAATTTAGACACAATGTAATGCATAAATTCTAACATAGAATCATTAGCCTTTTCTTCCTTCAAAGTTGGTTTGTTCCCAACAAATGGGTTATTCCCAACTTCTGGTTTTTTAAGTAATGGACTTTGATGAATTGTCCTTATCAACTCGTCAAAATTAAATTCATAATCCGCATTCTTTGAAAAATTTAAATAAAGCTTAGTCTCTAAAAATGTAGGTATTTCATTAGATCCATTTTGGCGAATTATTGGAATAACTTTATTTGTGTCAATATTTTTCAAGAGGTTAGAAGTTATAATCATTTTTTCATATCCAACACCTCCTTGACCTTTATTCGCTTTTTGGACATATGTTTCAGTACATATCATTATAATTCGGTCAGCACTTGCTAGATGGTTTTCCATAAAATGAGGTAAATCATCACCAGGTTGAAGTTCCCATTGGTCTAATATTGCATCAATTCCATTATTCCTTAATCTTGTCCCTAAATCATTGACCCATTTTTTATGTTCTAATGAATCGTGTGAATAGGAAATAAATACTTTTGGTATGCTCATATTTTTTTTGCTTGTGTACAACGTTAAATATATGGCAAGTTGGGCAGAAAATAAGCGATTACTTTCGGTTTAGCCACAAGCCAAATCTTTTTATTTTGTTTTAATTTTTCCCTTTTAATACCAAATCAAAAGATTTGGTGACTTTGCAAATAAGCAACAACCTTTCGATTAAACACTAATCGCCCAATTTGCTATATATAGTGTTACCTGCTGGCTTTATTCAGTTTTTTATTCACTATTTCACTTATTTTTCCTTTTGCTATTATTCTTGGCGGTTCTAGTAGTTCAAATTCCAATTCAGGATAGAGTAAATTTTCAAATTCCGCAGTCCATAATATATTGATTAACGCAATTACGTTGTCTCCAGGAAAGACTTTTTGCTTGTCATTAAATATCAGATTTGCAGAAGTCATTTCTTTTTTATCTATCAGTTTAAAAATGGGTCGATATCCAGAATAAGCATATCCTTTCCGACCGCCATTTTCGGTTGTCATAAATTCAAGTTCAGCAATAAAATCTGGTTCAAGTTTCTTGTTTTCGTTTATATAAGTGATTTGATATTTGTCATCTAGTTTGTAAACGATAATACTAGGATTTTTCTGTAATTTAATTTTTCCGCTTTTGAATTGCGTTTCTATTGATTCAACTGATTTTTGGTCAAACGAGTAAACTTCATTTTTTAAGTCATTTATGTGGTCAATCCAAATCTGTATTGAGTCAGTTATAGAATTTGCATAAATAGTTTGGCTAAATTCTTTTTCGCCTAACTCAGTTCTATATGTAAATGCTTTTATCAATTTTTATTTTTTTGCTTGCAGGTAACGTGTTTGTATATGGTTTGTTGCGTGTTTTAAGCACCTAATTTAGTAAGTAGGCGAGAAGCCAGTAATTAATTATGCATGATGTAAGTGATGAGCTATGCAGTTATTCTGGATTAACGCCTATAATAAGGCAAAGCGGAACGAGCATAAATGGAAGAGCACGAATAAGTAAAATAGGTAACCAGAAGTTAAGAAACCTACTGTTTATGTGCAGTTTTAATGCTTGTAAATACAACAAAGCATGCAAGGCAATTTACGATCGAATAGTTGCCAAAGGAAAGAGTAAAAAACTAGCTTTAATAACTGTCTGTAATAAGCTCTTAAAACAGGCTTTTGCCATAGCAAAATCAGGATTAATATATGATGACGGATATAGAAGTGTACTGGTTAGAAATTAAGTGAAATTCACTTGTTTTTTACCACAGTTCTTTGTTGTGTGTAGTTTTTATCGTCTACCGATTGTTTTGACTATTGGTTCAATATCATTATCCACTAAATTCACTCCAAAAACAGCTTTTCCTATTTTTTTAATTTTTCTAATCCTTTGTTCAACGATATCTGCATTAATTCTCTGAGGTTTTAACTCAAATTGTTCTTTTGCTAAATAAGTTATCATTCCAATTTCAGATAGGTTTTGTGCTAAGTTCAAATCTAGAGTTTCAACTATTATACGAAGTAGTTTTATTAAATCGATTGATTCACCTTCTTCAAAATTTAGGACATCTGTATTTTGAAAATCTAAATCAGTTAAAGCACTTGTCCAATATGAATTTAGATTAGCTCCTTGACTTATAATTAAGCTATTTAATTGTGGTGAAATTGATTCAGAAAGATGAGTGAATAGATTCCTCCTAAGTCTAATATATTTTATAGTGTCAATTATTTCTCGTGAAGGAACAGAGCAACCAGAGGATGTTAATGTTAGTATATATTTTTCTTCAAGTTGGTTGTCATTTGTAGAAACAAAACTACTAGGATTGAATAGCCTCAAAATATCAAGACTATCCTTTAGATAGTAGCTTGTGACTTCATAACTAGTGGAAATATAAGCGCCAAAAGTGAATTTTTGATTTAATTCTTGAAACGATGGTAAATCTTTTATTTTCACATTTATTCGAGGTGCCATTATATTATCTTGAAATAAATCAGGCGTAAATAAATCTCCTTCTTCGCCTCCAAATTGTTTCAAACGTTTTATTAATTCGTTGCGATTAAATTGAAAAAAACATAACTGGTCATTCAATGAAGCGAGAGTATCAATATATTTTTTTAATAATGGTGTTTTCATAAATGTTTACTAGATAATTTTTCTATTGTTTTGGTTTGTTTGGACTAATTTCCATTAAATAACTAAATCGCAAATGACACTTTTCATTGTACGTTTTTTCATCTTGGACTATCCATTTGTACATTTTCGGATACGCAAATTCCATTATATTAAATGATGCTAACCAAAAAGAACCACCAAAGTCTTGAAATCTTATGTTATTTTTTGTTTCATCCGTTTTTGAAAGTAAAAAATCTCCAACCTCTATAAATTTACTTTGATTGTATTTTGAATAAGTCTTAATCAAAGTGCGTTTTGATTTATTACTTTTATGAGCCACATAATTTCTAAATGAATAAAAATCGTCAATATGATTTTTAGCTTCAGTTGATATGTTCAGAAATGGGTTTAATTTTTCTGTTAGAATCTTTTTAGCAATTGATTTTAAATTACTTGCGTTCTTTAAGTCAAAATAGCCTAAACCATTGAGGTAAGCTATACATTCATCATTACTTATGGTTTTTGGCAAGTCTAGTTCTAGTTGTAAAGAGAGTTGTGAAGTGTCAACTTTTAAGCACTCAATAATGATTTTCTCAGCATACCATTCCCAATCACAAATTGTTTTTATAGTAAAAGCCTCAATTATTTCCGATGCTTCATAATTGGAATAAACCTTTCCGCGAAGTGCTAGTACTTTTGCAAACAAAAACTCAGCTTGCGAATGAATCTTTGCCATATACATAATTGTATATTGATAACCGATAGAATTAAATTCTTCAATGTTTTTTAGCTCTTTTAATTCAGATTCGGTCATTTTTTTAAATTACACACAACGGAATTGTATAAGAACAGTAGGGCGGAAAAAACGCGACTACTATTCGATTAAACACAAGCCGAATTTTTATTTTTTTTTATTATTATATCTCTGTCAATAAGCCGAATTTAAAAATTTGGCGACTTCGAAAAAGTGCTTGAAACATTGGTTTAAGCACCAATTGCCCTATTGTTTTTATACGTGGTTGTGCGTCATATTTTTCACATTGATGATAACGGTTCTTGGAAATACATTAAGTCAATCCATTGTTTTATTTTATCAAATCTAAACCCAAAAATACTACTTTCGGTTGTTTCTCCACCGTGTGTTATTAGTCCAATAAGTCTTCCTCTTGTATCAATTATTGGTCCTCCACTACAACCTCTAAATCTATTGTGGTCTTTGATTGGTTCTCCTAAATCCATTTCGATAAAATGTTCTCCAATGTTTTTAATTGTCAAACCCCAATATAATTGTTCTTGAAAATCTAACATACCATTAACCATACTTGGTCTTATTCTTCCATAAAAGCTACAATGTTCATCTTTTTCAATTTGATAATCGTCGTCGACAATAAGCATTGTTTTTCCGCCTTCTTCAACTGTCATAGTGCCCAAATGGTTTAATTCAAAAACCCTTTTTTGTTGTAAAATATTATCCAAAAGTGGGATTTCTCTAAACGCAACATCTAATTTTGTTCCGATTTTGTCAGGATTTTCTAAATTATATTCCAAATTTTGAGCATCTGGAATTCCTTTAAAGTCAATTTCGGTTAAATAGGAGAATTCTCCCAAATAATACATTTCTGTTTGATTGTCTTTTATTCTACCAGTTACGATGCCTACGTTTTGCCCTTCACAATCCGAAAAATGTGAAACGGTACACATAAAAAAGCGTTCTTTATACTTAACAATTACTCCAGAGCCTAAGGATTCAGGTTTCAAATCGTTTAAATCACTTCTTATTAAATGAATGCAAGAAGTTACTGTTAATTTTAAAATCTCCATATGTTTCGAGGTTTCCTAATATGACGAACAACGTGTTTGTGTATGATTTCGTTGCGTCTTTAAGCACTAAAGTTAGCAAATAAATCACAGATAGAAAGTCCGCGAGGACTTTCGTAAGTAGGCTATAACTAGCAATGAATTATACACGGTGTTGCCACACGTTTTTTTATCCGCAACATTTTTTTAATTTAATTCCACTACCACAAAAGCAGTAATCATTCCTGCCAATGTTCTTAATGGTTTCAGGAAATTTTCTTTCATACTTTTCCATTAATGGCTTATAATAATCTAAATCAAATCTTTGAGCAAAATCTGCATCAAATGCAACAATATCCGAATCTGGTCTCTTTTGAAGGTTGGTTCTTAAATATCCACCAAAAAAACCAAGTTCACTATCAGCAATAAAGTATTTTGAATTTTGAGTTCGTTTTTTGAAATAATCAAAAAGAGTGTCAAAACCTTTCGAGTATTCCATAATTATTTCTAGGTCAAAAATACTCATAGTAATTGGCGTAACTTTTTCTTTGTGAAAAAATAATCTAGTATGAGCTGTAATTGCAGGATAACTATCAAGAACTACACAAGCCGAATAAATTTCGTTTACTTCTGGAAGTTCAAGTTTTTCGCCACTATCTTTATATTGAAAATAACATTTATTGCTTAAAATTAATTCATAAGGTAATATAGCTTGTTCGTGTGCGTCTTGAACTGCAAGTTTAAAGTCTTTTTCGAACGTGGCAATATCTCCGTTTTTAGATAATTGACTCAACCTTTTAGATTTGACTTGAAAAATGAGCATTTTATTATCTTTTACAATGCAAATATCAATATCAGTTACTGTTGTCGCTTTTACTTCTTTCACTTCGACTTCTGAATGAATAAATTTTGAATCAATTTTTCTTGAAAGTAATTTAGCTACAATATGTTCAGCTATGTCTCCTCTATTTTTTTGTGCTTTATTCCGATATTTTTTGTCATCAATCATCCAATAGAAAGGGCTATCATAAATAGCTTCTGAAACTGTATAAGGTAATGGAATGATATAACTGTTATCAGTTTTAATTACTGGTCGAATTTTGAATTGATTTAAGTCGCCAATACTATTATAGTTTTCATTCAGCACCTCATTTTCTCCAAATGATAAAGAATCTAAAATTTTAATAAAATTTGGATTCTTTTTAAAAATATAATTGTTGAAATTAAAACTATAAAGTTCGATGTAGTTATCTCCAAAATCTTTAACGTTTAATTTAAAATTTAGGATAGACTTTAAACTGATGTAAAGGTTTTTTGCATCTTCTAAACTAAAATTTTTATTAGTTAATAACCAATCTTTATCTTTCGAATATTTTGTTTCTAAAAAAGAAACAAATTGATAATCATAAGCTCCCGAAGGTGCATAAAAAACAGTTTCTCTTACAGAGGCTGGATTTGTTCTAAATTCTAAATGAAAATTTTCAAATTCTCCAATTTTTGGGAAATGCTTTAAAAAGGTCAAATGATATTCGTCCATTAGTTTGTGGACTTTCTCTGCCTTTATCTTAAAACTTTCTGTACTTGGTATTTTTTTATGTCTGTTCTTTAACCAAATCCCAAATAAGAAAGTTATTTCATTTTCGTTAAGTAAAGCTCTAAAATTTCTAGTTGCTAATTGGTCAGTTGAACAGTTTAGATTTTCTCCAACCAAATAGAGTAAAACAGTCAGAAAATCAGAATGAGAGGAAAATTGATTTAGTTCAGCTAAAATTTCTTTTTCATCTCGCATTTTATTCAATAAATTGTTCTCTAATTCTTTCGATGAACTCATCCTTATACTGCCAAAGAATTAGATAATTTGGATTTTCAATTTGTCTCAAAATATTAATTTCATTTCTTAAAAATTGAGTTAATTCCGGAATGCTAACGGAATCATTTGGGTCATTTGTGTATTGTAAATATGCTGGAATGTGAATTCCAAAAACTCTATCGACAAGCAAATAATTTATATCTCTCACAATTCCAGAAAACAATTCATTTTCAACTATTAATCCTTGATTTCGAGAAAGGCTTAAAGCTGGGTTTGCTCTATTGATTTCAGTAATATATCTTTCAAATTGGTCAATCATACTAGACCTTGCTTCACGACTATAGGCTTTGTTTTCTATTTCAACAATTTGGTTTTCTAATACTTCAATTTCTGCACTTACATTATCAAGTTCTTGTACAAAACGAATTCTGTCATTTTCTATAGTCCAAATTTCTATTCTTAATTGTAAATCGTGAGCTATTCTTTTTTTGTCTATTAATTCCTTTAACAATTCAATTTCATTCATAAAATATTATTCTTTAGCTGGATGTTTTCAAATGTGTGGCAACGTCTACGTATAAGAAACGTAGGGCAGTTAATAAGCACTATCGTTTCAATTTATAACTTAGCTAAATATAAATATTTTGCTTTTATCTTTTCTACTATAAACGCCAAATTTTATATTTAGCGGACTTCATTAATATGCACAGACTTTCGGTTAAGCCACAAATGCCCTATGTTTTTTATACACTGTTACCACCAGTTATTATTTCAGTGATACTTGTATTTTGTTATTCTCTGGTTCTATTTTAATCCACTTTTCAGGTTCTCCATCAGGAATACAATCAATCAAATTCAATCCGCTTAAATAATTCTGTATTGACTGTTTTCCGAACTTTATTGTCATTTCATAAATTCCTTGTCCACCTTTTCCAATCCAAGCGCGAGTAACTACTTTCTTATGTTTTTTTATATTTTCTTTAGATAAACTTTTCAAATCATTAGGATAACAATCAACACCATCACACCAATATCCAACTACATTATCAATTCCTAAATTATCAAAATCTAAACTATATTCTAAGCTGGAACAAAATTCGCTATTAAAAATTGGTTCAGTAAAATTATAATTAAACGCTCCGCATTTTTGACATTCTATATTTTCAGAGTTTAATTCATCATTTTCACAGCAATTACATTTTCCGAATTCCGAATTTATATGTGAGATAATAATTTTTGCCTCTTTATGATTTAATCCAAAATCATCAATTATTTTTTTAGTTGCAAATAATTTCAAATCTTGTTTAACCATTCCCCAAATCTCGAACTTTTGCTCTTCAGTCAAATCGAGTTCGTTTATATCATTTCCGCATTTTTTGCAGTTCATTTTCATTTGAGTGGTCTAATTGGTGGTAACGGTTTTGTATATGGCTCGTAGCGTGTAAATTAGCGATTATTTTTCGGTTGAGCACAAGCCAAATTTTTAAATTTTACTATTTATCTTTTTTATTGGAAATCGTCAAATTTAAAAATTTGGCGACTTTCCAAATATGCCTTAACTTAGGTTAATCAACTGATTAGCTATGAGCTATATACGTCTTAAGTTTGAAATCACTAAATTAAAGGTTTATAAATAGAAAGAACAAAAGAGAGGAATAAGGTTATTATATACGTAGAGACTACAGATCTCGTCAACATTGAAA
>NZ_JBEFOC010000006.1:0-459986 GCF_045063755.1 Nonlabens sp. Asnod3-A02
TGATCTTTTAACCTATCTGAAGAACATTTGCCTCGTTAAACATTTAGCTGTTTTCCTAAGCGGCTGCAAATATACAACCCCTTTTATTTAAATTCCTAACTTTTTATTAATAAAATCGAAATAAAAATAAAGAAATTAATTAATCCTTTACTAAACAACATCTTACAATATATTAAAATTAAAGAAACATTACCTCAGTTAGAAAACCCTTATAAAATGACATTATCTTCATCTCGAGGAGAAGCCAACAAATATTTATATCGATAATACATTAATCCAAATGAAAGAGTTAAACCTGTTAATAATCCTATCCAAATCCCTTGCAAGCCTAAATCAATATACTTACTTAGTACATATGATATAGGTAAACCAATCACCCAATAAGACACGAAACATATAAGGCTAGGAATCCAGACATCTTGTAGTCCTCTTAGTGCACCTAACATTACGACTTGAAAACCATCACTAAGTTGAAAAAAGGCAGCTATTAAAAGAGCTCCTGCTGCTAGTTGCACAACCTCCCAGTCATCGATATATAAATACGGAAGTTGATTTCTGAATAAAATGAAGCACAATGCAAAAAACAGTTCAACAATAAGGGTCAACAAAAATATAGACTTGACAATCCTTTTCAACTCGTCAAATTGATTCAATCCTTTTTGATTACCGACTCTAATAGTAGCCGTCACACCTAATCCTACTCCAACCATAAAAGTTAATGCTGATAGATTCAATGCTATTTGATTTGCAGCCTGACTACTAGTCCCAAGCAATCCAGATAAAATAATCGCAGCTGTAAACAAGCCTACTTCAAAAAACATTTGCAGAGCAGTAGGAAAACCTAGGTTTAACAATTTTGTAGTAATACCTGTAGATTTGACCTTTACGAAAACGAGGTATTGTTTCAATTCCTTTTTAGTTAACAAGAATGCTAGAACTATCAACACCATTACTATTCTAGAGATAAACGTTCCAATCCCTGCACCTTCTACCTCTAATCTTGGAAAACCGAACTCTCCATATATAAACAAAAAATTCAAAAATACATTTATCAGATTAGCTATTATAGAAGCTGTCATGGAGTAGACCGTTTTTGATAAGCCATCAATAAATTGCTTGATAGCCTGAAACATCATTAACGGAATCAAAGACAATGCAACCCATCTCATATAAGGGATAGCCAATTCCACAACTTCTTTAGGTTGATCTAACATAGACAAAATAGGTTCACAAAGAAGAACCACAAAAGTCAATAGCACACCTATTATCGTACATAATATAAAACCTTGCTTAAAAATTGAGCCTATTCTACCTATATCCTTTTTAGCATCTGCTTCTGAAACAAGTGGGGTTATCGCAAATGAAAAACCTATACCTATGGAAAGAGCTATAAAAATTAATGTATTTCCTAAAGATACAGCAGCTAGTTGTGCTTTACCCAACTTACCTACCATAACATTATCTGCTAGCGCCACTAGTAAGTGTGCTATTTGCCCTACCATAATAGGTACAGCTATTTTTAAGTTTGTAGAAAACTCTCTTGTATAATCTTTTAGTGCCATCTTGAATTGTAAAGAGGCGCAAAAGTAGTGAGATTCAAGATCTATACAACCATCTAATCCATGCTATTATCAACCACTCCATACTGGTCAAAAAGATAAATTAAGCTAGTCATTGTAGCCGCTCCTAATTCTAATTCTCTTTTATTAACCGCATCAAAAGTATCATTTGCAGCGTGATGAAAATCAAAATATCTTTGAGAATCAGGGCGTAGACCAGCCAGTACTGTACCACTATCTTTTAGTGGACCTACATCTGCACCACTACCTCCTTTTTCAAAGTAATGAATTAGGTAAGGTTTGAAAAGCTTTTTCCATGAATGAACGACCTTCATTTGATCCTCTGTCGCATCAAAGCTAAAACCTCTAGGCGAAAAACCACCTGCATCACTTTCTAAAGCAAAAATATGATTTTCGTTTTTTGCCTTTGCTTGTTTTGCATATTCACGAGCTCCTTTTAATCCATTTTCTTCATTCATGAATAACACGACTCTTATTGTTCTCAAGGGCTGGTAATCTAATTTTTTCAATGTTTCTAAAACCTGCATAGATTGCACTACACCAGCACCATCATCATGACTACCATCACCTAAGTCCCAAGAATCTAAATGACCACCTACTATAATTACTTCATTAGGGTACTTAGTTCCCTTAATCTCTCCTATTACGTTATAACTTTCTACATCACCCCAAACTGTGCAGTCTTGTTTTAAGAAAAACTGAAGATTCTTATCTAGAGACAAGTAAGTATGCAACTTTTCAGCGTCGTTTGTACTTATTGCTGCAGCCGGAATATAATTCTCTACATCTAGGTCTCCATAACTCATTGAACCTGTATGTGGGTAATCGTCCAGTCTCAAATTCATTGATCTAACTATGACACCTACAGCACCGTATTTACCAGCTTCTTCTGCACCACTGTATCGTTGATCTACACAGCCACCGTATGCCTCAAAAGTTTGAATTTTTGTAGGATCCATAGGTCTGTTATAGAACACTATTTTACCTTCTATTTCTTTTCTCCCTATTTGGGCTAATTGCTCTAAAGAAGTAACCTCTACCACTCCAGCCTTTATACCAGCCTCTCTAGTGGGAATAGAACCACCTAATGCACACACATTAACATTAATAGTTGAAAAATCATTTAATTGTATGTATGCAAATTCTGGAGTACCTCGCGTCCATTTAGGCACCATTACAGATTGTAATTCTGTACGAGAAGCAAATTTTGCTATTTCCTTTTCTGTATACTCAACAGCTCTTTGAGCTTGTATAGAACCAGATAATCTTCCTCCTATATTATTAGAAAGATAATCTAACCACTCATAACTTTTGGACTCTGTAAGGCTATAGTCATAAATACTCTTAAGCATTAATGAATCTGCTTGAGATGTTTGTACTAGTTGCGCTTTCGCGTAAGCGGAACACAACAAAATAAAGAATCCAATAGTATGTAGTTTATTCATTTTCTAGTTCTTCAATGTATTTTTTGATATTTCCTGAAACCTCATCATCTATTTGAGGTGGCTGAATATACTCTTTTTGAGTAAGAGCATCCACCAGTATTTTTGCGACTAATAATCTCGCCATAGGTTTATCGTCTGCAGGGATAATGTGCCATGGAGCAACGTCTGTATGCGTGTGCCTAATAGCCTGTTCATAACAGTACATGTATTTATCCCACAGTTTACGTTCTTTAAGGTCATCTTTTGAGAATTTCCAATTCTTTTCTGGTGTTCTCAATCTTCTTAACAAGCGTCTCTTTTGTTCTTCTTCACTTAAATTAAGGAAAAACTTAAAGATAAAGGTCCCGTTTTGAGTTAGTTCCTTTTCAAAATTATTGATCTGATTGTAACGCATTTGCCAAAAGTCTTCTGTCGCGTCTTCTGGCCCATTAAAATCAGGCAAATTCTCTGCCATGAGATATTCTGGATGTACACGAGTAACTAAGACATTTTCATAATGAGTTCTATTAAAAATCCCAAAATGCCCCTTAGAAGGTAGCGCGATATAATGCCTCCACAGATAACCGTGAGATAATTCTAAATCTGTAGGGACTTTAAAACTGTGTTGTACAACACCTCTTACATTAAAATCTTTAAACACCTCTCTTACCAGACTGTCTTTACCAGAGGTATCCATACCTTGAAAACACACCAGTACTGCATGTTTATCATGAGCATAGAGTCTCGCCTGAAAATCTGCAAGTTCTCTTCTTACTTTTTCTAGTTCCTTTTTTGCTTCTTTTTTTGAAAGCACCTCCTTAGGTAACGTAGAATGTTCTTTAAGCTGCAACTTTGTAGATGCCTTGAATTCTTCTGAATGAATTTTATACATATTATTTACTTGCAAAAAGTTTTACGTCGGACTCGCTTATTTCTTCACCACCTAATATAATGAGTCGTTCTACAACGTTGCGCAACTCTCGTATATTACCTGTCCAATCGTATTCTTGTAATAATTTAAATGCTTTGTTCTCAAATTTCTTTGCTGCATTACCTTGCTCTTTGGCAATTTTTGCTGCAAAATGATTAATGAGCAACGGTATATCATCACGTCTATCATTAAGAGCAGGTACATTAATTAATATTACTGCTAGTCTATGATATAAATCTTCTCTAAATTTTTTATCCTCTATCTCTTGTTTAAGGTCTTTGTTAGTCGCTGCAAGAATTCTTACATCTACCTTTATATCCTTATCACTACCTACACGTTGTATTTTATTTTCTTGCAAAGCCCTTAATACTTTGGCTTGCGCTTTGGCACTCATGTCCCCTATTTCATCTAGAAAAATAGTACCACCGTTTGCTGCTTCAAATTTTCCTGCTCGGTCTTTATTTGCACCAGTAAAACTACCCTTTACATGACCGAATAACTCGCTTTCTATTAACTCGCTAGGTATAGCAGCACAATTTACTTCTATAAAAGGGCCTTTTGAACGGTCGCTTTTTTCATGTAACCAGTGGGCAACAAGTTCTTTACCTGTTCCGTTTTCTCCCGTGATTAAAACTCTTGCGTCTGTAGGCGCTACTTTTTCAATGATATTTTTGATAATAACGATTAACTCGCTTTCTCCTATCATCTCATAGTTTTTACTTACTTTTTTCTTGAGACGTTTATTCTCTACAACTAGCTTTTTATTATCTAGCGCATTGCGTACCGTGTTTAAAAGCCTATTTAAATCTGGCGGCTTTGAAATGTAATCAAAAGCTCCTAAACGCATCGTATTTACTGCCGTATCTAGATCTCCATGTCCTGAGATCATGACGATAGGGATTTCTGGCTTTATTTTCTTAACAGCCTCTAGAACCTCTACACCATCCATTTTAGGCATTTTTATGTCACAAAGAACAAGATCATAATCGTTATCCTTTATTAACTCTATACCTTCTAGACCATCTACTGCCTCTACTACATTGTAATCTTTACTTTCTTCAGATAATATTTTACTTAAAACGCGACGTATCGCGCCTTCATCTTCTATAAGGAGAATATTTGCCATTATTATATTTTAAACTTTATTCCTATTCTAGAATAAAACGTATTAGTATCATTAAGTGTTACCACATCATCACCATTATCATCTCTAAGTCTGATGTCATTGATAAATGTATAACCTGCATAAATATAAGCCGAAATATGCTTAGTAAAATTATGCTGATAACCAGGCCCGAACATTGCAACGGTCATTGAAACATCTTCTGCAACACCTCTTGTGGTAGGCTCGTCATTTTGAATATTTGCATAAAAACCATCTAGACGCGCATATAATTGCACATCATTTTTTTCATTGAATCTATATTTAAGATTCATTTTAGGAGCACCTAATGTAAAACTCCAGCTTTCATTAAGTTCTCTATAGTAATTAAGATACGGTAATGGGAAAGGTCTACCAGCTGTGGTGGAGTATTGCACTCCTACCACTAGTTGCCATGGTTTACCACCATCTTCTCTTTTCTTCTCGTTTTTAATAAAATAAACACTACCTACAAAAAAGTAGTCGTCGCTACGTGCTTTTCCCTCATCAAAATTTGATGCTACTAGAACACCGGTTCTAGATCCAAAACGCCAGTTATTTTTCATAGGAAATGTATAGCCCAGCGCCACTTGAAAACTCTCGTATCTATCAGAACCAAAATCTGTGGCTCTAAAATTATCTTTAACTAAATATTCTACGTTTCGGTATTCTAGGTAAGGAACGAGATAACTGGCCTCTCCTACTTTGAGTGGTACATTTACAAAAGTCCTGAATCTTCTAAAACTGTTATCAGAATTACTCTGAGGAAAGTATGTGTACTCTGCTCTAAAAAGATCTGTTCCTTGTGAGTACGCTTTCGCGAAAGCGAAAACACAAAATACTATACAACTAGTTCTAATAATCTTATTTAATCTAGTCATTTTTCCTATTGTTAGATTCTTCATTTATTGAAGATTTATTTATAATATGAATATCTCTTTGTGGGAAAGGAATACTCACGTTGTTTGCTCTGAACGCTTTATCTATATCAAATCGTATAGCACTTTTAATACGAGGCTCTGTAAAAGCATCTTTTACAAAAAAATAAACCGCAAAATTTAATGAACTGTCGCCAAATTCATTGAACATGACAAATGGCTCGGGACTTTGCAGTACTCCTTTTTGATTACTGACACATTCTATAAGTAATTTTTCTATTAATCTGGTATCACTACCATAAGCAACGCCCACATTTACTTGCTCTCTGGTTTTAGGATGGTTTTGAGTATAATTATAAACTATTTCTGACATAAAAAGATGATTAGGTATAATCAATATTTTATCGTCACGAGTAATTATTCTCGTACTCCTTAATTTCACCTCAAAGACACGACCTACTTTGTTATTAATTTCAATAACGTCATTTACTAGAACAGACCTATCTGTTAAAATAGTTACCCCAGCAATTATATCTTTAAACAGATCTTGCAGTGCAAAACCTAAACCTACAAATAAGGCGGCACTAGCTGTTAAAAGCCCTGTCAGGTTTACACCACTAGAATGCAAGACTGATATAATTACAATTATATAAACAATGTAATTAAAGAATTTAAAGGCACTCTCAAATTTAAGTTTATCTGGAATATCCATCTTGCGTGTAACTACTTTTCTAATACCTCTCAATATTAGTGTGGTTACTAAAATGGCTAATACAGCAAGAATAAGCATCCAGGTATTTAAATGAAAACCTCCATTCTTACCTGATGATATAATCTCATAAGTGAGAAACTCCTGTATCTTATCCCAATTCAAACTCATAATTAGTATCGCAGCCATTTATACAGCTCTTTCCAATTTGTCTTTTTACCGTACATTAAAATTCCTATTCTATAAATTTTTGCAGCTAGCATCGCTACACCTATTATACTTATGTATAACAACAACATACTTAATGCTATTTCCCACCACGCGATCTCGCCAAAAGGTATTCTCATTAACATCACTATAGGTGAGGTTAATGGAATGTATGAAAATATTACTGCCACAGTACCATGAGGATTATCCATGACTGAAAAGAAACCTACATAAATTGCTAACATTAATGGTAAAATTACCGGCAACATAAACTGCTGTGTATCTGTTTCATTATCTACAGCGGCACCTATCGCTGTATAAATAGATGCATATAAAAAGTAACCTCCCATAAAGTAGATAAAGAAACAAATCAATATTTTGAGAATAGGCAGTTGAACAATGTCATTTGCAATTAACTGAAACTTATTAGGATCTTGTGCTTGTGCAAGCATGTCTGCATTTGCAGGTGTAGAAAATGCGTCTACTCCAAAAAAGGTGGTCGCAACTATCATTAATATAAAACCGACTATTACCCAAATTATAAATTGGGTGATACCAGCTAAAGAAGTTCCTGTTATTTTACCTATCATAAGATAGATAGGTTTCACACTACTTACTATAATCTCAATAATACGATTTGTTTTTTCTTCTATCACAGATCGCATCACCATATTACCATAGATGATAATGAACATCATTAACAAATAACCAGCGATACCACCTGCAGCTATTTTAATCCAGCCAGACATTTTACTGGTCTTTTCTCCTGTAAAATTTTGTACTTGAATCTCCTTAGTTACTTTACGACTATTGATCACATTAATATCAATACCAGCATCTTTCAGATTATTAGCGGTAGCCTCTTTATTAATTTTATCTTCAATAGATTCTAAAAAACCTTGAGATGGAGAGTCGTCCGAGTAGAAACTTAGGTCAGCTAATTGTCCTTTTTGCGCTTCTATTAATATCAAACCATAGTAATCTGCTTCTTTACTTGCAGTTATCGCAGCTTCTTTAGAAATACCATTAAGTTTAATATACTCGTTGCGGTTATTTGATTCAAATAATGAAATATAATTATCTTCTGTTTGATCTAAGATGGCAATTTTTCTACTCGTATCAGAATTTATACTTGTTAACCATCCTATCAATAAAGCAACACCCACAAATATTAACGGACTTACAAAAGTCATGATAATAAACGTTCTATTTCTTACTTTATTAAGGTATTCTCTTTTAATAATGAGCCACAATTTATCCATGTTGCTGTACAGTTTGAATGAAGATATCATTAACGCTAGGAATTACCTCACTAAAATGGGTTAATTCTCCTAATTGTGTTAATCGATTTAATGCACTAGGTACATCTATATGAGTAGGTATTTGAATTTGAACATCTAGCGTATTATCTAATCCAGATAAAACTATAGGTTGCGCATTAAATTCTACCGGTATTTGTTGAAAAGCAACGTCATTATTTTGACAAATTAAAGACACCGCATATTTGCGATCTCTATAGCGCTGTTTTACATCGCTTAGCTTGCCTTGTAAAACAAGGTTAGATTTATTAATAAGTGCTATATGGTCACACATTTCTTCTACACTTTCCATACGGTGAGTAGAAAAAATGATAGTTGCTCCATCATCTCTTAATTTTAAAATTTCGTCTTTAATAAGATTTGCATTTACTGGGTCAAAACCAGAAAATGGCTCATCAAAAATCAATAAACTAGGCTCGTGCATGACAGTAACAATAAATTGTACCTTTTGCGCCATTCCTTTAGAAAGTTCTTCTAGTTTTTTATTCCACCAGCCTTCTATACCTAATCTGTCAAACCAGTATGTCAGTCTATCTTTTGCCTCTGCTCTTGACAGACCTTTAAGCCTGGCTAGATAAATGCACTGCTCACCTACCTTCATAGATTTATAAAGCCCACGCTCTTCTGGCATGTACCCTATATCTTCTATATGATTAGGTTTTAATTGCTCGCCATTAAGAAGGATCTTCCCTTCGTCTGGCATTGTAATTTGATTTATGATTCTTATAAGTGAGGTTTTACCAGCACCATTAGGTCCTAACAAACCATAAACACTTCCTTTGGGTACTGAGATAGATACATCATTTAATGCTGTATAATCCCCATATACCTTTTTTATATGTATTGCTTCTAATGCGTTTACCATCTATCTATTAATTGCGCTAAATTAACAAGAACGCTACGGTATTGCTAAAGATTTAGAATAAATTAATAGGAATGCCAGTTAAAAAAAATATGTAGATCATGTAAATATGTAGATTCTATAATTTAAAACCCTATTAATTACAAAAGGTCATAAAAAAACCCACCTCCCTAAAAATAGGGAGGTGGGAAAAATTGCTATGAAAAAGAAAAATAACAAATGGTTGGTTGACCATTCGTTGGCATAAATATATACTATTTTTTCTAATTCATTAAGTTTTCTTTAAGAAAACATGTCTTTCACTTTTTCAAAGAAAGATTTATCTCCTTTTTCAGGAGCTGGATCAAAATTTGAATCTGTCATCATGCTTTCAAAAAATTCTTTTTGCTCTTTAGTTAAATTACGAGGCGTCCATACATTTACATGTACTAACAAATCTCCGGTAGCATACCCATTAAGATTAGGCATTCCTTTACCACGTAATCTTAAAATCTTACCACTCTGTATTCCTGCTTCTACCGGTATGCGTACTTTTCCTGTTACTGTCTGGATTTCTTTAGAAGTTCCCAAAACAGCTTCAGGTACACTTACATATAGATCATAATGAAGATTGTTCCCCTCACGCTGTAACTCTGCATGTGGTTTAACTTCTATATCAACAAGTAAATCTCCACTAACTCCATTTCCTGGTGCGTCATTTCCTTTTCCAGAAACTTTAAGACGCATGTCCGACTCTACACCTGCAGGAATTTGAATAGTTACTGTTTCTTCAGTAGCTATCATTCCTTGAGCATCTGCTCCAGCTGGTTTGTTATTTAAGATTTGTCCTGCACCACCACATGTATTACATGGCGCAGCAGTTTGCATGCGACCTAGTATAGTGTTTTGAATTCTAGTAACCTGACCGCTACCATTACAGGTAGTACATGTTTTATAAGAAACTCCAGGAGCTTGTTTTTTACGTTTTACTTTAACTTTTTTATCGACACCGTTTGCAGCTTCTTCTAGTGTAAGAGAGACACGTATACGTAAATCTTTTCCTTTTACTCTGCGCTGGCCTCCACGACCACCGCCGCCGAAACCACCAAAACCGCCGCCGCCGCCGCCGAAAATATCACCGAACTGACTGAAAATATCGTCCATGTCAAAACCTCCAGCACCGCCACCGCCGCCGAAACCGCCTGCGCCTCCAGAAGTATATGCCTGGTGACCTAACTGGTCATAACGAGATTTTTTTTGTGGATCACTTAAAGTTTCATAAGCCTCTGCAGCTTTTTTAAAGTTCTCCTCTGCTGCGTCATCTCCAGGGTTTTTATCAGGGTGGTATTGAATTGCTTTTTTTCTATAAGCTTTCTTTATCTCTGCCGCTGTTGCACCTCTTTGAATATCTAATATGTCGTAGAAATCTGCCATAATTATTGTCCTATAACTACTTTAGGAAAACGTATAATTTTGTCTCCTAGTTTATATCCTTTTTCAATCACGTCTACTATTTTACCTTTCATATCATCACTAGGTGCTGGTATTTGAGTAATTGCCTCGTGTACGTCTGCATTAAAGGTATCTCCTGCTCTCACGTCAAATTCTTCTAGACCTTTATTATTTAAGGTATTAGTTAATTTGTTTGCAATTAACTTTACACCACTTGTCAGTTGCTCGTCTTCAGATTTATTGATCTCTACCATTGCTCTGTCAAAATCGTCTAAAACTGGCAGCATGTCTTTTAAGACACCTTCTCCTGCGGTTTTAAATAACTCTATACGCTCCTTTGCAGTACGTCTTTTAAAGTTCTCAAACTCTGCAAACAGACGTAGGTATTTTTCTTTTTCTACTTGTAATTGATCTTCTAGAATTTCTACATCGCTGCGCTCGTCTTGTACCTCTTCAGTTACTTCTTGCTCCACAACCTCAGGTGCTTCCTGATCTTTCAAGTCTTTTTCGTTTTTATTCTTTGCCATCTTCTGACGATATATTTTAAATAAATTCAACACTTTTTTATCGAGGTGTTTTTAAGGGTTACGCTTTCGCGAAAGCGAGATAGCCACAATAATTTTCACCTACCTAGACGCGATAAGGCAAAAGTGTTGCCATTTAAATTTGTGTGTCAAAATGTCACCGAGAATAATTAATATAGATTTAACGATGTTATTTGTCTATACATTTAGTTTTGTGATTCAATTAAACATAAGAATAATGAAACGTAATTTATTGAAAATCGCAGGTATGGCTCTAGTTGTTGCTTTTACCGTAGCTTGTAAAGAAAGTAAGAACGAAGTAGAAGCAATGGATAGTGAAGAAGCTGCTGTTGCAACTGTAGAGGCTGTTACTTTTAATGTAGATACTGAAGCTTCTAACATCGCATGGATAGGTTCTAAGCCTACTGAAGATCATACTGGTAACATTTCTCTTGCTAGCGGTATAGTTAAAGTAAATGGTGATGTTGTTGAGAGTGGTGAATTTACTATAGACATGACTTCTATCGAGGTGACTGACCTAGAAGGAGATGCTGCCGGTAATTTAAAAGCACACTTAGAAGGTACTGTAGAAGGAAAGGAAACTGACTTTTTTAATACTCCTAAATACCCTACTGCAAAATTTGTAGTAACAGGTCTTAAAGCGACTGATAACAATACGACTCTAGAAGGAAACCTTACTCTTAAGGATGTTACTAAGAAAATCGCTTTTGACGTTACTGTAAAGTATGATGGTGATAAAATGATGCTTACTAGTGAAGACTTTACGATAGATAGAACAGACTGGGGTATCCAGTATGGCTCTAGTAACTTTACTGATATAGTTGCTAACAAAGCAATATCTGATGATATTACATTAACTTTAAACATAGTTGCTACTAAGTAATTATTCTTTTAAAGTCTTAATTTTAAAAGCCTTGCAATCTTAGATTGCAAGGCTTTTTTATTTATGGGTAAGATGGTATTTTTACTCTCTCAACTTTTTCCATGAAAAACTTTTTACTCTCCACGCTTTCCATATTTTTCTTTATCACTACTACTGCACAAGAAGTAGAGTTTATGGATCCTGATTTAATCAACACGTTATATGATTATGAGCAGGTAGAGATAGACTCTGTTCTCACTATAAAATTACCGTCTGATTTTTTTGAAACTACCGAGAGTGAAGATGGAATTGAGTCTCACTACTGGTTCGGTTATGGAGAGAATGACGTGGTTTATATGGTACATCGTGCTAGAATAGATGAGAGAATATGTCTATCTAACAGGCGTGAGTTAAAGAGTTACTATGATAACACCTTAAATGACTGGACCAAAGATGAGGAAATCAAAGTGGTCAAAGATAAACGTGTTGTAGAGAACGACGTGTACCAAGCTTATTATATCTATAACGAAATGGATGAAGACGGAGAAGAGATGATCCAGAATTCTTATCGATTAGTCCAGATTAAAGAAACTCTTTATCAGATAGGCGTTACACAACCTTTAAAAACTAAGGACAGATCTGTGGATGAAGATTTTTTTAATAGTATAGTGATACAACCAAATTTTGCTTTAAAAAATCAATATACAGCGTGTGGCAATTTTGATTTAATTTTTGGTGATGAAGATGACGACTCTTCTACTACCGCTTATGAAATAGGTGAAATTTTAGGTGGCTTTGCTTGTGTTGCTATATTCTTATTACTATTCGGTCTAGTAATATTTTTTATGGTTAGAACTAATAGAAAGAATAAGCAAAAGGAATGGGATCAATTTAATAGTTAAGCTATTGCTTTACTTTAAATAACTCCTTAAAGCTGCTTCTAATTCTGGGTATTTAAAAGAATAGCCTTTTTCTTCTATTCTTGAACTACTAGCATGCTGACTAGCAAGAACTATAGAAGACATTTCACCTAGCATTACTTTCATTATAAATTCTGGTACGTTAGGGAGAAACACTGGTTTACCCATCACTTTTCCTATCCTATTCATCATAGGTCTATTTCTTACAGGATGTGGAGCAACACCGTTATAGACGCCTTCTAGATCGTGATTAAGTATGTGGATGAAAATACCAGATAAATCGTCTATAGCGACCCAACTTTGCCACATTTTACCGTTCCCAAATCCTGATCCTGCATAAAACTTAACCGGTTTAGACATTTGCTCTAACGCACCACCTTTGCCAGAAAGTACTATTCCTATGCGCACGATGGCATGAGTGAGGCCTAGTTCTTTAAATTGAGTTCCTATTTTTTCCCAAGCGATACAAACATCTGCTAAGAAATTTGTTGCCGTAGGTGGTATCTCATCTTCTCTCAATGCTTTACCGTCTTGATCATCTGGATAAATACCTATAGCGCTAGCTGTAACCACATGCTTTACTTGATGTTCATTCTCTTTAAGTAAATTTAAAAGCAAGTTAGTGCTGTCTATACGACTGTTGAGTATGCGTTTTTTTGCTGAGTCTGTCCATTTTTGAAAAACAGTCTCACCTGCTAGATGCACGATAGCATCTACACCATCTATACACTTTGCATCTATAGTCATCTCTTTTACATTCCATAAAAAGCCTTTATGATTACCGCTGCTTTTTATGGCGCTCTTTCTGGTAGTTAAATAATGAACCGTATGTCCTTGAGACAATAAATCTTCTGATATTTCTGAGCCCACTAGACCTGTTGCTCCTGTAATAAGTATAACCATGCTACGAAGTTAATTCTCAAACTAATGCGATAACATTATGTTTTAAATTAATTAACAACAAATAATAATCCTGACCCAATGTGCTTTAATAAAGGTAGATGGGTCAGGTGTAAGCATATTATAATCGCACTGCAATTTCTTTATCACTTTCTATAGTAATTTTTGCATCATCCCAAGAAGGTGGGCCGTAACTCATAGGGTTATTACTCATACCATAAGCCTCCTTAGGCATTCCTTGATCTGTAAAATCCATTTGATTATTACCGTTTTTATCATGTAATACCATAACCGCATATTCTCCAGCTGGAATATTTTCAAATATCGCAACAGCAACACCGTCTTTAATTTCTACGGTTGCAGATTGTAATGGGGCAGCTTTCATGAATTGGTTTTCGGTACTTAGACTGTAAACCATAGTACCTTGGTCATTCTTTGCATTATCGACAGTAACTTTTAAAGTAAAAGTCTCTTGTGCACTTAGAGCCATAGAAAATAATAAAACGATAATAGTAGTAAAAAGAGTTTTCATAAGTAATTATTTTAATTTGTTAGACAGGACAAATATGCAGCACTTTTCTAGTTGAGAATAATTGCATTAACTCAACTGTAGTATTTCCTTACTCAATTGTAAAAAGAGGATACCAACAATAGTATCAACAGTTTAGTTTTAAATTAATGACATGATAACATAGAGATAAAACCAATGGAATAAAAAACTGCTTATTTTGAATAAACCGATTTTGTGAAAAAACGTCCCGTAGAACTCGTAGTAATTTCTGACTCACATCTAGGTACTTATGGCTGTCATGCGTTAGAGCTTAATCAGTATCTCAAATCCATACAACCAGCACATTTAATTCTCAATGGAGATATTATAGACATATGGCAGTTTAGAAAAAGTTATTTCCCTAAAGAACACCTTAAAGTCATTAAGAACATTATTAAACTAGCCAGCAAAGGGACTAAAATCACCTACATCACTGGTAATCATGATGAGATGTTACGCAAATTTTCTCCTACCATAATCGGTAATATTACACTAGTGGATAAAGTAATTCTAGATCTAGACGGTAAGAAAACTTGGGTTTTTCATGGAGATGTATTTGACGCCAGTATACAGCACAGTAAATGGCTAGCAAAACTAGGCGGTTATGGTTATGATTTTCTAATAGTTTTCAATCAGCTTATAAATTGGTTTTTATTGCGGCTAGGTAAAGAGAGATATTCATTATCTAAAAAGATCAAAAACTCTGTAAAAGGTGCTGTAAAATTTATTTCAAATTTTGAAAAGACAGCTACAGATCTTGCGATAGAAAATGGATATGATACGGTAATATGTGGGCATATCCATCAACCACAAAAAAGAATGGTTTATAATGACAAAGGAAAAGTACTGTATTTAAATAGCGGTGACTGGATAGAAAACCTTACTTCATTAGAATACCATAATGGAACCTGGCAAATCCTTACCCATCCACCTTACCATAAAAAAGAATCATCTATAGAAGTCGATGATATAGAAGAAATTAATCTGCCTAGTCTTATCGCATCTATAAGTTCTCCACATTGATTATAGAATATTATTAAATAAACCGACTATTTTCATTTTTTAAATAAGGCATCTAATATCTTTACCTTATGAATAGATATGTGCTCGTTTTACTTTCCCTTTTTACTTTGATTTCTTGTCAGAATCAAGAACAAAAGATAGATACATCTACCGTATTTAGATATAATGAGCATGCAAATGTGACTAGTCTAGACCCAGCTTTTGCAAAGGACCAACGTAATATATGGGTTTGCAACCTGCTTTATAATGGCTTAGTAAAACTAGATAATCAGCTAGAAGTGGTGCCCGATCTTGCTAGCCACTGGGAAATTGATAGTACTGGTACTTCTTATAAATTCTATATTAAAGAAGGTATTTATTTTAATGACGCTTTCGCGAAAGCGAGAACCGTAACAGCAACAGACTTTAAATATTCTCTAGAACGATTAACAGACCCAGCGCTAGCTTCTAATGGTGCCTTTGTTATGAAAAATGTGACAGAAATCAATGTTTTAGATCCATTGCAATTAGAAATTAAATTAAAGCAACCATTCCCTGCTTTTTTAGGCTTGCTTACCATGAAGTATTGCAGTGTCGTACCAGACGGAAGCTCTAATTTAAGAGAGCAACCTATAGGCACAGGACCTTTTTATCTAAAAAAGTGGCAAGAAAATGTAAAGATGGTATTGCGTAGAAATAATAACTATCATGAAAAAGACATAGACGGTAATGCCCTACCCTATTTAGAAGCCGTTGCGATTACTTTTAAAACAGATAAGCAAAGTGAATTTCTAGAATTTGCTCAAGGCAACTTAGATTTTATAAATGCCATAGACCCTAGTTACAAAGATGAATTGTTAACTACTAGTGGTGATTTAAAAGAAAAATACATTCCTACCGTAAATTTAAAAAAAGCTCCTTTTTTAAATACCGAATACTTAGGCTTAAAGATAGATTCTAAAACTACTGAATTACAAAGTCAGCAATTGCGCCGAGCAATTAATATGGGATTTGACAGAAAAAAAATGATCAAATACCTGCGTAATAACATAGGTACACCAGCAGTGCATGGTTTTATACCTAAAGGAATACCTGGTGGTGGCATAGTAAAAGGCTACTCCTATAACCCTACGCAAGCTAGAAATCTAGTGCAAGAATACATAGCAGCATCTGGTAACCAGTCTCCTTCTATAACTATAAGCACAGGTGCTAATTATCTAGATTTATGTGAGTTTATTCAAAAAGAATTACAAAAAATAGGTATCAACACTGCCGTAGATGTAATGACACCATCTACATTAAGAGAAGCTAGAAAAGCTGGGCAATTAGACATTTTTAGAAGCAGCTGGATTGCAGATTACCCTGATGCCGAAAATTATTTATCGCTCTTTTACTCTGGTAATTTTGCTCCTAACGGTCCTAATTATACCCATTTTAAAAATAAAACTTTTGACTCCTTATATAAAGAAGCGTTATCTACCGCAAGCGCTTCTACTAGAAAACAGTTATACATTAAAATGGATAGTATAATTATTAAAAATGCGCCTATTGTACCCTTATATTACGATCAAAGTGTACGTTTTATATCAAAGAATGTAGAAAACTTAGAGAGTAATGCCGTGAACATGCTCGATCTGACTAGGGTAAAAAAGAAATAATTATAAGTTACATAATCTATAGGAAAAAACGCACATTTAAGTTGATCTCATAAAGTTATAACAACTATAAAGGTCTAATCAATTCAAATTTAGATATTTGTATCCTTAATGTGTTTCTACACATTTACTTTTGAATCATTTTAAATCTTTAATCTTACCGATAGCAAGACCTAAAGAGATAATAATGGATAAAAAAGAGCTTAAAATAAGAAACTGTAAAGCAATCTATACCTTATCTTTCCGCCTATGATGGTCAACAATGTATTATTTGATTTTGATTCTAAAAGCGATTTAGAAAACTGGAGTGTCTTAAACGATACGGTAATGGGAGGTACTTCAAAAAGTTCTTTTGAACTTAATGAAGAAGGTCATGCTGTTTTCAGTGGTAAGGTTAATCTTAAAAATGATGGTGGTTTTGCATCGGTAAAATACGATTGTCCTGACACTAAATTAGGAGACACATCGATTGCTGTCTTAAGAATCAAAGGTGATGGTAAAAATTACCAGTTACGTTTTAAAGAAACTGAATCTGACTATCATTCTTACATCATCTCTTTCCCTACTACTGGAGAGTGGGAAACTATAGAGTTAGAAGTAGATGAGATGATACCATCTTATAGAGGCCGTCAGTTAAATATGGAAAACTTTCATCACACCATGATAGATGAATTAACGTTTTTCATAGGTAATGGTGAAGAAGAAACTTTTGAACTTCTTATAGATAAGATAGAGTTTAAGTAAAATCAAGTTGAGAGATTTATTTTATAGCACATTAAATAACTATACAAATGATATAGATTACGTTAATGATTGCTATAGTTATATCATAAATCAATACAACTCTAGCTCTAGGTTTTACCACAATATAGATCACTTAACATTCATGTTCAAGGAATTAGCTCAATCGAGTATTCTTCCTTTAAACCGTGATGCATTAATCTTAAGTATTTTCTACCATGATGCTATTTATAAATCTACCAAAAAAGATAATGAGTATCAAAGTGCGTTGATTCTTGAAAAGCACTTTGCTAAAACTAATTTTAAACATGTAGAGCTCTGTAAAAATCAAATTAATGCCACTAAGAATCATGCAACCAGCTTAATAGATCCTGACACTAATCTACTTATAGATATAGACCTTGCCATATTAGGCCATAAAAAAAACGTTTATCAATTATATACTGAAAACGTAAGAAAGGAATACAGCATATACCCTAAATTCATTTACAACCCTGCACGTAAAAAAGCGATGCAGCATTTCTTAGAACAAGATCGCATCTTTAAAACCGACGAGTTTTATAACCTTTATGAATCTATAGCTAGAGATAATTTAACTAGAGAAATAAATAATTTATAAGAGTCCGCCCTAAGACAGACTCTTATTATAAATTAAGTTATAATTTAAAGCTTAAAGCAACAATAATTTGCTCTGGTCTAGTATCTATGGTTACCGGTCCTCCTATAGATATATTATTATTTATAAAAGAAACCTCGTTGTCATTAAAACCACGTTCATATCGCACGTCTATACCTAGATTACCTAGATTTACTCCTACACCAAATTGGGCTCCTACAGTAAAATCTTCTGACACATCACTTAGTTCTACGTCTTCTAAATCTGTATCAACTACATACTGTAAAGATGGACCTGCAAATACATGTAGTGGACCTATAATATTAAACCCTACTAAAATAGGAGCATCTAGTTTCTGTAAGTCAAATGTTACTCCATTATATTCATTACTCAATTTTGTATATTGTATTTCTGGTCTTAAATAAATAGGCCCTAAATCTAGCTTACCGAATACACCTATATGATATCCCAACTTTTCATCTGGGTTATCGATTATAGTACTTCCATTTTCTTTTAAATCTCCAGTAGATCCATAGTTTAATCCAGCTTTGATACCAAAACCGTCATCTGTTTGTGCTACACCTATCGTCCCGATAAGCAATAAGCAAATCATTAAAAATTTCTTCATAGTAGTTTAGTTTTAATTATAACGCAGTAAACATCTTTATTATTGAGTAAATGTCATAATCAAATTACGCAATATTTCTTGACATTTTTGTAAAATCAACTTTAACATTTTCATATACTTAAATCAATTATTCTTAAATACATTTGTACCAACAACTAATACAATAGTAAATAACTAATATGATTATAAATGATTCTTCTGTTCCGCTTTCGCGAAAGCTAATAACTACCATCATAAAGAAAGGAGCCAAAGTCACTGAGACCATAAGTTCTACAGTTAAGGAACAAGGCATCACTTTACAACAGTTTAACGTATTGCGCATCCTGAGAGGTCGCAAAGGGAAAGCTGCAAGTTTACAAGACGTAAGTAAAGATATGATTCACGCAAATTCAAATACAACAAGAGTTATCGATAAACTAGTCGATAAAAAATATGTAGATCGCATACAATGTCCTAATGATAGAAGACAAATAGAACTTACTATCACAAAGAAAGGACTAGATGTACTAGCTATTCTAGATAATAAAGTAAACAATGCCGAAGCCGAAATAACTAAAGGTCTAAATGAAGAATCTATGACCTCTTTAATTAATGAATTAGAAAAAATATAAAACATTTACCTTAATACTTGTATAAACAAATAACATATAAACAATTAATTTAATACCTATGAACATTATCCTAAAATCAGCTATGATACTTGCCGTTGTTGCAGGAACTAGCTTAATCACTAAAGAAGTAAAAACAGTAAACGTTGAGACCAGCACAGCAGTATGGACAGGTAAGAAATTTGCCGGTAGCCATAGTGGTACTATTGACTTAAAATCTGGACAACTAGAGTTTAACAATAAACAGCTTACTGGTGGTGAATTTATTATAGATATGAGCAGTATAGAAGTTACAGACCTATCAGGTGGTACTAAAGCTAAATTTGAAGGACACTTAAAAAGTGATGACTTCTTCTCCACTTCAACGCATGAAACAGCTACTTTAAAAATAACCAAAGTAGATAACACAAGCTCTCCTTATAAAGTTAGTGCTAACTTAACTGTAAAAGGCATCACAAACCCCATCACCTTTGACCTTACTACTACAGAAGACACTGCTACAACACAAATAGTGATCGATCGCAGTAAATACGACGTAAAATATGGTTCTAAAAGTTTCTTCTCTGGTTTAGGGGATAATTTTATATATGATAATTTTGAAGTTGATATCACTTTAAAATACTAACAATACGATTATGTAATTATAAATCTCAAGAGCAATCTTGAGATTTTTTTTTGTTTACCACTTACCTTTCTTTTAGAATACCACTTCCCTATCTTTGATGTTTAACCTAAATTATGATTCCGTTTTTATTCATTAGTGGAATGGCCGTGTTGTATTTTTTAGGCACTGCTAGTAACAATGCTTTTAAAAGATCCAACAAGAAACGAGATTATAAGAAGAGATTTTATAAACGACGCAATGAAAATATATACTAAAACAGGAGACAAAGGTACTACAGCACTATTCGGTGGTACACGAGTACCTAAACATAATTTAAGAATAGATAGTTACGGTACTGTAGATGAGCTCAATTCATGGATGGGACTTATAAGAGATCAAGAAATATCAGTACATACCAGTAAAATCATCAACCTCATTCAACACCATTTATTTACACTAGGTGCTATTCTTGCTACTCCTCCAGAAAAGGAAACGCTTAAAAACGGCAAAGACCGACTTAACATCTCAAAAATTAGTGATGAAGAAATAAACATGTTAGAAACCGAAATGGACGATATGGACAAGGAATTACCACCTATGACTCATTTCATCCTTCCTGGCGGCCATCCATCTGTGTCATATTGTCATATTACAAGAACAGTTTGTCGTAGGGCAGAACGCTTAGCGTCAGAACTTAATGAGATCACACCTATAGACCCACAAGTTTTAAGATATCTCAACCGACTATCTGACTACCTATTTGTATTGGCACGTAAATTGTCTAAAGATTTACAAGCCGAAGAGATAAAATGGATCCCAAATAAATACTGATTTTCATTTTATTCAGAAACTGTAACTAGCGCTCGTAAGTCGCGATAACAGTAACATCTGTATAAAAGAAAATAACAATGTGGGGCAACTGATGAGCATTTTCAGCAAACATTTTGATTTTCAAAAGCTTAGACGCTCTTGTAAATCTTGAAATCAAAGTAAAAATAACTTGCATAAATCGACGAGAAGTTTATTTTTGCAAAAAACTTAACGAGTAAAAATATGTATTGGACACTAGAACTGGCATCTTATTTAAGTGATGCGCCTTGGCCTGCAGAGAAAGATGAATTGATAGATTATGCAATTCGTACTGGAGCACCTTTAGAGGTAGTGGAAAATTTACAAGCCATTGAAGATGAAGGTGACTTATATGAGTCTATTCAAGAGATCTGGCCAGATTATCCTACAGACGACGATTACCTCTGGAATGAGGACGAATACTAACGATCAGAGTATCGGATAAAAAGTCTCCAAAAGAGGCTTTTTTTTTGCTTTAATTTCAGATATTAGCACGAGCAGTTTGCATTTTTTAAACTGTTATAAATCAAATAAATAAAAACCATGGGACTATTAGATTCCGTTTTAAAAGTATTCGTAGGCGATAAGTCTAAGAAAGATATAAAAGAATTACAGCCTATTGTAAACAAAATTCTCAAATTTGAGCCTCTTCTAGAGCAACTTACCATTGATGAATTAAGACACAAAACAGTAGAATTTAAAGAAAAGATTGCTGCTGCAAAGGCTGACACGCTATCTAAAATAGCATCACTTAAAGAAACTGCAGAGAACGAAGAAGACATCGATAAACGTGAAGAAATCTATAATGAAATAGATCAATTACAAGATGTAGCTTATGAGCAAACTGAAGCCGTTCTTAATGAGATCATGCCAGAGGCTTTTGCTGTAGTTAAAGAAACTGCAAAACGTTTCTTCCATAATTCTGAATTAAGAGTTGCCGCTACCGCTAGAGATCGTGAATTATCTGGTACAGTAGACTATGTTAGTCTAGATAACGACCATGCTATATGGCAAAATTCTTGGGATGCGGCTGGTAAAGCAATCACATGGGACATGATTCATTATGATGTTCAATTAATAGGTGGTGCAACTTTACACAGTGGTAAAATAGCCGAAATGCAAACTGGAGAAGGTAAAACACTTGTTGCTACCTTACCTGTTTACCTTAACGCACTTACCGGTAATGGTGTACACGTAGTTACTGTAAATGATTACCTAGCAAAACGTGATGGTGCATGGATAGGACCTCTATTTGAATTCCATGGTCTTACTATAGACTGTATCGATTATCACAAACCTAATTCCGAAGAAAGACGTCAGGCATATCTTGCAGATATTACTTATGGTACGAACAACGAGTTCGGTTTTGATTACCTGCGTGATAACATGGCACATGCTACTAAAGACCTAGTACAACGCAAGCACAACTACGCAATTATTGATGAGACCGATTCTGTTCTTATAGACGACGCTCGTACTCCATTAATTATTTCTGGACCGGTACCACAAGGTGACCGTCAAGAATATGATGTATTAAAAGCTCCTGTAGATAACATCGTTAATGTACAGAGAAAAGAACTGGTACAAACTCTTGCACAAGCTAAAAAGCTTATTGCAGACGGCGATGCAAAAGAAGGTGGTAAACAATTACTACGTGTATTCCGTGGATTACCTAAAAACAAAGCATTAATTAAATTCTTAAGTGAAGAAGGTATCAAAACGTTACTTCAAAAAACAGAGAATTTCTACATGCAAGATAACAACCGTGAAATGCCTAAAGTTGATGAGGCACTTTACTTTGTTATAGATGAAAAAAACAACCAAGTAGAACTTACCGATAAAGGTATAGAATTCTTATCTGGTGAAGACCAGCCTGACTTCTTCGTTATGCCAGAAGTAGGTATGGAAATTAACCGTATCGAGAATGCAGGCCTATCTGCAGAGGAAGAAGCTGAGAAGAAAGAAGATCTTTTCCGTGAATTCTCTGTTAAGTCAGAGCGTATTCACACCCTTAACCAATTACTTAAAGCCTATACTCTTTTTGAAAAAGATACAGAGTATATCGTACAAGGTCAGGATATCAAAATTGTAGATGAGCAAACTGGTCGTGCTATGGAAGGACGTCGTTATAGCGACGGACTGCACCAGGCTATTGAAGCAAAAGAAAATGTAAAAATTCAAGATGCTACTCAAACCTTTGCCACTATTACCTTACAGAATTACTTCCGTATGTATAGAAAGTTATCTGGTATGACTGGTACTGCGGTAACTGAAGCTGGTGAATTCTGGGAAATCTATAAACTAGATGTAGTAGAAATTCCTACTAACAGACCTATCGCACGTGATGACAGACAAGATCTTGTTTATAAAACTAAACGTGAAAAGTACGGTGCAGTTATAGAAGAAGTAACTAAACTTAAAGCAGCTGGACGTCCAGTACTTATAGGTACCACTTCTGTAGATATTTCAGAGCTTCTTAGTAGAACACTACAAAGAGCAGGAATAGATCATAACGTATTGAATGCAAAGCAGCACAAACGCGAGGCAGACATCGTTGCAGAGGCTGGTAACCCAGGACAGATAACTATTGCAACAAACATGGCCGGTCGTGGTACAGATATTAAATTATCAGACGAGGTAAAAGCAGCTGGTGGTCTTGCCATTATAGGTACAGAGCGTCATGACTCTCGTCGTGTAGACAGACAGTTACGTGGTCGTGCTGGTCGTCAGGGTGATCCAGGAAGTTCTCAATTCTATGTATCTCTAGAAGATAATTTAATGAGACTATTTGGTTCTGAGCGTATGGCAAAGACTATGGATAGATTAGGAATGAAAGAAGGTGAAGTAATTCAGCATTCTATGATTTCTAAATCTATTGAACGTGCACAATCTAAGGTAGAAGAAAATGCCTTCGGTGTTCGTAAAAGATTATTAGAGTATGATGATGTAATGAATGCGCAACGTGAAGTAATTTACAAGCGACGTCACAATGCATTATTCGGTGATCGTCTTGCGGTAGATATCGCAAACATGATTTATGATATATCAGAGAACATTACTAACGGTAATAAACAAGCTCAAGACTTTAAAAACTTTGAGTTTGAATTAATCCGTTATTTCTCAATGAGCAGCCCTATTACAGAAGAAGAATTTGCTGCCAAAGATGATAAGACGATAACAGATATTATATACTATGCAGCTTATGAACACTATAAGCAAAAAATGGAGCGTACTGCTGCAGAGGTATATCCTGTTATTAAGAACGTAATGGAAAATGACGAGCGCAACTATGAGCGCATCGCTGTTCCATTTACAGACGGTATTAAAACTCTTAATGTTGCAACTAATTTACAAGAAGCATATGATTCTGAAGGACGTTCTTTAGTAACTGACTTTGAGAAAAACATTACTCTAGCCATTATAGACGAAGCGTGGAAAACACACCTACGTAAAATGGACGAGTTAAAGCAGAGTGTACAACTAGCTGTTCACGAGCAAAAAGACCCTTTACTTATCTATAAGTTTGAAGCTTTTGAATTATTCAAAGTAATGATTGACAAAGTGAATAAGGACGTAATAGGTTTCATGTTTAAAGGTGATTTACCATCTAGAGATGCCGCAGCAATAAGCGAGGCAAGACAGAAACAAGCAGAAAAGACGAGTACGCAAAAAGAAGAAGTTCTTAATAGTGACGAGCAAGCTGCAAAAGCTAGAGCCGTAGGCGCTGGCGCTAGTCAACAGCAACAACGTCCTCAAGTAACAGAAACGATCACTCGCGACCAACCTAAAATAGGTCGTAATGATAAGGTGATTATCAAAAACGTTATGACAGGAGAAACTAAAGAAGCAAAGTACAAAGCTGCGCTACCTTTAATCAATTCTGGACAATGGGTTTTAGATAAAAAAGCATAGTTAGAATATATTTCCGCTTTCGCGAAAGCGAGAACAAAAAAATGCCTTACTGAAAAGTGAGGCATTTTTTATGTAAAGAAAACTGAAGTTATCTAACCAGTTTATTTCTTGAATAAATTATCTAAAGACCAACTGTTTAAATGTAAAAACCAAATAAGAAAAGCAAAAAATGCTGCATGGATCAATTGCGAATTTATAACCGCCCAGTTTTCTACCAAACAACTCCCAAAAATTAAAGAGATCATTACCACCATACCACCCACTGAAGCTTTTTTAGTAAATAAACCTAGTACTAATAGAATCCCTATTACAAACTCTGCAACGGTAAGTGCATACCCAAAAGGAGAAACAAGAAAATCAGGCAACATAGAGTCGGCAAATTTCTTTACCATTCCTTCACTAAATTTTGCGATTTTAGGCAACCGCACCAGCCCATGGCCCAGCATACTTACTCCTATAGTTATTCTAGTTAAAACGTAGACAAGGTTTTTATTTTCCATCATATTTAAAATTTAAACAGCAACAATACCTGTATTTAATCCTAGCTAATAAATCTTCTTGTTCTATAACATACAAGAATTAAGCTTGGTCTTATCCGACAATCTGTAAAACTGTTTTATCAATACATAAAGTTAAAACAATAATGCTTTCAAAGTTTCATCATTAACATTATGGTATGATTTTATAACAGTTCGCTCTGTCCTCACACATCCCAGAAATTTGCTCAAGCAAATTATCAGGGACTAAGGCGAGGAGCAATTAAAACTCAAAATACTTAAAAGCTCCTTTCCTTAGACAAGGAAAGGTGGGCAAAACGAGCCATTGCGAGTTTTGCTCGGAAAGGTTGAGGCGATGTTTGAAATGATTCTAAGACCTTTCTTAATACCAGCACTTTTCAACCACTCCTGATTGCATCACGGCTGGTGCCGCGAGGCCAATCTGTCCTCGCCTTTTCTAAGGCGAGGAGCCATTGAAACTCCAGATACTCAAAAGCTCCTTTCCTTAGGTAAGGAAAGGAGGGCAAAATGAGCGGTAGCGAGTTTTGGTCGGAAAGGATCGACACGATGTTTGAAATGAATCTAAGACCTTTCTTAATACCAGCACTTTTCAACCACTCCTGATTGCATCACGCTTGGTGCCGCGAGACCAATCTGTCCTCGCCTTTTCTAAGGCGAGGAGCCATTGAAACTCCAGATACTTAAAAGCACCTTTCCTTGGATAAGGAAAGGTGGGTCGCGGCATAGCCGAGAGTCGGAAAGGATCGACGGGATGTTTGAAATAATCGCGACGATTTTATTATATTCATATCATGAAGCAAAGGAAACCTATTCATGATTTACCACATCTTAAAAATCATCGTAAATCTTTGCGTAAAAACTTAACACCGGCTGAGGCATTTTTATGGACTGAATTAAAAACTCAAAAATTTCATGGTTTAAAATTTAGAAGACAACATTCTATTAAAAATTATATTATTGATTTCTATTGTGCTAAATTTAAATTGATCATCGAGTTAGATGGTAATTATCATGATGAACCTAATCAATTTCAGAAAGATGAAAAAAGAGATGCTGATTTAACCAATTTGGGTTTCACTATTTTAAGGTATGAAAATAAGTATGTCTTTGAAGAATTAGATCATGTACTATCAGATATTAAGAAGCATTGTGGTTTAAAATGAACTTAGTTAGTGATTTCCATCATTTTTCAACCACTCCTGATTGCATCACGGCTGGTGCCGCGAGACCAATCTGTCCTCGCCTTTTCTAAGGCGAGGAGCCTACTATATTCTTGACATTTAAAAGCTCCTTTCCTTGGATAAGGAAAGGTGGGTCTCGGCATAGCCGAGAGTCGGAAAGGATCAATGCGGTGTTTTAATTAAATCTTAAACTATGAAAAAGAAAAGAGCTATTTTTAAATCCTGAAACCAACTATTATGAAACCTCTTTTTAGAAATATAATAGCCGTAATAGCAGGCTGGCTTATAGGTAGTGCCATAAATATGGGCTTCATTACTTTAGGTCACAAGATTTACCCTATAGAAGGTTTAGATCCCAGCGACATGGAGGCTTTTGCACAAGTTATGCCTACTCTAGACGCTCAATATTTTACATTTCCATTTCTAGCACACGCATTAGGCACTCTGGTAGGTGCTATCATTGCAGCACTTATCGCGGCAAATCATAAAATGAAATTTGCTCTTGCTATAGGTATATTGTTCTTATTGGGTGGTATTGCCATAAACATCATGTTGCCTGGACCGCTATGGTTTACCGTGCTAGATATAGTAGTAGCTTATATTCCTATGGCTTTTATAGGTGGGAAAATCGCTTTAAGTTTTACTAAAAATTAATAACACAACTCTTATGAAGAAAAGGACGGTTCTTATCTCGCTTTCGCGAAAGCGGAATCTAAAAAACTCTTTTAAATCTGTAAAATCTAATTACTTAGATCAAGCAAATTTTTCTTTCAACTTAGAAATATTACAAGCCAATTTAGGAGTAAACTGTGACTGTGCATATTGGGTATAGAAATGATGATTTTCTAGAAAGGACAGGTTTAAATCTAACCATTCTTGATCTGTAAAATTTAAAGACATCGTGTGCTGCCACTCTGCACGTAAACTGCTGTTTAAATCCATAAAATTCACACTACCTAAATGACTTAAATCAGAATCACACATGATTTGTTCTAGGTGATTTTGAGGAGTCTGCGGTAGTTTAGTCACTTTAATTAAATTCTTTATGGTAAGAATTTTATCTTCTGGATAATCATGCTTTTTGAGAAATCTCTCGGCAAATGTGCAACTCAACTCTTCGTGACCTTCTATAGTTATCGCATTACCTGTATCATGAAAATAAGCAGCAATAATCAGTAACTCTCTAGAGGTATTATCCATTTCTTCTTGCTGTGCAATTTGAGAGCAAGCAAGAGCGACATTGCGAGTATGCAACCAGTTATGAAAAGAATAGTTTTTACAATGACTATTCTCGATAAGGTTTTTACAATACTCTTTTACTATTTCAATTAATTGATCATTCATAAAAATGTACTTTATAAATTGGCCTCGTCTAGTTATGGATAATAAGACCACAATTTTAACGGCCGTTAAAGTCATATATTATTTAAAATGGTGGATTTTATCGTAAGAATTTACGCTGTAATATTCAAGTGCCTATAAGTATTGTATAGAAATTTTAAAGTGCGTCATTTAATTTTATAACTTCACTTAAATTTGTTAATCAATCAGCCTTTAAACACCACCGACTTGTCTCAAAATTCTCATATCAATCCTAATTTAAAACGTAAGAAAGAAGCGGTAAATGTGAATCGCCTTTTTAACGACCTACATTCAGGACAGGTAAGCGCATTGAGTCGTGCGATAACTCTAGTGGAGAGCACAGCTGGTGGTGATTCCGCTTTCGCGAAAGCAATAATTAAGCAAGCTCTACCCTACTCAGGAAACTCCTTTAGATTAGGAATTACCGGTGTGCCAGGCGTGGGAAAATCTACCTTTATAGAATCGCTGGGAAGACAGCTTATAGAACATGGCAAGAAAGTAGCCGTGCTCGCCATAGATCCATCCAGTAACATCTCACGAGGCAGCATTCTAGGCGATAAAACCAGAATGGAAGAACTGGTTAAAAGCGACCAAGCCTTTATCAGACCGAGTCCAGCAGGAACCACATTAGGCGGCGTGGCACGTAAAACACGTGAGGCTATTATTTTATGTGAGGCAGCAGGATACGACTTTATCATAGTAGAAACCGTAGGTGTAGGACAAAGCGAGACCGCAGTCCACTCCATGACCGATTTCTTTTTACTCCTAAAACTGGCAGGCGCCGGCGATGATTTACAAGGTATAAAACGCGGTATCATGGAAATGGCAGATGCCATAATCATCAATAAAGCCGATGGCGATAACCAACT
The DNA here is from genome assembly GCF_045063755.1 of Nonlabens sp. Asnod3-A02. NCBI lineage: Bacteria > Pseudomonadati > Bacteroidota > Flavobacteriia > Flavobacteriales > Flavobacteriaceae > Nonlabens > Nonlabens sp. Asnod3-A02. The sequence continues at coordinate 28,805 of NZ_JBEFOC010000006.1, forward strand.
AGCCGCAAAACACGCCAGACGCGAATTCAAAAATGCCGTTCATTTAATGCCTAGCAAAGATCACAACTGGCCTACTCAAGTACTTACTTGTAGCGGTTTAAATGGTGTCGGAATTACAGAAGTCATAGAAGAAATCAACAACTATAAAGCACACGCAACCGATAACCAAAGCTTTACCAATAAACGCAACGCACAAGAACTCTACTGGTTCCACCAGACCATAGAAGACGCCATTAAAACCAACTTCTACAACCGACCAGAAGTGATTGCAAAACTGGCTGTTTTAGAACAAGAGGTTTTGAGTAAAGAGAAAAGTCCTTTTGATGCTGCTGGAGAATTGTTGGGGTTGTGAAAGATTAAACCTCATTAAAAGGTAATATATTTGTAAAATACTAGAATAGTTTCTAAAATTATAACATGAGCGAGAAAAAAACATATATTGATTTGTTTGCAGGATGCGGCGGACTCTCGTTAGGGTTATTCAATTCAGGATTATGGAAAGGTCATTTCGCCATTGAAAAAAGTCCAGATGCTTTTAAAACATTTAATCACAATTTAATAGAAAATAATAATCATTTCGATTGGCCTGATTGGTTACCTAAGTCAAATCATGACATCAATGAGATCATAAAGAATTATCCTTCTGAACTTAAAGAATTAAGAGGCAAAATAGATATGGTAGCAGGTGGCCCACCATGTCAAGGTTTTTCAACCGCCGGAAAAAGAAATGAAAATGACCTAAGAAATAAATTGATTAAATCTTATATCAGGTTCATAAGACAGGTACAACCTAAAGTAATCTTCTTTGAAAATGTAAAAGGATTTACGCAAAAGTTTGATAAGAATAAGATGAAAGGATTAGTTTATTCTGAATATGTAAAGAGAGCTTTGCGTTATACACCAAAAAATAAAAATTATTTTGGTTATAAAGTAGAAGGAAGACTTATAGATTTTTCTGAATATGGAGTGCCACAAAAAAGAACGCGATTTATTCTAGTAGGAATAAGAAAAGATATTGCAGAGCAAACAAGCCCAGAAGAATTCTTTGCTTCTATAAAAAAAGAAAGAGATCAATTTCTCGTTAGAAAGGGAATTGGCTTAACAAATACTCTTGAAGATGCTATTTCTGATTTACTCAGAAAAAATGAAGCTATTTCACCAGATACGGCATCGTTTAAAACTAGTTTGTATAATAAAACCAACTCAAGTTATCAGAAACTTTTAAAAGGAGATATAAACACAAGAATACCTGATAGTCATAGGTTTGCAAAACATACAGATCATACTGTTAAAAAATTAAAATACATCTTAAAGTATGCAGATAAAAACAGAACGCTATCTGATGAAATAAAAGAAAAATTTAATCTTAAAAAACGCACTATAATTCCATTATCTGGAGACTCTCCTTCTCCAACCATTACAACTTTACCAGATGACTACGTGCATTATTGTGAACCTAGAATTTTCACAGTTAGAGAATATGCGAGAATTCAATCCTTTAACGATTGGTACGAGTTTAAAGGTAAATATACCACAGGCGGAAAGAGAAGAACACAAGAAGTTCCTAGATATTCACAAATTGGAAATGCTATACCACCTTTGTTTGGAGAACAAGCTGGACATATTTTAAACTCAATTATATAATGGCTAAAGTTAGTTTTAGAACAAATATCCTCTTAAAAAGTATAATTGGAAAAGATTTAATTACAGATGATAATATCGCTGTTTTAGAGTTAGTCAAAAATTCCTTTGATGCAGGTTCAAATCAAGCAAAACTAATTTTCAGAGATTTATTAACTGGGGTATCTACAAAAGATTTTAAAAAACATAACGAGTCTAAAATTATACTTCGTGATACTGGCTCAGGAATGTCAGAATATGACCTTATCAACAAATGGTTAAACATTGCTTATTCCGAAAAAAAATCAAAAAAAGAAGAGTTTAACAGGCAGTTAGCAGGTAATAAAGGAGTTGGTAGATTTTCCTGCGATAGATTGGGTAAATCCTTGGTTATTTACACTAAGAAAAGTGGAAAACCATTATTAAAACTTTCAATAGACTGGACTGAATTTGAAAAAGTTGATGACATTGAAAAAAACATTCAGGATGTAGATTTCGAACTAGATGAAATTTCAATTGAACAATATGTCAACGAAACTAAGCTTGAAAAATTCGTTACGGGAACAACTTTGTTCATCAGTAACTTAAGAGAAGAATGGGACTTATCAAAAATTCAATCACTAAAAAGGCAGCTTGAACGTTTTATTAATCCAAATCAAAACTTTGAAGCTGAATCTTTCGATGTAGTAATTGAAGCTGATGAATTCAAAAAAGTTGAATTGGGTTTGTCAGAAAGTGAAAAGGTAAATGGTATTGTTAAAAATAGGATTTTTAACAAATTGGACTTTAAAGCAACCTACATAAAGGCGAACATTTCAAAAGATGGAAAAACTATAACTACCACATTAAGAGACCGAGGTAATGAAATATTTACTCTAACAGAGAACAACGTTTACAGCTTATTAAAAGATATTGAGATTCATATTTATTACCTCAATCCATATTCAAAAGCCTATTTCAAAAGACAAACAGGAATAAGGTCAAAAGAATTTGGTTCTATTTTTCTATTTATAAATGGTTTTAGAATTCCACCCTATGGCGATGATGGCAATGACTGGTTAGGCATGGAATTAAGAAAAGGGCAAGGGTATAATAGATTTTTAGGGACACGCGAAGTAATTGGAAGAATTGAAATAAATGGAGTTGAGTTTGATGAAGATGAGGATAATTTTTTCATTATTTCAAATCGCTCTGGCGTTGATAACAACAGACATTTCGAACAACTTACTAAAAACGATTCCCCTTACGGTCTTTATTTTAAAACTTTTAGAAGATTAGAAAGATTCGTAGTTGAAGGGATTAATTGGGATAGTGTTCCAAAAGAAATTGAAAATAAAATTGAGAGTAAAGTTCTCAATGATAAAAATTGGAATGAAGAGAAAGAAGAATATAAAGAAGATTTATTAACCAGAAATAGACGTGTAATCTCTGTTATAGAAAAAATCATTAATAGTAAAAGTGATGAAATAATTTCTTTGTCAATCAACAAAGGTTTAGTTTCTGAATTAGCTAATGAACAAGCAAAAAAGGCAAAAGCAGAAATAGACTCAATTGTAGGGCAACTGAATAATAAAGCTCTTTCGTCTGAACAGATTTCTAAACTAATAAATGAATTAAGTAGTTCTGAGAATGAGATAGAAAGTTTCCCTGGTAAAGAGAATCAAATCGAGCTTCTCAAAAAGGAATTAGGCACATTGAAATCGGAACTTCAAAAGAAGTTTGGAGAAACAAAAGAACTTGAAGACGAAACCAAGAGATTGGAAGATGAAACAATAAAACTTCAAGAAGAACTAGAATTAGAAAAAGAAAAAAACACCTACTTAAAAACATCATCTAGAACGCTTACCGAAGATGCTAAAGGTCTCGTACATAACATAAAAATTACTTCGAGAAAAATTAGTAGTAGTATAGATAATTTATATGATAAGATATTAAACAATTCTTATACTAAAAATTCCTTACTAAAATCTTTAGGTGCAATTAAGTTTCAATCTGAAAAGGCAAATAAGATTAGCAAAATTATTACACGCTCCAACTTTAAAACAGATAGAAATGCTCAAATAGCTGATGTTGTACTTTATATTAAACAGTACATTGAAATTTATTCTGATATCTACCCAAGAAACGAACTTGGGTTTCAAATTATTGAGGAGAATGCGACATTAACGAAGAAATTTAGTGTTTTAGATATGTCTGTTGTTCTTGACGACCTAATATCAAATTCTGAAAAAGCAGATGCTAGTTTAATTGAGATTGAAATGACTAATCCTTTAAAAGAAGAATTAAGAATTCTCTTTTCTGATGATGGAAATGGTGTAGCTGAAAATTTTTTGGAAAATGAAAAGTCAAAAAATAAAATCTTTGAACTAGGTATAACAACAACAAATGGCGGTTCTGGAATTGGTTTAAACTCAGTTAGAGAAGGTTTAAAATCTATGAATGGAACTATTAAATTAATTGGCAATAATATTAAACTTAAAGGTGCCTGTTTTGAAATTATAATTAAATGATAAAAAGAAGTTGTTTAATCATAGATAACGATGACCAAACTGAAGAAATTAAGCAATTGGTTAGAGATGCAAGCCATAAAGGAATTGATTTAGATTGCAGACAATTTGATGTTGGGAATACCGCATTTACTGAAGTTCTTTCTTTAGGGAAAATTGATATCGTTAAAGTAGAAAAAGAAGCAAAAAAAAGGTACAAAAATCTAGTATTCGACATTATTGCTTTTGATTATGAATTAGATGATGAGGATATTAATGGAGTAGAACTTTTACGCAATTTTAATAACAAAAGATTATTTAGGTACACACCTAAATTAGTTTACTCTGGTGTTTTAGACCAAGTTCTTAAAAATATTATTGAACCTAACTTAGGAATTCTAAAAACACCGAGCGAACCAGACAGAGCAATAATAAAACAAAAGGGATTAGGAAAAATAAAGTCATTAATTAAATATAGTGTACACGAATATTTAGATAGAGATGACAGGGATTCCATAATTTTAAAGTTTCTAAAAGATGATATTCAATCTACAGAATTAATTGTAACACAAGCCTTAAGATTATATCCTGATTTTGTTTTTGAAAATAATTTTATAGCCGAAAAATTTAATGGGATGTCTTACGCAGAAGTTGCAGACATCTTAGAGAAGGATGATATTCTTGGAGTTGAGTTTAAAAGAGAAATCATTCAGCAAGTCATTGCATATCTTACAGAAAAGATTTAAGTATGAGCAAAAAGGTTTTAATTATTCATCCTTATGATAAATCAACTAGTTTCTTAGATAGAATAAAAAATCATTTACTTGCTGAATTTCATGATAGCGTACATTATTTTAGTATTAAGCCTAATGAAAGGTCTCACAAGGAATGTTTAGAAGTTATTAAAAAATTTTCTGGAAATGGATTATTACTTTTTATGGGACATGGAAAAAGTAATTGTTTGTATGGTGCTAAAGCAGATAATTACGGCACTTTAGAAAATGAACTTATTAAAGCTGAGCAACCAGACAGTTATTTTTATGAAGACAATTTCATAAACATCCATAATATTGAGGTTTTTAATGAAAAAAAAATAATTTCTTTGTCCTGTAATTCTAATGCTCAATTAGGAAAAAAATCAGTTGAAAATGGAGCAAAAGTTTTTTTAGGATTCGGAGATCTACCTACCTCGATAGAGGAACTTAAAGAACAAGGTGAAGAAAGCAAAAATGGTATTTCTCTTGGAAAGATTGAACAAGCCCTAAAAACCGAGATTAACGACATTATCAAAAAGAGTATTAGAATAGGGATCAATAAAGACTACAACTTTTTAGAATTGGTTAAACTTATCCAATTTATTACTAATCAAAAAATAAGTCACTACTTAGTTAATCAAAAAAAGTTAAGTGAAAGAAAATTAATAGCAAATTATCTTTATACATTTAAACAAGAAATAAAGGTGTATGGTGACGGTAATGAAAAATTAATCTAAGATTTTATACATTTTATAATCTTAAGCCTTTTTAAAAATGAAAAACCTAATAACCCTAATAACCTGCCTATTCATCGTAACATCTTGCTACCAACCCAAAGAATATAATGAAGTTGAAGAAATAGGTAAAACCTACCTAGAAGAATCCCATTCCTACGCACAACCTAATGATGCAGTAACTACACATCTAGATCTCGATATTAATGTAGATTTTGAAACACAAGTAATTAGCGGTACGGCAACTTATGAAATTTTCAATAATGGTGCGACGCAAATCATTCTAGATAGCAAATTCTTAGAAATTGAAAGCGTTACTCAAAATGGTGAAGAAACTGATTTTGAATTAGGTGATTTTGATGAATCATTAGGACAACCGTTAACCGTTGTTATTAAAGAAGACACTAAACAAATTGCTGTCACCTACTCTACCACGGCAAAAACAGAAGCCTTACAATGGCTCAACGCTCAACAAACAGCAGACAAGACGAATCCATTTTTATTTACACAAGGTCAAGCCATTTTAACTCGAACATGGATTCCTATTCAGGACAGTCCGCAAGTGCGTATTACTTATGATGCGACTGTAAAAGTTCCTGCACAGCTTATGGCAGTTATGAGTGCTGAGAACCCTAAAGAGAAAACAGCAGATGGCGTTTACAAATTCAAGATGGAACAACCTATTCCGGCATACCTCATCGCTCTTGCCGTAGGTGATATAGAATACAAAGCGATAAGCAAACGTACTGGTGTTTATGCTGAGAAATCAATGCTGGACAAGGTGCACGAAGAGTTTTCTGATATGGAAAAAATGGTCGTTGCAGCAGAGAATTTATACGGAGTTTATGATTGGGAACAGTTTGATGTGATTGTGTTGCCGCCTAGTTTTCCTTTCGGTGGTATGGAAAATCCGCGATTGACATTTGCTACGCCTACAGTTATTGCAGGAGATAAAAGTTTGACTTCTCTTGTGGCACATGAGTTGGCCCATTCTTGGTCCGGTAATTTAGTGACTAACGCGACATGGAATGACTTCTGGCTTAATGAAGGTTTTACCGTTTATTTTGAAACTAGAATTATGGAAGCGCTTTACGGTAAGGACCGAGCTAATATGCTTGCATTAATAGGTCGTCAGGATCTTGAAGACGAGTTAGAAGCATTGAGTGAGTCACCTAATGACACAAAGTTAAAACTAGATCTAAAAGGCCGCAATCCAGATGATGGTATGAACAGCATCGCTTATGACAAAGGCTATCTGTTTTTACGCACGCTAGAAGAAAGCGTAGGGCGAGCAAAAATGGATGCTTTCTTAAAATCATATTTTAAGAAAAATGCATTCTCCACTACAAATACAGAAGACTTTATCACTTACCTCAACGAAAATTTACTGGAGAAAAACAACGTTACTTTCAATACTGAGGAATGGATTTACCAGCCTGGTGTGCCAGAAAATGCAGCAATCATAGAGTCTGATGCGTTTTCTAATGTAGAAATTACACTAGAGCAGTTCTTAGAAACAAATAAAATAGACACTGCCGTAACACAAAACTGGACACCACAAGAATGGGTGCATTTCGTACGTAATTTCCCTCCAGGTATAACTTTAGAACAAATGAAACAGCTAGACGACACCTTTGATTTTACCAACTCTAGCAATTCATATATCAGTATGGTATGGTTTGAACAGTCTATTTTAAACGGTTATGATGGTAATAATGTTGATTCTAAAATTTCAGAATTCTTGAATACAGTAGGAAGACGTTGGTATGTTACTACTCTTTTTAACGCTTTCGCGAAAGCGGACAGAATAGACGAAGCCCTAGAAATTTACAAAACCGCTAGAGGCAACTATCACAGTGTGACCGCAAATACGGTGGATGAGATGTTGGGGTACAAATAGTTTATTTCCAAATTCACTATTTATTCTAACAGCTCATTTTCTAATTTAAGGAAAGGTGGGCAAAACAAGCGGTAGCGAGATTTGGTCGGATAGGTTGATACGATGTTGGTAATTAAATCTAAGCTTTTCTTTATACAAGCATCCTTCAACCACTCCTGATTGCATCACGGCTAGTGCCGCGAAGCCAATCTGTCCTCGCCTATCCCAGAAATTTGCTCAAGCAAATTATCAGGGACTAAGGCAAAGAGCCTATTACATTCTTAACATTTAAAAGCTCCTTTCCTCAGATGAGGAAAGGTGGACAAAACGAGCGGTAGCGAGTTTTGGTCGGATAGGTTGACACGTTGTCGTAATTAAATCTAAGCTTTTCTTTATACAAGCATCCTTCAACCACTCCTGATTGCATCACGGCTGCTGCCGCGAGGCCAATCTGTCCTCGCCTATCCCAGAAATTTGCTCAAGCAAATTATCAGGGACTAAGGCAAGGAGCATCTGGTATTCTTTATATTTATAAGATCCTTTCCATAGGTGAGAAAAGAACTCAATTCATAGAATACGTTAAATGTTGGTTCATAATTAATTTTTAAAGTATCTTTTATCATTCTTAAATCGCATTGATAATTTAAAATTAAAAGCATGTCAGTTTCCATACAAGATCCCTTATTACCATTCTTACCTTTATTATATATCGCATGGGCTGATGGTGTTCTGGAAGAGACCGAAATAAATTTTATCAATAAAAAGATTAATGAGAACAAAACCATAAAAAAAGAAACCAAAGATATGGTTTGTAAATGGTTGAATCCTCAAAATCCACCATCTGCTAGAGTACTGGCTTATTGGAAAAACTACATAAAACAAAATGCAGATCTTTTAAATCCATCTGAAAAATCAGATTTATTTTCCATTGGTGCACAACTTGCAAAGAAGGAAGACACAGAGGATTGGGTAAATGATGAAACTAAAGAATCGCTCCATTTAATAGAAGATTATCTAGGGATAGTAAGTCGTGAAGCACTGCGATCTGTTTATGAAAACGATCCTGTCACCTCAACATACTTACCTACAGAAAACTTATCTGAAAAGGCATATTCTAAACCTTTAAAAGCTCTTTTACAACATGGTTATCCGGACATTAAATCTAGAGTCCAAAGTATTCTTGACCCTCATAAAGAAGCTATAGAAAGTTATGACGACGATTTAAAAACGCGCAAAGAAAAAGTACTAAAATGGTGTAAAGAACTAGCAAACGCAGGTTTAGGAAACCTAGCCTATCCGCCAGCTTATGGTGGATCTGGCTCTATGCCAAAATACGCTGCTGTTTTTGAAGAGGTATCTAAGTATGATTTGAGTTTAACAATCAAGTTTGGAGTTCATTTTGGATTATTCGGTGGTAGTGTAGAATCTTTAGGTACTAAAATCCATCATGATAAGTATTTAAAAGATATAGGTACGATGGCATTACCAGGTTGTTTTGCCATGACTGAAATGCACCATGGTAGTAATGTAAAAGCATTACAGACCACAGCTATTTATCAACCAGATGATAAGACCTTTATCATTAATACTCCATCACAATACGATAGAAAAACATACATAGGTAATGCTGGCATGCATGCTCAAATGGCAACCGTGTTTGCTCAACTTATAGTGAATGAAGAAGAGCACGGTATTCATGCTTTTCTAGTGCCTATTAGAGATAGTAAAGGAAATACCTTAGATAATATTACAATAGGTGATAATGGTCATAAGATGGGATTAAATGGTGTGGATAATGGTACGTTACATTTCAATGCTGTAAAAATTCCAAAAGAAAATTTGCTGAATAAATTTGGTGATGTGGACGAAGACGGTAAATACAACAGCCCTATAAGCAGTTCTTCAAAACGTTTCTTTACCATGCTAGGAACTCTAGTGGGTGGTAGACTTTGTGTCCCTATTGCAGGACAATCTGCTGCAAAAAAAGCTTTGAATATGGCTGTTTATTTTGCACTAGAACGCAAACAATTCGGACCACCAGGAAAAGAAGAGCAATCTGTTATGGATTATCCTACACATCAAAAGAAATTGATGCCGTTAATTGCAAATGTCTTTGCTTATGACTTTGCTCATGATTTCTTATTAAATGATTATTCAAATAATAAAGAAGCAGATAGCCAGCAAGTAGAAGCACTAGCTGCAGGATTAAAAGCACTGAGCACATGGAACACTACAGAAACTATACAGATATGTAGAGAATCTTGTGGAGGAAAAGGCTATTTAAGTGAAATGTATTTTGATCTACTTAAAGCAGATACAGACATATTTACCACATTTGAAGGAGATAATACCGTGTTGTTACAATTAACAGCTAAAAGTCGTTTGACCTATTTTAAAAAGCAATTTGGTAAAATGGACTGGTGGGATACTCTCAAATATATATCTAGTATTGCTTCCACTAATTTAAGTGAGTTGAATCCTCTCGTGACTAGAGACACGTCTGAAGGTCATTTATTAAGCAACGAGTTTCAGATCGATGCCTTTACGTATCGAGAAGAGTTCTCTTTACGCACACTTGCTATGCGATTAAGTAAGAAAATTAAAAATGGAATGGATAGTTATGATGCCTTCCTAGATGTTCAAGTACATTTAATTGATATGGCGAGCGCCTATATAGATCGAGTGGTTCTAGAACGATTTATCGTTACTATTGATGAACAAAAGGACGATAGTGTTAAAGAAGTACTGACATCACTTAAAAACCTATATGCTTTACACCTAATTGAGAAAAATAAAGGCTGGTACTTAGAACATGATTACATATCAGGATCAAAGTCGTTGGCCATAAATAAGCTTGTTGCAAAGCTTTGTAAAGAGTTAAAAGAAGAAAGTCAGCAGTTAGTTGATGCCTTTGATATACCTAGACACATGACAAAAACAGCTTTGAAGTTTTATTAAAATCTGAAAATCCATCTTTAAAAACGAGTATTAAATCTTGTTCTTAAAGATGGATTATATAATAAGTAATTAAAGATTATTGTTCGTTTTGTAATGTCTTTACATCTGCTATAAGATGGTTAATCGATGTGGTGTTTAAACCATTATAAATACCTCGTATATGTCGGTTTTTATCTACTAGAATAAAGTTCTCTGTATGTAAAAAATCATCATTACTTTTTATTTCTCCCAGATCTTCTTCTACAAAGTATTCATTTCTTCCTAGATTATAAATGACTTCCTTATCTCCAGTGACTAGATGCCATTTATTAGGATTCACCTTTTTTCTTTCCGCATATTTTTGTAAAACCTCTGGTGTATCAAAATCTGGAGTTACAGAATGAGAAAGTAACATAACATCGTCACTTTGTAAAAACTCCTCTTGAATACGAGTCATATTTTCGGCCATTTTAGGACATATACCTGGGCATACTGTAAAAAAGAAATCTGTGATATAGATTTTATTATCAAAGGTCTTATTAGTAACGATTTGCCCATTTTGATTAGTCAACTCAAAATCAGGAATTTTATGAAAATCTTTTAGAGAATCGCTATCACTAGAAAACCATTGTGGAGTAAAACTAGCCTCACCATAATATGGCAGTGCCTCTACTCTACTTTCATTTTTTTGTATTCTTAATGTCGTTGTTTTTTCAGGTTCTGTTTTACAGCTAGAAATAAATAAAACACTACAAAGTATCAGACACCACAGACTGGTTCTCGAGGTTAAAGCAAAGAGTTGCTCTTTTAAGACCAAAGATTCTGCCATTTTTTGCTTCATAATTATTGTAGATTTTTCCGTTTTCGCGATAAGCGGTTTGCATGCCGTCTTCACGTCCATTAAGTAGATTCATTTCTTTAAAAATAGAACCAGACTTGTAATATTGGGTCTGTTTACCTTGTGCTATACCATTTTCAAATAAAGCTACAGATCTTAAATTCCCATTACTCCACCACGATCTAGTGGTTCCATCTTGTAAACCGTTTTTATAATTAGATTCAAAACTGAGCAATCCTGTTTCAAACCACTTTTTATAAATTCCATTACGTTTACCATTAAGGTAGGCGATCTTCTCTGCCATGACATCTTTATTATAATGTTGCACCGCATATCCTGTAAAGGGCTGCTCTTTAAAAAGAAGAAGCCCTTCATTAGGTTTTAAAGTCAATTCCTTTTTATCCACTTCTACCAGCTGTATTGAATTCTCCATTTGAGAATCATTTTTACAACCTATCGTTAAAGCGATAATAAATAAGAATATACTACTGTATGTTATTTGCTGTACCTTGATAATCTCCTGGGAATATGATGTAATACTGACTTAAATATAACTCGTTTTGAATGTGGTAATGATACTCTGCAGTAGTTGTGTGCTGCGTTGTAGATGTATGACCGCCAGACGCATCAAGATCTGTAGGATATGTACCTGTAGAGTTACATTTTCTACCGTAGATAAAGAAACCATCAGATATAATACCTATTAACGCATCATCATCATCAGAAAAAGCCTTAGGTTCTAAGTGGTAATGATAACTCTGTGGACCTGTGTGTGCAGCTGTATAATCTAGAGAACCTACTGCATTATCAAGAGGTACATTAGGACCTTCTTCATCATTATAAATAACAGAACCACTTACAGCAATTCCTATAGCACCTAATCCTGTAGCAGATGAACTAGAAGCTAACGCTGGAGATGCAGGAACTGTTAATGTGTAAGAACCATTAAAATCGTCAATATTACCAGGTGCCATTTCTGCCTCACTAGTTACAGTAGGGTCTACATATAATACGTGATCTGTAGCCGCTGGCCCAGTTACTACCACGTTTCCATCTGGACCTGTTAAAGAACGTGTGTTAGTATTAGACCAGTATGGAGAAGTATGATTAGGCAAACCGTTAGTTTCTATAACAAAATTAGAACCACTTACCATCGCTGTCACATTATTAGAATCAAAGTCTGCAAAGGCAGCGTGTAATTCTGTAGTGGCAACACCACCGTCATCATCTGTTGGAGTGCCTGATGACGCATCGTCGTCAGACCCACATGAAGTTAATAGAGCTCCTGAAGTTAACCCTAGTACTAGTAGGTTCAACATTATTTTTTTTGAAAGTAATTTCATAGTCAATAATTTTAAGTGAAAGAGGTACTTCCCGTACGTCATTAAACTATTAGACTTACAAAATACATAAAGGTTTAATTAATTCTTAAATAAATTATAAAATATTAATCTTAACAGTTATTTTAATCTTAAAATTAATAGAATTTGCAATAAAACAAAGTTGGTGTGCTTTTTCATGCAAGCTTATCGCTAGAGATTTTTGATCGTTATTTTTAATAGTAACTACAGGATTTAACTGGACTGTTTTAAAACCGCCACTAGCATCGGGATGTAACTCGAGTATTCCACTTGCTGTGTCTTTATAACCCATAATTTCTATCCCTTCCTGCTGGCATACATAGAAGTAAGACATCATATGACAGGAAGAAAGTGCGCTAAGTAGTAAATCTTCTGGATTACGTTTATCTGGCTCGCCTTTAAATTCTCTAGCGGCGCTGACGTTTATACTCTCCTTTCCATCAATTGTAGAAGTATGAGTTTTAGGATTAACAAATTGATTTTTTTGCCATTGGGTATGGACTTCAAAATGAAATTCCTTTTTCATCTATTTTTAAATTATCGTTGTAGATATTCCGTATCTCGCTTTCGCGAAAGCGTACAACCAGACAAAAATTAAACCTAAAATAAGCCCCATAAAAGCGCCCATAAGCACATCTCCTAAATAGTGAACCCCTAGGTAGACACGGCTATAGGCTACTAATACTGACCAGACGATCATAACGGTACCTATCGTTTTATGTTTTCTCTTTAATAGAAACCACAAGAATGTGGCTAGCGCAACGGCGCTGCTGGCATGACCACTATAAAACCCATAAGTACCGCCACTCTTACCTACTTTAGAAATAAGTCCTTCTAATGCTGGCTCTCTAAAAGGGCGGAATCTTTCCATGCTGTCTTTAAAGAAACTAGCTAGTTGATCGCTACAGGTTATTAGTAACGCTATAGCTATTAATGCAATAACTAGATTGCGTGTACCCAGTTTCTTATATAAAATATATAAAACAAAGAGATATAAAGGAATCGCGTACAGCTTATGAGTGATAACGTTAAAGAATAAATCTACAGCATCATTACCCCAATCGTTAAGAAAAAGTGTCGCGTCCCAGTCTAATTGTTTGATATCTTCCATTTACTTTTCGTAAAGTTCCATTTGCTCATCATAGAATCTGCTCGCTTCTTCGATAAGATTTTTAGTTTCTTCTTCTAGCTCCTCAGCATCTTCTTTAGTCACCTCTTCTAGAAACTCTACCTCATCATCTTTAAGGTTGATGATAAATCTTGGGTAATCTAGGTGAATGACAAAAATATCTTCAGGATAATGAACGTTATCGCCCATAAGAAATCTAGGAAGTTCCATTAGTTGTTTTTATTAGGTAAAAATATCGTTTTAGTATCGATTAATCTCTTTTAAAACCAGCTTTACCTTATTTAATGATGCAATCTAATAAATTCTGAATATAGAATTCACTATATAGAATTGAAAAAACTAAATTTGTTCCATGCGAAAGAAACTAAGAGCTGATAATTTACAGAAATCCTATAAAGGTCGTCCGGTAGTTAAGGGCGTGTCTTATGAAGTGAATCAAGGAGAAATAGTAGGATTATTAGGACCTAACGGTGCTGGTAAAACCACTTCTTTTTACATGACAGTAGGACTGGTAAAACCTACTGGTGGTGACGTGTGGCTGGACGATAAAAAAATCACACAATACCCTATGTACAAACGTGCGCAAAATGGTATAGGTTATCTAGCACAAGAGGCTTCTATCTTTAGAAAATTAACCGTAGAAGAAAATATACTAGGTGTATTACAACTGACTGACCTTTCTAAGAAAGAACAAAAAGAACGTTGTGAAAAACTTCTAGAAGAATTTAGTTTGCAAGACCGTCGCAATAGAAATGGTGATTTATTAAGTGGTGGTGAGCGACGCCGTACAGAAATAGCTCGCGCGCTAGCAACAGACCCTACTTTTATATTACTAGATGAGCCGTTTGCAGGTGTAGATCCAGTTGCGGTAGAAGACATACAGAGAATAGTTGCACAACTGACTAAGAAAAATATAGGTATTCTTATTACTGACCATAACGTGCAAGAAACGCTCGCTATTACTGACCGTACGTACTTAATGTTTGAAGGTAAGATCCTAAAACACGGTTCTCCAGAAGAACTTGCTGAAGATGAAGTGGTACGTCGAGTTTATTTAGGACAGAATTTTGAGTTGAGAAAGAAGAAGATTTTTGAGTAGAATTTATATCTAATCAAAAGTTTACAGAAATTGATTTCTCTTATGCATTTCAGAAATCCGAATGCGTTGATCAATTTTCAAATCATGAAAATCTGGATATTTATAGTCTAAAATTTCCTTTCCTATTTTTTGATTGTTTATCAGTTCCTTTCTTTTAGTTTCAAAAATCACTCCCCATTTTTCATATTCCTCATTATCATGGAGTATCAAAGAATTAATAGCATTAAGAGAAACAAAAGAGATATCATTGTTGATTGTTTTACAAATTTCTTTATATACCAAATCATTATCCTTTGCAAATTTTGATAATTCAATAACCGATTGAACTCTTATTTTAAAGTCTTTAGATTTTAAGCCTAGAAATAAAAAAACAATATCACCATCCTTTGATGCGTCTTCAATAACTGAACTCGTAATTTTCAAAACACCTTTCTTATATAAAAATCTAATAGGTTTAATCATGCTTAACGAGGTTTCAAGACTTCATACTTTTCTCAACTATATTTTGAAAGCTTTTCTACTCATCACATTATTCACCACACTCATCAAGATATAAATCACGATAATGCAAGGCACTGCATAAATTTGAAGTGTTGCTATCAATGTAATACACAAAGCGATAAAGATCCAGCGTATTTCATTTCCTTTCCAGCCGAAGTTTTTAAACTTTAAAGCAAATAGAGGCAATTCTGCATTGAGAATATAAACACTTAACAATGTTATAACCGTTAAAACATAAGGATTAGTCAGCGCCTCTGTAACCCAGCCAGCGTTGTAATCTTGTGCGATAATACCTAATGAAATAATCAAAATCGCATTTGCCGGTGTCGGTACTCCTATAAAAGAATCGGTCTGTCTGGTGTCTATATTGAATTTCGCCAGTCGGTAACAACTACCTAAAGTGATTAAAAAACCTATTACTGGCACAAATGGATGTGCATACCACTGCTCTGGTGGTGCTGCCTCAAAACTTGTTATCGTATTTGTCAGGTTATATCCTACAGCATCGCTCAACATTTGATACATGACTATTCCTGGTACAAGACCACTAGTAACCATGTCTGCAAGAGAGTCCAGTTGTTTACCTAGCTCGCTAGAAACGTGGAGCAATCTCGCGGCAAGACCATCAAAAAAGTCAAAAAATATTCCAGCTGCTACAAAAATCCCAGCCAGAATAAGCTGGTCATTAAACGCATAAATAGCTCCTATACATCCACAAAGCAGATTCAATAATGTAATAATATTAGGTACCCAATTCTTCATGATACAAATATGCAGTTTTTTACTGATGTGTTTTGCCTACTTTTGAGGCAATATCCACAGATTATCATAGTTATTAACTCAGAAACTAAGATATTTGTGACTTACTAAAATTTGTACTTGAAAAATTATTACTTTTTACTATTTGCTTTATGCTCTGTATGTGCCCAAGCGCAGACATCTAGAGCCTATTCTAACGAATTTTTAAATATAGGAGTAGATGCCGCAGCTCTAGGAATGAGTAATGCTGTAGTCGCAAGTACAGATAATGTAAACTCTGTTTACTGGAATCCTGCTGGATTAATAAGAATGGAAGAGCAAGAACTATCCTTAATGCACTCGAGCTACTTTGCAAACATTGCTCAATTTAATTATGGAGCATATGCCATGCCTATAGATGATCAAAGTGCTTTTGGCTTTTCTGTCATACGATTTTCTGTAGATGATATTTTAAATACCACACAGCTTATAGACGATCAAGGAAATATAAACTACGATCGTATTTCTACCTTTTCTACCGCAGACTGGGCTTTTACATTCTCCTATGCTAGAGAGTCAAAACTAGATGGTTTTTCTTATGGAGCAAATGCCAAAGTTATACGCCGTGTCATAGGTGAATTTGCAAGCTCATGGGGTTTTGGATTTGATGTAGGGTTACAATTTAAACGTGGCGACTGGCAGGTAGGTTTTATGGCACGCGACATTACAACTACCTACAACACATGGGCTATTGATGAAGAGAAGTTTGCCGAAATAAGCGGTGCTGTAGAAAATCAGAATCAGGAATTACCAGAAACTACCGAGATTACATTACCTAAATTACAATTAGGACTAGCGAGAACATTTACATTTCACTACGACCACGTTCTTACTGCCGAGGTTGATCTGAACATGCGATTTATACAAACTAACGATATTATTTCTAGCAGTGCCGTAAGTGCTACACCAGCGCTAGGTCTAGAATATGGATTTACCGACTTAGTATTTGTGCGTGCAGGAGTAGGTAATTTTCAAAACGTGCAACAACTAGACGGTAACGACAGTGTCACCTTTCAACCTAATATAGGTATAGGTTTTAAGTACAAAGGAATCGCAGTAGACTATGCACTTACCGATATAGGAGATTCTAGCGAGGCGTTGTATTCTAATGTCTTTTCAGTCAATATCGACCTATCTGTTTTCAGTAAGTAAGAGATTAACTTCCTATTCGATTTTTAATTATATGCAAAGACCTTAACTTAGCAACAGATTAATTTATACATGAAACTTACCAGCATATTACTAGCCATTTTATCAGGAATTCTATTATGGTTAGGATGGCCTACTTATGGGTTTGCAGGGCTATTATTTGTCGCATTTGTGCCATTACTTATTTCAGAACGTAAATTGCGTTTAAGCGATGGTAAAAAAATCGCTGGAAAAGTATTCTTACACTCCTATCTTACTTTTTTCATTTGGAATATCGCAACAACATACTGGTTGTATTTCTCCACGCCATTTGGTATGTGGTTTGCTGTTTTAGTAAATACAGCGTTAATGAGTCTGGTTTTTTTAGGTTATCATTACCTAGCTAGAAAAGCAACACAAGGCGCAGCACTTACCTTTCTCGCCTGTTTATGGATCAGTTTTGAGAGATTGCATTTGGACTGGGATTTTTCATGGCCTTGGCTCAATTTAGGTAACGGTTTTAGCGAGACTACCTCTTGGATTCAGTGGTATGAGTATACTGGTACCTTTGGCGGTTCTTTATGGATATGGCTGGTTAATATATTTATTTTTATTGCTCTGTTACGCTTTCGCGAAAGCGGACTTACCACAAAGCGCAAATTCATTATCAAACGCTCTATAGTACTTACAGCTATAGTCATAGTTCCTATACTTATTTCACAGGCCCTAGTCATAGATAGTATATCCTTTCAAAAAGGTGATGGTACAAATGTCGTGATCGTACAACCTAATATTGATCCATATGAGGAGAAATATTACCTCACTAACGATAGTATTATTCAAACTATCATGAGTCTGGCAAAACCAGAAATGGACCAGTTTACCGATCTAATTATTACACCAGAAACCGTACTAGCAGATGACGTACGGCTGAATAACCTCACTCAACTTAAATTCCACCCTACAGTACTTTCCGTAAGACAAGAATTATACGATTACCCTAATACCAATTATCTAGGTGGTATTTCTATAGATGAAGTGTTTACAGATAAACGTAGAGCGACCGGTCAGACTAATTTATTTAGAGATGGGAGAACGCTTTACAACAGTTACAATAGCGCTATGTTTCTATCTGCTAGTGGCTCTTTAGGATTGTATAATAAATCAAAACTAGTCGTAGGTGTTGAAAATTTCCCCTACAAGAGTATACTGCAACCTATTTTAGGTGACGCTATGCTAGATTTAGGCGGTACCGTTTCTACTAAGACTACTCAAGAAGATAGAACTGTATTTACGGCTATCGATTCTACCGTGGTTGCTCCGGTAATATGCTACGAGTCTGTTTATGGAGAGTATGTTACTGATTATGTGAAAAATGGCGCACAAATTTTAGCCATTATCACCAATGATGCCTGGTGGAATGATACACAAGGACACAAACAACATTTAAGCCTGGCTAGATTGCGAGCGATAGAAAATAGAAGATGGATAGCGCGTAGTGCAAATACCGGTATAAGTGCTATCATAGATGATCGTGGTGCTATTAAACAATCATTAGGTTATGAAGATCAAGGTGTTTTAAAGGGAACTTTACTGCCTAAAACAGAGCTCACATTTTACACCACTCATGGAGATTATATTGCTAGAATAGCCACAGTAATGGGATTGTTTGTACTTCTCTTCAGTATTTTTAGAAGAGGAAAAATGAAGCGAAAATAACTACTGACCTTTAAAGAAGATTACTGTACTTAGTGTTTTTACTATTATTCTTATATCTAAAAACACACTGCGTTTTTTGATATAAAATAGATCGTACTGCAGTTTTCTTAAGTGATCTTCGTCAGTAACACCATATTTAGTCTTTACCTGTGCCCAACCTGTTAAACCTGGTTTTACGACATGGCGCGTTTCATAAAAAGGAATTTTTTCTGACAGTTGTTCTACAAATATCTCTCTTTCTGGTCTAGGGCCTATCACACTCATATCCCCTTTTAGGATGTTTAAAAATTGAGGGAATTCATCAATACGTGTAGCTCTCAAAAACTTACCGAACTTTGTAATACGTGCGTCATTTACAACAGCAAATTGTGCTCCAGATTTTTCTGCATCAGTAACCATTGTTCTGAATTTAATAATCTTGAATAGTTTTCTATTAAGACCTACTCTTTCTTGTGTATAAAATAAAGGACCTCTATTGCCTATTAAATTCCCTAAAAAAACAAATGGAACTAATGCTATACCTATAAGGATACCTAAAACAGAAGCTACTAAATCAAATAAACGATGGTATACTAAATACAATCTATTTTGATTATTACGTGCAAATGGAAAGTACCTATAAAAATCTTTACCTACATATTGTACAGGTACTCTATCTGTCATTTCTTCATACACTTGAGTGTATTCTCTAACAGAATAGCCGTTTTCTACTAGTTCAATAAGCCATTTATAAAGATTAGAAGTTATTCCTTCTACCTCATTACTAGCCACGACTATCTCTGTAACCGACTGATCATGTAATAACTCGTGAGCATCTTTTATACCTATAGATTTAACTCCTACTATATGACCTTGCTCTATTGCTGGACCTGTATTTATAAAGCCGCTTATATTATAATTAGGATCTACGTCTTGCAAAGTTTGAGCTACCAATGCTGCATCACTGGAGTCTGCAATGATTATGATATTCTTGTTAAATCTAGAACTAGCAAATAACTTTATATAAACAGCTCTCCATAAAAGCAATGGTAAGGTAACTGCTAGATAGAAGTATAAAATCTGTATTCTATTTTCTGGTAGTACCGGTGTAAAAAACGGTGTCAGTAAATACACTAACGATGTTACCGATCCTGTACTTACAGCACTTCTTAGAGTACCAGTAATACGACTGGCTCTTTGAAGGTTATACATTTCAAAAACTGTAGCAAAAAACAATAAATAACCTGCGAGAATCACAGACCACATCCACTGTCGCTCATTGATCAAAAAATAATCAAATTGAAAAATGATTCCTAATAAATACAATGCACTTAAAACCACTATAACATCAATAAAACGCAACAGTATTTTGCGTTCAGACATTTCAAAATGAATAGGTTTTGACACTTTGGTTAAGCTTTAAGCATGTAAATATACATTTTTATACGTCTAGCAATGCTCTCCAATCTTTACTTACTTCACTCCATGAAAATTGATGAGCGTACTTTTTTGCTGTTTTAATGATGGTGTCACACTCTAACGGACTAGTTATCAACTCATCTACCGATTTCACCATCGCATTAACATCATTATCCGGAATTAATTTACCAGTAATTCCATTATCAATAAGATAAGAAATACCACCTACATTAGTGGATATGATAGGTAAACCTACTGCCATAGCTTCTATTAAACTTACCGGTAAGTTGTCAAAATGCGTCGTATTGATAAAAATGTTCTGTGATTTACTTAATTCTACCCATTGTTTTTTAGATAATAATCCTGTAAAAGTCACTTTTATATCTAGACTATTAGCCAGTCTTTTACATGCCACTTGGCTACCATCTTTATCTGGACCAACCATAGTTAGACTAGCTGTGGGATATTTTTCTTTAAGTTCTTTTAAAACCAGTACTGCCATTTGCGGATTATAAATTTCGGCAAATGAACGTACCCAAAGTAATTTAGGCTCTGTTATTGATCTTTCTGTAAAAGGATAATTTTCTATTTCAATAAAGTTATTGATCTTAATAATATTATTAAACCCTGCATTTATAAATGCTGAACTTAAAAAATCACTTGGACTTATTACTTTATAAGCGTTATCAAGAAAATGTTTAATGGCTTTAGGATTTTTCTCTATCCTGCTAGGTAAATTACCTCCATGTAATATAGGAATGTACTTAATATTTAAGGACTTACAAATACGCGAGATAGTGATTGCATACCAAAAGTTCTTAGTACTATACGTATCAATTAACACCACGTCTGCCCATTTTCTATTTAAGTAGGTCATGCGCATCATGTGCAACATGCGTTTGCTTATGTTTTTTACAGAAGAAGCATACCTTACCTGATAACCTTCTTTTTGTAACAATGGCCCTAAGGTATCTATAGTTGTAGCTGTTGCACCGTGTTGTGCTAGTTTGTTACCTATGTAGAGGATATTCTTCATTAAGCTACTGCAATAATGGGAGATTCTAATTCAGTTTTTTGTTTTTTCTTAACCTTAGGTTTAAACACATAAAGTAGTGATAATCCATAGAAAAAAGCAGGGGCTGCAATACGCATCGCACTGTGATTAATAGTAGCAATCCAGAAAATCAGGAACGCATAAAAATAGATATTTCCTTTATGTGAAAGCCGGAATATGAGTGGTGTAAATATTAAAACCAGTAAAGACAGTATACCTATACTGCCATGCTCAGAAAGTAATCTACTGGTCTCGTTATGAGATGCGGCCAGAATACCATCTTTTTTTGCCCTATAGTATTTTACCTGACCTGCTCCTATACCTGCAATAGGATTCTCTAAAAAGGCCTCAATTTCTATCGATATTAATTTTGCCCTTCCTGTAGATAAATCAGACTTAGCCCTTCCTGCCGCATCTTCATTTGCATATCGTTTATCTATAAGACCATTAGTTACAAGAGAAGTAAAACCCCATGCTAGTAATAGCCCTAAACCTATTACCGCTAACTTGGGTAAAAATGAAATCCTAAACTCAGATCTTTTTAAAATAAATAAGGTCCCTATAACGGCTATAATCATTAAGAACGCCGTAATAACTCCACCACGTGAAAAGGTAACCCAACCTCTATATGTCATTCCTAATAATAGAGTAATATCCATGATATTATACCACATATTTTTAATACGTAAAAAACGTACAAAGCAAATAAACATACCTATACCTAATGCTGTTGCGACCTGATTAGGCCCATAACCACCAGAAGCTGCAAAGTTAGAAGCCGTATCTGTAATCACGTCACGTATATCTGGTGTCACCACAAATAGATAAAACATGAGCATGACTATAGGCCCTACACTCAATTTTAAAATCTCGTCTAGTCTATCAGTACTTATTCTACGCTGGAAACAGTAAATAGCGACTATACCTAGCGTTACCGGACCACTTAAATTAAAAGCTACCGCTTTTCTTAAAGACTCTGATATAGGTATATTTTGTGATGCAACCACGATACTGGGGACCAACAGTAGTAAGTAGAACACAAAGGGAATCGATTTCAGTGAAAAACCACGCAGCAATATTCCAGCCAGCATAAAGGCTATCACTAGATATTTAATCATCTCATAGAAAAACAGCGCACTATTCATACGCAAGAAAACCTCTAAGCAGGATAGATAACAACAGGCCAGTATAACCTCCATGTTCTTATCTGCACTTGTAAATAGTCTTAGTATAAAATATATAATTGCTCCATAAAAAAACACCTTAATTAAAAATGGAAAAGCGATCATAAAGATCGTGATCAGAATATGGCCTGCTATTATAAACGGATAAGGCAGTTTCTCAAACTTGATCATTAAAAATGGGAGGAATTAAGTGTCATCACAAAACGCAAATTTACTGTAATAAAAATAAGGCTTATTATTTTTGGTAAATCTAGATTATAACTGTGCTTTAATTTTAAGCAACTCGGCTTTAACATGTTCTAGTTTGCTTATTATTTCAAAGGTATTAAGCTCATTTTTATGATTTTTCATATAATCTTGAGCACCATCTAGTGTAAAACCTTTTTCTTTTACTAGATGATAGATGGTTTTAAGGTTTTCTATATCCGTTTTAGAAAACTTGCGATTACCTCTTGAATTTTTTTTAGGCTTTAAAACGTCAAATTCTTTTTCCCAAAAACGCACCAAAGATGCATTTACTTGAAATGCTTTGGTTACTTCTCCCATGGAGTAGTATAATTTTTCTGGAAGTTCTATATGCATGATATGCTTATAACGTGTTTAAATATACTTTCATATTAATCTAGAGAAATATTTTCCTGTTGCGATTTTTGTAGCAACGCATTGAACTCATCTGGTGTTAGATTACCATAATAAAAGTTGATAGGGTTAATACGTTCTTTGTCCTTAAACACCTCATAATGTAAATGTGGCGCTTGTGACCTACCGGTACTACCTACATAACCTATAATATCACCACGTTTCACCTTTTGTCCCGGACGCACATTATAAGGTTTGGACCTTCTTAAATGCGCATAAAGCGATACATAACCAAAACCGTGGTCTATTCTTATATGGTTTCCATAACCAGAGCTATTAGCATCTGCTCTTTCTACCACACCATCTCCTGTTGCAAATACTGGTGTCCCTCGTGGCGCTGTAAAATCCATCCCAAAGTGAAATTTTCTAGTCTTGTTAAAAGGATCTGTACGGTAACCATAACCACTCGCCATACGAGTTAAATCTTGATTACGCACCGGTTGTATAGCAGGTATAGATGCCAGTAATTTCTCTTTATCTTCTGCAAGAACTGCTATTTCTTCTAGCGATTGTGACTGTATTGCTGTTCTTTTTTTAAGTCTATCTATAGATTCTCTTAACGCAATTATCTTTTTTGCACTAGGTTCTCCCTCATATTCCTTATAACGATTCACCCCACCAAAACCTGCCTGACGCTGCTCTGCAGGAATAGGGTTTGCGTCAAAGTAAATGCGATAAATATTATTATCACGATCTTCTATATTTTCAATAACTGTAGACAGTCTAACCACATCATCCTGTACATCATCTAGTTGCAGCTCTAGATATTCTATTTTATCGCGTGATTTTTTTAATTCTGGAGATTCTAAGAAAGCATCAGCAAAGAAAAAACACCCCAAACCGAAACAAAAACTCACTACTAAAAACAGCAAGCTGCGGAAAAAAAACCTCCTTTTCTTAGTCTCTACCTTACGGTAAGAAAGCGTTTCAGAATCGTAGTAATACTTGACCTTTGACATATGGTTTATTATGCTATTTTTGTGACACTCTACGAGATAAAAATAAGTAGAAAAAAGTTAGTAATTATTCCGCTTTCGCGAAAGCGAGATCATAACCTACTTTATCACGTATAGCAAAAATAAGAAAATTGAATTAACCGCTAGTATAGCCAGAATGAAGTCAAAACAAATACGCCAAACATTTCTTGAGTTTTTTGAAAACAAAAAACACCAAATCGTTCCAAGTGCACCCATGGTGATCAAAAATGATCCTACCCTGATGTTTACTAACGCTGGTATGAATCAATTTAAAGAATACTTCTTAGGAAATTCTGATCCTAAAAATAACCGTATTACAGATTCTCAAAAATGCTTGAGGGTAAGCGGTAAACATAACGATCTAGAAGAAGTAGGTGTAGATACGTATCACCACACGATGTTTGAGATGCTGGGTAACTGGAGTTTTGGCGATTACTTTAAGAAAGATGCGATTTCATGGGCGTGGGAATTACTGACTGAAGTTTATGGTATCGATAAAGACTGCCTTTATGTAACCATTTTTGAAGGTGATAAAAGTGAAGGCCTAGAACGTGATACAGAAGCTTATGATTACTGGAAAGAACTTATTGCCGAAAACCGTATTCTTAACGGTAATAAAGCAGATAACTTTTGGGAAATGGGCGCACAAGGACCTTGTGGACCTTGTTCTGAAATTCACGTAGACATAAGAAGTAAGGAAGAAAAAGCAGCTGTAGATGGCGCTACTCTTGTTAATATGGATCACCCACAGGTGGTAGAAATATGGAATCTAGTTTTCATGCAATACAACCGCATGGCAGACAGTTCTCTTAAAAATCTACCTAACCAACATGTGGATACCGGTATGGGCTTTGAGCGTCTTGCGATGGTATTACAAAATGTACAGTCTAATTATGATACAGATGTTTTTACACCTCTTATTAGAGAAATAGAAACCATAACTGGACATACGTATGGAAAAACAACTCAAGAAGATATCGCAATACGTGTTATTGCAGACCATTTGAGAGCTGTTTCATTCTCTATTGCAGACGGACAACTGCCTTCTAACAATGGTGCTGGTTATGTAATACGTATGATATTGCGTCGTGCGATACGTTATGGATTTACTTACCTAGGTAAAAAAGAACCATTTATTTACCAGTTAGTAAATACACTTTCTAAGCAAATGGGTGATGCGTTCCCAGAGCTTAAATCTCAAAAGAACTTAATACTTAATGTGATTAAAGAAGAAGAAGCTTCTTTTTTAAGAACACTAGAAAATGGACTTACTCTTCTAGATTCTATGATCTCGGGCATGAAGTCTGCTGGTTCTAAAACTCTAGATGGTAAAAAAGCATTTGAGCTTAATGATACTTATGGGTTCCCTAAAGAACTGACTCGTCTTATATTAAGCGAGCAAGGTCTAGAAATGGACGAAGAAGGATTTGCCATTGCTCTTAAAAAACAACAAGACGACTCTCGTAAAGCTAGCGCGACAGAAACTAGTGACTGGACTGTTCTAGTAGATGACGATACACAAGAGTTTATAGGTTATGATAAACTAGAGGCAGATGTGCGTATATCTCAATACCGTAAGGTAACGAGTAAGAAAGATGGCGAGTTATACCAAATAGTATTTAACATGACTCCGTTTTATGGAGAAAGTGGTGGACAGACAGGTGATAAAGGTTATCTAGAAAGTGCTAGTGGTGACACGGTTTACATCATAGATACTAAAAAAGAAAACGGCCAGACCGTACATTTAACTAAGAACCTACCTAAAGAAATAGGTGGTACTCATAAAGTAGTGGTAGATGCAAAGCAACGTGCACGTACTGCTGCAAATCATACAGCTACTCACCTACTGCACCAGGCGATGCGTAAGATATTAGGTACTCATGTAGAGCAAAAAGGTTCTATGGTAAGAAGTGCTAGTTTAAGATTTGACTTCTCACACTTCTCTAAAGTAAGTGCAGAAGAACTAGTAGAAATAGAAAACTTTGTAAACGCACGTATTAGAGAACAATTATCTCTAGAGGAAAATAGGAACAACACCTATGACCAGGCAATGGAAGATGGTGCTATAGGATTATTTGGTGAGAAATATGGTGACGTAGTTCGTACCATTAAATTCGGTGAGAGTAACGAGCTTTGTGGTGGTACTCATGTAAAAAACACTGGAGACATCTGGCATTTTAAAATCACTAGTGAAAGTGCTGTTGCATCTGGAATACGACGTATAGAGGCAATTACTAGCGACGCAGTAAAAGATTTCTTTACAGAGCAATCAAAAAGCTTTGAAGAAATTAAAGCCGTCTTAAAGAACCCTACTAAAAACCCAGCAGAATCTATTGCTGCGCTACAAGATGAAAATGCTTCTTTGAAAAAAGAAATCGAGCAACTTCTTAAAGCAAAAGCTGGAAACCTAAAAGGTGATTTAATAGCAAGTGCAAAAAGTATTAATGGAGTGAACTTTATCGCTACAAAAACTGATCTAGATTCAAAGTCTGTTAAGGAGCTAGCTTTTGATATTGAGAGAGAAATGGAAAATCTTTTCTTAATTATAGGAGCAGCAAACGGAGAGAAAGCAACTCTAACGGTAATTCTAAGTAAGAATCTAGTAGAAGAAAAATCACTAGACGCTGGTAAAATAGTTAGAGAATTAGGGAAACACATTCAAGGTGGTGGCGGTGGCCAGTCTCATTTTGCAACGGCTGGTGGTAAAAATGCTGCTGGAATAGATGCGGCACTTGTTGCTGCTGAAGGGTTGATATAATTTTCTTTTTATCATTACAAAATGAAAGAAGTAGAGATAAATTATAGAGTTGAAAAGAAGGAGTTTGTTAATCATAGGATGCGCATGCTCTTAAAACCAAGAAATATCATAATTTTCGGTTTATTTATAGTACTCTTACTATCATTCAAATTTATCGTACCACTTATTAGTCCAGTGCAAAATGTGGCTCCTGAGCAAGATTTCACCTCGATAATGATTAGTGTTTTACCACTTATTATTGTGCCCATTCTGATTGTTCTGTATTTAAGGTATCAGTTTAAAAAAGTATACGATAATACCGCAGACTTTCAGCAAGACGTAAAGGTCGTTATGGATGAGAACGGTTATTTTGGAAAGTCTGCCTCTTCAGAAGGAAGAAAAGATTGGAGCGCTATCCATAAAATTATTCAACAAAAAGAAATGTTAGATATATATTTTTCTAAACAACTTTGCGCTTCTATTCCTATGAGGTTTGTGAGTTCTGAAAAAATAAAAACCTTGAAAGAAATTCTTAATAAAGCTCAGGTAAACAACAACCTATAAAACAAATGGTCTATTTAAATTTAAATGGACCATTTGTTATTTCACGTCACAGACTGTAACATTTCTTCATTAAAAGCTACTCATATTATATGGGAGTAGCCACTAAACATTTACTAGATAAAATAGACCGCATACGTGCAAAGGGCGACCAGCGTAGAGCAGACCGTATACATGATGCTCGTTTTGCTACTGCATCTTTGTATAAGACAGCTGGCAAATGCAAGGTTTTTACTCCACAAGAAGTAGCAGCTGCCAAAGAAGTATACCAACAGAAATTACAAAAAAGTAGAATAAAACACAAAATCATCTGGATCTTAACCATAATCCTAACACCAGTGTGCTTTTATCTAGGTTATTTATTTCTATTCATGTTTGACTTTTAAAATTATAGAATATGGGATCGCTAGCATTTATTACAGCCATAAAAACTAATGCAAAACAGTTAAAATCTAGGTCTAAATTTAAAGGACTAGATGCTGACACTGGCATCTACAAAGGAAATATTAATAAAAAAGACTTTTCACCAGAACAAATACAGGCCGCAAAAGATGCCTTTCAATTGCAGGTAAAAGCAGAGAAAAAGAAAACACTTATAGTACTACTCCTTACCATAGTATTAGTCCCTATTTTGATATATGGACTTATAAAACTCTATCTATTTACATTTGTTTAAACCTTAAATTAAGATCGTACCTTTGAATGAATTGATCTTAATACCCCATGAAACTTAGCACACCTGTTCCTATTTTAAAACTATCCAACCCTATAGATTACAACTCTAAAGTGGTTCTATTAGGTAGCTGTTTTACCGAGAACATAGGTTCTAAGCTATCCTATTATGGCTTTGATACGAGTATAAATCCTTTTGGGATTATTTTTAATTCCACTAGTTTAAGAGTTTTAACAGAACGAGCTATTCACCATAATCCGTTTACACGAGAAGATATAGAAGGTGATTATTCTTATCTAGCGCATTCTGATCTTAATAATAAAGATCAAAACCTACTATTAAATCAATTAAACACCGCTTTAAAAAAACTGGAAACAGATTTAAAACAAGCTTCTCATCTATTTATAACTCTGGGTACTGCATGGGTCTATCGTCATATAGAAAAGGATATAATAGTTGCCAACTGTCATAAGCAACCGCAACAGTTATTTACTAAAGAACTGCTCGATACAGAAACCATAAATAAGGATCTAACGTATATTTATCAATGGATAACAGAGGTGAATCCAAAAATAAACATCACCTATACCCTATCGCCGGTGCGTCATATTAAAGACGGTTTTATAGAAAACACACGTAGTAAATCGAGATTACACGACGCGATACAGACTCAAGTAGATTTAAATAACGCCACTTATTTCCCTGCTTATGAAATTGCGATGGACGAGTTGAGAGATTATAGATTCTATGCTCGTGATATGATACATCTTAATGAAATAGGTGTGGATTTTATATGGTCTCGCTTTCGCGAAAGCGGACTTAATAACAACACCCTAACACAACAAAAAGCGGTAGAGAAATATAGAAAACTATCTCAACATCGTGCTACAGATACAGAGGCACATCAACTGCAAATGCAACAGATGCATGCTAAAATAAGTGCGCAATATCCTGATATAAAATTATAATGAAAGACATATTTAAATACATTATAAGTGGTTTAATAGCAGTTGCTATATTTTATTTGGGCTCTAGATTGCTAGATAGAAATGAAGATCGTGAGTTATTACTAGCGCAAACGGCACTGATACAAAAGGAAATTAACAACACGAGTAAACTGGTGGTCACAGAAATGAAATATGCTAAGGTATTTACCTATGAAGGTACAAAATCCTATGGTTGGGACTTTTTTAGAAGTCAAAAAAGCGCGATAATAATTTCAAATGCCGAGGCTCAGATATCATATGACCTTAAGCAGTTAAAACATGAACTAGATCCTGAATCAAAAACTATTTTTATTACTTACATACCTCAACCAGAAATTAAGGTTAATCCCCATTTAGATTATTTTAAAATGGATGACGGTATCTTAAATAAATTTGAAGCTAAGGATATCAATAAGATAAACAGACAGATAGAGACTCAACTTAAAGAAGATATTCTAGATGATGAAGTTATAAAAAATGCTCAAAACAGATTATTAACTGAATTGAGCAATATTTATATATTGAGCAGTTCTATGGGCTGGAAAATGGTCTACAATGACACAGAGATTAACAGCACAAAAGAAATGAATACTATCTTATTCTAGATCGTATTATTCTTTGATCTCATAAGCCTCTGCAGCTTTATCAAATTCTGCTTCTAGTAACTGGTAATATTTATTATAGATCTCTTTTTTAATATTACACAACTTACCATTGCTCTCTAATGCGGTAGAAAACTCTTCTTGAGTAATTTTCTTATCCATAAAGTCTGTAGTTAACTGCGGGCGTTCTTGTTTACACGCTGCATAATTGTTGTATGCCTGTACATATAACTTATACGTTTCACTGCTTTTTATAGGATCTTGTGTATCAGTTTGAGAATCTGATGGTGTTGTGTTGCAACTAGCAAATAATGCAATACAAAGAATGATAAGAACTCTTTTCATAGGTATAGTTTTATGCGTTAAAAATAAAGAGTTGTTATTTTTTATCAAAATTAGAATTGCATAAAATAGGTCCCAAAAGCGAAAATCCCTTTCTGAATTAACAGAAAGGGATTTTCTAAACTAACCAAACCAAATTATTTATTACGTCTGCGCTCTTTGTATTCTCTAATCATTTTACGCCTGAAATCTAATTCGGCCTTTTTTAATTTAAGAAATCGCTTTGCGCCTATTACTTGTATTATTTCATTGTGCTTGTAATCTAAATTAGTAGCACCTATTTTTTGATCTAATTGAACCATCTCATCCACATAAGCAACTGCTTGCTTCTCTGTCATGGTATCAAATTCTCCTTCTAGTTTTTTGATAAGATTTTTCTTTACTTTTTCTAGACGAGAGCGTTCATCTTTTACCTCATTATATAAAGGCCAGAATTTTTCTGCTTCTTCAGAAGATAGATTTAACTCCTTATTAATGTGTGCTATGGCAAGACTCTTAATCTTATCATGCATTTCTTTATTGCTGTGATTATCACGACCTCCTTCTGGGCCTTGTGCTTTTACCACAAAGGAAAAAAGCAGTACGAATACTATTATTAAATTTTTCATTCTCTTATAATTTGATCTAATGTTGCGTCTTCCATAAGGTAGTCTAACAACTCGTTATCTGTAAATTCTTGTTCTATTTCAGTATCGTTAAGTATGCTATTATCTGCATATAATATCTCTACAGACTCTTCATCTTGTAAAAAATTAACGTCTACTATGTAATCTCTCAACTCTTGATCATTAAGGTCTGCAAAAGTAACCTCGTCTGTAGAAAACAGACCATTAATAGTTACAAAACCTATAAATATAGCTGCCATTGCTAACAATGGATACACCCATGTATTATTTTTTGAAGTTTTTAAAGTAACTACTTTTACCTCCTTATCTTCTTGTACTTCTTTTAAAATACGATCTTCTAGAGTAGAAAAATAATCTTTAGGAACACTAAAACCAGCGTGTTCTACGATCTCGTCTTTTTGTGTGTTTTCTAACACACGATCTGTAAGTGAATCAAAGTAACCTTCTGGCACTTTAAACCCTGCTTGTGTATGTTGATTATTGTTTTTCATATCCTTATGACTGTGTTTAAGTCAATTAGTTTAATTCACTTTAATAAATTGTTCCACTTTCTTTGCTGCTATGTGGTACGTACTTTTCACAGCACCTTCACTTAAATCCAGTATCGTCGCAATATCTTTAAATTTAAGATCGTCATAATACCTATAGTTAAATACCTCTCGCTGTCTATCTGGTAATTGTGCAAGTGCTTTTTTAAGAGCTAGCTCTATCTCATCACTTGTAAAATAAACATCTGCCTCTAGTTTTTCAGTTAAATGATCTTGCAGTTCTTGAGAAGATATTTGTAAAGTCTTTCCTTTCTTAGTTAAAAAAGTCATGCTTTCATTATAGGCTATCCTAAACATCCATGTAGATAATTTACTATCACCTTTAAAGTTTTTTACTCCTTTAAAGATTTTAATAAACACATTTTGCAACACATCGTCAGCGTCATCATGGACTATTACTATTTTCCTAACCTGCCAGTATAACTGTTCTTGATATTGAGATACCAGCAGTCTGAACCCTTTATTAGCCGTAGCCTCATTAAGGATCAAAGAAATTATTTCTTGGTCTGGTGTTTTACTCATATATCTAAGACTCGCGCAAAGTGTAAAGGTTTAACAACTATAAAAATAATTTAAATCATTCATTAACATTAGGATAAAACATAATAATTATCTTCACGTTTTAATATAACTATGAATCAAGACCACACACCACATTACGACACCTCTTTCCAGCCACTATCTATAGTGAATGACGAGGCAAGAGCAATTTTTTATAAGAAGACCTATGGACATGTTGCTATCGCTACATTACTATTTGTGATTATAGAAGCAATTTTATTGCGCATAGAACCCCTAGTTAATTTTATGTTTAGTCTAACACAAGGCTGGACATGGTTGCTAGTATTAGGTGCATTTATGATGGCTACCTCTTATGCAGAAAAGATGGCGCATAAATCACATGACCGTACGCAACAGTATCTAGGCCTGTTATTATTTGTAGTTGCAGAGGCTGTTATATTCCTACCGCTTATTGCGATGGCTCTAAAATATCAAGAAGCTTTGTCTGGCACATCAGACTCTCACCTTATTAGTCAAGCGGCGATACTCACATTATCTTTATTTGCAGCATTAAGTGCGGTAGTTTTAATTACTAAAAAGGATTTTTCTTTCCTTAAAAGTATTTTATCTGTAGGTTTTATTATCGCAATAGGATTAATTATCGCAGGAATGATTTTCGGATTTGATTTAGGACTTTTCTTTAGCGGTGCTATGGTACTTCTTGCTGCTGGTTCAATACTTTACCAGACATCTAATCTGGTACATAAATACCACACAGATCAGTACGTAGGTGCAGCCTTAGGTTTATTCTCTTCTTTGATGTTACTTTTTTGGTACATCTTAAGAATTTTTATGTCTCGCGATTAATTTCTTAAATCTCATATCGCTTCAAGCAAATCCTAATAGTGAAACATTATGGATGGGACCCTACGTCATAGCTGGTATGATAATAGGGCTAGTTCTAGTAATAATTCATTTAAGTCTACGTGTTCTTCAAAGAAAGCGCGACTTTATATGGTACAGACAGTTATGGAGCAATGCACGGTTACCGCTTTCGCGAAAGCGAGTCCTAGAAACATATCCTTTTTACATCCATCTCTCTGAAAAATATAAAAAGCAATTTGAACATAGGGTGGCCACCTTTATAAAACAGAAAGATTTTAAACACAGGTATCAAGACACGGTAACTGATGAACAAGTGGTTTTAATAGCTTGTGTTGCATGTCGTTTAACCTTCGGTAGGCGCAATTACCTTTTTCCCAGGTTAAATACTTTATTACTTTTTCCAGAACCGTTTAAAAGTCCTGCTACACAAGAATACCATAAAGGTGAATACAATCCTATAGCAAAAGTTCTTGCTTTTTCATGGCCCGATTTTAAAGAAGGAATGGATATCGTAAATGATAACCTGCACTTAGGCCTGCATGAATTTACACACGTACTTCATATAGAAAGTGAGCGCAGTAGTGAGATAGATGCTTTACGTTTCAAAAAATTTACACGCAATATTCTTAGAGAACTCATGAAGCCGGCAGTGCGCAGCAAACTAGACAACACAAAGTTTTTTAGGGATTATGCTTTTACAAATCAGTACGAATTCATGGCTGTTCTTATAGAGTACTACTTTGAATCTAATAAAGATTTTAAAGAACAATTTCCATTAATGTATAGTCATCTAACTAAGGCACTTCTTTATGAAGAAGAATGGATTATTTCTTAATAGGCATTTAAAATATTAAGATTGTAAAAAAATCGACCGAGTAGACTTACTCTATTTATAAAAGATCACCTAATAACGTCGCATATCATTACGTCCTAAAAAGATAGCTCCTAGACCTGCTATAATAGGTGTGCTTATCAACCATGTACTTAAACCCTTACTTAAAAAAAGAGATATAACTGGTAATAATAAACCTAGAACAACAGCCACTATACCTCCATAAAATAATGCTTTACCTCTACTATGCAGGCCTTTTAATTGATCTAGACGTATAGCTCTTTTATCCACTCTTTTAACTATGTGTGCTATATCTTTTTGATCTGTGCCTTGTTCTTTTAGTGTATTGCGCAATTTTGAAAAATCCATTCTCTTTTCAGAAATTTCTTTTGCATAATGTTCTATCTGTACTGAAATGTCGGTATACTTATCAACCATTATTTAAACTATTAAGGAGTAAATCTAACTTATTAATAGAGAACCTAATTTAATATTAATGCCAAATAGTCTCATTAAAAAACCCCAAAGGTTTTAAAAACCTTTGGGGTAGTTATATAACAACTAAGAAAAGAACTAGTCTCTAGTTAATTTCTTATAACGTATTCTCTTAGGAGCGTGATCACCTAAACGTTTTTTCTTATTCTCTTCATATTCTGTAAAACTACCTTCAAAAGAATAGATTTGAGAATCTCCTTCAAATGCAATGATATGCGTACAAACTCTATCTAAGAACCATCTATCATGCGATATAATTACTGCACAACCAGCAAAGTTATCAAGACCTTCTTCTAGTGCTCTCAAAGTGTTTACATCTAGATCGTTTGTAGGCTCATCAAGAAGTAAAACATTTCCTTCTTCTTTAAGCGTCATGGCTAGATGTAAACGGTTGCGCTCTCCACCAGAAAGCGTTGCTACCTTTTTGTTTTGCTCACTACCTGAGAAATTAAAACGACTTAAATATGCTCTAGAATTAACCATTTTACCACCCATCATGATCATGTCTTGACCATCAGAAAAGTTTTCCCAAATAGATTTATTTGCATCTATATTAGAGTGCGATTGATCTACATAAGCCAGTTGTACTGTTTCTCCTACCGTAAAAGATCCTTTGTCTGGTTGTTCTTGATCCATGATCATTTTGAAAATGGTCGTTTTACCAGCACCGTTAGGTCCTATAATACCTACTATACCATTTTGTGGTAATACAAAGTTCAAGTCTTCATAAAGCAATTTATCGCCAAAGGCTTTACTCACTCCATTTGCCTCAATAACATTTGTACCTAAACGTGGTCCATTAGGAATATAGATCTCTAGCTTTTCTTCTTTAACTTTTTGATCTTCATTTAAAAGCTTATCATAATTACTTAGACGTGCTTTTTGTTTCGTCTGGCGACCTTTAGCTCCCTGACGTACCCAGTCCAGTTCTCGTTTAAGAGTTTTTTGTCTTTTAGACTCTGACTTTTCTTCTTTTGCAAGACGGTCTCCTTTTTGCTCTAACCAGCTAGAATAATTCCCTTTCCATGGAATACCTTCTCCACGGTCCAGTTCTAGAATCCATCCTGCTACGTTATCTAAGAAATATCTATCGTGAGTTACCGCAATTACAGTTCCTTTATATTGAGCAAGGTGTTGTTCTAACCATAATACAGATTCTGCATCAAGGTGGTTAGTAGGCTCATCCAGTAATAGAATTTCTGGTTGTTGTAATAATAATCTACAAAGTGCTACACGACGTCGTTCACCACCAGACAGGTTTTTAATTTCTGCATCTCCAGGTGGAGTACGCAATGCATCCATGGCTATTTCTAGTTTAGTATCTAGTTCCCATGCGTTTAATGCATCTATTTTATCTTGAAGAACAGCCTGACGATTCATCAATTTCTCCATTTTATCTGCATCAGTATAAACCTCTTCTAGACCGAAGTCGTCGTTGATTTTATTATACTCATCTAGTACAGCAACAGTCTCTGCCACACCTTCACGTACTATTTCCATTACGGTTTTAGTCTCGTCTAATTGTGGTTCTTGTTCTAGATAACCTACATTATAACCTGGCAAGAAATTAATATCACCTTGATAGTTCTTTTCTATCCCAGCGATAATCTTCATCAGTGTAGATTTACCAGAACCGTTCAGTCCTAGAATACCTATTTTTGCACCATAGAAAAAACTAAGGTGAATATTTTTTAAAACTTGTTTTCCAGTACTTTGATAGGTCTTTGAAAGACCTGACATGGAAAAAATTACTTGTTTATCGTCGCTCATTTGATGTGCTTTTTTCTTGTAATATTTTATGTAATTGGGTTAAGGAATTGTCTTGATATCGCTTTCGCGAAAGCGTAACCGCATCCATCCCTTTAGATTTAATATAAAGACCTTTTTCAGAAAGATCCAGTTGTTCTAATTCTTTAAAGGTAAAACCAAAAGTTTTTCTACCTATTAATTTTACCGTAATCGATTTAAGACTGTAAGAAACAGAATTGCGTGTGGTAAAACCATCAAAATTAAGAAAGTAAAATAAAGTTACTGCTATAAGTGCTGTTATAGAACTGTACATTCTTAAGTCATTAAAGAAGAATACCGCAGCGCAAATAAGCATTATAAAGGCTAGCCCTAATATAACTTTATGACGCAAGGTGTTTAAATCTTTAAAATGAATAACTTCTCTCACTTACACTCTACCTTTAAGTGCATTAAAAACCCAGGCTATTGCAAAGAAACCTAGTCCTATTGCTGCAAATCCAAATCCTACATCTGTATAACGGTATGCGCCTAATGCTATTAAACCTATTCCTATAATTATCATGACTAACGTAGCCCAACCTAATACCCCATTCTTGTTCAATGCCATAGTTCAAAATTAGTTTGCAAATATACACAGTAAACTAAAGCTTTAGGCCTTTTAAGCAATCGTTAAACGGTAGTTTATGCCGATAGACAGAAATACGTTGAACTTGTTTTGAGGTTTTATTAGAAATGTAGATGTAAAATAAATTTACCAGCTACCACCAGCGCCACCGCCACCAAAACCACCGCCGCCGAAGCCGCCAAAACCACCACCGCCAAAGCCACCTGAAGAGCCACCACCGAAGCTACCGCCGCCAAAACCGCCGCGCCCCATATTACTTAAAATAATAATGTCGAGTAATGAACCACCAGAACCACCTCTACCTCCATTATTGTCATTTCCTTTGTTTTTAACATTCATAATAATGAAAAATAAAAACACTGCAAATATTAACAAAACACTCCATGGAAATGGTTGTCCACTGCCAGCTGTACCTTGAAACTCGCCTTGTAGGGTTTCAAAAATAGCGTCTGCACCTAGGTTTAAACCGTTGTAATAATTGCTATTCTTAAAATTAGGAATTAAAACTCTATTTACTATACGCTCTGCATCTCTATCTGACATTATAGATTCTATACCATAACCTGTATTGATATCTACCTGTCTATCATTTATAGCTAGAATGAGCAATATTCCATTATCCTTACCTTTCTGGCCTATACCCCATTCTTGTCCCCATCTAGCGCCTAAACGATCTAGCTCTTCACCATTTGATGATTTTATGGTTGCAAAAACTAGTTGAGTAGATGTGGTGTCTGCATAGCGTTTCAGTTTATTATTGAGAGATGTTCTTTGAACAGGTGTAAGCACCTGGCCAGCATCATAAACATATGGTGTTTGTGAACTGCTACCTGGCTTTGCTGGAATGGTAAATTGTCCAAAAGCAAGATTTGAAAATCCTATGAATACGATTAAGATTTGGAATAAATACCTCATTAACTTACAGATATTTCGTCAGGCAATTCATTAACATCATTTACATCCCATGGAAAATAGGTCGCAAGTTTTTCACCCACGAGCTCTATTCCTTGAACAAGTCCGTTTTGGAATTCGCTTTCGCGAAAGCGAGACAATACAACATCTCTAACAGACGTCCAGAAGTCATCACCTACTCTAGCGTGTATTCCTTTATCACCTATGAGGGCAAATTTCTTATCATCCACGGCTACATAGAAAAGAATCCCATTCTCTTCTTTAGTATTATCCATTTTTAATAAATGAAACAATTCTTGTGCGCGAGTGATAGGCTCATCACAGTGCGATTCTAGATGCACACGTATCTCACCACTAGTTAGCGACTCTGCTTTACGTATGGCATCTACTATTGCTTTTTCTTGTGATGCTGTAAGGAAATCTTCTACTTTAACTGACATGATTAATCGTCGCCAAATAAGTCACCTACATCTGGAGCTTTTTCTGAACCTGCGTCTGCCTGATAGAATCCTGAAGGATTAAAATCAAAAATGCCTGCTAGTAAATTACCAGGGAATTTTTTAATGTGAATATTATAAGATCCTACAGCGCCATTATAGCGATTGCGCTCTACGTTAATGCGGTTTTCTGTGCGCTCTAATTCATTGATCAATTCAAAGAAATTTTCATTTGCTTTTAAATCTGGATAGTTCTCATAAGTAGCAAGTAATCTTCCTAAACCAGAACTTACCTGACTCTGCGCCTGTGAGAATGCCGCAAGGTTTTCTTCAGTAAGATTAGTTGCATCTACATCTATAGCTACTTGAGTAGCTTTGGCTCTTGCTTCTATAACACCTATTAAAGTTTCCTGCTCAAACTCTGCATATTTCTTAGCTGTAGAAACAATGTTAGGAATTAAGTCGTTACGACGTTGATAACTACTCTCTACATTTGCCCATGCGCCGCCTACACCTTCACTTAAACTTACTGCACTATTGTACCAGTAAATACCATAAATAACTATTAATCCTAGTATTATTCCAGCTAGACCTAATCCACCACCTATTTTTTGCATCTATATATTTTTTAATTCTTTTGTTAATACTAAAATCAAAGTTACATGAAAATTAGAAATCTGTTTTTCTTAAATAGTTAAGTCGGTATTTTTAGGTTGTAAACTTTGTAAATACTCTGGCGTTTTTAACAGTCTAGAACCGTACCAAGAGAACAATTCACCATCTACCACCTTAAAATCTGGTGTAACGTTAGGTTTTATAGGGTCCTGAGATGGTGCTGTTAGAAAGGCTAGTTTCATCTCAGCAATATCGTCTGTAGTAAATGGATAAGGTTCTGAAGATAAGAAAACAGCATCTGGCTGTAACTTAATCATCGCCTCCATATCAAGTTCTGGATATCTGGTAAGATCTTGAGCCGCATTAGAAAAACCTGCTCTTGCTAGCATGTCATTAATAAATGTACCTGTACCGACTGCCATGTATGGCTTTTTCCAGATAAGGTAAAGAGCTTTATGATTTACTTCTGGCTTAGGCAATGTTTTAAATGCGCTAGAAATATTACGTATCAGGGATTTTGCTTTAAACTTAGTTCCTGTTATTTCTCCTACATCTGCTATCATCTCTAGAGCTTGTTCTAGAGTGTCAATGTCAGAAACATAGGTAGGTGCTATGTGATCACAAAATTCAACGATCTTCTGATTATTTTCTTCTCTATTACAAATAATAAGATCTGGCTGTAATTCTATAATGCGAGATTCTACTATTTTTTTAGTTCCACCTACTACGGTTTTCTCATCTATTAATCCTGCTGGGTGTATGCAGTAACGAGTCACACCTACCAGCCTGTCTGCTAGACCTAAGTCTATAAGTAATTCTGTCTGAGATGGTACTAGTGATATGATACGTTGTGGTAGCTGATCTAACTCGATCATTCTACCTAATTGATCTGGTATTTTACAAAACATTAATCTAGTGCATTTTTAGTTACCCATAATTTGTATCCAAAAATTGCCATTTGCAATTTACTTGCTTTAGCTAGATCTAATCGCTTTTTTGTAAAGCTGGGTAAAACCGCTTTATTTAATCGAGCTAGTATTTTGAACACATCTTTCTTCATACATCAAATGTAAGGTTTTGTAAGCCTTTACTTAAGTATTAAATAGTAAAACCCATTCTAAAGGCTAGAATGGGTTTTACAGGTAATCCAAATGAAGTTTTAATTACTTAAACGGCACCATGCTTATAGATGGCGAGTCTGATCCTTCTTTAAAGACAATTTTTAATTCTTTATAGCCAGCAGTAGATTGATATGCATATTGAGAACCATCGATATCAAACTTTAATTTCACTAAGCGATCGTTTTTCATGCGATGTGTTTTTAGTTTAAAAGTATGCCCAGCATCTTCTAGATCTTTTTTAAGGCTATCAAATTTCTTTTCAGAAACATCGGTAAGGTAAAATGTTTTTACAGCAGCGTTATCAGTATCTGTCTGTGGAAAATCTCCTTGAACAGAGTTCTTAACAACTCCAACTTGATAAGAATATCCTGTTTCTGGTCTTAAAGCATTCAATACCTCTTTAGGCGTTTCTTGCATAAAAACAGGTTCTTTTATCACCTCTGCTTTACCATTGTAAAAATTACCCTCGTTATCATATAAGGTGATGAACGCGTTGTGCACTTCTACATTTAACTCTTTATTTTCTAAAGTTATTGAATCAGAAATATCATTTTCCCCATTCATTACACCATCTATAGAAAATATTTTAATTCCCCAACGATTATAAATTTCGGTACTTTTTCCTTTTACTCGATAATAATGAACTTGACCGTTTATATAAGCATAACTTGAACCTTCTGGTTTATTTACATCATTACTTGAAGATTGATACTGAACATCACTACTATATTTAACCGTACTCTTCTTCATTTCTGCTCGCTTCTCTTCCATCTCTGCACGTCTCGCTTCTTTGATTTCTGTCCTTTTATTAATTAAAGAATCTCTTCTTTGTTGGTATTGTAACCTTCTTCCTTCTTTAACTTCTGTCCTTTTATTTATTAAGGAATCTCTACGAGCGCTGTAGTCGGCTTTCATTTCTTCACGTCTCTGAAGCATTTCTTGTTTTTTGGACATTATCAAGGCTTGACGATTATCCATATCAGTATTTTTAGTGGTAATAAGAACGACACCATTTGTTGCTTTCTCACCATAAAGAGAAGTAGCTTCTTTATTTTTAAGAACAGAAACACTCTCAATAAGCTTAGGGTCGATAAGATTTGCAATTTCTGCATTGGTCTCTTTTCCATTAACTATCATTAAAGCTGAATTTTCACCTAGATCTAACTTTTCAATACTGACGTTTTTTGTTATAGTAGTAGAAACACCGTTCTTACTCGTGTGCACAGTTTTTGGATAATCAAAATAGATAACATTTAAAGAGTCTAGCTGAACGTTTTTCAATCTTGCCTGTATCTTATTTTTAAGAGAATCTACATCATCAAATTGAAATGAATCAATGTTTAACAAGCTATCTATATTTTTGCCATTAGTAGATTCCATCATTGAAAAAATAACTGCATTCCTTGCTTCTTCTCGAGCAATCAGCTCTTCCATTTGTGCTATTGTTATTAAGCTGTCACCACTTTTCACTAAAGAATCAGAATCTGATGTATACGTGTAAGATGAGGTAATGG
The DNA here is from genome assembly GCF_045063755.1 of Nonlabens sp. Asnod3-A02. Lineage (NCBI taxonomy): Bacteria > Pseudomonadati > Bacteroidota > Flavobacteriia > Flavobacteriales > Flavobacteriaceae > Nonlabens > Nonlabens sp. Asnod3-A02. The sequence goes on from NZ_JBEFOC010000006.1 coordinate 69,802, forward strand.
TAGAATAAGAGTTTTTATTTGCAACACCTTTACAGTCTCCCATACTCCACGACTTAGAATCTCCCTTAATTACTCCTTTCACACAAATTGATTTTATACCACTTGTAGCACTGTATTCCTGAGAACCTTTGTAACCGTTATTGTCATCTAGCGAAATCTTGATTCTTACTATTTCCCCTCTTTTGATTTTTAACTTACTGTAATTAAAATCTACATTGTATTCTTTCTTTAAATAAGTCTTCTTTTCATCAAGATATTCTTTTGTAGAAGTAGGTTCTATTGAGAAATTTATGGTGTGGTCAAAATCTAAAATAGGATCTTCACTCCACAGTTCTTGTGCTATTCCTACCTCTTCTTCTGAAGTAGTTGTTGCATTTTCAATTGTATCAATAATAGAGGATTCATCATTATTATTTGTGACAGAATCCATTTGTAGAGCATTTTCATTTTTAACATACTCTATTTCTTCTACGACATTAAAGCTGTATAAGAATAAAACTATAACTGGTAAGATGAGTGCATATTTATAGGCATTCCAGTTGGCAGACGCTTCTTTTTGTAACATAACAATTCGTTTTTTGATAAATGGTGTGAAAAAATTATTAGCCAGTGCTGGTTGCATATGACTTGCAGCAGCACTTAATAAAGTGCGCTCGTAGCTTATTCCTGTAGTGTTTTTAACTTTGGCTTTTGAGTCGGCAATAAATTCTAAGTTCTCACCTATCTGCCTCTTTAACAACCACACTAGTGGATTGATCCAGAATAGGGCTTTAAAAAGATGCGACGCTATTAAATCTATAGAATGCCATTCTCTAGCATGGACTTTCTCGTGTTCTAGAATTAAATCTAGTTCTGGCGATTGCTGGTCTGACGTAGAGTAACATATATAGTTAAAGAAACTGAAAGGTGTCAGCTTTCGCGAAAGCGTAACTATAACAAACTTACCAGATCTCTTTTTATCACCAGAGCTTATTAAGCTGCGCAGCGAACTTAATTCTACTATCATTTTACCTATAAAAAATATAGAAATAGCAATGTATAGATAGAAGAATAGCAGGGCATAGTCAAAGGCTACTGCAGTTTCTTCTACCATAGACTGCTGTAAAACAGATGCCATAGGTGTTGCTAGTTGTTGGGGCAAATAGACCACTTGTTCTGGTTGCTCTACATAAACGGTTTGGGTAATTTCTACTAGCGGAAACAATATACTTGCTGCTATACCTGCCAGTAAAAACCATCTGTTTGCGTTAAAAAATGTGAGCCTGCGTAGTAAGAAATGATAAACAAGTACAAATATGCTAAGTACTCCGGCGCTTTTTAAAAGATATTCTATAGCTGTTTCCATCTTATTTTTCTTTAGATTCTATCATTTCTAAAATCTCTCTCAACTCTGTCGCGCTTATTTTCTCTTCTTTGGCAAAAAAGGAAACCATGTTTTTATAAGAGTTATTAAAATAACTGGTCATGGCATTATTTACAAACTTGTTGCGATAGTCATCTTTTTTTACCACTGGAAAATAACGATGTGTTTTACCGAATGCCTCATAACCCACATACTTCTTCTCTTCTAGCTTGCGCACGATAGTAGAAACAGTATTGTAATGGTTAGTCCCTTTTAAATGAGGTACTATTTCTTTTACAAAGGCTTTTTCTAGATGCCAAAGCGCCTGCATTACCTCTTCTTCTTTTTGCGTTAATTTTTCCATTTCTATATGATTTACTTTGAAACTACTTTTATTGATGAAACAAACATATAACTATTATTATAGTTATCAAACTATTTATTTAGTTATTAAACTAATCGCATAGTTAATTATTGTTGTTAAAACATAAAACATGTAAATCTTGTACTACTTTATGTAAAGTTTATTTTACTTTTAATCAACTTTACATTACTTTTGGACTTAAATAATTTAATCATGAAGAAAACATATTTATTTCCAAACAAATTTAAATTACTCGGTATGGTATTGTTTATATCTAGTTTTACATTATTTATTCTAGCATTTATAATGCAGTACGATATAGAGCTATCTTTCTTTGATGTCACGATGCCTGTTATTAGTTCAAACCCTATTTTTGGAGATCGAGAATTTTTTACTACGGTAGACACTAACATCACTATTCATCTAATCATCATGTTAGTAATAATAGGTGGACTTGTTTTTGGGTTTTCTAAAGAACGTATAGAAGATGAATTGATAAGTGATATCAGAAAAAACTCATTGATATGGGCTGTTTATTTTAACTATACCTTATTGATAATATCTTTATTTCTACTCGCTGATTTAGACATGATCGCAATGATTGTATTTAATGTTTTTACCTTATTATTAATTTTTATTATAAGATTTGAATGGAAAAAACATCAACTTAAATCAGCAAGTAATGAAGAATAAACTCAAAGTATTACGTGCTATGCAAGATCTCACACAGCAAGAATTAGCTGATAAAATTCAGGTAAGCCGTCAGACTATTAATACTATAGAAAAAGGAAAATACATTCCTTCTACTTTGCTAGCTTTAAAAATGGCAGCTGTTTTTCAAGTCAATGTTTTAGAAATTTTTGAAATTGAAGAAAGTGATTGGAGTAAAAATTAATATTGATTAAGATTATATATTGATTTAAGTTTTGAACAAAAGTTACTTTACGTTAATGATTATTAATTAATCATTAATCATTAATCACTTATCATTTAATGTAACTTTGCATTAAAATCAAGTATCGTGCGCATAGACATTATAACCGTATTACCAGAATTAATAAGAAGTCCCTTTGAAGCATCCATTTTAAAACGTGGTATAGAAAAAGGTCTAGTAGAAGTGCACATGCATGATTTAAGAAAATACGGACTTAATAAATACAATCAAGTAGACGACTATCAATATGGTGGTGGCGCTGGTATGGTAATGATGATTGAGCCACTGGATAAATTAATACATGAGCTTAAAGAAGGTCGTGAGTATGATGAGATTATCTATATGACACCAGATGGTGTGACTCTTAATCAAAGAATGGCAAACCATTTATCCCTTAAAGAGAACATCATGATTATTTGTGGTCATTATAAAGGAATCGATCAACGTGTGAGAGATCTTTATATTACCAGAGAGATTTCTATAGGTGATTATGTACTATCTGGTGGCGAGTTAGGTGCAGCAGTTTTGTGCGATGCGCTGATAAGATTAATTCCTGGCGTGATTAGTGATGAGACTAGTGCATTAACCGATAGTTTTCAAGATGGTTTACTTGCTCCACCGGTTTACACGCGTCCTGCCGATTATAAAGGACATAAAGTGCCGGATATTTTATTAAGCGGTCATTTAAAAGCGATAGAAGAATGGAGAGAAGAAAAAGCCTTTGAAAGAACACGTGAACGAAGACCTGACCTTTTAAATGAGGATTAGTATCAAAAATCGGTTAAAAAGTTTTAACTTTACGATACAATATTATTATGAATAGAATTTTACTCTTTATTTTATTAAGCGTTTTTACGTTATCACAGAGCACTGCTACTTTGCAAAAAGACAGTAATGACTCTACTATTACTGTGAAAACAGATAAGGAAAAAGAAAAATTAACCGTTCTTACTAATCCTGTAAAGGATGGCTATTTAAAAATAACTTTTACTAGTGCTCATAGTAACGACATTACTCTTACTATAATTAACTCCTTAGGTAAACAAGTGTATAATGCAAAAAGAGGTGTAAACAGCGATGTACAAACCTTTGATGTATCTAAGCTTACTGCTGGTATATACTTCTTAAGAGTGAGTACTTCTTCTTCTAACTTTGTGAAAAAGCTGATCATACGATAATTGATATTTAAAAACTCTTGTTTTTATTTGTCAGTTTATAACAAGTTTGTATTTTTGCAGCTCGTAAAAATTAACCTCTGACGATAATCGTGCATGTTATTCATTACTCAATCTAATTAATTCCTATTTACATGGAAAAGTTAATAAAATTCGTACAAGACGAATTCGTAGAAAAAAAAGATTTACCTAAATTCTCAGCTGGAGATACTATCACTGTATACTATGAGATTAAAGAAGGTGAAAAAAGTCGTACTCAGTTCTTCCGTGGAGTTGTTCTTCAATTAAGAGGTACTGGAGCTACAAAAACTTTTACAATTAGAAAAATGTCTGGTAACATAGGTGTAGAGCGTATCTTCCCATTAAACTTACCAGCTATTCAGAAAATCGAAGTGAACAAGTATGGAGCTGTACGTAGAAAGCGTATCTTCTACTTCAGAGAACTTACTGGAAAGAAAGCACGTATCAAAGAAGCGCGCAGAAAGTAATCTTTCTACCACATATATTAAAAAGCTGTCCACATCGGGCAGCTTTTTTTGTGCTCTAAATTTAAATATAGAAATCTTATCGCCAATTTTAACTGTGGCATGATGCTGTTATACTCTAAAACAAACCATCTATTTAATTTATTCTCACGGTAAAAAACCTATATAATCACACATCGATAATATATATAGAATTAAACCGCTCTTATTTTCAAATTAATAAAATAAAGGTATTTAATTTATCAATTTCGCAATCCAGTTTACTATGCTAAGGATAAGCTAAATCTGTTTTAAAAACCTAGTCAAAACCTTATATTTGTGTACCGCATATTTACATCGCAAACGATTGAATATGCTACATTAATTTTTAACCTTAACCCTATACAACATGGCAGATCAACCTAAGATCATATATACAAAAACAGATGAAGCACCAGCACTAGCAACTGCTTCTTTCTTACCTATCATTAAAAAATTTATCGCTCCTGCAGGAATTGATATTGAGACTAGAGATATCTCACTTGCTGGTAGAATACTTGCTGTTTTCCCAGAAAGATTAAAGGAAGATCAAAAACACGATAACGCTCTAGCAGAATTAGGTGACCTAGTTAAGCAACCTGATGCTAATGTTATCAAATTGCCTAACATATCTGCATCGGTACCTCAACTTAACGACGCAATAGAAGAATTACAGGCAAAAGGATATGATATTCCTAACTATCCTGAAGATCCACAAACTGACGAGGAGAAAGATGCTAAGTCTCGTTATGATAAAATAAAAGGTAGTGCGGTAAATCCAGTATTACGTGAAGGAAACTCTGACCGTCGCGCTCCTAAGCCAGTGAAGCAATACGCAAGAAATAATCCACACTCTATGGGTGCCTGGAGTAGTGATTCTAAATCTCATGTTTCTACTATGACAGCAGGGGATTTTGCACACAATGAAAAAAGTTTTACAACTAGCAAAGCTACTACTGTAAATATACAACTGGTAGATAAAGCAAACAGAACTCACGTACTTAAAGAAGGCCTTGAATTATTAGAAGGCGAGATTCTAGATGGTACCTTTATGAGTAAAGATGCTTTAATAGAATTTCTAGAAGAACAAATAGATGACTCTTTAGAGAAAGATGTACTTTTCTCTCTACACATGAAAGCAACTATGATGAAGGTCTCTGACCCTATCATCTTTGGTCACGCAGTAAAAGTATTCTTCAAGCCGTTGTTTGAAAAATATGCTACAGTATTCAATAAATTAGGAGTTGACGTAAATAATGGATTTGGTGATCTATTAAGTAAACTTCATGAATTACCTGAATTAGAAAGAGAAGAGATTCAAGACGAAATACGTAAAGTATTAGAACACAGACCATCTCTTGCTATGGTAAATAGTGACCATGGTATTACTAACCTACACGTACCTAGTGATGTAATTATTGATGCTTCTATGCCAGCAATGATTAGAAACTCTGGTCAGATGTGGAATAAAGAAGGTAAGTCTCAAGATACTAAAGCCGTTATCCCAGATAGCTCTTATGCTGGTATTTATGACGCAACTATCGAATTTTGTAAAAAGAACGGTGCATTTGACCCTGTAACTATGGGAACAGTACCTAACGTAGGGCTTATGGCTCAAAAAGCTGAAGAATACGGTTCTCATGATAAGACGTTTGAAATAGGTTACGGTGGTAAAGTACAAGTAGTAGACGCAGATGGTACTGTATACCTAGAGCACGATGTAGAGGCTGGAGATATATGGAGAGCATGCCAGACTAAGGACGCACCTATACAAGACTGGGTAAAGCTAGCTGTTTCTAGAGCTCGCGCGACTAATGACCCTGCTATTTTCTGGTTAGATGAAAATAGAGCTCACGATGCTGAAATCATTAAAAAAGTAAATCTTTATCTTAAAGATCACGATACAGAAGGACTAGACATAACTATCGCATCTCCTATTAAAGCAACAGAGCGTACTTTAAGAAGAATGAAAGATGGTGAAAACACAATCTCTGTAACTGGTAATGTATTAAGAGATTATAATACAGATTTATTCCCTATTCTAGAAGTAGGTACTAGTGCAAAAATGCTTTCTATCGTACCATTAATGAATGGTGGTGGTCTTTTTGAAACTGGTGCTGGTGGTAGTGCTCCTAAGCACGTACAGCAGTTTGAACAAGAAAATCACTTACGTTGGGATTCTCTAGGAGAGTTTCTTGCACTAGCGGTTTCTTTAGAACACCTTGCTATTTCTAATAAAAATGAAAAAGCACAAATTATTGCTGACGCACTAGATAGAGCCACTGAAAAATTCTTAACTAATAGAAAATCTCCATCTCGTAAAGTAAACGAGCTAGATAATAGAGGTTCTCATTATTACCTTGCAACTTACTGGGCACAAGAACTAGCAGACCAAGATCTAGATGAAGAACTTGCTGCACAATTCTCTCCTCTTGCAAATAAACTTGTAGAGAATGAAGAAACGATTACAAGTGAGTTAATCGCTGTACAAGGAAAACCTATGGACATAGGTGGTTATTACTTACCTAATTCAGAAAAAGAAGAAGCTGCAATGAGACCTAGTGCTACATTAAATGCTATCATAGACTAATTATAAAAGTATAAAAGCTTTTTAATTATCAGTTTTAAAAATCCTCAAGCTTTGCTTGAGGATTTTTTTTATCTCTCGATATGACAATTCAGTAATCTATTTATACAAGTCAGGTAATTATTAAATATCAAAGCTACTCCATACATTTATATTTGATAAAAAATCTACCAACATGGAAAACCACTACACCACGTTATATTACACTTTAATGTACATACATTTAATCACGGTAATCCCATGTGTATTTATAGGCGCATACCTTCTACTCTTCAGTAAAGGGACTATCTGGCACAGAAATTTAGGTAAGTATTACATGATCTCTATGATGGTAACCGCGATAGTTTCTCTTTTTATGCCTGCCATGGTAGGACCGCAATTCTTAAACCACTTTGGTTACATTCACTTATTCAGCCTTCTTACTCTATGGTCGGTTCCTACTGCCTACATCGCAATTAGAAAAGGACAGGTTAAAAAGCATAAATTGAAAATGATTTTTCTTTACATAGGTGCATTAATCATAGCAGGCGGCTTTACATTCATACCTGGTCGTTTTATGTACGAAGTCTTTTTTGGGTAGTATGATTTTATAGAACTCGCTTTCGCGAAAGCAGAATAAACATCATTATCCTATTAAAAATACTGCCCTATCCCAAAGACAAAACCCTGCGTAGCGTCAGGCGTGACTCCTACACCATAATCTATTCTAAAAATAGTATTGAAGATACGTTTATGAATAAAACGCAAACCTATACCTGGATATACTCTTATGTTTTGAGACTCACCAAAATCGGTTAATTCTCCTCCTGGATTTCTCCACGTCCCAGCATCTACAAAGGCATTTCCTTGCAGTACAAACCAGTCCTTATCTATAAAAGAATGACGGTATTCTGTATTTAAAACAATTGCCGCCGTACCTCTATCGATGGTATTACCGACACCGCGTATATTCAAATTATTATCTACCGCAAATGGCGCAAAAGGAGAATCGTCATTAGTAGAAAAACCTACTCTTAAACGATTTGCCCAGTTACCACGCTCTCCTATTCTATGAAAATAGGTGAAATCATTTCTCCATATAGTAAAACTAGGCAACGCACTATCAGAACTATCTACATATTGTAAATTAAAGAGACTCTTAAATCCTTCATGATACTGGTAGTAACTATTTACACCATTGTATTCATAAATTAACTTAGCCAAAAATTTACTTACCTCTAAGTTTTGTGGGACCGCAGTAGATGTGGCACCACTTAAATAATTGTATTTCTCAGTAAAGGTGCTCAACGCTATTTCGGCACGATGATTTAAACTTAACTGATGTAAAACACCAGCGGTAAAAGAGACATTATTATATTTATACTGCGCTACCTGATTATTAAAAAAAACAGGCTCTTCAGTTGTGAGCGATTGTGCCATAAAGGATAATCCCCAATTTTTATTAATTAAATAAGGTGCTCTTACATTAAGACCATAAGAATCAAAGATATCTTTTTGATAAAAAATACCTACGGCTACACCTTTACCAAATGTATTGAACTCGGTAACACCTAATCGGTAAGCTACCTCATCTTCATCTGTGGTATAAAAATTAAAATATGGGATAATGGTAAAATTCTCTTGTACACCGTAAACTATTTTATAATCACTATCTACTTTATGCACTTGATAATAAGCATGTGCAATCCCAGCTTCACGTTTTAATCTTATAATATCATTTTCTAATAGTGTGCTATCTAGTTGCTGTCCTATCTTTAAATTAATGATAGATTTTATATAAGGTGTTTTAGTCTTTTTATTATCCTGTATTACTATTTCTTGGATAGTCTGGCTATAAGAAAAGACACTTACCACTAGCATCGCTAGAGTGATAAATGTCTTAAATTCTTTATGAAACAATGTTTCTATTTTTAAAGTACAAGTCGCAAACCTAAATTAAAAGTCTCTCCTAGTCCTGTATTATTACCTCTTACAAAGTTAGTATAAAGTGTCTCTACATTAAGCTCTTTAGTTAATTGATATTTAAGACCACCACCTAATGCCGTAAAATCCTGTTCAAAATTATTTCCTAAATCGATACGTTGCGAGTGTTGTGCTAGTGCTAGAATAGTAAATTTAGAAGACGGGAAATAACTCAAGAATATACCTGGTGTTAAGTTTAAACTGTTATTTGCAAAACTACCATCTACTTGTACACCATCGCTATTAAACTCTGCATCTTTACCTAAGCTGAATTCAGAATTCAACTCAGCAAATATTTGCCAGTCTTTACTTGGGAAAGTGTAATCGTAGAAAAATCTATTCTGAATACGGAAACTTTTCTGAGCTAGAAAAACACCATCCTTTACCTCATCTTTAACGAGCGGTATAAACACAGAACTCTGAATAGAAAAATTATTTATAGATTCAAAAGGAACGAATTTTACAGAAGGTGCAAATGCAGTAAGACCAGATGCTCGCTCACCTTCTATATTCTGAAAACGTAAAGTTTCTAACGGCCATTTATCTCTTATTACATTACTACGCAATTCTAGAATTACACCTACATTCCATTTCTTATTATTACCTACTCCGGTATATGCCTCTAGAGTAGAAGTAAAAAATGTCTGTCTTGCTTCTCTCCCATCACTGAAGGTACTTTCTGTCTGAGTATAAAGGTTATTGAACCACTTTATATCATATTGTCCTTTACCTATCAACTTTGATGGTGTTAGTGTCTGTATTACAGACCCTTCTTCTTCACTACTCTCTTGTGCCTGTACATTTACACATAAAGAAATTACAAATGCTGCAAGCAGCCATAAGTTGGTTGTTTGAATTTTCATGGTTTTATTTTTTATTGATTTTCCAGTTATATGGGTAATATGTGATTTTTGTTTTAGCGGCAAAAGGCTCTTTTCTATACTTATTTATAAAATCTATAGTTTTGCCATCTTGCTCAAAGTCTGCCTTGTACCATTCAAATATTTGAGATACTGCTACTTTCTTACCTGGCTTTATAAATTTATCGTTATTAATTGCAAGCTTAGTCTGTTGCTCTAATTGTGCATTTAATGTAGCCGGCAAATAAGCCTTAGATATTAAAGGTGGACAACCTACAGCGCCACAAACTAATACAAAATGAAATCTTGCATCCTTAAATTTTGCACGCAGCATCTTATTCTCAATATCATTTAAAGTAATGTTCTCACCAGCGATGGAGTACTTTGTCTTATCAAAAAAACCAGACTTATCTAGTGGTGAAGAAATAGGATAATTATCTACCAGACCTTTTATTACATGTAGATTATAAGCATTAATCCAGAATGCTTGAAAATCACTCGCACTAGATGTCTTAACTCTTATCTCCTGAGATAAAGAAACTAATTGATCTAATTCACTTCTATCAGCATGTATAGCGCTATAATCTACTTTACCACTTTTTACATGTTTCCCTAAAAAGGAATCTAGTTTATTGTGAAAAGAACTTAAATTCTGTGCGGTTCCCGTACTTGCTATGAGCAGTATTATTAAGAAACTATATAATTGGTTTTTCATGTTTTTAATTTTTATCAAAATTAGACTTGTTTGTTATAATTAGCGTTCTTTAAGTTATCATTTAAACTTCAAGTATTATCACAAGATTATAACAGTTAGTTACCACCTTGCTTATAACGCTAGATTACACTGCAAACATAGTTTCATATACCGGTTGCTATTTGACATATTATGCCTTTACGATGCTATATTTTTCCCGTTTAATGGTTTATGACTATGTAATTTTAAGATATACGCTTTCGCGAAAGCGAGAACAACACTATCAATACCACATATTAAGACATAAAAAAAAGGGAAACACCACTAGAGCATTTCCCTTTTATTTTAAAGCTTAAAAATCCTAAACTATTCTGTAGCTGCAGGATACCAGTTTAGAAGAGTTACCTCTATATCACTGTTGGTATCATTAATCATTTGTTTAAATTTTTCTACATCTTGAAAACCGTCTGTACCGCGGTAGTGATATGGCACTACTTCTTTAGGCTGAAATTCTAAAACAGCATTTGCCGCCTGATCTATGTCCATAGTGTATGGTAAATTCATACATACAAAGGCTTGGTCTATATTTTTCAAAGCTCTCATTTCTGGAATATCTTCTGTATCACCAGATATATAGATACGGTATCCATTTTTCTCTAGCACATATCCATTACCTCTACCTTTAACATGTTTATCTAATCGACCTTCAGTAAGGTTATACATAGGTATCGCTTCTATAGTTAATTCATTAACCGTAGTAGTATCACCATTATTAAGTACAAATGCAACCTGATCTTCTTTAATCTTTTCATTTACAGCGCTAGGCACAACTAGCTCTGTACCGTCAGTTCTTACTGCCGCTAGAGTTTCTGCATTGAGATGATCTCCATGAATATCTGTTACTAGAACAAGGTCTGCGGCAGGCATTCCTTCAAAGGCAGCAGCGCCACCTATTGGGTCTATATAAATAATTTGCCCATTCCAGTCCAGTACAAATGTAGCGTGTGATATAGGTGTCACTTTTACATCATTAGTCTTAACAGCATCCTTCATATCTACTTGCTCCATCGTAGAAGTTGCGTCTTCTATAATTGTTTCTTCCTTGTTTTCTTTACAAGAGATTGCCATTATAGAAACAGCTGTTAATGTGATCCATACTTTTTTCATCGTTTCTTTTTTTAAGTAAATCAAATTTAAGAACAGTACAATTGGTTTTACATAAAAAAAACTAAAATGATTGATTCAACAACTAACACTTTAAGATTAAGTAAGATAAACACATTCTATAAACCTTAAATTAAAATAGATAACCATTCTATAACTTTAAACAGGGCGATCGATAACAAATTTGTAAAACAAGCTTCATCTTGAGTTCTCATGTTTTAAATCAGTTAAAAATAAATTTGGCCAACTAAAAAACAACTAATAAAATGAAAACAAAATCTTTACTTTTTGCTGCTGCAGGAATAATAGGACTAACAGCATGTAATGATGACGATAATCAAGTTATCAATACACAAGCTGAAAACGTAGAATTAAGAGCACACTCAATTACACCTAATTTCTTAAAAACTACTTCAGATTTTTCTTCTGTAAATGTTTACCCTATACTTTCCAGTGAAGATCAACTAACAGAAACTCCAGAATTCGTTTACGGTTCTATGGCAGACGGTCTAGGATTAATTTATAATGCAGACCAGCAAGACTACACTCTAATTAACAATATAGAAGCTGACTATTCTATAGCACGTATAACATTAGATAACACATTTAAACCAGTTGCTGGAGAATATATATTAAATGAAGAAGCAACAGGTTCTACAGCACAATGCTCTGGTTCTTTAATTACAGTAGACGAGCATGGTTTCGGTCCTCTTTACCTTTCTGGTGGAGAATGGGGTGGCGCATCAAAAGGTGTTTTTGCAACTGAAATCACTAAACACACTTCTTCTAGAATGTTTCCAGAAATGCTTACCGCAATGGGACAGTGGAGTACAGAAAACGCAGTAGCAATAGGTAAAGATGCTTATAATGACAAAACTGTTGTATTTATAGGTGATGACCACTCAGATAACAACACACCATCTGGACAGTTAGGTATGTATGTAGGTGATCGTGGTGATTTATACAATGGTAGTGTTTATGGTTTAAAAGTAGATACTGCAGGCATCAACTTTGAGATGGATATGGTAGAAGGACAGTCATATGACGCTTCTTTTGTTGAATTAACAGAAAAAAACATAGACCTACTAGATGCTGAGGCAAAAACTAAAGGCGTTATGGGCTTTTCTAGACTAGAAGACATAGACTGGAGACGTGGCGATGACGGTAATCAAAGAGAGATTTACTTTGCAGTAACTGGACGTAAACAAGACGCTCTAGTAGGTAAAGGTTCTTTATACGGTCGTGTATATAAGGTAGAATTAAATGAAACTGATCCTACTGGACCTGCAAAAATTACTTGCGTTCTAGATGGTGATAAAATAGGTGGCGCTGCATGGGGTTTCCATAGTCCAGATAACATTCTTGTGACAGAGAACTATGCTTATATTCAAGAAGATCCTAATGGTTATTTTGATGATGCTGTAAGAAATCACTACGCTAGATTATATCAATATAATTTAAACACTGGTGAACTTAAAGTAGTCTTAGAATGTGACCAGGTTAGTGCAACTGCAGCAGGAATAGGTAGTGAAACAAGTGTATGGGAAATAACTGGAATGATAGACGTATCTGAACAGGTAGGAATAGACGGTACTTTTATGGTAGTTACCCAAAATCACGGTTGGGAGCCTGCAGACGGTAGTTCTTTTTCTGACCCTAATGCGGTAACTAACGTTGCTAGCAGTAGAAAAGAAGGTAGTATGTTATATGTTCTAACTGGATTAGATAGATAAGATGACACTATTTTACTTAAATGTAATAAAGAAGACCTGCTTTACCGCAGGTCTTCTCTTATTAATGATATCTTGTAAACAAGAGTCACCTCAATACGTTACACAAGTAGAGCTGCAGCCTTCTTTACAACTGCAAGAACTATTTATCAATGACCTTACCACGTGCAACAGCTATATAGATTCTCTTAAATCAACGACTCATACAGACAGCTTAAAATTCTATTTTAAAAAAGCGCGTGTAGAGTTTAAAAAGATGGAACCTATTCTATCTTTTCAAGATTTAAATAATTATAATTTTTTAAACGCTCCTAATATTGTTAAAGTAGAAGAAGAAGATCTTACTGATATAAAAATCAGCAACCCTAGTAGCTTTCAGACACTAGAAGAAAACATCTTTAGCGATGCTCCAGACGTTGCATCTATTCATAATACAGCTGCTAAATTACAGTCTAGATTACAGGTTCTAATAAGAAATACCGACATAAAATTTTTTAAACCTTACCACATTTTATGGTTGATACGTAAACAGTTTATACGCACCGCGACTACTGGGGTAACCGGTTTTGACTCACCTGTTTTAGAAAACAGTTTGATGGATGCTGTTACCGCTTTCGCGAAAGCGGAACAAATATTAAACCTTTATGATCATAACTTTAAAAACGACCAATTAAAAAGAAGCTGGAAGCAAAAATTTCAAGATTCAAAAGAATTCCTAGAAGCTAGTAACTTTGAGGAATTTAATAGGTATGAATTCATAAAACTACACATAGATCCTATGTTGGTATTATGGAACAAAACCGCAAAAGACTGGCAGGTGCAATTCCCTTTACAAATGGCCATAGATAATAACGCCACTAGCTTATTCTCTAAAGAAGCTCTCTCTATAGATTATTTTGCAGGGCATAAAGTAACACCATTAACAGAGGATAAAATAGCTTTAGGAAAACGTCTTTTTAATGATAATCAATTATCTACTTCTAAAGAAATAAGCTGTGCCACTTGCCATAAAAGTGATATCGCTTTTACTGACGGACTAGCCATACCCAAAGGTCTTACTCGCAATAGTCCTAGCCTCACCTACAGCTCTTATCAACAAGATTTTTTCTATGATAAAAGAGCCGGTAGTCTAGAAGGACAAATAGTATCTGTTATTAATAATACACAAGAATTTCATTCAGATTTAAAACGCTTTACAGAGCATATTAATGAAGATGCAGCATACATAACAGCCTTTAAAACCGCTTACAACACTACTATCGATCAAAATACGGTAAGAACAGCTATTGCAAACTATGTACGCAGCCTTAATTATTGGAATTCAAAATGGGATCGCAATATCAGAAATGAGGTCAATACGCTTACCTATTCAGAAATTAATGGTTTTAACCTCTTTAATGGTAAAGCAAAATGTGCTACCTGTCATTTTGCCCCTGTATTTAACGGCACCGTTCCACCAGATTTTATGGAAACCGAATTAGAACACCTAGGTGTACCTACAAAATCTGTGACCGAAAATGCTGTTATTGATGAAGATCTAGGAAGATTTAATGTCTATAAAACAGAGAATAGAAAACACTTCTTTAAAACACCTAGCCTTAGAAATGTTGCTATTACTGGACCATATATGCATAATGGAGCTTATAAAACTCTAGAAGAAGTTATTGAATTTTACGATCTAGGTGGCGGTTATGGAATAGGCATTACAGATCAAGAATACCAGACACTCCCGACAGACCCATTGAACTTAACAGATCAGGAAAAAACAGATCTTATCAACTTCATGAATACACTGACTGACGAAGAGTTTTTAAAAGAATCCTACACAACTAAGTCGATCTAACTTATTCAAGAAGCGCAATTCAAAAAATTGCGCTTCTTTTCTATCACTTCAATATAAAGTAAACAGCTATATATAAAAGTATGCCGACTATAAGCGCTATAATAGAACGCCATATATATTTCTTCTTTAAATCCTCGAGCAGCAACACACCTAATTCTGAAGATCTATCTCTCCTCTCCATCTTTTGAAACTCTTTTCTAAAAGACGACAGATTCCTTAAAACATAAAGCAACCAGAAAACAATTAAAAAAACCGGCAAAAACATAAACTGCCATTCTTCAATAAGCGTAGTAGATTGCATCATATTATGGAAGATCATTAACTAGAGTAGCAAGTGCTTTACCTACCTGATTTGGGTAACCGTACTTTGGTGCAGCCTCACAAATATGAATGTATCTAGGTAATCGATTTGATTGTTTAATTATTTCATTAATCATACTTCGCATTTCCTGAAAAGAATATCCCACAGGTGATTGCGCACTAGATGGAAAATTTGCAACGGCATCCATGTCTACTTCTAGAGCAAAATAATCAGAATCTATATGCTGTAACGCCATTTTTACTTCTGCATTCACATCCACATGTTGATGATTAAACTTACTGTAATCGATAACATCATTCTTACTAATTAGATCAATCATGGGCTGGCTCAAATAATTCTCTTGAATCCCTATCATAAAATAAGATTTCAAATATCCTTCTTGAATCGCGTGACTAAAACCGTTACCACTATGCCTTCCTTTTGCTGCTCTCAAATCTGTATGAGCATCTATATTGATACAGTCTATAGGTCTTGTATAACCAAATGCTCTCAATAAGGGATAACTATTATTATGTCCACCACCTATTACAACTGGTATTTTACCTGCCTCTATAATTCTAATAACAACCTCACTTACTCGCTGATCTAGTGTTTTTACTAGATGACTTAATTGCAGCCTATCATTATGTAACGAAGCATCTAGACCTTGAGCTTGCAGCATAAGATCTTCGGTAATTACATTTCCTAAAACGCAAAATCTACTCACAGCATTTAAAGATGTATTCTGTAAACCTAGAAAGGAATTTAAAAAAGAAGACCATGCCTCACTCGCTCCTGCTCTACCTAAATTTGCTCGCACTCCTATATCTTCAGGTATTCCTATTATAATATAAGTAGCTTTTAAATCAGCTAGATTTTCTAAATCATCACTGATTTCTATTTCTTGGGCATAAGTTCTAGAAGTATCTTCTAATTCAGAAACACCTTCTTCATTAAGGTCAAATCGCTTAGAAACAGATTGATCTAAATTTTCTCTGGTAAATAACTCAAAATGCGACTTCATAGACTTTAAATAAATTCACTATCAACAACTACCTGATCAATAATCACCTGACCAAAGTTATAAGGTATAGCAGCAATACCATCTATATTTTTAAACACCATTAAATTAGCTCTTTTACCTATCGTTATACTACCCAACTCATCATGAACTTCTAGCGCATGTGCTGCATTTACAGTCAGCGCATTAAAAGCACGTTGTGGTGTCATTCTCATTTTAATACAAGCAAGAGAAAAAACAAAGTTCAAATTACCTGATGGTGTACTACCAGGGTTATAATCACTCGCAAGAGAAACAGCTACATTTTGATCAATCATTTCGTTCACTGGAGCATAATCTAACCCCAAAAAAAATGAACAACTAGGTAAAGCTGTGGCAATAGTCTTTGCCCCAGATAACGCAGTAAAGTCTTCATTTCCCATTACTTCTAGATGGTCTACACTTACCGCACCTGCTTTAACAGCTGCATCTATAGCACCTAATGATGTGAACTGATTCACATGTACCTTAGATTTAAGACCATAAGCACTACCTGCCTCTATAATACGCAACATTTCATCTACAGTAAAATAATTCTTTTCACAAAACACATCTACATAATCTGCCAGTTGCTCCTCAGCTATTTTAGGCAGCATTTCTTCAATTATCAACTTAATATATTCTTCACGATTTTCTTTGTATTTGACTGGAAAAGCGTGTGCTCCCAAGAATGTAGCTTTAATAGGTATGATACAATTATTACTAGTACCACTTTTTTTCAATCGTGATACGACTCTTAAAATTTTTAATTCACTTTCTACACTTAAGCCATAACCACTTTTAATCTCTATGGCAGTTGTTCCTTGCGCCACTACATTATCCAGCCTCAGGCGTGCTTGTTCATAAAGCTCATCTTCCGTCATTTTCTCTAACGATGCAGCACTATTTAAAATCCCTCCACCGCGAGCAGCTATTTCTTCATAAGTAAGACCGTGAATTCTATCCTCAAATTCTCGCTCGCGTGTAGCTGCAAAAACTAAATGGGTATGACTATCCACATATCCAGGTGTGATGATTTTATTTGTACAATCATAAACCTCTTCTGCAGGATGTGGTAAAAAGTCGTCCATGCTCCCATAATCCTTAATTAAACCATCTTCTAGCCATAAATAAGCATTTTTAATAGACGGTAAATCATCCATCTCTTTCCCTCGTAAAGGTTCATTGGTATGTTCCCTTACTTGTAATAGTTCTTTTATATTTGTAAATAGTATACTCATACTGTGAAGATAATTAACTCTTCAAGAAATCAAGGAATATTCTACCAGCTTTTATTTGCAATTATTTCAATTATATATTTCACTTTTAATTTACATTTAGCAAGAACTATCTTATTAATTTCGGCAACATGAAAGAAAAACACAACTATAACTACCTCTGTGTTCACGCAGGTCAGCTTAAAGATGACGTTTACGGTGGTGCAACTGCTCCTATATACACCTCAACTGCTTATGATTACCGCGGCGAGGGAACAAATTTATACCCACGATATTTCAATACGCCTAATCAAATCGCATTAGGTAAAAAAATGGCCGCTCTAGAAAATACTGAATCTGGTATGATATTCGGTAGCGGTATGGCAGCTATCAGTGCCGTTTTCTTAGCGTTTCTTAAAACAGGTGATCACGTAATTATTCAACGTGCTATTTATGGTGGTACTGCACATTTCATATCAGCCGAATTTAAAAATCTCGGCATAGAGTACACCATGATGGAACATGTAGATCAACAGAGTTTAGATGCTAGCAAGCAGCCTAACACAAAAATGATCTATATGGAGACACCTAGTAATCCTTTGTTAGAAGTTACAGACATGGATTTGGTTTCCGCTTTCGCGAAAGCGAACTCCTTAACAAGTGTTATAGATAATACATTTGCCTCACCTATTAACCAGAATCCTGCAGATTTTGGAATCGACATAATCATACATAGTGCTACTAAATATTTAGGCGGTCACAGCGATATTTGCGCCGGTACCGTTAGTTGCAGTCAGGTAAACATGGATAGAATATGGAATACTGCAAAAAATTATGGTGGTAGTTTAAGCGATCAAACTGTGTGGCTTTTAGAACGCAGCATAAAAACTCTTGCTTTGAGAGTTAAAAAACAATCCAAAAACGCTAAGAAAATTGCTAAGTTCTTAGAAAAACATCCAGATATTAAAACGGTTAATTATCCTGGTTTAAAATCTCATCCACAATATCAACTGGCCAAAAAGCAAATGAGAGCATTTGGTGGTATGATGTCTTTTGAGCTGAAAAACCATATAAATCAAACTGAGTTTTTAGAAAATCTCAACATTATATTCCCAGCACTTAGCCTTGCAGGTGTAGAAAGTACAATTCTAGCCCCTAGCACAACATCTCACAGTTTATTAACTCCACATGAAAGGTCAGAACAAGGCATTTCAGATAAATTACTTAGGTTTTCTGTAGGTATTGAAGAGGTAGATATTCTTATTGAAGATTTAGAAGGAGCCATGGAAAAGAGTCGTAAAAAAAAATAATATGAAATTAGACATACTTGCCATAGGCGCACATCCAGATGATATAGAATTAAGTTGTTCTGGTGTACTACTTAAAGAACAGTCTTTAGGAAAAAAAACAGGAGTACTAGACCTAACAAGAGGTGAATTAGGCTCAAGAGGTAGCGCTGAAATAAGAGATCAAGAAGCTGCTGCTGCTGCAAAAATCCTTAAACTATCAGTTAGAGAAAACCTAGCCTTCAAAGATGGTTTCTTTACAAATGATGAAGCACACCAATTAGAAATTATCAAAATAATTAGAAAGTACCGTCCAGAAATCATACTCTGTAACGCTGTTAAAGACAGGCATCCTGATCATGCTAAAGGTTCTGAATTAACTAGTGTTAGCTGTTTTCTATCCGGATTAAAAAGAATAGAAACTACATTAGATGGTATAGCACAAGAACACTGGAGACCTAAGCATGTCTATCATTATATTCAGTGGTTAGATATAGAGCCTGATTTTGTAGTTGACATATCTGGATTCATGGATCAAAAAATGGCATCGGTTCAAGCTTATGGAACACAATTTTTTAATCCCAATGATAGTGGACCTAAAACACCTATCAACTCAAAGAACTTTTTAGATTCTATAATGTATCGCAGCGCAAATTTCGGTAGGCTTATAGGTACTGAATATGCAGAAGGCTTTACATCTGAAAGACATCCTGCAGTGAATAGTATTTTTGATTTGAAATAATTTTCAAAAAAAAACAAGAAATTCGTTCACAGTATTAAGAATTATATTAAATTTGCATCCGCTAAACGCGAGTGGTTGAATTCTAGAGTTCCACTTTAAAAAACTCACATTGATATGGTGGTTGTAGCTCAGTTGGTTAGAGCGCTGGTTTGTGGTGCCGGAAGTCGCGGGTTCGAATCCCGTCTTCCACCCTAAAAGGTCTTAGTTTTTACTAAGACCTTTTTTTATTTTATAGAATCTCAAACTATAACATTGTACTTCTACTCTATTAAAAAAATAAATTAGAACATAATACAGTTCTTTTATTGCTACATAAATACTCAGTGATTTATTATAAGATTCTTAATATTATCAGATAAACGTAAACTATCCTTAAAACAAAGTTATAAAGCAATAAAGTGCACAAATGATAATCAAAATAAGCACTATTTATTCTACATTAATTCATTGCCACCACAATTCAATAAAATAACATTTGTTAAAATTTATTACATGTGGATCATATTTGCGTTTACAATAGGTATTTAAAATCGAACAAAACATACACTATTAAACCCCTTAAAACTTCCTATTAGAGCTTTATTGATAGAATTCTCGGTTCTAACCAACTTAACCCTACTAAATTAATAGGGAATTAAACTTAAATCTGTTAACCATCGATAAATTTTAACACACTTATCGATCGTATATTTTAAATCAAAAATGCATTTCATCGAAAAAAATCGACGTTTAAAAGCATAAAAAAAACCTCTGATCCATGACTATCAATAGGAATATGATAATATTTACGTTAAATAAGACTATTTCAAGTTTTATTTAAATATCTAGAATCATATGAAATTTCCTATACTTTTAAATCACCAAATAAATAATTTTTCAAACCCTTAAATCTTTTTATTATGAAAAAATCACTAATCAAACTTTCATTAATCGGACTAGCATCCTTTGCAATGCTATTTACTTCATGTGAACAAGATCAAGAAATCACAGTTGATCAAAAGGAAAGTACCTTAGAATTAGCTAAAAAACACGCTGAAAAAATAGGTTATAATCCAGACGATATTGACATCCGTGATTTTCACTATCCAGACGGTACCATTGAAAAAAGAATCTATATAGAAGATGACATCGCTCTATTAGAAGAACAGTTTTTTGCACTAGAACAAATTAACAGTTTCACAAAACAGTTCAGAACTAACAACCTTGTTACAGGTAATAACAGGACTATAGACATAGTAGGCTATACAGGTAATAATCAATACGGTCTTTCTAGCAAAGCTCAAACAGGTCTTAGATGGGCAGTAGCTAACTACAACAGACTTAACAATGTGACCCTAAATTTCAGATTAACTTTCGGAACTAATTTAAACAATGCAGATATGTATGTTTACGACACTTCGTTTAACACTTCTGATCAGGGTGGTGTTGCAGGTTTCCCTGATTCTAGCGGTAGACCTCATGATGCTATTCAAATTTACAACCTAGAAAGCTTTTCAACTAATGTAAATGAACACGTTATCACTCATGAAATAGGTCACTCTATAGGCTTTCGTCACAGTGATTGGTTTTCAAGACAGTCTTGTGGACAGAGTGGTGAGTCTGCAGGGTCTAATGGTGCAAACTACATCAGCGGTACTGTCAATGGATGGGACCCTACTAGT
Source organism: Nonlabens sp. Asnod3-A02 (assembly GCF_045063755.1). Taxonomy (NCBI): domain Bacteria; kingdom Pseudomonadati; phylum Bacteroidota; class Flavobacteriia; order Flavobacteriales; family Flavobacteriaceae; genus Nonlabens; species Nonlabens sp. Asnod3-A02. The sequence goes on from NZ_JBEFOC010000006.1 coordinate 91,206, forward strand.
TTAATGAATGCTTGCTTCTCTGCTCAAAGTGATGGAGAATTTAATGCTAATGATAAAATTGCATTAGATCAAATGTACTAATCCAAAAACTATCATTCAATTAGCCTCAAGCTCGACCCTCACAGGTCGAGCTTTTTTAATTCCATTAATTCACATCCAATAAAACAATTTATCTATTTTCATCCTAATACTAATAACTTTAAGAGACATTTTTCAATAATCAACACTTCATTGACACACTGAAAAACCTTAAATAATCACACTAAATAACTTTTTTAACAATACCTTATATCTTAAAGGTTCGGTTTGTTCCGAACTTAATTAATACTTTTGTACCATAAATATTGAACTTATAAATAAGTTTTAAAAATGGAAAGTAACGTTTGTAAAAAAAGAATGGATTTAGTTGAGAAGCTAGGTGTACATTTAGAAGGTAGAGAACAACTTGCTCCTGTTGCGGCTCGCATCTTATCCTACATTATTCTAACTGGTAAAAAAGGAACCACATTTGAAGATATGGTACTTACACTTTGCGCTAGTAAAAGCACAGTTTCAACTCATTTGAATCATTTACAAGATTTAAATAAGATTAAATACTTCACTAAAACTGGCGATCGTAAAAAATATTTCGTGATTAATAAAGATACCATCATCCAACACATTGATAAAATGGTAAAACATTGGCGAGAGGAACGTGAAATTCATGAAGAAATAAAGGTGTACAAGGAATTACAAAACACCGATAAAATCGAAAATGAAGATGAAAAATTCGATTTGAGCTTTCATGATAATTATATCAACTTCATAGAAGATGCAAGCGCCTCTATACAAGCTTTAAGAAAAAAAATAACTGAAAATAAAATCAATATTTAAATACAAATAATAATGAAAAAGAATAATATATATTTCATACTAATGCTTAGTGTATTTTTCACATTAGCAGGTTGTGGTAGTAAAGAAGACCAAGCACCACCACAAGCACCACCTCCTAGCCTACCAATTACTACATTACAATTAAAGACAGTGACAGGCTACACGGATTACCCAGCAACTATAGAAGGTATAGTAAACAGTGATGTGAGAGCAAAAACATCTGGGTATATTGAAAAAGTATATGTAGATGAAGGTCAAAAAGTGCGTAAAGGCCAGCTATTATTTAAACTAGAGACACAATCTCTAAGTCAAGATGCTGGTGCTGCTAAAGCACGAATTAACGTTGCACAAGTAGAAGTTGATAAACTAATACCTCTTGTTGAGAAAAATATCATTAGCCCTGTGCAATTAGAAACAGCTAAAGCAAATCTTGCTCAAGCTAAAGCTAATTATAGTGGCGTTGCAGCAAATATTGGTTACGCAACAATAAAGAGTCCTATAGATGGATATGTAGGTTCCATTAACTTTAGGGAAGGGGCATTAATAAGCCCTAATGATGCAACAGCGTTAACTACAGTAAGTGAAATTGATCAAGTTTATGCTTTTTTTAGTTTTAACGAAGCTCAATACATAGATCATTTACAAAGATCTAAAGGAAAGAATAAAGAAGAACGTATTAAGAACTCACCTGACCTAAGCCTAATCTTAGCAAACGGAAAAGAATATTCTGAAAAAGGACGTATTCAAACTAGCACTGGGCAGATTAATCAAAATACAGGTACTATTCAAATAAGAGCAGCTTTTGCTAATCCTAATGAAATATTAACCAACGGTAATAGTGGTAAAATTAGATTCCCTATAGAATATAAAGATGCGATAGTAGTTCCGCAAAGTGCAACTTTTGAACAACAAGGAGATGTTTTAATATTCAAACTAGGTAAAGACAATACAGTTTCCACTACTATCTTAAAAGTACAAGGTAGTGTAGACAATTTATACGTTGTTGAATCTGGCTTAGAGATTAATGATAAAATCGTTATTTCAGGCGCTAGTAAATTGAAAAATGGAATGACCATTTCTCCGGTGGAAACTTCTTTTGAAGAAGCTACTAAACCTGTACCAACCTTATTTAGAAATTAGATTATAACTAAACATATTTATCATGTTAAAAACATTTATTGAAAGACCAGTACTTTCAACAGTTATTTCTATAATCATAGTTTTGTTAGGTGCAATAAGCATCGGTACATTACCTATAGAAGAATATCCTGATATTGCTCCTCCTACTATAAAAGTAACAGCTAGTTACACAGGGGCAAATGCAGAAACCGTATTAGAAAGTGTAATCATACCGATAGAAGAACAAATCAACGGTGTAGAAGGTATGACCTACATCACATCAACTGCATCAAACAATGGTACAGCAGAAATCACTGTTTACTTTGATCAAGAAATCGACGCAGATATTGCAGCTGTTAACGTTCAAAACCGTGTTGCTAGAGCAACACCTTTATTGCCACAAGAGGTTACACAAACAGGTGTAATTACTCAAAAGCAAGAAACGAGTGCATTAATGTTTATATCAATGTATTCTGACAGTGAAAATTACGACGCTACTTTTATTCAGAATTATTTAAAGATTAATGTAATTCCTGCTATGCAACGTATTAGTGGTGTTGGTGATGTTTCTGTATTCTCACAACAAGATTATGCAATGCGCATCTGGTTAAACCCAGAAAAACTAGCTTCTTATAATTTAATTCCTTCTGATATTTCTGCTGTATTAGATGAACAGAATCTAGAAGCTGCCGCCGGTTCATTAGGTGAAAATAATGGAGCCTCATTCTCATATGCTTTAACTTATAGCGGTCGTTTTAAATACGAAAGTCAATACAGTGATATTGTAATAAAAGCACTTGGAAATGGTGAGTTTTTAAGACTAAAAGATGTTGCAACCATAGAGTTAGATGCACAATCTTACTCTTCAAATGCAATGAGTTTAGGCCACCCTGCCGTTTTCATGGGAATCTTTCAAACTAAAGGTTCTAATGCACAGGAAATCATAGAAAACATAAAAATAACATTAGATGGGATTGAAAAAGATCTTCCTGATGGCTTAAATATTTTTGTACCTTATGATACTAGTTTATTTTTAAATGCATCCATTGAAAAAGTAATTCATACTTTACTAGAGGCATTTGTACTTGTATTCTTAGTAGTTTTCTTATTCCTACAAGACTTTAGATCTACTCTAATTCCTGCGATTGCCGTACCAGTTTCTATAATAGGTACTTTCTTCTTCCTAAATGTTTTTGGTTATTCGATTAACTTACTAACGCTATTTGCATTAGTCCTCGCGATAGGTATTGTGGTAGATGACGCCATTGTTGTTGTAGAAGCGGTTCATGCTAAACTAGATGAAGGTGAAAAGAATCCTAAGAATGCTACTCTAACTGCGATGAATGAAATCTCAGGTGCCATTATATCGATCACATTGGTAATGGCTGCTGTATTCATTCCAGTAACGTTTATAACTGGTCCTACTGGAGTATTTTATGAGCAATTTGGTGTTACTCTAATTATTGCAATTTTAATTTCTGCTGTTAATGCATTAACACTAAGTCCTGCTCTTTGTGCGCTATTATTAAAAGGCCACAATGAAGATGAAGAACTGAAAAGCAAAGGTCCTGTAAAACGTTTTTACGCTTTATTTAACCGTGGATTTAATGCTACTATAGAAAGGTATGGAAGATCAATTCAGTTCTTATATAAAAAGAAAATCATATCTGGAATATTATTGATTATTGCTGTGGTTGGAATCTATTGGGCTGCAAACACTACACCTACTGGTTTTGTACCTAATGAAGATAGAGGTATAATCTTTGCCAATATAGAACTTCCTGCTGGAGCATCATTAGATAGAACAGATGCTGTTGCGAGACAATTGTATTCTAAAATTGAAGGTTTAGAAGGTATAGTAGGTGTTAACTTTATTAAAGGTAGAAGTATCATTAATGGTTCTGGTAGTAATTATGGTTTTGGAATTATTAAATTAGAAAACTGGAGTGATAGAGAAGATCCATCACTATCTGCTCAAGCTATTACTGGAAAACTATTTGGAATTTCAGCAAGTATACCTGAAGCAAATATCATTTTCTTCTCACCACCTAGTATTCGTGGGTTTGGTAATGCTTCTGGTTTTGAAGTAAATTTATTAGATAAATTTGGAGGTGAATTCAAAGACCTGGATCAAGCAAATAAAGATTTTGCTGCCGCGTTAATGCAACATCCAGAAGTGAAATATGCACAATCTGCATTTAGCACTAACTATCCACAATACGAAATGGAAGTTAATGTACCATTAGCTAAAGAAAAAGGAGTGTCTGTATCGAGTATATTTTCAACACTACAAGGTTATATAGGTGGTGTTTATGCCTCAGATTTTTCAAAATTCGGTAAACAATTCAGAGTATATATTCAGGCATTACCAGAAGATAGAGCTGATGTAAGTGCATTAAATAGCATGTATGTTAGAACGGACTCTGGCGAAATGACACCTATTACACAGTTTGTAAATTTAAAACGTGTTTATGGCCCACAGTCGGTAACTCGTTTCAACCTATTTAATTCTACAAGTATTACTGGTGCTACTAACGATGGCTTTAGTACAGGTGATGCAATTAGAGTTATTGAAGAAGAAGCTGCAAAATTACCGAGTAATTATACCATTGCTTATTCTGGTTTAACTCGTGAAGAGGTGAGCGCTGGAAGTCAGACAATATTCATATTCATTTTAAGTATTGTATTTGTTTACTTCTTGCTTAGTGCACAATATGAAAGTTACTTATTACCATTTGCAGTCGTACTATCCCTACCTTTTGGAGTATTCGGAGCTTATATAAGTACTAAGTTGTTAGGACTGGAAAATAATATATATTTTCAAATAGCATTAATTATGCTTATCGGTTTATTAGCTAAAAATGCCATACTTATTGTGGAGGTTGCGTTACAAAAACGTAGAAACGGTGAGTCTATAGTAGACGCAGCTATCGATGGAGCAAAATCTCGTTTACGTCCTATTCTAATGACATCATTTGCCTTTATACTCGGACTAATGCCTCTTGTACTAGCATCTGGAGTAGGATCAGAAGGAAATAAATCAATAGGTACTGGTGCAGTAGGTGGTTTACTTATAGGTACCCTAATAGGTGTATTTGTTATTCCTATCCTATTTATATTATTTCAATGGTTACAAGAAAAAATTTCTGGTCAACCACAGGTAAAAACTATTGAAGATTAAAAACTATGAAATTTAAAATATCACATAGAATTGTAAATAAAGGAATCTTATTATTAATCATCTTGGTAACACTGCAAAGTTGTTTTGTTGCCAAGGATTATGTAAGACCTGAACTTACTAAAGAGACAGAAGCTCTTTATAGAACTGAAAACCTACCTTCAGATAGTGTCTCTATTGCAAATTTATCTTGGAAAACCTTGTTTAAAGATCCATACCTTCAACAGTATGTTGAAGATGGTCTTAAAAACAACATGGATGTACGTATAGCAATACAACAAATGATTGCCGCACAAGCTTATGCAAAACAAGGAAAAGCAGGGTTCTTGCCTACTTTGAATGTGGGTCCTAATTACACGAGACAGGAGTTCTCTGAAAATAGCCAGTTTGGCTCTATTTTTAGTGGAGGGTTAGACACTTATGACGTTACTGCAAATTTATCTTGGGAAGCAGATATCTGGGGTAAAATAAGAAGTAATAAAAGAGCCACTCAAGCATCATATTTGCAAAGTGTTGCAGCTCATCAAGCAGTTAAGACCCAGCTTATATCTAGTATTGCAAATACTTACTATAACTTATTAGCTCTAGACGCTCAATTAGAAATAACTAAGAAGACTATTGAAACTAGACAAAGTGGTGTAGAAACTATAAAAGCATTAAAAGATGCTGGACAGGTAACGCAGGTTGCTGTAGATCAGAATATTGCACAATACAATAATGCAAGAGCTCTACAAGTAGATATTGAAACAGCTATTTTCAAAACTGAAAACATGCTTAGTATATTGCTAGGGAGATCACCTCAACATTTTGAAAGAAGCTCACTCGATCTTCAAAATCTAGAACAAGAAACCATGTTAGGTGTACCAGCTACATTGTTAAGCAATAGACCAGATGTAATGGCAGCAGAGTATAGTCTAATTCAATCTTTTGAGTTGACTAACGTAGCTAATAGTAGTTTCTACCCATCTTTAACATTAACTGCATCAGGAGGTTTACAAAGTTTACAGCTAGAAGATTTATTTAAAACTAATTCTTTATTTGCAAATATAATAGGAGGATTAACACAGCCTCTTTTAAACCAGCGTAAACTTAAAACTCAAAAAGAAGTAGCCCTAGCAAATCAAGAAAGCGCTCTTATTAATTTTAAGAAAACGCTATTGACTGCTGGTAATGAAGTATCAAATGCTTTATATAGTTATGAAAACGAGGTCAAAAAATTTGAGTTCAGAAAAAACGAAGTCGAGGCTTTGAGAACTGCCGAAACAAATTCTGAAGAGTTACTCAAAAATGGGTACGCTACCTATTTAGATTTATTAACAGCTAGAGAAAGTGCCTTAACGGCAGAGCTTAATGTAATCGACAGTAAACTATTACAGCTTACATCTATAGTAGATCTATATGAAGCTCTGGGAGGTGGATGGAGATAATAACTACTAAGTGAGTAGTATATTTATTGTACTAGCAATAATATAAAAGGAGGATTGGGGTATGATTAGTCACACTCAATCCTCCTTTTTTTTTACTTTATTTCAAGTTTTATAAGATTACTTATATGAAAGAGCATGGCTTATATTAAAATGACCACTCACTTTCATTGAAAATTACATTACAATGATTCCAAGAATCAATATTCAAGACATAAAAAAAGACTTATCATTTTAAATGATAAGTCTTTTGTTGTGACCTCGACAGGATTCAAACCTGTAACCTCTTGAGCCGTAATCAAGTGCGCTATTCAGTTGCGCCACGAGGCCATTTTTAATTACTTTAAGGTAGCAATTTAAAATAAGTTTTAAACTTATCACCTTTGCCTCCGAACATATCATTCTTTAGCGGCTGCAAATATAGTTTAATTTAAAAATACAACAAGGCTTTTTTTGAATAAATTTTAAAAAATAAATTTTAGAGTATCAATAACCCCTTCTACTTCTAATTAAATACCACTTCATAACCTAATACAGTAAACCCTTTTTTATATTTATCGCATGAATAACACAACTCTCTCTAAATTTATTAAAGACATACCTAACTTTCCTAAAGAAGGAATCGTTTTTAAAGATATTTCTCCTCTACTAGCCTCAAAAGAAGCGAGGGAATCGATGACTCAATCTCTTATTGCGCCTTATAAGGATAAAAATATAGACGTAGTAATAGGCATAGAATCTAGAGGTTTTCTTTTTGGAATGTTAATGGCCGATGCTCTAAACGCAAAATTTGTAATGATGCGTAAACCTGGTAAATTACCAGGAGAGATCATATCTCAAGAATATCAATTAGAATACGGCACAGATACTCTTGAAATACAAAAAGACAGCTTATCATCACGCGATAATGTCTTGATCCATGATGATGTACTTGCCACTGGTGGTACTGCAGCAGCTGCCTTATCATTAGTAGAACAAACTGGTGCCACAACAGTAGGCTACAGTTTCATAATAGAACTGGACTTTTTAAAGGGTAAAAATCTTTTAAAAAATCCTAACGTCCATTCTATTTTACACTATTAATTAAGAGCCAGACTATTCCAGCTAGACTGAAAATCTTTATCAAACAAAATAGCTTTGTGCTTTGCGGTTCTTAAACCCTTATATCTTTTATATTGTTTAGGGCTTAAGAATTGTATTGCATTATTTTTCATCCCCAATGCGCTATTAATTTTGGTACGTTGTAATTCACTTAACGGTAAGTATTTATAATCGCTATGCTTGAGGTAATAGTCCTCATCTTTGCTCGATGCATAATAGGATTTATCAAGGCCTATTAATTTCATATCTCTACGGCTGGCAAATTGATCTAGCTGCTCATTACTAGTCACTGTATCATCATAAGTTACCTTTACGACCTCATATCCCTTCATAAAACCAGCCTCTGTATTTAACACCCCTAGTTGTGAACCCAGTTCTTTCTCTCCAGTCCAGAAACAGTACATACTATAATAACGATCTTGTTGACTAGCACTACTCACATGCAGCTCTTCTCCTAACAGTTTCATATAAGCAGGCACTTCTTTCTTATAAATAACCAGCGCCTCTTCCATAGCGGTGTAAAGTCCTTGGGCTGTATAATTACCTGCTACACGTTTTACCATTTTATCTCCTTTATCATTTACAATGTTAACCACAGGATTGTTCCAGGCACTTTCTGTATATTTTTCTAAAATTACACGATCCTTACCTCCTTTATTATTATAAATGGCAAGTGGTACAAATTCATTTTCGATAACTTCCGTCATTAAGGGATTACTCAATACATCCTTACCATAGTTTTGGCAAGTAGAACAGCCTGGTACCTCTTGAAATAAAATTAAAACTGGCTTTCCAGACTCTTTAGAGCTTTTAAGAGCCTGATCATAATCTCTATACCATGAAACTTTACCTAACTCTGTAGGTTGATTAGATGGATTTGTACGTGTTTGCGCTGTGGACATTGCTATACCAACTAATAAAAATGCGCAACATTGAATTGTCTTTAAAATATTCATATCTTTTTCCTTTGATTTAAAGGTAAATGAAGAATATATAAGAAGTATCACGGTAGTATAAACTTTGTACTATCTATTATGTTTATTGGGTTTCCGCTTTCGCGAAAGCGAGAATCAAACTAACCCTATTCACCTAACACTTCTGATGCCCACTCAATAGCTTCTAAAACAGTAGAAGCCACCATAAATCTCTTTGCATAAAATTTACTCTCAAAAAGTGCTGTTTTCTTACCTATTAAGGAAGTAGTGATAATACAAACTCCTAGTAGGTTATCAATTTTTGAAGTTTCTAAGTAGGTTATAGGATTTACAGTATACTCCAGCGTACGATTAGAAATGTACACCCAATTTTTATCTGTAAAATGATTCAAGATAATGTCTCGCATCTCGTCATTATTCTCTGGCTTAAGAACAACACCTTCATTTATTTGAGCAATTACATAATTCCCAAATATAAAAAGCTCACCATAATCTAGATTATGATATAAAATTCGTGACATAAATAGGTTAGTTTATTGCCGGCAAAACTAACATTAACTTTTATCACCAACTCCATCTACTATACTAAATAGCAATTAATTAACATTTAAGATTACCGTGATCGATTTTTTTCAAGGACACGATCCATACAATTAATCCCATCTATTCCAGCACTAATAATACCACCGGCATATCCTGCACCTTCTGCACAAGGATAAAGCCCTTTAATATCAACATGTTCGAGAGTTATAGGGTCTCTAGGTATATTGATAGGTGAACTGGTTCTACTTTCTGGGGCATGCAATACAGCATCATTAGTATAATACCCTTTCATCTTTTTACCGAATGCTACAAAAGCAATCCTTAAACGACTCGCTAACATGTCTGGCAATACTTTATTTAAATCTACACTAGTTAATCCAGGATGGTAAGAAGTTTTAGGGAAATCTGTAGATACCTTTCCTTCTACAAAATCCATCATGCGTTGTGCCGGTACTCGTTGCGTTTTTCCTGCTGCAACCCAACAATCGTATTCTACTTGTTTTTGAAAATCTAGTGACACAAATGGATCGTTAGGGTTATTAGGGTCATAATTAGGAAGATCTTCTGGAGAGACGCTTACCACTATCCCACTATTAGAATAAGGATTATTACGTTTACTAGGGCTCCAGCCATTAGTAACTACCTCTTCTGTATCTGTAGCACATGGAGCAATTATACCGCCAGGACACATACAGAAAGAGTAAACACCCATACCATCTACCTGCTCTACTAGGCTGTAACTAGCTGGAGGCAAATATGGATTTTGATCGTCTCCATGGTATTGAATCTGGTCTATAAGCTCTTGTTGATGCTCTATTCTTACCCCTATTGCAAATGGTTTTGCAAGAATCTTTACATCTCTTTTATGCAGTAAATTGAATATATCTCTAGCAGAGTGTCCAGTAGCTAGAATTACATTATCGTACTCCTTCCACTCTACATCATTAACTTGTATCGCTTTGATTTTATTATTCTCATGACGTAGGTCGGTCATTTTGGACTCAAAATGCACCTCTCCTCCAGCCTCAAGAATAGCTTCTCTCATAGAGGTAATAATTTGTGGCAGTTTATTAGTCCCTATATGTGGATGCGCATCTACTAGAATATCTGGCGTCGCACCAAAATCTACAAACCACTCTAACGCTTTAAGAACGTTACCTCGTTTCTTTGATCTAGTATATAATTTACCATCACTATAAGTACCTGCTCCACCTTCTCCATAACAGTAATTTGATTCTGGATTAACAGTATGATCTTTATTAATCGCAGCGAGATCACGTCTTCTAGAACGTACATCTTTACCTCTTTCATAAACTATAGGTTTAAGACCACCTTCTACAGCTCTTAAAGCGGCATATAACCCAGCTGGTCCAGCACCTATTATAGCTACTTCAGTGGCAGCAGCAACATCTTGTATTTTATAGACTTCTCTTTCAGGGATTTCTTCTCCTGTAAGCCATAATTCTATTTGCAAGTTGTACTTTACTTTCTTCTGTCTCGCGTCTATAGATCTTTTTCTAACGTTCCATTTTTGAACGTCATCCATACGCAGGTCTATTTTTTCAAAAACCTTATGTAGTATATGATCTTCGTCTTCAAGGTGATGCGGTAAAACAGAAATTTGCACTAGTTTGCTCATGTGACAAAGGTAATAGAGAACATACCAATAAAAGGAAAACATATAAATGAAAAAAAGCCTTTTCCACAAATATGAAAAAGGCTTTTATTAAAACAGTATATAGATTTATTTACTGTACTTCTTTAAATTCTCTATTTGTGTTTCTATGGCTGTTTTAAATTCTGCCTTCATTCTATTGAGTAAGTCAGTTACTGGTACCGAATCCTTAATGGTAGCACTACCTTGTCCTGCGCTCCATATCGTTTTCCATGCTTTGGCCTCGGTATTCATTTCCTTACCAAAGTCAATTTTTACCTTGGCCTTCATTTGCTCTTCTGTAATACCAGCTGCATTTAAACTAGCGCCTAAAAAGTTTGCACTAACTCCAGAAATAGCAGCTGTATAAACTATATCGCTGCAACCAGCCTCGATAATCATATCACGATAATCATCTGTCGCCTTAGACTCATCTGTATTTATAAAACGTGTACCCATGTAAGCGAGATCTGCACCCATTTGTAATGCACTAGCTACATCCTGACCAGAGCTCATCGCGCCAGAAAGTAAAATAGTTCCTTTAAAAAACTCTTTAGTCTCTCTTATAAAAGGCATAGGATTATTAGTCCCAGCATGACCACCTGCTCCTGCACAAACTAATATTAATCCGTCCACACCAGCTTCTTGAGCTTTTTGAGCATGACGTTTCTTAATTACATCATGAAATACAATTCCTCCATAACTATGTACAGCATCTACCACATCGCTCACAGCACCTAATGAGGTGATAATAAGTGGCACTTTATGTTTTACACACAGTCTTAAATCTGCTTCTAATCTTGGATTACTTCCATGAACGATAAGATTAACACCAAAAGGTGCCGCCGTCTTTCCTGTTTCTTTTTCCCATTGGGATAATTCCTCTTTTATCTGTATCAACCATTCTTCAAAACCTTCACTAGAACGCTGATTAAGTGCTGGAAAAGTACCTACGATACCATTTTTACAGCAAGAAATAACTAATTCTGGTCCAGAAATTAAAAACATAGGTGCTGCAACAACTGGCAACGATAGTTTATTTGTGAATTGTGAAGTGGTCATAAATATTGTTTTCATCAAAGTTAACAAAGTATTACTATGTATGCATAATAAATTAAACAGATCTTTAAAAAACTACCTTCTGCACGAACTAATCACAATAGACATTACATTTGTAACAAATTGATTGTGCCTCCGTTATTTTATAAATTGTAACCTCTAGCCATTGAAAAAGTTTATATTATTAAGTGTTTTTAGTGTTCTCGCTTTCGCGAAAGCGCACTCACAAAAAGCAACTCTATCAGGAACTATTACCGAAGAAGCATCTGGGGAAACCATGCTTAACGTAAATGTTATTATCACAGATTTACAAACAGGTACGATAACAAATGAATATGGTTACTACTCTATCACACTGCCTGTAGGAACCTACAACATTCAATTTACCAGTATAGGTTATGCTACGATAGAACGTAGGGTTTTACTAGAAGAAAATCTCAAATTAAACATCTCTCTTAAAGAACAAGGAGAAGAATTAGATGCGATTATACTGACTAACGATGTAGAAAAATTAAGCACAAAATCACCTCAAATGAGTGTGAATGCTCTTTCTATAGAAACTATAAAAAAAATACCTGTCGTACTAGGAGAGACGGACTTAATAAAGTCTCTTACTTTATTACCTGGTGTTACTAATGCTGGCGAGGGCGCAAGTGGTTTTAATGTACGAGGTGGCGCTGCCGACCAAAATCTGGTTCTACTTGATGAGGCTACTCTTTATGGAAGTGATCATTTATTTGGTTTCTTCTCTGTATTTAACCCAGACGCTATTAAAGATCTTAAACTGTATAAAGGTGGTATACCGGCTAGATATGGTGGTCGAGTTTCTAGCGTGCTGGACATCTATCAACGTGATGGAAATAAAAATAAACTGAGCGGTACTGGTGGTATAGGACTAGTGGCAAGTAGATTGCTATTAGAAGGTCCTATTATTAAAGAAAAAGCATCTTTTTTAATAGGCGGTCGCAGTAGTTATGCTCATTTATTCTTACCACTATTCGACGTGGATAATGTCGCTTATTTCTATGATTTAAACGCTAAGGCTAGTTTTAATCTGGACGATAGTAACCGTTTGTATATGTCCAGTTATTTTGGTCGTGATGTTTTTAATGTAGATAATCTTTTCAGTAACACTTTTGGTAATAGTTTTGTAAACCTGAGATGGAACCACCTTTTTAATGATAAGTGGTTTTCTAACGCATCGCTTATTTACAGCGATTACAATTATGGATTAGAATTAGACTTTGTTGAATTCACCTTTGACAGCGGTATTTCTAATCTTAATGCAAAGTATGACCTCACCCATTTTGTAAATGATAAGGTGAAAATGAGATATGGAATCAACACCATTTACTATGAATTTGACCCAGGAAAAATTAAACCTACCAGCTCTACCAGTGGCATCAATGAAAGACAACTCGTTAAAAAATATGCGTGGGAAAACGGCATCTATGCAGACGGCGAGTTTACCCTAAGCGATAAAATTAATATCAATGCAGGTTTAAGAATAAGCAGTTTTAATAGATTAGGGCAGGAAAGCCTTAATATTTATGAAAATAATGAAGCACTTTCTTATAATGAAGAGTTAGAAATCTATGAAAGTGAAGATGCCGTAGATACTTTTTCCAGCAGTCGCAGTGAGACACTAGAATCCTTTATTAATCTAGAACCTAGATTTTCTATAGCCTATTCTATAGATGACGACACGAGTATTAAAGCCAGTTACCAGCGTATTAATCAATACATACATTTAATCTCTAATACTAATGCACCTACCCCATTTGACTTATATGCACCTAGTGGTACATTTATTAAACCACAAAAAGGAAATCAAGTAGCTGCAGGTTTTTTTAAAAACATAGGTGATTATTCTATTGAAACAGAGGTTTTTTACAAAACAGTAAAAAATAGACTGGATTATATAGACGGTGCAGATCTTATTGCAAACGATGCTGTAGAACAAATACTATTAGAAGGCGAAGCCAGAGCGTATGGTCTAGAATTTTTATTCAGAAAAAACGAAGGGAAATTACAAGGCTGGATAGCCTACACACTCTCAAAAAGTGAACAGCGCACTCCGGGAAGAACAGCCGTAGAACCAGGCATTAATAATGGTGAATGGTATAATGCTGCGTGGGATAAAACCCATGATCTTACCATAACAGCAAATTACGACCTGAATAAAAAATGGGACCTTGGCGCAAATTTCACTTTACAAACAGGACAGCCAGTCACCTATCCTAATGGACAGTATGAGTTTAACGGTTTATTTGTTCCCACATTTGAGTCTAGAAATAGTAGTAGACTGCCTATCATTCATAGACTGGATTTTTCGGCAACTTACACACCTCAACCTAATAAGAAAAAAGGATGGCAATCGAGCTGGGTTTTCAGTTTATACAATGCCTATAATAGACGCAATGCAGTAAGCATCTCATTTGCCGAAAATGAAGATACTGATAGAAATGAAGCTACACGATTATCCATTTTTGGTGTCGTACCAGCCGTCACTTATAATTTTAAATTTTAAGAAAATGAAAAAGTCACCTTACATAATTATCGCTCTACTTTTTCTCATATCCTGCTCTGATGTGGTAGAATTAGATCTTAATAATTCAGACCCTAGACTAGTTATAGATGCTAGACTAGAACTACAGGAAGACGGCACCACTAGTTCTATTGTAGAATTAACTCGCACGGCAGGCTTTTATATAGAAGAAAATCCTAGCGTTACTGACGCTACCGTTTTTATAACTGAAGATAACGGTACAGTACACAATTTCACAACCACAGGTAATCAAGGCATCTATACTAATAACACTATAAACCTGCAGGATAGCAACATCTACACACTAACCATTGTGGACCAAGGAGACACCTATACCAGCAGTGAGCAACTAGAGCGCACTTCTACTTTTACAGGTGTAGAGCAAGAATCTTTTGACGGTTTTGATGACGAGTTTTTACAAATAACGGCATCCTTTGATGATCCTGCAGGACTAGGCGACTTTTATCTATTTAAGTATGACGACATAGATAATGACCAGGTAGATATAGGTGATGATGAATTTATAGACGGTAATAATGCTGATACCATATTCTTTGTAGAAGATGCTGTACCAGGTACAGTTGCAACTATAAAAATAATGGGAATAGACCAGAGATGCTTTAATTTTTATGAGGTATTATTACAACAGGCCGGAGATAGCGGCAGTCCATTTGCTACTCAACCTGCAGTAGTCAGAGGTAATATTATTAATTCTACAGATTCAGATCGTTACCCATTTGGATATTTTAGAATATCCGAAGTTTTTGAAGTAGAATACACCATTCAATAAATAACTAAGTTACTCGCATATTACATAAGGCACATAATTCTAAACAAAAAAAGAGTGACTTATTAAAAGTCACTCTTTTTATTATTTAGTCTCATGTTATAATTGACAACTTATAATCTGAAAATAGATTTATTCTCATCCATAAAACGCCAGTGATAGCGAGGGTCATTACCACTAAAACGTTCTACTCGATTGCGTTCTGAACCTCTATAATCTAGAGCGATTATAGTTGGATACTTTACTTTATATTTATCTGAGAGTTTTTTATTGGTCTTTTTCTCATTCTCTGAAATGATATCATCGCGATAAGGATTATCTAAATACACGATATGATATTTTGCAGATTCTTCTACAAACTTATCGGTGTGAAAAAAGTATTTTTCTAGTTTAACACATGGTGTACACCAGTCACTACCTGTAAAATAAACCAAGATAGGTTTTTTAGTTTTTCTAGCCTCTTTCTTAGCTTCGTCTAGACTAGTTAACCATTGTAAATCATAAGTCACTTCTTCACTATTAGCAACTTGAACATCGTTAGAAGCCTCGTCTTGCGCACTAACGGCCATGGAAAAAAGTAAAAACGGAAGAATAAAAAGTAGTCTCATTTGTTTAAATTTTCAATTCAAAGGTAAATTAATAGTAGATAACAGACAATTATCTTGCCACTTTCTAAACGTATGAAATCATTTCTTGTTGCGGCTTGCGCACTTTTTTAAGTTGAGCCATAAAATCGTCAGTAGAGCGATGTCCCACAGGAAGCAATAACACACTTTTTAATCCTTTACTTTTTAGGTTCAAAAGCTCATCCATTTTCTCTGGCACAAAACCCTCCATAGGACAGGAATCTATCTGTTCATGGGCACAAACTGTAAGTAGATTACCTAAAATAAGATAAGCCTGACTCCTTGCCCATTGCTCAATTTCTAATGTATTTTTATTTGAAAAACTATCTATTAAAAACTCCTTAAAAGGATTTAAAATCTCGTCTGGAGTGTTGCGTACTTTTTTAACCAGCTTAAAATAAGAATCGATAAACGGTTCATCTACCTCTGTAATGCATATCACAAGTACCGCGCTAGCGCCCTTAACCTGCAACTGGCCATAAGAATGTGCCACCATTTGGTCTTTTACCTTTTGGTCTGTAACGATAACTAACTTACAAGGTTGCAAACCATAAGAAGTTGCTGTTAAGTTAAATGCCTGCGCTAGTACATCTAACTGTGCAGACGATAACTTTTTATCAGCATCAAATTTCTTTGTTGCATACCTCCATTGTAAACTTTCTATACTATCCATATGTATGATGCGTTATATTTGTGATCGAGAGATGGATGTTAGTTTCGCTTTCGCGAAAGCGGAATCTACATCAAACATCTTCCTTATTTAAACGTAAAAATAACCTACGGAAAAGATCTTTTATTAGCTTTCCAATAACTTATTTCAATGCAAGACATCGATACACGTATTAAAGAATCAGAAACAAGTATTTTTAAAGCCGTTTTTCCTAATACAACAAATCATTACGATACCCTTTTTGGTGGTACCGCGTTGCATCTCATGGACGAAGTTTCTTTTATATGCGCTACGAGGTTTTCTAGAAAAAAGGTAGTGACTATTAGTACTGATAAAATAGATTTTAAAAAACCTATTCCTCAAGGTAGCATTATTGAGCTGGTAGGGAAAATATCTAAAGTAGGTAACACGAGTTGTGTGGTAGAAACCAGCATTTATATGGAAGACATGTACAGCTACTCTAGAGAAAAGGTAGTAACAGGTACTTTTACATTTGTCGCAATAGACGATAATAAAAACCCTACCTCCATCCTATAATATGCGCAGACTCTTAAACATACTAGTATTCGGTATTATAATAGGTCTCGCTGGTATACTTATTTTACAATTACATGTAAAACGTACCTCTAGAGACGTTATCACAACTCATGTTAGCGAGTTAAAAACGGCTTATACCGGTATCGTTCTAGGGGCTAGTGTAAAACCAGACAAGACACTTTCTCCTATTTTACAAGATCGTGTAGATGCGGCACTACTAGCCTATGAAAATAAAAAGTTTAAGAAATTTCTACTCAGTGGTGATCATGGTGAGAAAAACTATGACGAAGTAAATGCCATGAAAAATTATCTAAATGATAAAGGCGTACCAGACGAGGATATCTTCTTAGATCATGCAGGTTTTGACACCTACGACACCATGTTTAGAGCACGCGATGTTTTTAAAGTCGACAACGCTATCATATTCACACAAGAATTTCATTTACCACGTGCTGTTTACATCGCAAAAAAAATGGGGTTAGATGTTCAAGGTTATGTTGCAGATAATCGTGAATACCCTGGCAACAGTCATTTTGCAAGAAGAGAATGGCTTGCTAACATAAAAGCATGGATGGAACTTAATATAGATAAATCACCTACGTACACAGGCAAGGTGATCCCTATTACAGGAGAAAGCAGCTTATCACACGATAAAAATTAAATTTCACGTTTTTTCCCCTTATAATTAGGTGAGTGAAGAATCTATCGTATTTATTTAAACAAATCACCTGGTTACAACCTTTTAACTATCAACCCATTAATAATAAATTAAAATTAAAACCTTTATTTTATTTCAAAAATAGCCGATTTTTAAAAGTTTAATTATATATTTGCAACCGCTAAAACAAAAAGCTTTTTTTTTGTTTTAATAGACTGGAGAAGTGGCAGAGTGGTCGAATGCACTGGTCTTGAAAACCAGCGAGGGTCACACCTCCGGGGGTTCGAATCCCTCCTTCTCCGCTGCAACCCTGATAATCTTTTGATTATCAGGGTTTTTTATTTTCTATCTATTTACAATTTAATTAGACATTCCGCTTTTGCAAAAGCGAGACAAACATCCATCTACTCATTAAGGTAAAACCACCTACTTATTATCTATCTTTAGAACAACAATTTCTACAGGAATGAAAAATAAAGATTACGACCTTATATGTGTAGGCGCAGGAATAATGACTGCTACACTAGCTTTAATTACCAAAATATTAAAACCAGATCATAACATATTAATTCTAGAACGTCTAGATGACGTAGCCCTAGAAAGTAGCGCCGCATGGAATAATGCCGGTACAGGACATAGTGCACTATGTGAGCTTAATTACTGTCCCGAAAAAAACGGAACGGTAGACATTAAAAAAGCGGTGGATATTTGTACACAATTTGAGATGTCTAAGCAATTCTGGAGTTTTCTAGTAGATCAAAATCTTATCAAAGACCCTCAATCTTTTATCAATCCTGTACCACATAACAGCTGGGTTCACGGTAAGGATAACGTAGAATATCTAGAGCACCGATATGAAAAAATGAAGGAACACTTTATGTTTAACACCATAGAATATAGTACCTCCATTGAAAAGATGAAAGAGTGGTTTCCGTTAATTATGGAAGATAGAGATGGTAGCGATATTATGGCTGGATCACGTATAGATCGTGGTGCAGAGATGAACTTTGGAGCGCTGACTAGACATTTATTTGACATTTTAGAAAACGAATATGGCATTACTGTTAGTTGCAATGAAGAGGTACAAGATGTAGATCCTGATGATAATATAGAATGGGATGTCATTACAAAGAATACCATTACTGGTAACGAGAGACATTTATGTGCTCATCATGTATTTATAGGCGCTGGTGGCGGTAGTTTATTGCTACTTCAAAAAGTAGAAATAGATGAGAAAGAAGGTTATGGTGGTTTTCCAGTAAGTGGTGCATGGCTAGTCTGTAAGAATGAAGAAATTATTAAACAGCACCTAGGTAAAGTATATTCTAAGGCAGGACCTAACGATCCACCTATGAGTACACCGCATCTAGACACTAGGTATGTGAATGGAAAACGCGAGTTGCTATTCGGTCCATTTGCTGGTTTTAGTCCTAAGTTTTTAAAGAAAGGTTCTTATCTAGATCTGTTTAAATCTATTAAAACAGGTAATATCAAACCTATGCTAGATACCTTTTGGGACAACCTACCTCTTACCCAATACCTGATCCATCAAGTATCCATGTCTTTTGATGACCGTATGGATGATTTGAGAAAATTCTATAAAAATGCAAAAAATGAGGACTGGGAATATAAAGTTGCCGGACAGCGCGTTCAAATAATTAAGAAAGACGATTATAAAGGCGGACAGCTACAATTTGGTACAGAAGTAATATCAAGTAAGGACGGCAGCATCACTTGCTTACTAGGCGCCTCTCCAGGAGCATCTACATCGGTAAAAATAATGCTAGATGTTCTAGAAAAAGCTTTCCCAGAAATAGCAGAAGACCCAAAATGCTTAGAAAAACTACAACAAATGATTCCGTTTTATAAAACAGATGTTACTGAAGAATTGTTCCATCAAGAACTAGTAAAAGCACAGCAACTACTAGAACTAGACAAATCAATAGTATAGATTCTTACCTATCTTGATTTAATAATAAAAAAGGAAAGCTGTAACTAGCTTTCCTTTTTTTCTATAACTCGCATTTAAAAATACGAATGACTCAGACTATTAAACATTACGATAAGGAATCTCACTTTGTTTTAATAAAATCTTTCCATTTTTTTTATTAAGACTTAGTTTCTTGCCTTTTTGATTTAAAATTAAATTTAAAGAAGTTTTCATTTTTTCCAAACTTAAACAAGGCCCCAAAATAATTTCAGTTAAACACTCAAAAGGAAATTCAATCTCTTTATAAGGCTTATAAATACTATCAGTAACCTGAAATTTTAAACTTGATAACTCACTAATCTTATTAGGAATAATTAATCTGCATTCTTTTTCATATGCATAACCTTTATCTTTTAATATTGGGAGGTATTTAAAATGATCCTGAAGTATGCTAGAATCAAAATCTTGAGTAAAACCTATACTATAAGAATCAACTTCTGTAGATTCATGAAGCTTCTGTATATTTTGTTTTAAATATTCTTCATATCGTGAAGAGTCATACTCACATTTTTCTAAGCGATAATCCTCATTCAATTCTGCTAATAGACTTTTATCAAATCCCAAAGCTATGCCTTTAGACTTATCTGCGTAAGTATTCCACATAGGCAAACTATCACCACATTCCGAAAAAGATATAATATGCGGATACAATTCATCAATTTCTTCATTTCTAAAAAAACTCATCCTCTTATCATTGAGGGTTTTTGAAAAATTCTTCGAATCATTGGACAGAGTATTATCGTAAGATATTAATTCTTTCTTCAATAATCCAACTGCAATAGTATGTTCTGTAAAGTCATTTAAAAAATCAACATGTGTTGCTCTTAGAGTTAAAGAGTTTACAGTTGATTGATTAATTATATGGAATAATGTTTCTAATGTGGTATAATGATAAACAGTTTCCTCTCGCATCAAATTAAATTTAAATAAACAGTAATAAAAATTATTATCAAGTCTTTTGCTTCTTCTTTCTAGCGGCAGGGAACAATACGTTGTTTAAAATCAAGCGATATCCAGGACTATTAGGGTGCAAACTCAATTCTGTAGGTGGGTCTCCTACTCTATGCTGGTAATCTTCTGGATCGTGACCACCGTAAAAGGTAAAGAATCCTTTACCGCGTATTCCATGTATGTATTTTGCTTCTTTGTTGGCTCTATTTTCTCCTAGAACGAGCACATTTTTCTTTACTTCAGGTCTGTAAAAACTAGTGGTCTGTCCCATAAAACCTTTAACTAGACTGGTGTGATTTTGATTTAACATGGTAGGAATAGGATCCCATTTTGCGCTAAAATCCATTAAAGAAAAGTAATCCAACTCTCTTTTAATATCACGCTTTGTAGTCATGTCTATAGAGCTAAATTCATACACCATAGGAGAACGCTCTAGTTTATAATCGGTAAAGGCAAACGTCTTAGAATAGTCTATCTTATTTTGATAACCGGCCTCACTTGCATCGCCATCAAACATAGGCTCTGCAATATCGACACCTTCAGCACCTAGCGCTATGTCAAAACTGTCTGTTGCACTACACATCGCAAACATAAAACCACCACCTACTACGTAATCTCTAATTTTAAGAGCTACATCTCGCTTTTCTTCACTTACTTTATTGTAACCTAATTTTTGAGCTAGTTCTTCAGCCTTTTTCTTTTCTTCTATATACCATGGTGCTGCTCTATAATTGCGGTAAAACTTACCATACTGACCAGTAAAATCTTCATGATGTAGGTGCAACCAGTCGTATAACAATAGCTCGTCTGACAGTACTTTTTCATCATATACCTTTGTATACGGTATCTCTGCATAGGTAAGAACCATGGTGACCGCATCGTCCCATGGCAATTTACCGCTAGGCGTATAAACAGCTATTTTAGGTGCTTTTTCTAGCAAGACTTCTTGCATATTTTGCGATGGACTAGCGACTAGTTCTAGGATAGAGCTAACCTCTGCCTCAGACATCTCTTCATAGCTCACACCTCTCACTATCAGCTCGTTTTTAATCTCTTGCACGTTAGGCACTAGAAAAGAACCACCACGATAGTTGAGCAACCACTTTACTTTGGTCCCTTTAGAAAGTACCCAATAAGAAATCCCATAGGCCTTTAAATGGTCCGACTGTGTGTCTGCATCCATTGGGATAAATAAATATTGTGCCTGTGCAAATAGCCCACTTGCACATAGTAATAACAGTAAAAAATATCTTTTAAACATTCTTGATAATTATGTTGATCTCGCTTTCGCGAAAGCGGAATTATAACCCACTAATTCCTAAATTATAAAAGCAGTCCACTAATATAAGAATTGAAAACGAGATGTAAAGCAATAATTAAACCAAGTCTTAGAACTAGAAAGGCATGTCGTCGTTAGGGATGTCAAATGCATCTCCTGGACTTGCAGCCTTAGGAGAGTCAAATGCGTCTGGTTTAAATGTGTCGTCGTTTGCGGCATTCATTTTAGAACCAAATTCTTCTGGAGCTCCAAAAAACTGATCGAGGTTATCAAACTTACCGAACTGACCTAAGAACTTTAAACGTATAGAGTCCGTCGCACCGTTACGGTGTTTTGCTACTATAAATTCACCTTGATCCTTAGTCGGACTGCGGTCATCGTCATCCCATTCTTCTAGGCCATAATATTCTGGTCTATAGATAAAGGATACAATATCTGCATCTTGCTCGATCGCACCAGATTCACGCAGGTCAGATAGTAGTGGACGTTTAGACCCACCACGAGATTCTACCGCACGAGACAGCTGTGATAGTGCTATTACTGGTACAGAAAGTTCCTTAGCTAGTGCTTTAAGGTTACGCGAGATAGTTGAAATTTCTTGTTCACGGTTACCACCTTTGGCACCTGTTTGCGCGGTCATTAACTGCAGGTAATCAATCATGATTAACTTGATACCATATTGAGAGGCAAGTCTTCTACATTTTGCACGCAGGTCAAAGATAGAAAGCGATGGTGTGTCATCAATAAAAATAGGAGCACGTTCTAAATCTTTTACTTTTACGTTTAACTGTTCCCACTCATGCGCTTCTAACTTTCCTGTTCTAAGCTTTTCAGAACTCAGTCCAGTTTCTGAAGATATTAAACGTGTAATTAACTGTACCGAACTCATCTCCAGAGAGAAAAATGCCACCGGTATATTACTACCTACAGCCACATTACGAGCCATACTTAGTGTAAAAGCTGTTTTACCCATACCTGGACGTGCAGCGATAATAATTAAATCGGACGGCTGCCATCCACTCGTTAATCTATCTAGATCTGTAAAACCGGTAGGTATACCAGATAGACCATCACGATTTGCAATTTCTTCAATACGTTCTTTTGCCTGACGTACTAAGTCCATGGCAGTTTCTGTACTTTTTCTTATGTTACCTTGGGTAACCTCGTATAGTTTTGATTCTGCTTTATCAAGTAAATCAAATACGTCTGTAGACTCTTCATAAGACTCGTTAATAATCTCTGTAGAGATCTTAATAAGACTACGTTGTATGAATTTTTGAAGAATAATTCTTGCGTGGAATTCAATGTGCGCTGTAGAACTTACTAATTGAGATAACTGTACAAGATAGTGGTCACCACCAGCAGCCTCTAGTTTTTCAATTTTACGCAATTGAGCACTAACGGTTAATAAGTCGACTGGTTTTCCTTCTTTAAAGAGTAGATCAATGGCTTCAAAGATAAATTGATGGCTTTTTTGATAAAAAACATCTGGAGAAAGCAGGTCGATAACCTCATCTACTCCTTTACCATCAATCATCAACGCTCCTATCACAACCTTCTCTAAATCAACTGCCTGAGGCGGTATTTTACCTTTCTCTAGGGTGACAACAGAGGTGTTTCCTGATACATTATTAGCGCGTGCTTGAACTTTTTCCATAGAACTCAAAAGTAGGTTTTAAATAAGGTTTATTAGAATAGGGTTATGATAAGGTAGTCAACAATCGCACCATAAAACACGTTGATAACATGTTGATAACCACGATTGTTTTTTGAAAGCTAGTAAACTTCACTACTACCAAAAAATAATTATTGATTTATAATACGCTTGTTAAGTTGATAAGTCTTTTAACTTTAAAATTAAAAACAAGCGGTTAAAAAAGCTACAAAATTATAGATATAACTTTGTAGCTTTATGATATAATATGGTTTTGTAAAAGGAAGGATTATCCTTTATAAACACCCATGTTTGCATATTTATCCATACGACTATCTACTAGTTCTTTTGAATCTAGATCTTTAAGGTCGTCGTACTGTCTAAGAATACAATCTGCAACAGATTTAAATATAGTCTCTCTATCTTTATGCGCTCCTCCTTGTGGCTCGCGTAAGATCTCATCTACTAGCTTCAACTTTTTCATATCAGTTGATGTCAGTTTAAGAGCATCGGCAGCTTTTTCTTTGTATTCCCAGCTTCTCCATAAAATAGAAGAACAAGATTCTGGTGAGATTACAGAGTACCATGTATTTTCTAACATGACTACTTTATCTCCTACACCTATACCTAGTGCTCCACCACTTGCACCTTCACCTATAATCATAACGATAATAGGTACTTTAAGGCGTGTCATTTCAAGAATATTTCTAGCAATAGCCTCACCTTGACCGCGCTCTTCAGCTTCTAGACCTGGATAAGCTCCTGGAGTGTCCACTAATGCTACGACAGGCACACCAAATTTTTCGGCACTTTTCATTAATCTAAGTGCCTTGCGGTAACCTTCTGGATTTGCCATACCGAAGTTGCGGTACTGACGTGTCTTTGTGTTAAAACCTTTTTGCTGACCTATAAACATGAAACTTTGCTCGCCTATTTTACCTAGACCACCTATCATCGCTTTGTCATCTTTAACATTGCGATCACCGTGTAGTTCTAACCAGGTATCACCACATATAGCTTTTATGTAATCTAAGGTGTATGGACGGCTAGGATGACGTGACATTTGTACACGTTGCCATGCCGTAAGGTTAGCATATATATCTTTGCGAGTTGCTTTAAGCTTTTTCTCTATTTGTTTAATGGTTGCACTAACATCTACATCACTTTCCTGTCCTATCGCTAGTGTTTGCTGAAGCTTTTCTTCCAGCTCT
The DNA here is from genome assembly GCF_045063755.1 of Nonlabens sp. Asnod3-A02. Lineage (NCBI taxonomy): Bacteria > Pseudomonadati > Bacteroidota > Flavobacteriia > Flavobacteriales > Flavobacteriaceae > Nonlabens > Nonlabens sp. Asnod3-A02. Next base: position 116,003 of record NZ_JBEFOC010000006.1, read on the forward strand.
TTAATCGGTAATTCAAATTCTAAATACTCCATATTAGGGAATTCATATTTTGGGTCAACAAATATAGTGATATGAGTTGAAGTATACGTCTAATTGATTTTGAAACTATACCTAATTCTAAAACAATCATGACTTCTACACTTTAAAATAACACACTAAAAAACTGATTTAAAGATATTTGAACTTCAAAACAACAACTTTTCAAAACGATATAAAATAGCAATGAATTCTTTACTTAAAACGGAATGACCCTAGATGAATAATAAAGCTCAATATTCACTAAAGACGTAAAGTCTCCTACTATAAAAGAGTACTGCCTGCCTATGTCATTAAATAGGAAACAACCTCTATTTCTTAGCCAGTCGTGTTTTCAATATTCCATTACTTATGATTACCGCTAGAATAACTAAGGCACCTATATAGAATTGTGGTGTCATTTCTTCAGAATCTCCTAGAATAAGATAGGCTAGAAAAATCCCATAAACCGGTTCTAAATTTGTGGTTAACATAACCGTATAAGCACTCAACACCTTCATCACTTTTACACTTGCTATAAAAGCATAAGCAGTACAAACTGAAGCTAGAATACCTAACCACAACCAGTCCATTTGAGTAAGTGCTGTAGGTAGTACAAAATCTACTGGCAAGAATATAAAAAAGGTAGAAAGCAATACCACACCGCTAGACAATTCATAAAATGATATCAACGATGGCGGATGATCCTTTGCCCATTTTACATTCATAATAGAAAATACAGCACTCAAAAAAGCACTTATTAACCCTAATATCATACCTGTTACATACTCCGTCTCTATCTGGAAAATATAATATAGTGCACCTATTATCACTGCTCCAAAAATAAGCTCGTACCACACAAATTTCTTAGAAGTAAATATAGGTTCTAGCAACGCTGTGAAAAACGCTCCCATACTCAGCATAGCCAGTGTTACAGAAACGTTAGATTCTTTTATTGCACCAAAGAAAGTAACCCAGTGCAATGCTATTACCACGCCTGCTAATAAGAAACCTAGAATACGTTTGCGCGGTAAAGCTCCTTTACCTATTAACTGTAATGGAATTTTTTTCCATTTCATATAGATAAATATGAGTGCTACTGCAATACTCATGCGCCACCATACTAGCGGTATAGAGTCGATACTTATTAATGCACCTAATACTGCGGTAAAACCCCAAATAAATACTATAAGATGTAAGTGAAGGTAATTGAGTAGTTTATCGTCTCGCATTTCTTATCAGGAAAAGTGCCACTATGGCAAAGAATATATTAGGAAACCATACGGCTATCCATGGATCAAAGGTACTTTTCTCTGCAATGGTACCGAATACCTTATCGAGAAAAACATAAGTCATCGCTATCACTATACCTATAGCAAGATTAATTCCCATACCACCACGCTTTTTAACAGATGACACTGCGACTGCTATTATGGTAAAAATAAAAGCACTTACCGGTATCGAGGTACGCTTGTACTTCTCTACATAGTAAATATTCATATTTGCATTACCACGCTTTTCTTCTAACTCTATAAATTCATTGAGCTTTGCATACTGGTAGGTTTCCGCTATATATTCTGATGGTGTGAGTTCTGCAATGTCAAAATCAAAGAGCGTGTCTTTTTTCTGCTCACGTTCTATTTTCTCTCCATTTTCAAGAATGATTCTTTTCTTGTAACCACTCAAGGTATACATACTGTCCTTAAACTTTATACGGTTGGCATAGATTTTATACTTCAACTCATTTTCTTCAAAATGTTCCAGTGTAAAATCAAAACCTGTCTGACTAGAAGACTGGTAATTACTTACATAAATGTAATCGTTATCATTTATTTGCCTAAAAACATTGGTCGTTTTTTTATCACCTCCACGTTTAAAGTATTTGTACTGAAACTCATTAAACCCTGCGGCAGAGTCCGGTACAAATACAGCACTAAAAATCAACGCACCCACACAGACTATACTCGCACCTATTATATAAGGACGTAAAAATCTATTAAACGAAACACCAGAACTTAAAAAGGCAATTATCTCTGTATTCATCGCAAGTTTTGATGTAAAAAACATGGTAGAAATAAAGAGGAATAAAGGAAATAAGAAATTAGAAAAATACACAGTAAAATCTAACAGATACACAAAAACCTCACCAGCAGGAACATCCTTACTTATGATTTTCCCCACCTTTTCTGCAATATGCACTGTTACCATAATAGGTAAAAACAATGCCAGTAAGAGCAAGAATGCACCTAAGTACCTTTTTAATATGTATTTATCTAATATACTTAACACTAGAGTCTGTTATCTAATTGTTTTACCATTTTATCCTTCCACGTAGAGAAATCTCCAGCAAGAATATGCTTGCGCGCCTCTCTCATTAACCATAAATAGAAAGAAAGATTGTGTATGGTACAAATTTGTCTACCTAGCATTTCATTAACCGTAAATAGATGACGCACATAAGCCTTAGTATAAGCCGTATCTACCCATGCATAATTTGCAGGATCTAGTGGAGAAAAATCTTCTTCCCACTTCTTGTTCTTCATATTCATAGTACCGTGAGCCGTAAAGATCATACCATTACGACCATTACGAGTAGGCATTACACAATCAAACATGTCTACACCTAATGCTACGTTTTCTAATAGATTAATAGGCGTACCTACACCCATAAGGTAACGTGGCTTCTCTTTAGGTAAAATAGCAGTAACCACTTCAGTCATGGCATACATTTCTTCAGCAGGTTCACCTACAGAGAGTCCACCTATGGCGTTACCAAATTGCTCTGTTGCTGCGATAGCCTCGGCACTTTGCTTTCTTAAATCTATATAAGTACTACCTTGTACAATAGGGAAAAGCGTTTGCTTGTGTCCATAAAGATCTGGCGTCTCGTCAAAACGAGTTATACATCTCTTCAACCACCTATGAGTCATATGCATACTACGACGTGCATAATTATAATCACAAGGGTAAGGTGTACACTCATCAAAAGCCATGATAATATCTCCACCTATACTGCGCTGTATATCCATCGCACGCTCAGGAGTAAACGTATGGTAAGAACCATCGATGTGAGACTTAAACTTTACACCTTCTTCTTTTATCTTTCTATTAGAACTTAAAGAATACACCTGGTAACCACCAGAATCAGTTAGAATAGGTCTATCCCAATTCATAAACTTGTGCAGTCCACCAGCTTTTTCTAGAATATCAGTTCCTGGGCGCAAGTACAAGTGATATGTATTACCCAAAATTATATCTGGATTAATCTCTTGTTCTAGCTCTCGCTGGTGAACTCCTTTAACCGTACCTACCGTACCTACCGGCATGAATATAGGCGTCTCAATTTTCCCATGGTCAGTGTGGATTACTCCAGCTCTCGCCTGACTCTTTGGATCGTTTTGTAATAAATCAAATTTCATGAATGGCAAAGATACTATTTGTTAGTTATGAGTTAAGAATTAAGCGTTAAGAGTTTTTGATATGTTTCGCTTTCGCGAAAGCGAGAACAACATCCAGCCCATTCACTACCTTATAACTAGCATACTTTTTACATATTTACGTTCTATTGTTCACAAAACCTATCATATCGTTAATAACTGACCAAAATATTAAACCATCTTATAAGTCAATAGTCTTATTTTTGAAGGATCATTTAAAAACTCCAAAATGGCTGATACACAGCACTTAAAAGATTTAGTAACGCAAGTACGTCGCGATATCGTTAGACAAGTACACGCCGTAAGTAGTGGACACCCAGGTGGATCGCTAGGTTGCACAGAATTTCTAGTAACTCTATACAACGAGGTTATGGATCACGACCCATCTTTTAACATGGATGGTGTTAATGAAGACTTATTCTTCTTATCAAACGGCCACATATCTCCAGTTTTCTATAGTGTATTAGCTCGCTCAGGATATTTCCCTGTAGAAGAGTTAAGTACTTTTAGAAAATTAAACACAAGATTGCAAGGTCACCCAACTACACATGAAGGTTTACCTGGTGTACGTATAGCAAGTGGCTCTTTAGGTCAAGGAATGAGTGTTGCTATAGGTGCAGCTGCTGTAAAGAAATTAAACGGTGACACAAAAACTGTCTTTACTTTACACGGTGATGGTGAATTACAAGAAGGTCAGATCTGGGAAGCTGCTATGTATGCTGCGGCAAACGATATAGATAATCTTATTTCTACTATAGACGTTAATGGACAGCAAATAGACGGTAGCACAGACCAAGTTCTTGCTCTAGGCGATCTAAGAGGTAAATTTGAAGCCTTTGGCTGGAAAGTAGTTACGGTTACAAAAGGTAACGATGTAGACGCTGTTCTTGCAGGTATAAAAGAAGCTCTTACTCTTACAGGTAAAAAGCAACCTATATGTATTTTATTACACACTGAAATGGGTAATGGAATAGACTTTATGATGGGATCTCATGCATGGCATGGAATTGCTCCTAATGACGAGCAACTTGCTGAGGCATTAAGACAGAATCCAGAAACCTTAGGCGACTATTAATTTAAAAGAGCATCTGCCCGGCAGATTTTAGATATGAAAATTTACGAAAACACAGGAAGTAAGGACACGAGATCCGGATTTGGAGATGGACTTACTGAACTAGGACAAAAAAACGAAAATGTAGTAGCACTTTGTGCAGACCTTACTGGATCGCTTAAAATGAATGCTTTTGCAAATAATCATCCAGAGCGTTTTTTCCAAGTAGGTATTGCCGAAGCTAACATGATGGGAATGGCAGCTGGTATGACTATAGGTGGTAAAATACCTTTTACTGGTACGTTTGCAAACTTTTCTACTGGTCGTGTATATGACCAGATCAGACAAAGTATCGCTTACTCTGACAAGAATGTAAAAATATGTGCTTCTCACTCTGGATTAACTCTAGGTGAAGATGGTGCAACACACCAGATTCTTGAAGATATAGGATTGATGAAAATGCTACCAGGCATGACAGTAATCAATACTTGTGATTATAATCAAACTAAAGCGGCAACTCTAGCTATCGCTGACCACCACGGACCTGTTTATTTAAGATTCGGTCGTCCTAAGGTAGCAAACTTTACTCCAGAAAACGGAGAGTTTAAAATAGGAAAAGCTGTCTTACTACAAGAAGGAACTGATGTAACTATTATCGCTACTGGACACTTAGTTTGGGAAGCGCTAGAAGCTGCAAAAGCTCTTAATGAAAAAGGAATAAGTGCAGAGGTAATTAACATTCACACGATAAAACCTCTGGACGAAGAAGCTGTAATCAAATCTGCTAAGAAAACAGGTTGCGTAGTGACTGCTGAAGAACACAATTTCTTAGGCGGTCTAGGTGAAAGTGTTGCGAGAACTTTATCTCTTAACCATCCTACTCCACAAGAATTTGTCGCGACTAACGATACCTTCGGTGAAAGCGGAACACCAGCACAATTACTAGAAAAATATGGCTTAAATGCTGAAAATATCGCTCTTAAAGCTGAAGCGGTAATTAAAAGAAAGTAATTTACTTACACTCATAAATCAAAAGAGTCTTTAATATGTTATTAAAGACTCTTTTTTATTTAGCCTATTTTAAAAACGATAGGCTATTTTTGGAACTATAGAAAAAGAATTTAAATCTCTAGTAACAGCTCTCTCCATCTTAAATGGTGTGTATTGAACGTCCATAGAAAATTGCACCATAGAACTATCATTAAAGGTATGGTCCCAAGATAGACCAGGTGCTATCAATACAGAGTTGATACTGTCATAATTTAGCGCTTGCGTTCCTGCAGTTTCTAGCGGATCAACAAATATAGAAGCTATCCCTAGAGCAATACCCAAACCTAGCTTATCATTAGATTTTTGATAGATATACTTATTAAACTTTATATATCCATTAATAATAGATGTTGCTTCTATCTCAAATTGTTCTATTCCATCTGTTATTAGAAAAAACTCTATTTGCTGTGGTACAGCCAGCTGTATTCCTAATTCAAAAGATCTATTTCTTTTTAAATCTGGCACAACGTAAGCCAATTCAAACAGAGGTGAATTATCAATAAATTGAGATAACTCTCCATTGGGCAACCAATAACCTACACCTATTTTCAAAAATGAGTTTTCTAAAGAAGATTCGAGAGCATCAACCTCATCATAGTCATAATAATCTTGAGCAGATAAGGAACATGCAGCTAGTATAGCTATCGTAGTAATAAGAAATGCTTTCATAAGTTGTAATTTTATAATTCAAACTTATAGCGATAATCACATTTAAATTTGCAATAAATCAAACCTAAAGAAATATTATTTGCGATAATCACAACTGAATTGAAATAAAAAAAGGAGCTTCATGTAGAATGAAGCTCCTTTTTATAAAGTCTTTTATGAGAAGTATTATCTATGAATCTGCATCTAGATAATCAGGGATACCATCACCATCAGAATCTAAAGCGTCATCTGGATTTCCATTACCATTAGGATCTGCATTTTCTAAAGCTGTAGGTATTCCATCACCATCATCGTCATCATCTAGATAATCTGGGATACCGTCTCCATCTGTATCTTGTGCATCGCTAGGATTACCATTACCATTAGGATCTGGACCTTCAAATCTATTTTGGATACCATCACCATCTATATCGATATTTACCTCATTAGAGTCTAAATAACCAGGTATTCCATCGCCATCAAGATCTTCAGCATCGCTAGGATCACCATCACCATTAGGATCTGGGTTCTCAAAGATAGTAGGCACTCCATCTCCATCATCATCTGCATCTAGATAGTTAAAACCACCTATTAAATCTTCATCAGTATTATCTCTATCGTCAGGAGATTGTAAATCTAAATCACCATCCAGGTCTTCAAATCTTGAAAGAATACCATCACCATCATGATCAGACAAATTAACTTTTCTTAATTGGTAAGTAAAAATAATAGGAGAATAAGCAGGTATACCTGTAAGAGATGTACTAAAATAAGCCAATCCAGAAGGCATAAAAACTGCTCCTACTCCAGAGTCTGTAAAAGAAAAAGTACCATCAGCATTTGCTGTTATGGCAGTTGCCTCATTCAATTCTGACACACCAGCAGCAAATCCATCTACCACACCACCAAAGACACTTGCTCCAGGTAAATCAAACCATATAGAATTAGTAGACCCATCAAACACACTGTTATCCAATAACAACCCTTCATAAGAAACCAGCGTACTGTCTGCAAACGTAGGACTCAAAGCACCACCACCCTGACGTACGTTTAATGTAAAGTAAGTATAATCTATACCATCTCTAGTTAAAACCCTAGAGTTAACCTGGCTTGCAAGTGGCGTTTTACCAGCATTTACATCTGCTATAGTGTCAAATACTATATTAAAATCTGCACCTGCAGGGTTAGTTGCAAATTCTTCATAGTTATAAAAATGAGTATTTAAATACTCCTGCAATTCTGCAAGATCTTCTGTATACACCTCATTCCTATCTCTTATTACAACATCGTTATCATCATCAGACCCACAAGAGACCAACACCATTCCTATTGCAAGAAAGGATAATAAATACTTAATTTTTTTCATCATCATTTTTTAAAGCGATCAAAGATAGTATTTTCAACTATTTTTGTAGTGATGTGATAACGTTTAATAACAAAGCTTCTTATGCGAGTAGACAAATATTTATGGAGTGTACGATACTATAAGACCAGAAGTAAAGCGACAGATGCCGCAAAAAAAGGTCGTATTAGAGTAAATGACTCTATTGTAAAACCTGCTAGAGATGTATATCCTGGCGACATTATTCAATTGCGTAAAGATCAAATAGAATATAAGGTAGAAGTACTAGATCTACCAGACGGCCGTGTGGGTAACAAGATTGTTAGCCTATATAGACTAGATCGTACGCCTCAAGAAAATTTTGATGCAAAGAAACTTATAGCCTTAAATCAGGATTACTACAGGATTAAAGGAGAAGGACGACCTACTAAAAAAGATCGTAGAGATCTTACTAATGTCTTGAACCAAGAGGAAGAAGAATGAAACACAGTAAAATTTATTGGGAAAACAGATATAAGAACAACTCTACCGGTTGGGATCTAGGCCATCCATCTTTACCGCTTACCCATATTATAGATAATTTGCGTGACAAGAACAGTAAAATACTAATTCCTGGAGCTGGCAATTCTTATGAAGCGATTTATTTAATAGAATCAGGTTTTAAAAATGTTACCGTACTCGATATTGCTAGCCAGCCTTTAGAGTCGCTTAAAAAGAAGTTTTTACTTAATGATAACCTTAAAACGGTGCAAGATGATTTCTTTCAACACACTGGGAAGTATGATCTAATATTAGAACAAACGTTCTTTTGTGCTTTGGAAACTCGCTTTCGCGAAAGCTATATAGAAAAATGTCATGATCTATTAAATGAGAATGGTCATGTAAAAGGTGTTCTATTTGATTTTGACTCTCAAAGAACGGAACCGCCATACACAGGAAATAAAGAAGAATATATCAAGTTGTTTGAGAAAAAATTTGATATCATTGAAATGAATAGATGCCAGACATCTGAAGATTCTAGAAAAGGAAAGGAACTCCTAATAAATATGAAAAAGAAATGATTAAAAATGAAATTCTAGACCATAATCAGGTACAACATAAAATAAGAAGAATTGCTTATCAAATAGCCGAAGTATATTTAAACCACGACCGCATCATACTAGCAGGAATAGTGGGCGGCGGTTATACATTTGCAAAAGAGCTTAAAAAGGCTCTATCTAAAATAATAGACACAGAAATTGTTTTGTGCAAAGTAACCATAGATAAGACCAACCCACTTGCAGCTATTCAAACCAGTATACCTACTAGTGACTACGAGAACAAAGGTGTAATTATTTGTGATGACGTCCTGAATAGTGGTACTACCTTAATATATGCGGTAAAGCACTTCTTAAATGTACCACTAGATCGTTTAAAAACAGCTGTATTAGTAAATAGAAACCACAAGAAATACCCAGTAAAAGCAGACTTTAAAGGCCTTTCTCTTTCTACTACTATAGAAGAACATATAGAGGTACAGTTAGAAAAGAAGCCTTTTAGTGTGATGCTAGAATAAACTAGTCGCTATTTGCTGTGCAACTTCACTTGCAGTTTCTTCATCTACTTTTATTTTTAAACTGGCCTGATTATAAAATGGTCTACGTTCAAATAAATGCTTTCCTATAAATTCTAACATCTCTTCTTCAGAATTCACATTCTGTAGAAGAGGTCTTTGGTCTTTCTCTTTCATCAACCTATCAGATAATATAGGTATAGGAATATCTAAATAAACCGTCTTTACATCTTCTAGATTATTTAGAAAATTCATAGAATCAAAATAACATGGTGTACCACCACCTAATGATAAAACCATGTTTTTATCTAAACTCATTAATTTTTCTAAAACTTCTTTTTCCTTCTTTCTGAAGTAAATTGCACCTTTCGTCTGAAAAATTTCAGAAACTTTAATTTTTTCTTCTTTTTCTATTTCAAAATCTAAATCTAAGAAATCAAAAGAGATATCGCTTGCAAGATACTGACCTACAGTAGATTTGCCCGACCCCATATATCCTAATAAGATTATTTTAAACGCCATTTTTTATATTTTTCTAATTAAAAATAAGATTTTTTAAAAATAATCTAAAAAAAATTAGGTTGGAAGAAATAAAAAGCGGTATATTTGCAGCCGCTAACACGAAGATCTGGTAGCTCAGTTGGCAGAGCATCTCCCTTTTAAGGAGAGGGTCCTGGGTTCGAGCCCCAGCCAGATCACAACAATTGTTAACGAGAAAGTCCTTAATTTATTAAGGACTTTTTTTATTTACCTGGGTGCTGAAATTGGTAGACAGGCACGGTTGAGGGCCGTGTGTACTTTGTACGTGTGGGTTCAAGTCCCATTCCAGGTACAACACAAAAGCTAGATAATATTTATGTTATCTAGCTTTTGAATTTTAATACCTTTTCTTAATCATTTTTACATAAGCCCCTGTCGCATTCCATATCTATTTTAAGAACCATAGAGACACTTTGTGATTTTATAAAGTTAATAACGTAACATATGTTAATTAAGCGGTTAAAACACCTTAAACGCTCTGCATACATAAATACTCATTCCTACCAATAGATCAACCTGCTTTATACTATCATCTATTTAATAATTGATTGCTTTTAAATGAAATCGGTACTTGATTTTTGCTAGGTAAAATAGAGAATCATAGATAAAGAAATACTTGCAAGAATCCGGTTTACCATCACCCTGTTAGTAATAGGACTCCTCTAGTACGAGGCTAGACCTTCATTATACATAGAGCATTTGCTTAAAAAGTACAGTTAGACGACTATAGTTACTAATTGAGTTACGCTTTCGCGAAAGCGAATTCAAAACCATCACTGCACCTAATTATATAGCAAGGCCTTTTTTACTCTAAACAGAAAACCAGTTCATGCAGAATCAATAAAAATGAATCGCATATAGTTTATCAATAATTTACTTTAATAGTTAATTAAATATCAATTTAGTTCGTGATAAGTAATTTTGTTTAACTTTACCGAGTAATAAGTAAACAAATTAGTTTTGATAAAAAGTAAGTTCAGTATTAAAGACCTAGAGAATTTGAGTGGTATCAAATCTCACACGATAAGAATCTGGGAGAAACGATACAATCTATTAGAACCAGACAGAACAGAAACTAATATAAGAACTTATGACCTCAGTGCATTGCGCAAGATTTTAAATGTTAGCTATCTTAAAAATGCTGGTATAAAAATTTCTACAATTGCTAGTTTAACGGGCAGTGATATTGAAAATCAGGTGCGTAATCTAGCTATAAGAAATAATAAAAACGACCACGCCATACAAGAGTTAAAACTTGCGATGGTTAACTTTGACCAGACCATGTTCAGTAGAGTTTATGACTCTGTACTGCAAGAGGTAGGTTTTACAGGTGTTTTCTATGATTTGTTCATTCCCTTTCTAGAGGAATTAGGTTTCTTATGGCAGTCTAAAACTATCAATATTGCGCATGAACATTTTATCAGTCATTTGATTAAACAAAAGGTTCTTATCAATTTAGAGAAAGTTCAATATCGATCTAAAAATGATAGCGACAGTGTTTATGTCCTATTTCTACCTGAAAATGAAATGCATGATCTAGGATTATTATTCTTAAATTATGAGTTATTAAAAAGAGGCCATAAAACTATTTACCTAGGTGCCAGCATGATACTAGATGATTTGCCTTTCTTCAAAAACAAAGGTGTTAATCCTACGTATATAACCTACGTAACTGTACAACCTGTAGAAAAAGAGCTGCCATCTTTCTTAAAGAAATTTAACCGTAAAGTGAACCGAGATAGTGATATAGAACTTTGGATTTTAGGACAAATGGCTCAAAAAATAAAATCAGAACAGTTATCTGATAATCATAAGGTCTTTAAAGGCATATCAGACGTTATAAATAATATACCTCAATTAGTAGAAGCATGAACAAAGTAGCAGTTATAGGATCTGGGTTTTCATCACTTGCAGCAGCTTGTTATCTAGCAAGAGACGGCTACGAAGTTACTATCTATGAAAAGAACGACACTGTCGGTGGTAGAGCGCGCAGGCTTGTTAAGGATGGTTTTACCTTTGACATAGGTCCATCATGGTACTGGATGCCAGATATTTTTGAGAGATTCTTTGCAGATTTTAATAAAAAACCTTCTGACTATTATCAGTTAGATAAGCTTAACCCTGCATACTCTGTTGTTTTTGAAGATGATAAAATTGAAATAGCAGATAATCTAGAAGACATTAAATCTACTTTTGAAAAAGTAGAAAAAGGTAGTTCAAAACCTTTACAACAATTTATGTCTAAGGCTGAGGAAAACTATGAGATCGCGATTAAAAATCTTGTTTATAGACCTGGAGAGTCTCCACTAGAATTAATTACCCCACAAACTGCTCAAAAAGTAGGAGCTTTTATAGGCAACGTTTCTAAAGATGTAAGAAAGAAATTTACTAACCCTAAATTAGTTAGTATATTAGAATTTCCTGTTTTATTTCTAGGGGCTACACCACAAAACACACCTAGTTTTTATAACTTCATGAACTATGCAGATTTCGGTCTAGGTACATGGCATCCTAAAGGTGGTATGTATGAAGTAATTCTAGCTATGAAAAAACTTGCCGAGGATCTAGGTGTAGTAATTAATACAGAGAGTCCTATAGAAGAGATTCTTGTTGATGAAAAAGGTAGAATAGAAGGACTAATTACTAAAGGACAAAAACACCTTTACCCTATTGTTCTTTCTGGTGCTGACTATCATCACTCTGAAACACTATTGCCTAAAAAACACAGACAGTACTCTGAATCCTATTGGGATAAAAAGACTTTTGCTCCTAGCTCATTGATCTTTTATGTAGGTTTTGATAAGAAGTTAAAGAATATAGATCATCACAATTTATTCTTTGACACTGATTTTACAAAACATGCAAATGAAATATACGAAGACCCTAAGTGGCCAGAAGAACCTTTGTTTTATGCAAATTTCACGTCCCTAACAGATCCTTCTACAGCACCAGAAGGCTGCGAGAATGGTTTTTTCCTTATTCCGCTAGCACCAGATTTAGAAGATACTCCAGAATTAAGAGAAGAGTATTTCAATAAAATCATGAAAAGATTTGAATTGCGAACAGAACAAAATGTAACAGATCATATTATATTTAAAGAATCATTTTGTGTTAATGATTTTATATCAGAGTATAATAGCTATAAAGGTAATGCCTATGGAATGGCAAACACTTTATTACAAACTGCTTTTCTTAGACCTAATTTAAGAAGTCGCAAAGTAAAAAACCTATATTTTACAGGTCAGTTAACAGTACCAGGTCCTGGAGTGCCACCGTCACTTATATCTGGAAAACTAGCAGCTGAACTTATTAAAAAAAATGACCACTAATGAAAAGCTTATTTGATAAAGTTTCAAGAGAATGCAGTAGAGCTGTAACACATAATTACAGCACATCATTTTCACTAGCCAGTAAAATGTTAGGACCTAGCATACGTCAGGATATCCATAATATTTATGGATTTGTAAGATTTGCAGACGAGATCGTGGACACCTTCCACGATTATGATAAACGTGACTTGTTAGATCGTTTTGAAGAAGATGTAAAAAGAGCTGTCGACGATAAGATCAGCCTAAATCCTATTCTTAACTCGTTTCAAGAAACAGTTAATAAATACGATATTACACCAGATATGTATGGTGCCTTTATTCACAGTATGCGTCTGGATCTAGATAAATCCATTTATCTAACTGACGAAGAATATAGAAATTACATCTATGGAAGCGCAGACGTCGTAGGACTTATGTCTTTAAAAGTCTTTGTAAAAGGTGATATGGAGAAGTACAACGATCTTAAAGATGACGCCATGAGATTAGGTAGTGCCTTTCAAAAGGTGAACTTTTTGAGAGACCTTAAAGCAGATCTTGACACGCTAGAAAGAAGCTATTTCCCAAATACAGATCTTCATGATTTAAGTGAAGAGGACAAAGCCAGACTTATTCAGGAAATAAAGGAAGACTTTGATGCTGGTCTCAAAGGTATTCAAAGATTACCTATAGAAGCAAAATTAGGAGTTTATACCGCATACACATATTATAGAAGACTTCTTACTAGATTAGAACGCACTCCTTCTAAAGAAATTAGAAACGCAAGAATACGCGTGCCTAACTACGAGAAAATATTTTTATTGTCCAAAGGCTATATGGCCTATAAACTCAATATGATCTAAACATGGATGTACTATACTGGATAGCCATATTTATTGCCACATTTTGCATCATGGAATTTAATGCCTGGTGGATGCACAAGTACGTCATGCACGGTTTTTTATGGAACCTGCATGAAGATCACCATCATAAACAACACGATAGCTGGTTTGAAAAAAACGACTTCTTTTTTGTCTTTTATGCTGCAATAAGCATAGGTTTAAAACTAGTCCATAGTTTTTATGACATCTGGTGGACGTTGCCTTTAAGTGCTGGTATACTAGCTTATGGTATTGCATACTTTGTGGTGCACGATGTTTTTATACATCAACGTTTTAAGTGGTTGCGTAAAGCAAATAACAAATATGCCAAAGGATTGCGACGTGCTCATAAAATGCACCACAAGCACTTGGGTAAAGAAGATGGTGAAAACTTCGGTATGCTAATTGTCCCGTTCAAGTATTTTAAATAATTTATGAAAACAGCCATAGTTATAGGCGCTGGAATAGGTGGTCTTGCCATAGCATTAAGGCTTAAAAAACAAGACTATCATGTTATAGTAATTGAAAAAAATGACTATGCAGGTGGTAAATTACATGCCATAGATCAAGATGGATATCGATTTGATTTAGGTCCATCTTTATTCACATTACCTCACCTTATTGACGATTTATTACAACTGTTTCCAGAACATGAAAACTTATTTTCTTACCGTTCTAAACAAATAGCTTGTCATTATTTTTGGGAAGACGGCACCGTTTTTAAAGCCAGTACAGATTCACAAGAATTTGTCGGTACTGCGGCTGCCATATTTAATGAAAATGAGAAAACGCTATACTCCTATCTTCAAAAAAGCAAAAAGAAATACAATCTTACCAAAAGTCTATTCTTAGAAAAATCACTTCACAAAGCATCTACTTATCTGTCAATGGACACGGTAAAAGCTTTGATCAACACCCCTTTTTTAGGGATTTCAAATACACTAGATCAGGAAAACCGAGTTTTCAAAAACCCCAAACTGACTCAGCTATTTAATAGATATGCCACTTATAATGGATCTTCTCCTTATCAGACACCTGGTATTATGAGTATGATTCCTCATTTAGAATTGGGTCTAGGCACCTATTATCCGCACGGTGGTATGCACAGCATTTCACAATCATTGTTTGAAATGGGTGAAAAGGTGGGAATAGAATTCCGCTTTCGCGAAAGCGTAACTCATATCAATCACCTCGATAATCAAGTAACAGGCATCACAACAGATCGTGCAACTTATGAAGCAGATCTCGTTGTTTCCAACATGGATATTTATCCTACCTATCGCAATTTAATGAAGGATATCAAGGCTCCAGAAAAGACACTCCAGCAAGAGCGATCTAGCAGTGCACTTATTTTTTATTGGGGAATCGATAGAGTTTTCTCAGAACTGGACCTGCACAACATTCTATTTTCTGAAGATTATCATACAGAATTTGAACATATATTTGAGCTCAAGACCTTGTCAAAAGATCCTACTGTTTACATTAATATAACTAGTAAAGAATCACAAGAAGACGCTCCTGCAGGACATGAAAATTGGTTTGTGATGATTAACGCACCTGGAGATTATGGTCAGGACTGGGAACAAATCGTGCAAGAAGCAAAACAGGACATTATCAAAAAAGTTGAAAAATGTCTAGGTGTAAATATTTCAAATCATATTAAAACAGAATATATCCTGACACCTCAAGGTATCGAGGCTAATACTAGTTCTTATCGTGGTGCTCTTTATGGCGCAGCTAGTAATGATAAATTTGCTGCATTTTTAAGACATCCTAATTTTAATAAAAGGGTTAAAAATCTGTATCACGTAGGTGGATCTGTGCATCCAGGCGGTGGTATTCCCTTATGCCTGTTAAGCGCACAAATCACATCAGACCTTATCTCTAAAGCTAATTCATGAGAATAGCAATCATCTTTTTATGGATCATTCATATAGCTGCCATTATAGGCATCGCTTTAGGATATAAAGATTTTTTCTTACCTAAGTCACCGTTTACGATGATTTACTTGTTATTTCTATTGATATTCTTTTTCAAGATAGAATCACGTAAGGCTGTACTGTTATTTATCGCTTTTATGTTCACCGGCATTCTCGTAGAATGGATAGGTGTGCATACAGGTAGCTTATTCGGTGATTATTATTACGGTATAAATTTTGGTCCTAAAATAGATGGAATCCCTGTACTAATAGGTGTCAACTGGGCTTTGCTTACCTTTACCACACATGTTATTTCAAAGAAGTTTTTTACATCACCTATAGCCATTATAGCTAGTGGCGCGGCACTTATGGTAGGTCTAGATTTCTTTCTAGAACAAATATGTGATTTTGCTGGATTCTGGCATTTTAAAAATGGTGCCGGCTGGTATAACTATATTTGCTGGTATGTGGTAGCTGCTATTTTACATGCCATAGCGTTACATTTTAAACTTAAAGGAAATAAAATTCTTTCTTATCATTTATATGGTGTACAACTACTTTTTGCAATAGGTCTATGGATAGTCATTACGATATAGCCATAATAGGCATGGGGTGCGCTGGCAGCCACATTGTGCAAGAATTACTGCGCCGTAAAACCGATCTTAACATCGTTATTATAGATGATTTTAAGGCTTTGTCGTTAGATAAAACTTGGTCTTTTTGGGAAAAAGGAAATGGTAAATGGGATCATTTAATCTCTCACAATTGGAAAAAAGGCAGCTATATAATGCCTGATGATTTTATACCTCTCGATCTCGATCCTTATGTGTACAAGACTATTGAGAGTCGTGATTTTATCGCTTTCGCGAAAGCGGAATTACAACAAAAATCTAATTACACTTTAATTGAAGAGAAAGTTCAAAGCGTGTCCGGCGCCGAGATTAAAAAGATAGTTTGTGAACAAGCTACTATCAACGCTTCTATAGTTTTAGACAGTCGTATAGATCCCAAGTTTTTTAAAGATACTGAAGCCACAACTTTACAGCAACATTTTAAGGGTTGGGTGATTAAAACAGAGCGACCTACTTTTGATCCAGAGGTGTTTACCATGATGGATTATAGATTAAGAGATGCTGGCACGACTAGCTTTACCTACGTCTTACCTTATTCTACAACACAAGCTCTTATAGAATTTACCTATTTTTCTAAAGATGTGGTAAGCGATGATACTTATGAAAAGTATCTCCAAGAATATATTGCAAAGTACTTGCAGCTTACTAACTTTTCTATTGAAAAAACAGAGCAAGGTGTTATACCTATGACCTCCTATAAATTTGAGCAGCACCATAGAAAAAACCACTTAAAAATAGGCACCGCTGGTGGTTGGGTAAAACCATCTACTGGTTATAGTTTTAAAATGAGTGAGAAAAAAGCAGCACAATTAGTAGATAATATTATTTTAAAACGAGAGCTGAATCATGGTATGATTTCTAAGAAATTTCGCTTTTATGATGATATCATGCTCGATGTATTACACAGTTATAATGCTCGAGGACCTGAGGTTTTTCATACTTTATATAGAAAAAACAAGATACAGACTATATTCAGTTTTCTAGACCAAGAGACTAGTTTAAGTCAGGAGCTAGGTATTATGCTGCCCATGACATCAGTACCATTTTTAAGTGCTTTCTTTAAAAAGTTATTTTAAGCTTTGAGGTATTTCAAAATCTGCCCATGTTCCTTTAATACTATAGGGTTGGAATCTAGTAAATAACTCTTCTTTATACCATTGCAATGCCTGTGTTTGTTGTACTGCATGTCTATGATTCTGACTGCGGTAAGCAAATTTCTTTAAAGCTCTTGCGTCGTTCCAAAGGCTGAAAGTAGCCATTTGAGTTACTGGTCGTTCTCCTACTCCTGCAGTGAATAGTAAGTTAGGGTTATCAATTAAATCTACTTGTGATTTAGGCACATAATCCCAAAACTTCTTAAGCATATTTAGTTTAATAGTGGCTCTAGTAATAACGGTTATAAACTCGTTATATTCATCTAAGTTCTCACTCACCTTAAACGGATTTTTCTTAGACCACTGTCCATGCGCTTTTATACATTTCATATAGAAAGTAAGCTCATTAGAACTGTGCTTTAAGTATCTACTGTATAAATTTGAATTGGCAAAAAAGCTTTTTGCAGACTCTTCATTCTCCCATACTTGTAATAATCCATAAACACTCCAGTCTGGTTTTGGATCAAAATTCTCCTTTCCTGAACCTAACAACTTATAGAACTCTAGTCCAGCTGTCTTTTTTAATGGACCGTGTGTAAATTGCATCATTCCAAAAGCCCAAACTTTTTGTTTAAAGCTAGGATATTTAAAAAAAGTAAGCGTTGTGATTTGTTGAGACATAAGAACAAAGATAGATGCCTCTTACTTTAAATGAATAAAATGTTGTGGTAAATTAATATTTGGAAATAAAAACTTATAGCACCGTCTTTTATAAGTCTGCCTTCATTAATTGATAATCAACTGATCTATTACTTCTCTTATTTCGGTACTATTCCAGTCTACCGCACCTTGTTCTTTAATTATAACTTTACCTGTTGCATCTATAATATAGCTGGTAGGTATGCTAGATTCATAAAGTTCTTCAGGTGTATTCATTTGTGGTAACACAACTGGTATATCAAACTCTTTTTCTTTTAAAAATCGTTTTACTATTTCTGGATCTTCATTAGTAATTAAAAGAAAATCTATTTCATTACCATAATCTTTAAACAATTTATCGATACTAGGAAATTCTGCAATACAAGGAGGACACCATGTCGCCCAATAACTTATAAAAGTCACACGTCCTTGTCCTATTTCAATTCCTTTGGAAATTCCATCGAGCGTTCTCAAATGATAAGTAAAAGGCTCAAGCTGTTGTTGATCTTCTTTATCTAACTTAGTAGGAGAAAACAACTGTACTCTTATTTTTTGAAGCGCTACCTGAATAGGCTTTCTAGTTTGAGGAATAATAAGTAATGCTATTACAACAATAAAAATTATATTACTGAGAGAAAGCTTTTTCATAAACTATTCTATAGATTGCTATTACTTAGCTAACAAAGATAAATGGCTGTACAATTAAAATCGTTAATTTACTGTTGTAAATATGAACCATCCTTTTAAATAATGAAACACATATTGATAGTAATAGTACTGTTTTTACTTTCTTGTAAACAATCTGATAGTGACAAAGAACCTATTTCCGTTATACATGAAACTGTTGTTATAAAAAAAGAATTGATAGTAGAACGTAAGAAATCGATTCCGACTGCAACTCATTTTGATTATCCGGTAGGCAAACCAAATGCAAAGGGATACTACAATGCACAAAAATTTAGTGAAAACGATCATTTAGGTGATGACTGGAATGCTATAACTGGTGGCGATTCAGATTTAGGAGACCCTATATATGCAATAGCAAATGGTCAAGTCACTTTTGCAAAAGATATAGGCAGCGGTTGGGGAAAAGTAATTAGGATATCACATAAATTACCAGACAGTACTTATATAGAATCACTTTATGCTCATTGCGATCAAATTTTAGTTTCAACAGATAGCATCATTAAACGTGGAGATCAAACAGGTACTATAGGAACTGCAAATGGTGCTTACCTCGCACACTTACATTTTGAAATTAGAGATAGCCTAGAAATGCATATCGGTGGTGGTTATTCCGAAACTACGGAAGGTTATTTGAATCCAACTAAGTTCATTAAGGACCATCGATGAAATTAAGTCAGGTTGCAAGGCATAGTGAAAGCGAATACAACAATCAACAAAAAAGCCTTTTGGTTTCTCAAAAAGCTTTTTTTTTGTAGCGCGCGTTTGCAACGCGTTCTCAACAAGCTGAGCATTTGTAATGCGATTCACAATAAGCTATCTTGCTACTATGTCGGAACGATACAAAGTAAAAGATCAAGAAGAAAATTATTTTATCACATTAACGGTTGTAAAATGGATTGATATATTCACTAGAGATCGATACATTCATGTTTTAGAGGACTCATTAAATCATTGTATTAAAGAAAAAGGACTTATTGTTTATCCCTATGTCATAATGCCCAGTCATGTACACATGATAGTAGGAACTACTGGTAAACCAATAAATGATATTATTAGAGATCTTAAAAAGTTCACTTCTAAAAAAATAATTGTTGCTATCAATGAACCTGGAGAAAGTCGCAAAGAGTGGTTGTTAGGTACTTTTTCTTTTCTCGCTGATAAGTCCAAAAGACATTCTAATTATAAAGTTTGGCAAGATGGCTTTCATCCTAAAATAATGGATAGAGTTAAAAAGTTAGAAGCCGCTTTTAACTACATCCATTACAATCCTATAGAAGCAGGTTATGTGAAGGAAGAACGCCATTGGATTCATAGTAGTGCTAGTGCATATCTAGATGATGGAACTAGTAATGTTGAAATTACTAAATGGTATTAAAAGTTGAATTAACTTTGTGAATCGCATTGCAAATGCTTAATTAAAACGAACGCGTTGCAAACGCGCGCGACGAGAGAACCAGAAGATTAAAATTTGATCTTTAAAAATGTCTTTAAATTTATTCCGCTTTCGCGAAAGCGGAACTACAACAAACAAAAATGCCTCTTGAAATCTCAAGAGGCATTTTAATATAATAGAAAACGTGGTATTAAGCAGCGTTATCTTCTTTAATTTTATTCAATGCACTTCCTTTACGGTACCACTCAATTTGAGCAGCATTATAGGTATGATTAACTTTTATGGTATCCTTAGAACCGTCTGCATGAGTTACCTCAATGGTTAATGGCACATCTGGCGTGAAGTCTGCAAGATCTACAAAGTTGAAGTTATCATCTTCTTGGATCAAGTCATAGTCTGCCTCGTTTGCAAACGTAAGACCTAACATTCCTTGTTTTTTCAAGTTCGTTTCATGAATACGTGCAAATGATTTTACAATAACCGCAACTACACCTAGGTGACGTGGTTCCATTGCAGCGTGTTCACGAGAAGATCCTTCTCCATAATTGTGATCTCCCACTACTACTGAAGGGATCCCTGCTGCTTTATAAGCTCTGGCAGTTGCTGGTACAGCTCCATACTCGCCATCTAACTGATTCTTAACAAAGTTAGTCTGCTTATTATAGGCATTTACAGCACCTATTAAACAGTTGTTTGAAATATTATCTAAGTGACCTCTATAACGCAACCATGGTCCTGCCATAGAAATGTGATCTGTGGTACATTTACCAAATGCTTTGATCAATAATTTTGCTTCAGAAACATCTGTCCCAATAGGTGTAAATGGTTCTAATAATTGAAGACGATCAGAGTCTTCGCTAACTTTTATCTCCACACCACTTCCATCTTCTTGTGGAGCTAGGTAACCATCATCTTTTACTTCAAAACCTTTAGGAGGCAACTCCCATCCTGTAGGCTCGTCTAGCATTACTTCTTCTCCATCTTCATTAATCAACTTATCCGTGATAGGATTAAAGTCTAGTCTACCTGCTATAGCAATGGCAGCAACCATTTCTGGTGATGCTACAAAGGCATGTGTGTTAGGATTTCCATCGGCACGCTTTGCAAAGTTTCTATTAAATGAATGTATGATAGAGTTTTTGGGCGCGTTTTTGGGATCTTCATAACGTGCCCACTGACCGATACATGGCCCACAAGCATTGGTGAATATCTTAGCATCTAGATTTTCAAATATTCCTAAAATACCGTCACGTTCTGTCGTGTAACGCACTTTTTCTGATCCAGGATTTATACCAAAATCTGCTTTAGTTTTTAATTTTTTATCAATTGCTTGTTGTGCTATCGAGCTTGCACGAGAAAGGTCTTCATAAGAAGAGTTCGTACAAGAACCTATAAGTCCCCATTCTACTTTAAGTGGCCAGCCATTTTCAGTTGCTTTTTCATTCATAGAACCAACTTCAGTCGCTAGATCTGGAGTAAATGGCCCATTTAAATGGGGCATTAAGGTATCTAAATCGATTTCAATTACTTGATCAAAATATTGCTCTGGGTTTGCATACACCTCATCATCACCAGTAAGATATTCTTTAACTTCATTTGCAGCGTCTGCAATATCAGCTCTATCAGTTGCGCGCAGGTAACGTTCCATTGAGGCATCATACCCAAATGTAGAAGTCGTTGCTCCTATCTCTGCTCCCATGTTGCAAATTGTTCCTTTTCCTGTACAAGAAAGGTTTGCAGCACCATCACCAAAATATTCTACAATTGCGCCTGTACCACCTTTTACGGTAAGGATTTCAGCTACTTTAAGAATTACATCTTTTGGCGCTGTCCAACCTGATAATTTACCAGTTAGTTTAACACCTATAAGTTTAGGGAATTTTAATTCCCAAGCCATTCCTGCCATAACGTCTACAGCATCTGCTCCACCTACACCTATAGCTACCATTCCTAATCCACCAGCATTTACGGTGTGAGAATCTGTCCCGATCATCATACCTCCTGGGAATGCATAGTTTTCAAGGACTACTTGATGAATGATACCTGCTCCTGGTTTCCAAAAACCGATACCATATTTATCTGATACGGACTCTAAAAAATTAAAAACCTCGTTAGAAGTATTCAAAGCATTTTGAAGGTCAGAACTAGCGCCGTTTTTTGCTTGGATCAAGTGATCACAATGTACTGTGGTAGGTACAGCAACTTCTGTTTTACCAGCTTGCATAAATTGCAATAAAGCCATTTGTGCAGTGGCGTCTTGACATGCGATACGATCTGGTGCAAAATCCACGTAATCTTTTCCTCTAGTGAAGGGTTTTCCTGGAATTCCATCCCAAAGGTGTGAATACAAAATCTTCTCAGCGAGTGTAAGAGGCTTACCAGTTAGTTCTCGAGCTTTATTAACACGAGACGGTATCTCACTATACACTTTCTTAATCATATCGATATCAAATGCCATAAGGTATATTATTAGTTTTATTAGTGTTTTAAATATACAAAATTATAGAAGTACTATTTATAATATAAATATAAAATTGACCACTGCACTGATAGTTAAAATTAATAACAAGTAGAAATAATAGTAATCAAAAAAGCCTGAATCTAATGATTCAGGCTTTAATTCTATTAAATAGTTTGTTGTTTTAAGCAACAACTAAGTTCTTAGTAGAAGGCTTGAATTTAGTTAAAACTATACCTTCAACTGCTGCTTCATATTCTTCCATTGTAGGTGTTCTTCCTAAAATTGTAGATAATACAACTACTGGAGTAGAAGATAATAAAGACTCACCTTTTTTACCATCTGTATCTCTTACCACTCTACCTTGGAATAAACGAGTAGAAGTAGCCATTACCGTATCACCTGGCTCTGCCTTTTCTTGGTTACCCATACAAAGGTTACAACCTGGACGCTCTAAGTATAACATATTTTCATACTTAGTACGCGCTAGTCCTTTAGGCGCGTTATCATCAAATTCAAAACCTGAATATTTAACTAAAACATCCCAGTCTCCTTCTGCTTTTAATTCATCTACGATATTGTATGTAGGAGGAGCCACAACTAGAGGTGCATTAAACACTACTTTTCCTTGTTGTCTCTCGATATTCTTTAACATCTGAGCTAAGATTTGCATATCTCCTTTATGAATCATACATGACCCTACAAAACCTAAATCTACTTTCTTAGTACCACCATAATAAGATAGTGGTTTAATATTATCATGCGTATAACGTTTAGAAACGTCTTCATTATTTACATCTGGATCTGCTATCATAGGCTCTACAACCTTATCTAAATCGATAACTACTTCAGCATAATACTTTGCATCTCCATCTGGCTTTAAAGCAGACTTCACACCTGTTTTAATCTCAGTAATACGGTTATTTGCTTTATCAACTAGACCTTTAAGATCTTGTTTTGGGTTATCCATACCCTTATCAATCATAATCTGAATACGATCTCTAGATATTTCTAACGATTCAATTAAAGTCTCATCTTCAGAAATACAGATAGAAGCTTTTGCTTTCATCTCTGCTGTCCAGTCTGTAAACGTAAATGCTTGATCAGAAGTTAAGGTACCAATATGTACTTCAATAATCTTTCCTTGGAAAACGTTTTCTCCTTCAAATTGATCTAACATTTGCTCTTGAGTAGCATGCACTACATCACGGAAGTCCATGTAAGATTTCATTTCTCCCTTAAAGGTAACCTTTACTGATTCTGGAATAGGCATAGTAGCCTCTCCTGTAGCAAGAGCTAAGGCAACGGTTCCTGAATCTGCTCCAAAGGCAACACCTTTTGCCATACGAGTGTGAGAATCTCCACCGATAATAACATCCCAGTCATCAACTGCAAGGTCATTAAGTACTTTATGAATAACGTCTGTCATTGCATGATACTTCCCTTCTGGGTGACGTGCTGTTACTAATCCGAAGTCGTTCATGAACTTCATTAATCTAGGGATATTAGCCTTAGACTTATCATCCCATACAGAAGCTGTATGACAACCAGATTGATAACCACAATCAACGATAGGAGAAATAACAGTCGCTGCCATCATTTCTAATTCTTGAGAGGTCATTAAACCAGTAGTATCTTGAGAACCTACAATGTTTACTTCTACTCTTACATTAGAACCAGCGTGTAACGTTTTTCCTGGTGTTGAACCTACTGCATTTTTATTGAATATTTTTTCAACTGCAGTTAAACCTTGTCCTTCTACAGATACTTCTTTTGCAGTAGCATATACTTGAGGAACGTCTATATCTAAAACTTTACAAGCAAAGGTTTGTAATTTTTTACCAAAAACAACTGCATAAGACCCACCAGCTTTGATAAACTCCATTTTAGGTGGAGTTAAAGCTGTAGAGATATCTTTTAATTCTTTATCTCCGTTATATAATTTCTTGGTTTTTGTATTGATAGTAAGAACCGTACCAGTAGCTACAGAATATTCTTCTTTAAGAATAGCCTCACCATCTTCATCGACTATCGTATTACCGTCTGCATCTTTTTGCTTAACCCAGTTTTTTAAATCGATACCTATACCACCAGTTACTCCTACGGTAGTTAAGAAAATAGGTGCAATACCGTTAGTACCTGCGATTACTGGAGCGTAATTAATAAACGGTACATATGGACTAAAAGGAACACCAGTCCATAGCGCTACATTATTCACACCAGACATTCTAGAAGAACCTACTCCCATAGTTCCTTTGTCAGCGATTAACATCACTCTTTTATCAGGATGTTGCTCTTTTAAAGCTAACAATTCATTCTGCATGTCTTTATTATGCTCAAACATACACTGACCATGTAATTCACGGTCTGATCTTGAATGCGCGTCTGCACCAGGGGATAATAAATCTGTAGAGATATCACCTACACCTGCAACAAAAGTTACGATCTCTATTTCTTCTTCTACATCTGGTAACTTAGTAAAAAACTCTGCCTGTGCATAGCTCTCTATAAGTTCCTTAGCAATAGCATTACCATCGTTAAAAGCTTTTTCTAACTTTTCAGTATCTGCTTCATATAAGAATACTTGAGTTTTTAAAACTTTGGCAGCATCTTGAGCAATTTGAGCATCATTACCTAAAGCAAGATCTAATAAAACCTCTACAGAAGGTCCACCTTTCATATGAGATAATTGTTCAAAAGCAAAAGCTGGTGTAATTTCTTTTACCGCTTCCTGACCTAAAATAATTTCTTTTAAAAACTTAGCTTTAACAACAGCAGCACTAGTCGTACCTGGTAAAACATTATAGATAAAAAAGTTAAGAGACTGCTCTCTAAACTCGTTATTTACGTCTTTAATTTGCGATATAATTTCGCTTAATAATTCAGCTCCATCTATAGGTTGTGGGTGAAGTCCTTGTTCTTTTCGGTCTTCAATTTGCTGAAGATAGTTCTTATAAGTATTCATATATTTTATAATAGTATTCGGTTCAATGTAAATTAAGATATGTCTTTATGATGTAAACTTTTTCTTACTGACAGTCTATCATCAGAAGCCATAATCATAAAAATAATTTATCATTTTTAATGGATTGCGAAGCTACAAAAATGAGCCGTTAAATGAAAGTTTAACACAGTATCACAGTAGTTTAGACATTATCAAAATAGCGAGGTTTTAAAAGGATAGATTTTATCAAATTGACAATTTAAACAACCTTAAATTATCAATTTGATAAATAACTATATCGATAGTAGTATTTTAGCTTTCGCGAAAGCGTAATTGTTTATGCTTATACCGCTATTAAATAATATTGAATATAAAAAAAGCACCTCGTAAAAGGTGCTTTTTTATAATTTAAGTCAGAAAACTGATTATAGAATCTGCGCGATAATACTTTCTTCTGTATGACCTTCCGCTTCTGCTTTGTAATTTTTAATAATTCTATGTCTTAAGATACCTGTAGCAACCGCTTTTACATCCTCAATATCTGGACTGTATTTACCGTTAACCGCAGCATGTGTTTTTGCAGCTAGAATTAAATTTTGCGATGCTCTAGGACCGGCACCCCAATCTATATATTGCTTAATAATTTCTGGAGCCTCATCACTTTTAGGCCTCGTTTTACCCACTAATTTAACTGCATACTCAATAACATTATCTGCAACAGGAATGCGCCTTACTAGTTGTTGAAAATCTACTATTTCCTTTGCCGTGAACAGTGCATTTATCACCGGTTTTTTATCACTAGTAGTCGCCTTTACTACATCCACTTCTTCTTGATAAGAAGGATATTGTAAAAAGATAGAAAACATAAATCTATCTAACTGTGCTTCTGGCAATGGGTAAGTACCTTCTTGCTCAATAGGGTTTTGTGTAGCCAGTACAAAATAAGGTGCATCTAACTTATACTTATGACCAGCAACTGTTACAGATTTCTCTTGCATCGCTTCTAGAAGAGCTGCTTGAGTTTTAGGTGGTGTACGGTTAATCTCATCTGCAAGGATTATGTTAGTAAACACAGGTCCTTTAATGAATTTAAACGTTCTATTCTCATCGAGAATTTCACTTCCTAAAATATCACTAGGCATTAAATCTGGTGTAAACTGTATACGTTTAAAATCTAATCCTAGAGCTTGCGATATCGTATTAACCATTAAAGTTTTAGCCAGTCCTGGAACACCTACTAGAAGTGCATGACCACCAGAGAAAATAGAAATCAATATTTCATTGATTACGTTCTCTTGACCTATTATTACTTTGGCTATTTCTTTTTTAAGTTCCTGATGTTTTTTTACCAGGTTATCAATCGCAGCTACATCTGACATGTGGTGGGGTTGGTTTATTAACTATTTAGTTCCAGGCATTCAGAATATCGCACTCATTATATTCTGATCCTATTTTAATATAAGTATCGGCTATTTTTTCATTACGCCATTTATTGATAGCTTTTACTTGCTTATCTTTTAATGCAAGATCCTTAATCTTTAAATAATCTTGAGCATAATTTGCTTTATGGTCTGGAATTTTATCGATAACATAAACTAGCTTAAAAGATTTTGCTCCTGTTGGACTTTTTTCTTCTATAATACCACTTACATCTCCTTTTTCAAGAAATTGTAATGTGGATGCCATATCAGACTCAAGTCTAGTGATCTCTACTCTACCAGTTCCTGTGTTAGGATTAATAATTTTACCACCATTTTGAGCTGTTCTTTCTTCGTCACTTATTTCTTTTGCAGCCTCGCCAAATTCGATCTCCTTAAGAATGATACGATCACGCATAGCATTTAATTCTGCTTTTGCTTTTTCTATCTGACTTACCGATATATATGGTATTAATAGAATGTGTCTCACCTGTCTTATCTGTCCTATAACTTTCTCTACATAAAGAATGTGCCAGCCGAATTGAGTCTCAAAAGGCTCACTGATTTCTCCTTCTCTTAATGAAAATGCTTGATCTTTAAATTCTTTTACAAATGGACTAGATCTTTGTAATTCTAAAACACCACCAGCACGTTCTGTCCCAGTATCATCAGAATAAAGAGTTGCCTTTGCGGCAAAATCTGCACCATTATCAAGAACATCTTCTCTATATTCTTTAAGTTTATTAACGACTATATCTATTTCACTTTGTTCAGCCTCAGGAATAACGACTATTTGCGCCATTTCTACTTCTGTATTAAAAAGAGGCAATTCTTCTTCAGATATTTTACTGAAAAACTCACGCACTTCTTCTGGTGTAATCTCTACCTGCTCTGTAATTCTTTCTTGCATGCGCTGTGCTAGCAATACATCACGATTTAATCTATTAAGAGCTTCTCTTACCTGAGCTATATTATCCTTTTTATAGAAATCGGCTACTTTTTGCTCATCAGTAGTCTGTAAACCATTCTTAAAATATTGAATAGTTTGCTCTGTTCTACCTTCTATCTCACGATCGCTTATGGTTATACTATCTTGAATTGCATGGTGGGCATACATTTTTTCTGACAGTAGGCTTTCCATTAATTCACAATTTGAAATATTAGCTATTCCAGACTGTCTATTTGCTTGCTGCTTAGCACTTACAATATCAGATCCTAAGATTACATAATCTCCTATCACACCAGCGACACCTTCTATAAGGAATCGTTTCTTTACAGGTTTTACACTATCCATAGCGGCTAGAGTTTCTGCAACGATCTGGTTATCTACATCTACAACATCATTATCTGTCGTAGTTGTTTGTGCGGTTACCGCTTTCGCGAAAGCGAGAACGATAAAAACACCTAGGTATTTAATTGTTGATTTTAAGTTTATCACTGTTAATAGCGTCATTTAATAAATCTTTTTCTAATTTTTTAATATAGGCAAGCTTGCTTTTATTGAGCAAAACCTGTTTTACTGTAGGCTTAACATAAGATAAAGGCGCACGATCACCGCGTTTGAGCACTTTATTGAAGCGCACCAAATATACACCAAGACTATCTTCTAGTTTCCAAATTTTATTCTCTTTTATATATAACTTTTCATTTACAGGGTTGATTACATTCATGGCGTCAAAAAGATGGCTCTTTTTAACCCATATGCTATCATTTAAAAAGTAATTGCGGTACGATAATTTTAAACTATCGATCTTTCTCAACGAAGGTACATCTCCTTTATTGAACCATTTAGTTATTTTTTGCAAATCAGTGTTAAGAGGATCTAATTGCAGGTATCTAAACTGTACTAAATCTTCATTTAATTTAAAGTCTTCTTTACGTAATTCATAAAATGCTTTAATTTGATTTTCTGAAATTATAGTATCCAGATTTTGCTTAGTTAGATCTTTTAAATATTCTTGAGCATATAATTCTACACGATAATTCTCTACTAACTCTTCTAATTCTTGCTGGCGGTTTTGACCTATATTATCTCGAGCATTATCTAACAACAGATAATCTGTAGCCCATTTATTGATATAAGCATCCATAATTCTTGTGCTATCTGCCACGGTATAATCAGATGGCAGGATGCGCATTACATCACTTTTATCTAAATAATGCTTTCCTAAACTAACTACAGCGTCTGGCTCTGTTTCTTTTTCAAAAAACTGACAGGATGCTAGACTAGCTGCTATTAATATGTATATAAATCTTTTAATCAAGTTGATTTTCTATTGCTTTTTTTACTTTTTTAAACACTTTTTTACTCACCTTAATTTGATGGCCATTTCTTAAATTATCTAACCAGTTCTTTTCTAGTTCTTGCTGGTAGTCGTTTACCACACTACCTCTAGCCTCTTCTAGTGTTTTATTTGTAGGCTCTTTAATTCCTTTAACATCTATCACCTTATAAAAGCTATCGCCGGCATCGTGATAAACAGAAGAAACTCCCAGTTTTATTTCAAAATTATCTGGCAACCTATTATAAGTTTCTTCTACCTCTCCACTAGAAACAATAACTTGAGTCTTATTATCGATATTTAATATGCTTTTTATATCATCTATCGCTACTTTTTTAATGAGCTGCTGACGTACGTTTTCAGCTATATCACGAGACACATTTTGAGTTAATACGATGTCTAGTCTTCGTTTCCATTTATAATCCTCTCGGTGATTATTAAAATATTCGTTTAAACCTATAGAATCGTTTTTTGCCTTGTTCCATATTTCTGTCTCAATGAGATCAAAGACTAGAAAACCCTCTTTAAATTCATTGTACAAAAATCTAAATTCTTTATTATCTCTCTCTAGATTTTTATCGTAGTAAGACATTATTTGATCATTGCTATATTCTGTACAATAGGCATCTAACTTTGCTTTCTTAGATGGATAAGGTTTAAAATCCTTAGCCATTTTAGTTTCTACATACTTTAAGAAATCTCCTATTTTATAAGAAACCTCGTTGATAGTAAATAGCTTTTGATCCAGACCTGTTAGCTGATCATCAAATTTATACTTTCCAGAAAGTAGTAACGTATCGTTTACCATCGTATACACGTTTTTTGGCAACGCATTTTGACCTTCTATGTTATAGAGGGTCTTTAATTTATTTATAAAGCCTTCTGTTATTTTTCTAGATCTTGGAGATTTTTTAATTTTATTCTCTAACTCCTTTTTTAAATCATCATAAGATTTAACAGGATGTTTTTCTAACAATTTAATAATGTGCCAGCCAAATTTAGTTTTTATAGGCTCACTATAATCTCCTACATTTTTCAATGCAAACGCAGCGTTTGCAAACACCTCGTCCACACCACCTGTGCCAAATTTATTTAATTTACCACCACGAGCAGCGCTATTACCATCGTCAGAGAATTCACGAGCTAATTGTTTAAAATCTTTGCCCGATTGTACCTGTTTATAAATCTCTAGAATACGCTCTTGAGCATTTTTACTATCAGAATCTTTTTTATCAAAAGCCATGATATGCGCCACTGTTAACTCACCAGGGTTAGGTCTTGTATCATTAACATAAACTATATGATAGCCAAAGTCTGTTCTAAATGGTTTAGAAAAACTGCCTTTTTCTGTTTCAAATGCAGCATTTTCAAATTCATATACCATTCTAAAAGAACCGAACCAGCCTAGATTACCTTCATTACCTGCGCTAGGGCCCTCACTTTTAGTTCTTGCTAGAGAAGAAAAACTAGCACCATCTTTTAATTCTTGTTCGACATCATGGATTTTATTCCATGCCTTTAACGTGTCTGCAGGTGAAGCTGCACGATCTACTTTTATGAGAATATGACTTGCATTTACCTCTTTATTACCTCGCTCATAGGCCTCTCTCACTAACTGATCTGACACCTCGTTATCAGTTAAATATGCCTGTGCAATACTAGAACGAGTGCTCTCTATTTCTTTAAGGTAATCTTCTTTTTTATGTAAATCTAGGCTATAAGCCTGCTGCAATTTAAGACGATAATCAATATAAAGATCGAGATAATTATCAATGTTTTTTTGATCTTCATCTTGTACTATATCTATGTTTTTAAAGTAAAACTTCATAAATGTTCCAGCGTCATAATCTGTACCATCTATGGTAAGCAACGTTTTATCTCCTATGTCTTGTGCCGTTGCTTTTACCGTCAGAAAAAAAACACTTATCAATAATAGACTACTTATATACTTCATATAGTTCCTTTTCAAGGATTGCAAAAATAGTTATTTAAGATTGCCTTTCAAAACGCTAGAAACTAGCAATTATTTTAAGGTTACCGTATAAGTTTTAGATGCATTTTACGACTGCTCTTCCATGATAAAAAGTGAGAATGTAATCGAGATACTTTTACCCATTAATCAGGTGATGGAACTATTTAAAAATGAAGACTTTTTTCAACACTGGCAAAAAGGGTTAGTAAGCTCAAGACCTCTATCTGGCGAGCCCGGAAAAGTAGGTAGCACTCGTGATATGAAAATTATGGTAAGCGGTGCTATTATTAACATGAAAGAAGAGATTACTGCTGTAGACTTGCCACATCTCTGGGAAGCCACTTACCGTACTAGTGGTGTACTTAACTTACAGAGTAATCGCTTTCGCGAAAGCGAAACTATCATAAAAAACAAAGTAGTAAAATCTACCCTATGGAACGCTACCAGCATTTTTAAATTTACAGGTATGATGAGAGTAATAGCTAAAACAAGACCACAACTCTTTACTAACCAAACCTATCAACACATGAAAGATTTTAAGATATTTGCAGAAAGTAAAATACCAGTAAAGCAATACTAATTTATGAGACAACTAAAATTAATTTGGGATTTTAAGGGTCCTGATGCTCAAAAAACTGCAGCTCACCATCTTATTCATCTAGATGAATATGTAAAGGAAAATAAAGTAGAATCTCTAGCAACTGGTACGGAACAAATAAATAAGAATCATTTTATAGCATTTCTAGCGCTAGAAGAGTTATTCATGCCAGCAGTGCGAGATGCACTAAAACCACACCGCGGACAATTATGGCAACCGTCTAATTAAGTTTATTCACTTCTAATTTAGAAAAATGCTCAACTGCTCGTCTCCCCAATAAATGGACTAAAGATCCCCATACTAAAAGATAGAAAATACGAGTGAGGTAATAAAAATCTATGATATCGCTGTAAAAGGCCACTAGAAGAAAAGTGTTAGACAGTAAAAAGCCGAATGATATATATAGATAATTACCATTTCCTGTACGGTCATCTACTTGTAAAAATGATATTATTGTAATAGAACAATATATCATTCCTGTTATCGCATAAATATTATACAGATGCAATAGCCAGCCCTCTATATCTAGAACTACAATTTCTAATAAGTAGTTTAAGAAATAATACAACCCTGCATTAGTTAAAATTAAAAGTAATACGGTAGTCTTACTGATTGATTTCCATTTAATAAATTGATTAATAGAAATAACAAACAATAAAAATGCCGCCGTAGAAGCTACTAAATACAGTAGATGCGTTACTGTGAAATTGAGATAGATGTAAAAAACATCGGTAAGCACTAATAATAATGTACCTAATAGAAATCTGGGTATTAAATATATTTTATACCTAGACACCAAATAACCGCACCCCACAACACTTGTTAATAACCTACTCCATCTTATCAAAGATAAATCTTCAATATAAACGGAAGCAAAGTTTAATAACAATAAGGTTGCTATTATTACTATAAATTCTTTATGTAAAAACTTGCTAGGCAACTATTAATTCCTTTTGGACAAAAATAAATTATTAATCCTTTGTGTGGTAAATTACATATAAAACCTGAATTAAACATCGTTTAAAAACCTATTTTAAAGATTAAACGTTGATAAAGATTTATTACACACTCTATAGTCATTAAAATTTTATAATGAAATATACAAACTTAATAGATAAGCTTGATTTTAATTGAACTATAGAGTATTCTAAAGAGTCTTGTTTTAATTAATAAACTTTAGATTTGAAACTATATTATATTTTCATACGTTTCATAGATTTTCCGTTTATTTAATTACTTTTCTCAAATGTCTATTACCTCCTTATTCACTACCATTTTAAAATCAGATCAGATTTTAGGGCCTGATGATCTATCACATCGATATCATCATATATGGCACATGGATCAACCATTAAATGCTCTATGCGTTCTCCTACCAGAAACAACGCAACAAGTAAGCGAGATCATGAAAATTTGCTATGCACAAGAGCTGCCGATAGTCGTTCATGGAGGCCTAACTAATCTAGTAGGTAGTACAGAGACAACAGGCAACGAGGTAGTTATTTCTACAGAAAGATTAAATAAAATTGAGGAAACAGATACAGCAAGCCGAACTATGACTGTACAAGCAGGTGTTATTCTAGAAAATATACATAACGCAGCTACAGAAGAAAGCCTCTTATTCCCTTTAAATTTTGGAGC
Organism: Nonlabens sp. Asnod3-A02; assembly: GCF_045063755.1. NCBI lineage: Bacteria > Pseudomonadati > Bacteroidota > Flavobacteriia > Flavobacteriales > Flavobacteriaceae > Nonlabens > Nonlabens sp. Asnod3-A02. Next base: position 149,561 of record NZ_JBEFOC010000006.1, read on the forward strand.
AAAAGGGAGCGCACAAATAGGTGGCATTATTTCTACTAACGCTGGTGGATTAAGGGTTCTCAAATACGGCATGACTAGACAACTTGTATTAGGCCTCGAGGCAGTAACCGCAGACGGGACTATCATCTCTTCTATGAAAAAGATTATTAAAGACAATAGCGCTTATGATCTAAAACAATTATTTATAGGTAGTGAAGGGACACTAGGTGTTATCACTAGAGCTATACTTAAACTAGAAGAAGCTCCACAAAGCCGTAATGCAGCCTATATCGCATTTGATGAATATGAAGATGTGGTAAAATTTCTTAAATACATGGATAGCCATCTAGCAGGAAAAATGAGCGGCTTTGAACTGATCTGGAAAAACAGTTATCAGCAAATGACAAGTGTAAGTGATGCAGTAAAACCACCACTACCTTATGATTATAATTATTATGTACTAGTTGAAGCCTTAGGTAGTGATCAAATAAAAGACCAGGAAGAGTTTCAACAAATTTTAGAAAACGCATTAGAAAATGATCTTATTCTAGATGCCGTAATGGCGCAATCTCCTAGTGATATAGAATGGTTTTTTAGAATTAGAGAAGACGTTAATAATCTAGTAGACTTCATGAAACACGATCAACACTTTGATATAAGTCTACCTATACCATTAATAGGTTCTTATATAAAAGAAAGGTATGAGACGCTTGCATTAATAAATGGCGTTGAGCAGGTATATGCCTTTGGCCATGTGGCAGATGGTAATATACATTTCATGATAGGCAAAGAGAATTTGAGTGTCGATCTGAAAAAAGAAATCGACCACTGTATCTATGGTGGTTTAAAGGAAATAGGTGGTTCTGTAAGTGCAGAACATGGTATAGGAACGCACAAAAAAGATTACCTAGAACTATGTAGAACAAAAGAAGAAATATCTTTAATGAGATCACTTAAAACATTAATGGACCCTAAAGACTTATTGAATCCTGGGAAGATTTTTTGAGTATTGCCACCGCTTTAGCTGCTTCTTTTTGCAAATATGCCATATAAGCGTGTCGTACTAAAAAGAACAATGCAAACAAATAAGCTGCTCTATCGATTAGAAAAAACAGTTTAGGCTCAATTTTATAATAAAATGCAAGCATTGCAACAAAATCTGAAAATATTAAACCAAATAAAGCATACATAAAGTAAGCTGTTCTAAAACTCAGACGCGTTGCATTCAGAAACGCAGACAATAGACAAGAAATCAATCCTGTATAACCAGTCATCTTTATTAAATAATAAGCTAGTCTAGTTTCAAATAATTCCCTTATATCTGACACTGTGAATTCTAAAATGTAAATATTAAAAAGAAAAACCAATATAAAAACAATGTAATCTAAGCTAGTAACACGCCTCCATTGTATTTTTCTCAAAGCAGAAATACTTAACGTTAGATAAATAGCGATAGACCACAAAGTATATGTGATTAAACCCAAATAATGCTCATAAAAAACCATGGAAACATCAGAACAGACTAACATGATGAAAATACTGTATATAATTCTGTTTTTATAACTTATGTAGAAATGAAAGTACAGTAATGCGGTAATTGAAGATAAGAGTCTAACTAACCTAAATTCAATAAGCTCAAAAAAGAATATGGTTATGATGTTTAAAACAATGAAAATCATTGCTATATAAAGCATCTGTTTATTTTTAGATAGTCTAGCTAATCTATTCATGGACCTCTGTCTAATAAACAAAAATAGTCATAAAGTGATATAAATTACATGAATACAAAGTGCTTATTTACCCTTTAAGATTATTAAGAAACATTCTAAACCTAACGCTGCATTATACCTCTTTTCTATAATAAAATAGTCTTTTTAAAAATTACCGTTTATCCGACTTTGTGTTTTTAGGCGATAAAAAGAATCAACTCTAGCCACATAAACAGCTCAAATAATTAAACAAAAAAAAAGGATGTCTCTTATAAAAAAACATCCTTTTTTTTGATTTATTAGGATAAATCTACCCATTAAAACCTCTCAGCTTTATAGCCGTAAGAACTTTCTTTGTGTATAGAGGGAAATCTGCATTCTGAATCCAGCTGTAGTAACCAGGTTCTTTTTCTAGAACATCAACAATTCTTTTTCCTTTATGTTTCCCGAAGTTAAAACACTCTTCTCCTTGATCATTAAACGCAAGCATCCCAGCAAAATCAACAGGTTTTCTACGTGTAGAGAATTCTGCAAGCGATTTCATATCGTTATCTAATTCTGGATAGCGATCTAACTGTCCTTTAAGAACCTCATAAGTAGCGATGGTATCAGCCTCTGCACTATGTGCGTTAGTAAGATCTTTGTCACAGTAGAATTTATAAGCAGCCACTAGTGTACGTTGTTCCATTTTATGAAAGATGTTTTGCACATCTATCGCATTGCGATTACCCATATCAAAATCCACACCGGCGCGCAGCATCTCTTCAGCAAGAAGTGGTATATCAAATCTATTAGAATTGAAACCTGCAAGGTCAGAGTCTTTGATAATATTATGTACCTCGTGCGCTCTTTCTTTAAAAGTCGGTTCATCTTTAACCATATCATCGCTTACACCGTGTATAGCAGTAGTTTCTGGCGGGATAGGAATAGTAGGATTCACCTTAAAAGTATACGTTTTTTCTTCTCCATTAGGAAAAACCTTATGTATAGAAATCTCAACGATTCTATCTTTAGAAATATTGGTTCCTGTTGTTTCTAGGTCAAAAAAGCAAATAGGTCTGTTGAGTTGTAAATTCATAATAATACTGGATATTTATTTTAAAGGATCCGCTTTCGCGAAAGCGGAACAACCACTATCACTGATACAGAAATTAACTAACTTTACAAATATAAGTTTGTGTAAGGCAGCTAGGCATAAAATTTGAATGCATTTATTAAAATATTATCATGAAACTCATTACTATTCTTTTTTTACTATTATTCATTACACCAGAACAAAATTCTCATAAAGGCATAGATATCACTGTGCGCAATGAGCGTAAAAGTATTGTGTATGTAGCAGAGAATACGACTGGAAAGGATATAGACCTATTCTTCAGGGTAGAGAGTTCTGGTTTTAGACGCAGTGCAGACCGACCTATGATTACCACCATACCAGCAAAAAAGAAAATAGACCTAATAGAATTAATACCTCTTAAAGGTGCTGACACTGTACATTCTTACATGGCAATAGTTACTGAAAAGGATAACAGCATGATGTTTAAAAAATCAGACACAGTGGTTAAACAAATAAGACGCGAGGCATCTAATGGTAATTAAACTACTTTTATTTTACTAAATAGTTCTTTGCGCAGTAAAACTAACAAAACGACTAGATAGAATAAATAATTACCTAAATAGGCTATTACCACACCTTCTTCTTGATAAATAGGTATAAAGTATATTGATAGCAAATAAAAAGATAGAATACTTAAAACCTCAGCAGTTAAGTAACGCCACAAGTCATTAATCGCAATAAATCTGAAAGCGATTACTGTGGTGATTACTCTTATAAAATCTCCTAATAATTGCCATTTAAATAAGGGTTGGGCACCATTAAACTCTTCAGTAAAAAGTATGGAAAGAATTAAATTTCTAGAAAGATAAATAGTCACTAGTCCTGCTATAACTATAGGTAGCATCGTTTTATAAAAATGTACTATCGTTATTCTATAATTCTTAAGGCTGCTATCTTTACTTAGATTAGGTAATACATAAAGACTCACTAGGCTGGTTACAAAAAGCATGTAATAACCAGAAATACGCACTACAGCTTCCCACCACCCTGCAGCTACATCACTCACCTCTACCCTAACCGTATTACGTACTAGAATATTAACAAAAGGTATAAGCAATGTACTAAATAATGCCATCGCACTATATTTTAATAGTTGCCCACTTGTGCGTTTATCAAAATTTAAAGCTAGCAATTCTTTAAGTGCTATTTGAGCTTTTACCCTAGTAAACCAAAACAAAACTCCTACTAAACATTGTGTAAATGGAACTAACGCAATAGCATAAAGTGCTCCAGTTAAATTATGCTCAAAGCTTAAATAAGCTGATATTAAAAAAACAATTAAGCTAATTATAATATTGAGCGTTATGAATTTCTTATACCATTCATATCCTTGCATTAAGCTAGTTATAAAAATGAAAAGAACATAAAATGGCAACCCTATGGCAAACAATTTAAATACTAGAGAAAAATCTGCATCTACAGCAATGAGTTCTTGATCCAGCCATCTTGCCGAAAAAAAAATAACAATAGCAGCAACCATGCTTGTTATAATAGACATGGTCCAACCAGTATTTATAACCTTTTTTAAAACTACTGGATTCTCCTTATGTTCTGCAGTGTTTTTAACGAGTCCATTTTCAAGACCTAAAGAGGCAAAGCTCCATACTCCTTGTGTAAAATTGCGCAAATTACCTAAAACACCCATTCCTGCCGCACCTACATAATTTGCAAGAACCCAAGACATAACGGTACCAGTTCCTATTTTTATAAGTATATAAATAGAATTGAATCCTGCTACTTTAAGAAGTAGGTTTTTATTAAGTTTATCGAGCAGTCTTCTCATTTAATAAGCATTTACTGCTTTTACAATAAACTCTACATCTTCATTACTCAATAAAGGATGACATGGTAAACTCACCTCGGTACGATGTAATTCTTCGGTAACAGGAAAACTAAGATGATTCAACTCTTTAAATGCCGCTTGTTGATGTGGCGGTATTTCATAATGCACACTTGTTCCTATTCCTTCATGATCGAGGTAATCCATAAAAACTTTTCTATTAGCAACATATACAGGAAATACGTGTGACACACAGTTGTTCAAAAAATCAGACGGTAATAGTTTTACTTTTACGTTATTGATATGCTGGTAATAATAGGTAGCTATTTCTATTCTTCTGGTATTATCTGCATCCAGCATTGGTAATCTGTTATATAAGAAAGCCGCTTGCAATGGATCTAATCTAGAATTAACACCTATAATATTATTTACAAATCTACTCTCTCTACCATAATTAGCCACTTTACGACACATGTTTGCTAGTTCAAAATCGTTGGTAGTTATTGCACCTGCATCACCTATTGCACCTAAATTTTTAGTAGGGTAAAAAGAAAAGGCACTAGCCCTAGCTAGATTTCCAGATCGTTCACCTAATTTATTTGTAGCACCATGAGATTGTGCGGTGTCGCAGTAAATGGGTAAAGAATTATCTTTTGCAAAAGCATACACCTCATCATCTACTAATTTTCCATAAATATCAACAACGATGATCGCATCATACTCTAGAGTTACCTTGCGCAACACATTTGCAGTTAAGGTAAGTTCTTCTACATCTACAGGCACAGGTCGCATACCTGCATGGATAACACTTAAAAACGTAGCTATGTACGTATGTGCTGGTACCAGTATAGAAGCGTTTTGTGGTAAGTTACCTAGAGCAACTTCGGCCTTTAAAATAATAGTTAAAGCATCTAATCCATTCCCAGTTCCTATACAATGACTAGTACCACAATAGACTGAAAACTCTTTTTCAAATCGGTCTACATATTCACCTCCTATAAATCTGCCAGAAGCATGAATTTCTTTAAATGACAAGAGGTCTTCCTGAGCAAACCTATCGTTTAAAGGTTTGAGGTCTAAGTATGGAATGTGTGTTTTAATAATTTTTAAATTTACTTTTCATTAACCTTATAACGTGATTCGGATAATTTTTGCCCAACTATTGTATAGTTTTCAAAATTTAATTGAGCTTCAAGATCATAATCCCAACTATTAAAAACCAATTGCTCCAATTTACCTTTTTCTTCATAAGATTCAGTATTAAGTAAACTAGACAGTATAACTCTAGATGCAATAAAAGCTAGAATTATCGAATTAGAATCTAAATGTAAACCTATAACTTTATCTATAATAACTTTCAAACCTATATATTTATCGTCAAGCTTACTGTAGGCATATTCTATTCCATAAAAAACTCCTTTTTTCCAATCCTTGTATCCTTTTGAAGGTATTGACTCAATCATTTCTGACTCTGTTCCTTTAAAATAATCATAAGGGTAATTCTCTATTATTTCTAATACAGGTTCCTTAATGAATAAAATTCTCACACCAATTACTCCAAAATGAAGAAGTCCATTTTTAAATTCCTTTATTTCATGCTCTAATTCTATCATCACAATATCGTAAACTTAAAAACGAATATATCAAAACAAAAGTGCTTTAACTAAAAGCATTTACTATGTCTACCAGATTACCCAATAATCCTATGACTAATAAAATGAAGAAAAAAGTATTGATCCCTATACCCACGTACTTTTTCCAATGGTACTTTTCTTTAATACTCAACAAGCTTAAAACAAAACCCATAACCACAGTAACAAAAAACAAGGTCATCAAATAACCTGTAATATCATTGATATTATTTCCTGCAGTTCTAGTCGTATAAGATAGTAAAGTAAAGACTAACAGTAGCACACTAGAAATAATGGCCATGTGAAAAGATCGCTTTGTATTCTTCATTTGTTAATATTCTGTTGCAAACATAACTGCTTTTTTCAATTTTATAGATAACACTACTTAACATTGCTTAACGACACGTTAGCATCTTAAACTTGGTCATTGCATTAAATTTGTACCATCATAAGATAAGAAGTTCTTGTTTAGATTATTGAATTAGCCTTTAATTAATTATAAACACCTCGATATATTATGAAAAAGAAAAATAAGTTAAGTTTGGTTGGTAAACCGCTAGTGAATAAGTGTCTGATAGCACCTTTTTACTAGTGGTTTTTATCATTTATAGAGTTTTTAAAGCTCAATCACCCATCTTTTCCACTCTTCTTCTACACAACCCAATTGCTTCTTAAAACGCAACAATCCCTCATTAATAGCTCCGTCACGTTCATTTACAGGCCCATAATCCATTATAGAAAATCCTTTTTCTTTAAACTCTTTCATCGCTTCCATATAAATAAAACCCACTGCATCGGTTTTCATACCTTTTAATGAACTAGATGCATATTGCGATTTCACTACTTTATCTTTTATAAAAAATGTAATTCCGGCCAGTAATTCTCCATCTCTCCATGCGTTGTGTTGAATTATTTGTTCAGGAAATCTAGAGTGCAATAATTCTATCTCTTCCACATTATGTACTGGCTTAGATGCATGTCTAGATTCTAGTTGTGGTACAAGTACAAAGTCCCAAAAAGATTTAAAATCACTTCCTTTATGAATTGATAAACCATCAAATTTCCCATTACGGTAACCTATACTCTTTTTAGGAGAAACATTAACCTCTTCCTTTAGGTTCACATATTGATTATGTAAAACACGATTTATCTTAAACCCATAATTTTTTAAAGATTTTACTATTTCACTATTTATAGTTTTGTAGGATAAAGGTGGCGGTTGTAATTCCGCTTTCGCGAAAGCGTGCCCCTTAACATACTCCACAAATAACTCTAACACTAAGTCTATATTCTGGGCGCTGATTTTGTTTAAAATCAAACCTCCATAACTCAAACCACGATGGCTATAAATAGAATCCTCAACCGTATGTGCAGGAATACAACAAATTAATGCGTCCTCATTAAAAACCAACAGACTATGATCTTTAAACCGATCGTGATGGTAGTCCATAAAATCTCTATGCAATAAAAATGTCCCATTGATAGAATGATCTATAAAATCATTCCATACTCGTTTAAGATCAGGATGGTATTGTTGTATCGTTAAAGTCAAAAACTAGTGTAATTTAATGCTAAGATAAGAGAATGCTACACCTTTAAACAAGCTTAGTAGTTAGTAAAAGTATAGAGCAAAAAAAAGCAGATTCTTGCGAATCTGCTTTTTCAATATAATTAACTTAATCCGAGATTAAGAAAGTTGTTTTCCTGCGCGTTTACGCTCACCCTCATCAAGAATAACTTTACGTATTCTCAAGAAGTTAGGAGTAACCTCAACATATTCATCTTTCTGGATGTATTCTAGAGCTTCTTCTAGAGTAAATTTCACTGGTGGAGCGATCTTTACTTTATCATCATTACCTGCACTACGCACGTTAGAAAGTTTCTTAGTTTTAGTAAGATTAATTGCTAGATCATCTGGCCTAGAATTTTCACCTACTACCTGACCACCATAAATCTCTTCACCTGGTGCGATAAAGAATCTACCACGATCTTGTAATTTATCCATAGAATAAGGAATAGAAGTTCCTTTTTCCATAGAGATCATAGAACCGTTGATACGACCAGCGATTTCACCTTTATAAGGTTCAAAACCTACAAAACGGTGATTCATAATAGCCTCACCAGCAGTAGCAGTGATCAATTGGTTTCTTAAACCTATAATACCACGAGAAGGGATTTTAAATTCACAAACCATACGCTCACCTTTAGGAGCCATACTGGTCATTTCACCTTTTCTTAAAGTAACCATTTCAACAGCTTTACCACTTACCGCTTCTGGTAAATCGATAGTAAGCTCTTCTACTGGTTCACATTTAACACCATCTATTTCTTTTATGATAACCTGTGGCTGTCCTATCTGTAATTCATAACCTTCACGACGCATCGTTTCAATTAATACAGAAAGGTGTAATACCCCACGACCGAAAACCATAAATTTATCTGCACTACCAGTATCGTGTACCTGTAGAGCAAGATTCTTTTCTAATTCTTTAGTAAGACGGTCATTAATGTGACGAGATGTTACAAATTTACCATCCTTACCGAAGAAAGGAGAATCATTAATAGTAAACAACATACTCATTGTAGGCTCATCGATAGCGATAGTTTCCATCGCTTCAGGATTTTCAAAATCAGCAACACTGTCACCTATTTCAAAACCTTCTAGTCCTACTATAGCACAAATATCACCAGCCATTACTTCTGTTACTTTGGCTTTTCCCATACCATCAAAGACATAAACTTCTTTGACTTTAGTTTTAGTTTGAGAACCGTCACGCTTACAAAGAGTCACGTTTTGACCTTCTTTAATAGAACCTCTTTTAATACGTCCTATCGCGATACGACCTGTATAGTTAGAGAAATCTAGAGAAGTAATTAATAACTGAGTAGTTCCTTCTTCTACAACAGGTGCAGGAACATGCTCGATTACCATGTCTAGAAGAGGCTCGATGTTAGTCGTCTCATCTTTCCAGTCATCAGACATCCAGTTATTCTTTGCACTACCGTAAACAGTAGGGAAATCTAGTTGCCATTCTTCAGCACCTAATTCAAACATTAGATCAAAAACAGACTCATGTACTTCATCAGGAGTACAGTTTTCTTTATCTACTTTATTTACAACAACACAAGGTTTTAAACCTAAGTCTATTGCTTTTTGTAACACAAAACGAGTTTGTGGCATCGGTCCTTCAAATGCATCTACTAGAAGTAGCACACCATCGGCCATATTTAATACACGTTCTACTTCACCACCAAAATCGGCGTGACCAGGAGTATCAATAATATTGATTTTAGTTCCTTTGTACATTACCGATACGTTCTTTGCTAGGATAGTAATCCCGCGTTCACGCTCGATGTCATTGTTATCAAGGATCAATTCTCCAGTGGATTCATTCTCACGGAAAATCTCACAGTGGTGTAAAATCTTGTCTACTAACGTAGTCTTACCGTGGTCTACGTGAGCAATAATTGCAATGTTTCTAATGTCTTTCATAAAAATAACGCTTGTTAGCGGCTGCAAAAATAGGCTTATTTATTGGTTTTTAGCGGTTTATTAGCATAATTAAGCCATTTCTCTCAAATACCTGATTTTCAACCATATTTATTGTTATTAGTTTCGCTTTCGCGAAAGCGGAAACAACATTTAAACCATTCTCATTTTTACAAGTCACAGTATCATAATTATTTCTTAAAATCGAATACTATGAAAAAGTTAACCTTGAAATTATTGAGCTTACTACTATTAGCAACTGTACTGTATTCTTGTGAATCTGACGATGACACTACTACTGATGGTACTACAGATACAGGTGCTGACGTCGCAACTGTAATAGATGTCGATTCTTCTTTATTCATTACCTCTACAGTTACTTCTATAGTCACAACACCTTGTACTCTGTCTGACGGTACTGTGACAGACTGTTATGAGATCACCACCACTAGCCTAGCAGATGATCACAACATGGGACCGTGGTGTCCTGATAATATAAACGACGACGCTAGCCAAGGCGGAATATGGCTGGAAGGTGGAGAAGTTTATGATGTCGATGGGGCATTTATACAAAATCTAGCTACATTTTATAACGATAATACTTGGAATATGTACGACGCAAATGGTGATATTCAAAAAACAGAGACTCTACAAGAATGTGAAGAAGCAGCAAATCCTAATGTAGGTGCGCAGTATGAGAATTATTGTGTAGAATGCCTACCGTCTTATGTGGCAAACCTAACGCAAACTTATTTAATACCTATCACACCTATAAAAACTACTACCGCTACACAATTCGGTATGGGAGGCGGCGGTCCTGGTGGGCCTGGCGGTGGAATATCTCAAAGAGGTCTGGCTTTTAATGGTGTGGTATTTGACGCGCCTGCTCCTACTAATGCGATATTGAGCGCTTATACTCTAGCACCTTTTGATGATGCTGGTGGACATATTAATCTTACTGCTGGATATCACTATCATGCAGCAACCGGTTTAACTACTCAAATCGCTCAAAATGATGGACACTCTGCCATGATAGGTTATGCGATGGATGGACATGGATTATATGAAAGACTAGACAGTAATGGCGTAGAACCTACTGACCTAGATGAATGTAGAGGACATTATGACGAGATAAGAGGTTATCATTATCATGTAGCTGCTCCTGGAACTAACAGTTTTATAGACTGTTTATATGGTGCAACGGTTAACTAATATAAAAACAAGTATAAAAGTGGTCCTATAACTTATCGTTTTAGGACTACTTTTTCTTAGATTAAAAAATATGAAATTACTCAAAATCACCATAGTATTTATGTTGATGAGCTTAACGGCAGCTGCCCATCAACCTACTACATCTACCACTATGTTTTCTAAAACTGAAAACGGCACGTGGGTACTGCAAGTAAACTCTTCATTAACGGCTTTTGAAAGTGAAATTCACTATCATTATGGAAAGGATAGCTATAAAACAGCACAAGAATTTGAAGAGTTAGTAATAAAATATCTTAAAAAACACATCGTAGTACTAGCTAATAATAAAATCGTGATTAAATTAAATCAGGCTTATGTAAAATTAGGTCATGAGACTAATGTTGTTTTTGAAATAGATGCCATCCCAACTCCCCTAAAATCGATGATGGTTACTAACAATAGTTTTAAGGATATTAACCGTAGTAAAAGTGCTTTTATAATTTTAATGGATGGTTATGAAAAAGATCATTTTGTTCTAGAAAAAGACAACAATTTCACAGCTTCAATAATCAATACTGGTTCAAAGTTTGAATTAAAAGAGGTTTCTGAAAAACGAAATAGAAATGTTATAATCTATTCCTTATTAGCTATTTCCCTTATAATATTAGTATCTTTATTTACATATTTTTACTTTAAAAACAAAAAATAAACCGTACCTACTCAACCATTATAATTATGAAATTAATAATTAAAATAGTACAGCTAATTTCACTGGCATTGATTACAGTTTCAATAACTAACTGCAAGAGCAATACAGGTACAGATAAAGTAATAAGCAGTGAAGCACAAGTCGATAGCTCTCTCTTTTTAAAAGAAAGTGTTTTATCAATAACAAAAACTCCTTGCACCTTATCTGACGGCACTATTACAGAGTGTTATGAAATAGTCACCAACAGCACACCACAAGACCATCAAATGGGTCCATGGTGTCCTACATCCATAGATGACGATGCTAGTAAAGGTGGTATATGGTTAGAAAATGGAGAGGTTTATGATGTAGATGGTGATTTCGTTAAAAATATGGCGACCTTATATAACGACAGCAAATGGAAAATGTATGATGAAGACGGAATTATATATAGAACCAAAACAATAGAAGAATGTAGAGAGGCTGCTAACCCTAACGTAGGTGTAGAATATGAGAACTTTTGTGTAGAGTGCTTACCTTCTTATGTAGCAGACCTTACACAAACTTATTTAATACCTATCTCTCCGGTAAAATTAGATCAACCTTATTCTCTAGAATCCAGAGGCGGTGGTCCGAGAGCAGATGGACATCCTCCAGTGGATAGAGAAGGAAATGGTCCACCACCAGAACGTCCAGAAAATGGCGCTAGACCAGATTTTAATGCTAGAGGTCTTGCCTTTAACGGTGTCAGATTTGACGCACCAGCACCGACTAATGCTATTTTAGGTGCATATACACTTGCTCCTTTTGATGATGCTGGAGGACACATCAACCTGAACGCAGGTTACCATTATCATGCTGCCACAGGTATATCCACACAAATAAAACAAGAAGATGGTCACGCCACAATGATAGGTTATGCCATGGACGGTTACGGCATGTATAATCAGCTAGATGAAAATGGCAAAGAACCTACAGATCTAGACGATTGTAGAGGACATACCGATGAAAAACGCGGCTACCATTACCATGTAGCTGCAGCAGGCTCGAACAGTTTTATCAATTGTTTTACAGGTGCCACAGCCATGAACTGAATCTATAAACCAATTAACAGGTCTTACTAGCTAGTAATCGTTGTACTTTATAAACATCTACACCTTTTGAAAATTTCTTACTTACACTAGGTAAATTTTCACTGCTTATCCATATTTTAAGTTCGGCATCTAAATCAAATGTACCAGCAGTTTCTAGCGAAAACCTAGAAACACTCTTATAAGGCATGGATTTCATTTCTATTTTCTTACCTGTTAGACCTTGCTTATCGATTAAAATAAGTCTGCGACTGGTAAACATGAATACATCTCTCATAAGAATAAATCCCATTTCTATAACCTCTTCATTGATTAACAAATGTCCATACTCTTTCATTAATTTATCATGCTCTACCTCTCCAGCATTGCCTAAAATCTTATCAAATAATCCCATCTTAATTTTATTTCTAATCTACCATAAAATAACAACATCTCACAACCACTATTTTCATAAATAAGACCTAATCGTTAAGTCTTTATTAATCTAAGAAGATTGTATGCAGATAGTTTTTCTTAGGTATTTGTAAATCATACCTTTGCAGCTGATACAAAAATATCAATTTTTATGAGTCAAGTTAAAGCAGATGACACTATCAAAGTGCATTACACAGGGAAATTAAAATCTACCGGACAGGTTTTTGACAGTTCTTTAGACAGAGAGCCATTAGAGGCTCAACTAGGTCAAGGAGCGTTGATACCAGGTTTTGAAAAAGGTCTTGTGGATATGAAGGTTAATGAAAAGAAAACTATTGAAATCCCTAAGGAAGAAGCTTATGGAGAAATCATTCAAGAGCTTTTCCATAAAGTACCTAAAGACCAGCTACCTCAAGAAGTAAAGCCAGAAGTAGGTATGGGATTGATTTCTCAAAACCCTGATGGTTCTGAGCGTCAGTTGCGTGTTGCACAGGTAGAAGAAGATCACATTATAGTAGATGCAAATCACCCACTTGCAGGTCACGACCTTGTATTTGAATTAGAGGTTTTAGAGATTAACTAATTCTCTATTTATTTCATAAAAAATCCCATCGAGTTTATTCTCGATGGGATTTTTGTTTTTTTTTTTATAATTGACCTTTTTCTAAAAAAACTTGTTATGGAGTGAAAAATTAAAGAAACATCCCCTGTAAAGGGTATTTTTAGACAAATAAAATCAATGTAACTTTAGAGCCCTCTTAAAACCTTTTAAATTATGAAAAAATGGATTCTTACAGCATTAATTATATGCTTGGCTAGTAGTAATATTTATGCGCAGGCAAAGAACTTTGATGGACTATGGGAAGGAAATATTGAAAGTACGGATGGCGAAAGTGTTTTCATACGACTCTTTATAGAGGATAATAATGTCTACCTGACAGATACAGATGAGGATGGTGACCTAGCCAAAAATTTTTCTAAAGAAGTTATAGTAAGTAAAGGTTACGGCGGTCAACTTAACGCATTCTGGATGGATTCTGGTGGTGTATGGACAGAAACTCAATTCTATTCTTTATCATGGACCTCTAGTAATAAATTATCCATCTATCACACTAGACATGTTTCTAATGAGTCTGACGATACAAATGGCTATACAGACTGGGGCTACTCTGCAGTTGGGACCCTTATCAGAAATGATGATTATTAAATAAAATTAATTAAGAGCGTTTATAATGAATATAAACGCTCTATTTTTTTTACTCAAATAACATATTTTATACTTGTTCCGCTTTCGCGAAAGCGAGATTAAAATAAAAAAATCTTAATAGACACGCATTGAGAACACGTATCCATTAAGATTTAAAAATTGTATTGGATTAAATTTAATCAATAACCGTTGCTCTTGTTATAGGAGTATCGCTTTTTACAACAACAAAAGAAGATATAGGATAAAAAGACTCATCTGTAGTAGTGTTAGTCCAGTCTTCAAAATCATATTCAAAAGTAAACGTAGTCCCAGCCATACTCGATGTAAAATTATCTATTCTAGTAGGCACTTCCATACCGGGACACCATCCTGCTCTATCTGGCATCCAGTTTCCTGGTGCCTGGTTATTCACAGGGTTACTGGCACAGCCTAATGGTGCTAGGTCGTGTTGAAACATATTTGCTCCATTAATTAATACGTCATGAGTTCTGAAACACCACTCAGCACAGGTACGACCGTCTGCATCTCCAGATGCTGCCTGTCCCCAACCTGAGATAATGGTTCTTAAATGTGTGCTTTGTGCATTTGCAGGTACAGAAATGGACCTAGTTAAATCTTTAGTATGTGCCACTCCATAAGGAACACCTGCTGCAGAGCCGTTATCATAATTCAACACGCGTGTAATACCATAATAAGCATAATCTGGAGTACCTTCTATATAATCAAAATCAACACTTACCTCATAACCTCTAGCATTCCAGCATTCTGTTCTTATTCTTAATTCTACATTACCATTTAATAAAGACTTAAAATCGGTAACATCAAATTCAAAACCTCTAGCAAGTTGGCTATTATCATTCCAATAAGGAGTAATAAATCGCGCTAACTCATAACGCTCTCCAGACGCTACATCAGTCACTTTTACATTTGCATAAACATCCCACTCATCACAACCACCTGTTGGACAGGTTAGTTTTACATACATTTTAATTGTCTCAATATTAGTAAGGTCATTATGTAAGTTATATGACTGCACTGAAGTTTGAGAAAAACCACCACCGAATGCCACACGCTCTCTATTAAAGGTTTGGTAATTATGGATAACAGGTACTCCATTACCACTTAATGCCACTTGTAAATCGGTAGAAACATCAGCACTTTGAATGGTTACAACACCTTGAAAAGCACCTATCGCATCAGGAAGGAATTTAACATAAATCGTGCTAGATCCATTTACATCGTTAGGAACGATACTTAGATTGCTAGAAAAATTAACCGCATCACTAGAAATTTCAAAATTTCCAGTAGCAGAAAGATCTATTTGTGACACAAGAGAAGAACCAGTTATAGAAAAAGATCGATCTTGTGAGGTTTCATTTGCAGCTGTGTCACTAAAATTTAACTGACTTACTGATGTTGTTAAGGTAACACTGTCTGTAGTACCATCACCAGCAGTGTCGTCATCACCACTACAGTTTATAATTATGAAACAAAGAGTGAGTAAACTGAGTAAATTAAAGGCTGTTTTGAGAGTTTTCATTATAGTTTTTTAAGTTTCTGCAATATACACAAATTAAGTTTTTTAACATTTATTATAAGTATTCTTCAATAATTTAAGAGTACCATTTCGTTTTCAAAACTCACTTATTCTCAATAAAAACCTCATTAAAAATTACTAGTTTATTTAAGATGAATTTATAATCGCAACAAAGACATCTTATTCTCTTTTATTTCATTGATAACAAAGCACTTTAAAATCTTGAACTTAAAGGCATGAAATAGTATCTTTGCTATCTTCTAAAATTGAGTCAAAAAATATGTTTGATAATTTAACTGACAAACTCGATAAAGCGATGCACGTCCTTAAAGGACATGGAAGCATTACCGAAGTTAACGTTGCAGATACTCTTAAAGAAATACGTCGCGCACTAGTAGATGCCGATGTTAACTATAAAATCGCAAAAGAATTTACATCTAGAGCTAAAGAAAAAGCTATAGGTCAAGGTGTATTAACTACTCTTAAACCAGGACAGCTACTTACAAAAATTGTAAAAGACGAGCTTACTGAATTAATGGGTGGTGATGTTGCTGGAATTAACTTAAGTGGTAATCCTAGTATTATTCTTATGTCTGGTTTACAAGGTTCTGGTAAAACTACTTTTTCTGGTAAACTCGCAAATTTTCTTAAAACTAAAAAGAGTAAGAAGCCTCTTTTAGTAGCCTGTGATATCTATCGCCCAGCGGCAATAGACCAGTTACACGTAGTTGGAGAAAGTGTAGGTGTAGAGGTTTTTTCTAATCGTGAAGAGAAAAATCCGGTTAAGATTTCTGAAGCGGCTATCGCATATGCAAAACAAAATGGCTTTAATGCTGTAATTATAGATACAGCTGGACGCCTAGCTGTTGACGAGCAAATGATGACCGAAATTGCTGACGTACACGCAGCGATTAAACCACATGAAACTCTTTTTGTAGTAGACTCTATGACAGGGCAAGATGCTGTAAACACAGCAAAAGCCTTTAATGATCGTCTTAACTTTGATGGTGTAATCCTTACAAAGTTAGATGGTGATACTCGTGGTGGTGCTGCACTTTCTATTAAATCTGTTGTTGATAAACCTATCAAATTTATAGGTACTGGTGAGAAAATGGAGGCTATCGACATTTTCTATCCAGAACGTATGGCAGACCGTATTCTAGGTATGGGAGATGTTATCTCGCTGGTAGAACGTGCCCAAGAACAATTTGATGAAGAGCAAGCTAGAAAGCTGAGTAAAAAAATCGCAAAGAACCAATTCGGTTTTGATGATTTTCTTTCTCAAATCCAGCAAATCAAAAAAATGGGTAACATGAAAGATCTTATGGGTATGATTCCTGGTGCAGGAAAAATGCTTAAAGATGTAGACATAGACGATGACGCATTTAAAGGTATTGAGGCTATTATACACTCTATGACTATAGAAGAGCGTACAAAACCACAAGTAATCAATGGTTCTCGTAAAAAACGTATCGCAAAAGGTAGTGGTACTACAGTTACAGAAGTAAATCAACTGCTCAAACAATTTGACCAGATGAGCAAAATGATGAAAATGATGCAAGGTGGTAAAGGAAAAGCGATGATGAATGCTTTAGGAAAAATGAAATAAACAACATTCTTTCACCCTTATCAAATAAAAATTCAATCCCAAGTTAACGCTTGGGATTTTTTTTATCTCATTTATATAGTAACGCAAACCTTATCGTTAACAAGTAGATAATAAGTGTAGACGATTAAATTTCTTAATTTCACTCTTATTAACCAATTTTACAACGGAATTAACCATCACACACAACTTATGATTATTCTCGACGGAAAGAAAACAAGTAATGATATTAAGAACGAGATCACAGATACCGTTCAAGCAATGAAAGATAACGATGAGAAGGTACCTCACCTAGCAGCTGTTATCGTAGGGAATGATGGCGCAAGTCTTACATACGTAGGTTCTAAGGTACGCGCTTGTGAACGTGTAGGTTTTGAAAGCACTATGGTGCGCATGCCTAACACAACTAGCGAGACAGAGCTACTTAAAGAAATTAAAAAGTTAAACGATAATCCAGAAATAGATGGGTTTATTGTACAACTTCCTTTACCTAAACAAATTGATACTCAAAAAGTATTAATGGCAGTAGATCCAGATAAAGATGTTGATGGCTTCCACCCTACTAACTTTGGTAGAATGGCACTAGACATGAGTACTTTTATCCCTGCAACACCATTCGGTATTCTAGAATTATTAGATCGTTATGGTGTAGACACACAAGGTAAACATACCGTGGTAATAGGTAGATCTCACATAGTAGGAAGACCTATGAGTATCTTAATGGGTAGAAAAGGATTTCCTGGTAACTCTACAGTTACCCTTACACACAGTCATACAAAGAACATTACTCAAATCACCTCACAAGCAGATATTATCATAACAGCATTAGGAGTTCCTGGATTCTTAAAGGCAGAAATGGTAAAAGATGATGTAGTTATTATAGATGTAGGTATTACTCGCGTACCAGACGATTCTCGTGAGCGTGGTTATTATATCACTGGTGATGTAGATTTTGAAAACGTATCAAAAAAAGCTAGTTACATCACACCTGTTCCTGGTGGTGTAGGCCCTATGACTATCGCCATGTTATTAAAAAACACGTTGCTTGCTAGAGAACGTCACAGAGCAGCAAACAGATAATCAACAAGAGTTTTATACAAAGTGCCTGTCTAGAAATTATTATAATTCTAGACAAGCATTTTTATTATTATAACTTACCACATGAATTGAAGGCACTGAATAAAATCAAATTACACTCATTAACGTGATTTATCAACTCTTTATCGCTATAACCACTACTTATACCGATTAACAGAATAAAAAGAATAAATACTCACCTATAGTGCTCCATTAAAATTATTTTTGTCCTCAACACATTTATAATATGAAAAATACTTTTAAACTCATACTAGCTTTATTATTTGTAACCACTCTTGCCAGCGCGCAGAAAAAAGAATCTTATCAATCTCTAATGATGGAATACTTTTCTGTCAGTGGTATTGATGCAGAATATGAAGGTGCTTATGATGGTATGGTTAAAATGGTACAAGATGCCTATCAAACTCAAGAAGTACCAGCAGACACATGGCAAAAATTTTACTCCAACAAAAATGCATCTGTTGCAAAATTTAAAGGAATTCTAGCATCAGAATACCGTGCTGTTTTTGAAGATAAAGAAGACCTACGCAATTTGATTAAGTTCTACTCTTCTGATACTGGTATCCAATACAGAAAAAACAGAGAAGGAATGACAGATAGTCAAAGAGCAGAATTGCAAACTTTCAAAAAATCTAATACAGGATTAAAACTATTCGGTCGTATTGCTCAAATTAATAAAGCAAAAGAAAGTGCTAGTGTATACTGGTCTAGAGAGTTAATTTGCTCTGTTACCACCCAACTTAAAGAGCAAGGTTATCAAAGCTCTATGCACATGCCTAGCTGTAATTAATGGAAGATTTTCTTAAGAAACTGCCACATCTAGCGCAGCAAAACAAAAAAGAAAACACAGATTACTTTAAAAAACTACGCAAGAAAAAACCTAAAGGTCTAGACGGCGCAGTTCAAGAAATACACAACGAGGTATTTGAAGAAGTTGATTGTTTAAAGTGTGCCAATTGTTGCAAAACTACTGGCCCACTTTTTACGCATATAGATATCAATAGAATTTCAAAACACTTCAGAATGAAACCTAGTGACTTCATCGATCAGTTTTTAAAAGTAGATGAAGATCAAGACTATGTCTTACAACAAACTCCATGTCATTTTTTAGGCGCAGATAACTATTGCTCTATTTATGAAGTAAGGCCTAAAGCATGCAGAGAGTACCCACACACAGATAGAAGAAAAATTTATCAAATAGGAACACTTACCGTTAAAAATACGAGTATTTGTCCAGCTGCTTATAAGGTCGTAGAACTTATGAAATCACGTATTAAATCCTGATTACAAGAAGTTTCGGACATTTAAAATGTTATATTTTTTCTAAAACATAGCTAAGAATAGTTAAACCATGATTAATTATTCGATCACAGCGCTATATTTGTTTAGATGAACAAATTACTAACTCTTTTTGTACTCCTAACTATTTGCACAGCCTGTGACAACAGACCTATAGCAACAGTTACAGCTATTGGTCAAGACGGTCTTAGAGAAACAGTTTTACCTGGTGATAAGGTTAAAGTGATTAACTTTTGGGCCACATGGTGCGCACCTTGTGTAGAAGAATTACCTTATTTTGAAAGTATAGGAAGTTCTTACCTAGAAGATGTAGATATGATATTTATCTCTCTAGACGAAAAGAAAAATATTCAAACTGCCGTAGAGCCATTTCTTAAAAAGAAAGAAATTAAATCTACGGTCCTCCTATTAGACGACCCATATGCTGCAGAATGGATCCCCATAGTAGACCAGCATTGGGATGGTGCAATTCCTGTGACTTTAATCGTTTCAAAAAATAAAAAACAATTTTATAATAAAGCTTTATCAAAAGCTGATTTAGAAAAAGCTATAAAGGAATTCTTATGAAAACTTTAAAAATATTAACTGTCGCGGTGGTAGGCGCCATTGCCATCGCAGTAGTGTCGGGCATGTTAGACACGCACGAGCGTACTAACCTATTTGCTGAGCGTCCAGTGCCTAATCAAAATAAAAAGCAAACTCCTGTAAAAGAAAAAGCAACTGTTCTTAAAGGATATCATATAGGTGATGCTGCAACAGACTTCTCACTAATAAACATAGATGGAGAAAAAGTTTCCCTTAAAAATTATGACGATGCTAAGGGTTTTATGGTCATCTTTACCTGTAATCACTGCCCGTACAGTGTCGCATATGAAGATCGCATTATTGCACTAGATAAGAAATACAAAAACCTTGGCTATCCGGTAATAGCAATTAACCCCAATAATCCTGATGAATATCCTTCAGATAGTTTTGATGCAATGAAGGTTAGAGCAAAGCAAAAAGGGTTTACCTTTCCTTATTTAGTAGATGCTGGTCAGAAGATTTACCCACAGTACGGCGCCACAAAAACCCCACATGTTTTCTTACTTAAAAAAGAAGGAGATCAAAACATCGTTAAATATATCGGTGCGATAGATGATAATTATCACGATGAAAATGCAGTGAAAAACAACTATCTAGAAGACGCCCTGCAGTCTCTAATACGTGGAGAAAAAATAGCTGTAACCACCTCAACAGCCATAGGGTGTCGCATTAAGTAAACAACTATAATTAATTTCTATACTAGCCCATGATGTACTCATGGGCTTTTTACATTTCTGAGCGTTATAAATCGTATTTTTGCATAAAATTTAACTAATGATTCTTGAACAGTATTATACGAAGTGTCTCGCTCAAGGAACCTACTATATCGCTTCAAATGGTGAGGCTGTAATCATAGATCCTTTAAGAGAAGTACAACAGTACATTGATCGTGCAGCACAAGATGGTGTAAAGATTAAGTATATTTTTCTGACACATTTTCACGCAGACTTTGTTTCTGGTCATGTAGATCTAGCAGATAAAACAGGTGCTACCATTGTAATAGGGCCTAATGCTGTTACTAGTTACGCTTTCGCGAAAGCGGAACACCTACAAACTTTTAACGTAGGAGACATAACTCTTCAATTACTGCACACCCCTGGACATACCATGGAATCTTCTTGCTATTTATTAAGAGATGCCGAAGGAAAGGAACAAGCGCTTTTTAGTGGAGACACTCTATTTATAGGCGATGTAGGAAGACCAGATCTTGCTGCAAAATCAGATCTAACTACTGAAGATCTAGCCGGTCATTTATACGACTCTCTTAGAAATCATATCATGCCGTTACCAGATCACGTGATTGTATATCCAGCACATGGTGCAGGTAGCGCTTGTGGTAAAAGCATGAGTAAAGAAACTAGCGACACGTTAGGTAATCAAAAGAAGACCAACTATGCGCTTAATCCACAACTGGACAAGCAGGCTTTTATAAAAGAAGTAACCGACGGTATCGCGCCTCCACCAGGCTATTTTCCAAAGAACGTATCCATGAATAAAGGGGTAAATTCTAGCATAGATGAGATTATCGCTAGAGGAATCACTCCACTTAAACTGAACTCTTTTAAAGCACTGGCTGAAGATGATGACTATCTAGTTCTAGATGTGAGATCACCACAAGAATACACCGCTGGCTCTATTCCAGGATCATGGTTTATAGGTCTCGATGGACAGTTTGCTCCATGGATAGGAGCTCTTATTGAAGACATAGATCAAAAGATAATAATCGTTGCACCTAGTGGTAGAGAAGAAGAAACGGTGACTAGACTTGCTCGAGTAGGTTATGATAATGCTCAAGGTTATCTAGAAGGTGGTTTTGATACTTGGAAAAATAGTGAGAACGAAATTTCTAAAATAGAAAATATTACAGCTCAAGATTTTATAGACGGCCTAGAAGATGGCAGTATTAAAAATCCTATCGACAGTCGCAAACCTGGAGAATATGAAGCTGGCCACATAGGTAATGTGCCTATGCATACTCTAGACTTAGTTCATGAAGAGGTGAAAAAACTTAATTCTCAAGATACCTATCACGTACATTGTGCTGGTGGTTATCGCTCGGTAATTTTTTCTAGTATAGCTGCAGCTAACGGTATACCACATATGGTAAATGTAGAAGGTGGATACGGAGCAATCAAGAAAACAAATCTAAAAAATCAAAAAATAGTTGCTACGAGCAGCTGTTCCCTATAAATTATGACAAATTTAAATAACCAAGAGTGGAAAGAGCAAACAGCTCAAGATGATAATTCTATTATACTAGATGTGCGTACCGATGACGAGGTGAGTGAAGGTATGATTCCTAATGCGCTACATTACGACATCTTTAAACCACAAGAGTTTATGGAGGCCGTTAATGGAATGGACGCAGATAAAAATTATTATGTGTACTGTCGTGCTGGTAGTCGCAGCATGCAAGCCTGTCAGATTATGGAACAACTTGGGATTAAAAATACATTTAATCTAACAGGAGGTTTTAGTAACTGGGATGGAGATACTGCAATGAAATCATAATGAAAAGGTTACTCAACTTCATTATTGTATTACTGCTAGCGCTAGCATTTCACAGCTGTGTAGAAGAAAAAGATGGTACCATTAATAAAGTATCTATACAACAAGCTGAAGAAATTATCGCTGTAGAAGGTGTAAAGGTCGTGGATGTAAGAACTAAGTCAGAGTTTACTGAGAAGCACATCAAAAATGCTGTAAATATCGAGGTAGAAAATGACGATCTTAATTCCTATCTAGACACTATGGACAAAACCCAACCTCTATTAGTGTATTGTAATAAAGGTGGTCAAAGCGCTAGATGCGCAAAAATCTTGCAGGACAAAGGTTTTACTCTCATATATGATATGAAAGGTGGTATAACCAAATGGGAAGAAAGCGGTAGAGAAGTTATCGTTAAAAACTAATAAAAAGCATTTATGGAACTTAATAAAATACCTAATATAAAACATACAGATTCAGACAATTTCTTTTTACTTGCTGGACCTTGTGCCATAGAAGGTGAAGAAATGGCACTGCGCATTGCAGAGAAAGTCTTGAAAATTACAGACGATCTTAAGATTCCTTATGTTTTTAAAGGAAGTTTTAAAAAAGCAAATCGCAGTCGTATTGATAGTTTTACTGGAATAGGTGATGTAGAGGCTTTAAAAATATTACGTAAGGTTTCTGAAACTTTTCACATACCTACAGTTACCGATATCCACGAGGTAAGTGATGCCGCTCTAGCAGCGCAGTATGTAGATGTATTACAAATACCTGCTTTTTTAGTTAGACAGACAGACCTAGTGGTTGCAGCCGCAAAAACTGGTAAAGTAGTAAATCTTAAAAAAGGTCAATTCATGTCTCCTGAGGCTATGAAACATGCGGTACAAAAAGTAAAAGATTCTGGTAGTGATAAAGCATGGATCACAGATCGTGGTACTATGTTCGGTTATCAAGATATGATCGTAGACTTTAGAGGTATTCCTACCATGAGAGAGTTTGCTCCTACTGTACTAGACGTAACGCATAGTTTACAACAACCTAATCAATCTAGTGGTGTTACCGGCGGTAGACCAGATATGATAGAAACTATAGCAAGAGCCGGAATTGTAAATAACGTAGATGGGCTTTTTATAGAGACTCATTTTGATCCTGCAAATGCAAAAAGTGATGGTGCAAACATGCTAGACTTAAAACATTTAGAAGGATTATTGTCTAGATTAGTTACTATTAGAAAAACGATTAATTCGTTTTAATAAAAACCTTGATTTTATTAAGCGGTGCTATTTAACTTATTAAATAGCACCGCTTTTTTGTGCTTATTATTCTCAAAAAGTAACATTAAAAATTATGTTAAATAGAATAGAACTAGCTTAAATCTGCCGTTTTGATAGTTTTCTGCCACCTAAATGCGCTGACTTTTATTATAAAAAAGAAGTGTAAACCGCATATTTTAAACATTTTAACAACTTTTAACAAATCACCTGAGCCTCACTAAAATAAGGTGTTTAACATTTCATTTGTTGCTAATTTCACATAATAACGTGAACAAATTGTAAAGCTCTTACACAACGATGAAACAAAAGAGATATTTGCATGTCTATTAAGTAAGCTATTAACACTTAAAACTTTAAAACATGAAAAAGCTAATTTTATTAACCGTTATTCTTTTCGCAGGTATATGTACTGCACAATCTATTCAAGAAGTAAGTAACTTCTCAAAAATCAAAATTGATACCGATGCACAGGTAGAGATAGTTTACTCTTTCAAAAATCAAGTTGCTATCAATAAAGATACTCAGGATCTAAGTATTTCAACAGAAGGTAAGTCCTTAACAATAAAGCAAAATTCTAATGCTAAAATTGAAGACTTAAAAATCAGAATCTACACAAATGATTTGATAGCTCTTTCTGTAACAGGAGATACTAAAGTAACGTTATCAAAATTCAAGTATCAAAATAAAATGGTAATTCTTGTAAAACAAGGTGCTATAGTTGATACCGGAGATACAGAAATAAAAGATTTACAAATCATACGTACTGACGACAGTAAAGTTATTGCAGCAAATGCAAAAAACACTAAAGAAACAGTAGATGGTGTTCTAGTTGCGTTCAACTAGAAATAAATACTTATTCTTAATTAAAGGCTTCTTGTAAAATCAAGAAGCCTTTTTTTGTTTAGAAAATTTTAACAAACTTAAGCTTTTCATTAAATGGTGAGTCATAATAATAAATGACACCATGAAGGCCTTCCCTATTTTATTATTAGCTATTTTATTTCTCACTACTTCTTGTGAAAATGATGAGGAAGAATACATCGCTACAGATCAATCCATTCTCAACGCTGTTTTTGGTGATAACATAGATCTAGAGCATACAGTAGAATATCAAAATTTTGATGTTCCTTCTTATATCAGGTTTACTGCTAGTGGCAATACAATAGATAATAAAAAGGCTCTTTTGGGGCGTATTTTATTTTATGATCAACAGCTTTCTGTTAACAACAGTATTTCTTGTGCAAGCTGTCATCATCAAGAAAACGCTTTTGGCGATACGCCAACCGCTAGTGTCGGTGTAAATGGACTCACTGGCAGGCATAGTATGCGATTAATAAACGCTGGTTTCCAGCCTAGCACAAACTTTTTTTGGGATGAAAGAGTAACATCATTAGAAGAGCAGGTGACACAGCCCATAAGAGATCATACAGAAATGGGATTTAGTGGTGAGCAAGGCAGTCCTAGCTTTGATGAGTTGCTTTTAAAATTATCACTTATAGATTATTATCAAGTTTTGTTTAATGAGGTTTATGGAGATCAACTAGTTACCGAGGCCAGACTACAAGAAAGTTTATCACAATTTGTATTAAGCATTCAGTCTTTTGATTCTAAGTACGACGCAGGTTTAATGGCTACCGGCAATTTAGGAGGTATATTCCCTAATTACAACACATCAGAAAACAGAGGTAAATTTTTATTTACGACAACTCCACAAAACGGTGGGGCTGGTTGTGTAAGCTGTCATGTCCCACCAGAGTTTGCCATTAAAGATAATATTCAAAATAATGGTGTTATTACCACTATCCAAGATGCATCTGTTTTTGATCATTCTAATACTAGATCTCCTAGTTTAAGAAATATTACAAATCCTGATGGAGCATTAAATGGTCCACTCATGCATAACGGTTCTTTCACCACTATTATGGATATGATAGAACATTACAACGCTATCGATTTAACAAACCAGCAGTCCATAGACCCTATTTTATTACAAAACAATGGAACTACTGGGCAACAATTACGCTTATCAGATACCGATAAAACAGCACTGGTAGACTTTTTAAAAACATTAAGCGGTGATGATGTATATACTAATGTAAAATGGAGCAATCCATTTCTAAATCGATAATATTAAGGAACGAGCAAAGCGTTATATTTATTTAAAGAACCCCTAAACACATTGGCATCTACTAAGGTTTCTACTCCATTTATTAGCATGCGATCTGTATACTGCCAGAAATCCCAGTCTGCGTCAGGTAAATCCACACGATTATAATTTGCAATCCACAAATTAGGATACGATTTAAAATAACTGTCTGGTTCTAGAAAAGAATTATAAAAACTATCGCCCGTATATATAATTGGTTTTACTCCATAATGATCTTCTACCAGCTGTATCCAGTTTTTCAATCCTTTTCTTAACGAAGTCACATTTTGAATAGAACTTATATCTTCTATATCCAGCACTGGTGGCAAATCTCCTTTTACTAGTTTTACCGTTTCTATAAAATGATTTGCTTGCGTGGTACTATTTACATCGCTCCAGTAATAATGATATGCGCCTCGTGATAATTGTGTATTACCAGCGCCGTTCCAGTTTTCTGTAAAGCGATTATCCCTATCTATTCCTACTGTGGCTCTTATAAACACAAATTTTAATTCTTGTGTAGTATCAGGATGTTTTATCTCATCCCAGTCTATCTCTCCTTGATGGTGTGAGATATCTATCCCTTGAATTTTATATTTTTTAATACGGCTATGCAAATAAGCATTCGTCGGTTTTCTAGAAGAATTGTGGTACGAGTAACGCTCCATGACCACTATCGCAGTAATAGTTGTAAAGATTAAAAACACAACAACCAGCAAGATCCATTTACTTCTACTCATTTCTTTTTCATGGATTTGCGTATGACACTTAACTCTTGTAAAGTCTCAATAATAATAGTGTCATTGATATCCTCTAGATTTTTAAATCTTAGAGATCTCAACATTTTTCTACCTTCTCCAGCCATTAAAACACCGTGCTGATTACTTAATCTATCTCCATAACTCAGTCCCAAATCAACAAAGGTCTTCCTAAAATTAAAAAAACAAAACATCGTTTTATCGTCTAGATAATAAAAAGGCATGCGCCATTTATACTTCAGTTGTATCTCAGGAAAATTTGATTCTATTAAAAACTGCAAGTGTAGCATTACCGCACGATACGGCTCTGGTTTGTTATTGATATACTCTTCGGCTGGATTCATGGTTTAAAGTTAGAAGTTATTCCGCTTTCGCGAAAGCGAGATCTCAACAAACTTTACTCCACTTAAAATAAATAATAAAAAGCTTTCATACTATCCTGAAATACATTTACTTTGTATTTCAAAGTACTTTAATTATGACAACAGATAAATATCTAGACGACATTAAAGAGATTAAATCGCTCATGAATAAATCTACTCGGTTTATATCATTATCTGGAATGAGTGGTGTTATGGCAGGAATTTATGCTTTGATAGGTAGTGTTTTTGGATTTTTCATCATAAATAAGGCACGAATGTGTTATACTTGTGAATATCCTTACCAATGGAATAGATTCTTTACATATCCATGGGATCATAATTATCCTTTGCAAATATTATTGATTGCTGCTGCTGTTTTATTCATGGCTGTACTTACTGCATTTTTTCTCACTAAGGCAAAAGCATCAAAACACAAACAAAAAGTATGGACCAAACAGTCCATAAGACTGGTGGTTAATTTTATGGTACCACTTAATATAGGAGCCTTATTCACACTGGCTTTATTACAATATAATTTAATAGGTCTAGTAGCGCCAGCCATGTTAGTTTTTTATGGACTAGCCTGCATGAATGCAGCACAATTCACTTTGGGAACGGTAAAATACTTAGGCTTGAGCTGTGCAATTTTAGGGTTAATCAACACACAATATATAGGCTACGGATTGTATTTCTGGACAGCTGGTTTTGGATTGTGTCACATCATTTATGGTGCAGTGATGTATTATAAGTATGATAAAAAATAAGTTAAGGGTTAAAAGATATGTTTAAAAAGATAACTTTTACAATCATTATTATAATGGTATTGAGTTTTTTAATATATGTTGGTTATGTAATATTTGGCTTCATATCCTTTAGTAATACGTTTGATAAATGCGGTATGAACGACGGTCCTTTTACAGCCCAAAAAATAGAATCTGAGTTTATCGAAAATAAAAATGATATTAATTTAAAATTGGAAAACAAATACACCTTAATAATTCAAAATCGGACAGATTCCTTATCACCATTAATCACATTAAAAAAAAGCGATAAGGTAGAGTGGACACTTGATACAAACGTTAGATTTACCCAAAGTTTTGAATCTTCATTTTTATCAAGAATTGAAAATGTCACCGTGGAGAAATCAACTGAATTTATAGAATTGAGATTTACTGGCTATTGGACCTATGGAGCCGAATCAGGATATATAAGAATCAATAGAAATACTGCCGAAAACTTTTTCTGCCTAAGCTGGTAAAACTTAAAATTAAATATAAAGAATTTGAGTCTCATAAACAAACTAAATAAAGCATTTGATCACCGTATACGACTGGGCATTATGTCTGTGCTCGTAGTAAACGATCATGCCGATTTTAAAGAACTCAAGGAGCTACTCGATGTGACAGATGGTAACCTGGCCAGTCATACTAAAGCTCTTGAAAAAGAGGCATATATAAGAGTAGAAAAGAGCTTTATAGGTCGTAAACCGAACACTAAATATATCGCTACAGATGTAGGTAAACTAGAGTTTAAAAAACACATCGAGGCGTTGGAAAAATTAATAAGTGGTTAAAGATATATGAATACTTTAAAGCAAGTATCTGTTCCATAACATTAAACAGTGAGATATCTGTGAAACTTAAAATTAGAAATAAAACTGATTTAGTTGTACTGCCCATAAGACTCGGATCAAAAACTATAACCCAAATTAAAACAGCATGAAGAATCCATCACACATACCTAAAATTATGAAAACATTTTTTTTACACCTTTACTTTGAAATTCAAAGTACTTTAGTAGTGTTAAGGGAAGTCTTCGTTAATTTTTCTTTTGAGCTAGCCAGTACGGTTTATATAAAATTTAAAACAGGTCCGTCATGGAATGTGCATACTAAGCAACTACTCTCCTATCCGCCAGATAGTTTAGGATATCACTTAGGCTGCTTTTTAATTCAACATAAATTAGAACCTCAACCTAGATGTGAAGATCACGATGTCTTTCATGTTCTCACAGGTTATAGAATAGATACCGCTCAAGAAATAGCCATGCAATACTGGTTATGGGGCAATGGAAAGCGCAGTCCTTTTGTAGTGCTTGCCATGCTCGTAGGTGTCATTCTTTATGTAGATCAATACAGCTTATTCATTATTGCCATCGAGGCAGGACATAAAGCATCTCCTATTCATGATATAGATTTTAAACAAAATTTATACTCTCCTATATCTCTTATCAAACCCATTAGTATCACTTCAAACTAAAACCATGAAAAAAACAATTATCATCATTCTAGGCGGGATCGTATTCTCGACCTTATTTTACACACAAGATTTAGGAATTAACGCCTTCATTTATTCCCTATTCCTCATCATTGCATTGGCTATTTCTAGGCATCAAATACTATTAAAAAGCACCATTATATTAAGTGCATTAGGAATGCTGGCCAGTGCCGTTGCTATCACCATCCATGGTTCTGCATGGAGCATAACCGGTTATTTTTTAAGCACCTTATTATTTATAGGTTATGTTGCCAGTCATCAAACCAGTATTTATTTGAGTTGGCTCAATGGACTTTACAATACCATTCTGGGTGTTTTTCATTCGTTTTTTTATCAAATAGAAGAACCTGAAATCACAACACCTAAAAAAGCCGTAGATGTAGAACAACTAGTTAAAGTGATTTTTGTTCCTCTAGTTCTAGTAGTAGTCTTTACTCTTTTATATAGTACAGCAAATCCTGTTTTCAGTGATTTCCTTACGGCTATAGACCTATCGTTTATTGATATATTCTGGGTGTTTACCGCAGCTTTAGGCGCTTTAATTATGGCAAATATTCAATCGCCGCAACCTATAATCGAAATTACAGATCAGGATATTAATTACCCAAATGAACTGGCTCCTAAAAAATTAAACGATCTACAACTGCTCACTGTAAAAAACGAAAAGCAAATAGGCTTTATCTCTATCATCTGTCTTAACATCTTACTAGTAGTTGTATTAATAACTGAGGTTTTATTTATAACCAACATGTCTGGATCTAGTAAAGCCAGTGTACTATCTGACGCAGTACATCAAGGTGTGTATGCTTCTATAGTCAGCATTATACTCGCTATAGGTGTGATAGCATTTATATATCGCGGTGACTTAAATTTTATTAAAAACAATGAAAAACTAAGAATACTCACCTACAGCTGGATAGCTCTTAATGCATTACTAGTAATCAGTATTTTTATTAAAAACTATGCCTATATCACAGACCATGGATTAACCCATAAACGTATAGGTGTGCTGGTGTATTTACTACTTACCATTATAGGGTTAGTCACCACATACTTAAAGGTTAGTTATCGTTTAAACTTTGTTTATTTAATAAGACGCAACATGGCCATAGGATATACAGTCATCGCTATCTACGGACTCATAAACTGGTCTGCTATCATTACAGATCACAATATTAACGTACAACAGGTAGACCGTCCTTATCTAGAGAGTCTATTGCCTCAAAATGCGCTAGTCCTTAAAGATCATGGCCTTTATGAAGAGTACACAAAACAAGTATACCGCAGTGGTAGCAGTCGCGATAGATATTATGAGTCTAAATTTTTAAATCGCAACTGGCAAGAGTTTAATTATATCGCTTATAAAATTAAACAAGACCAGCATGAGATTACTAAATAGATTAACTAGCGTTAGTCGCTTATCGTTACAATTTGCTATAGCTTCTTTTACTTTAGGAACCTTAATTCTAGGACTCTATTTAATTACGGCAAATAATGTATTTGCCGTCCTAGGATTTGGTTTTCTAGTAATTGCCGTACCGTTTAATTCATTAATACTATTAAGCGTTTTTATACAATTATTGACAGGTAGATTAAGTATCAAAGAGTTCTTTTTCAGCAGTTATGTATTATTACTTAACGTACCTATCGCCCTGTTTTATTTTCACATAGTCACCACATACACACGTTTATAAAATGAAAGAATTTATCTCACATCGGTTTACAGAGTTTAAACAAATTAGTTTACTGACCCTATTAAGTGTTTTTCTACTCGCATTGCGCATGAAAATTACACACGACTTCTTTTTACTTTTCTTAATCTGGAATTTGTTTCTTGCTTTTATTCCTTATTTAATGGTGGTTAGGTTACGCTTTCGCGAAAGCGTATCTACAACAAACATCATTCTTACTGGCATAGTATGGCTCACCTTTTTACCTAACGCGCCTTACATCATTACCGATTTAATTCATGTACGACATGCGAGTAGTGAGTGGATGGTTTATGAAGTATTAATGCTAGTTAGTTTTGCCATTACAGGATTATATCTAGGATTTTTAAGCCTGAGAGATATGAGCGCCGTTCTCCAACAAAAAGGCTGGATTACTACCTCACAATACCGCTCACTTTTTGAATATACTATTCTTGCACTGTGCGGTTATGGCATTTATTTAGGACGTGTATTGCGATGGAATAGTTGGGACATTATACAACGTCCAGAAAAATTATTTTATGACATGGGAAATCTTTTTATACATCCCTTTTCAAATCAAAGAGCATGGTTGCTTATTATAAGTATGAGCTTATTTTTAATCGTTATATTTTCACTTTTTAAAAACAACACCATTGTTACTAAAACTGCACCGTAAACAAAGATGGCTGTACATAGCTGCTGCCGTCTTTTTATTAATTATAGAAGTACTTATAGAACGCTATGTGCACGATAATTTTGTAAGACCTTATTTAGGTGATCTACTTGTAGTGATATTGATCTATGCCATAGTCATGGCCTGTAGTAAAATTAAAGTATGGACCGGTGCGATAGCCACCTTACTATTTAGCTATGCCGTAGAAACAGCACAATATTTACAACTAGTGAATCTATTAGGACTAGAAGAAAACAAATTTGCCCGTATAGTTATAGGTACAAGTTTTTCTTGGTGGGATATGCTCATGTACACTCTAGGTTTTATAACGGTTATTATACTAGAGAAAACTATTTCTATGAACAGCTACTAGAACTGTGCAACACTCTTAAATCAAAAAGCGAGTTACTTAACAGTAACTCGCTTTTTCAAATATCTTGAAATAATAGTTTTAGAACTTAGTCTGCTCTCCATAAACATAATCGTGTAAATATGAAAAACGCTCTGTTAGTTTACCATCGCTAGTAGTCATTTGTGCTCTCTCTAGAATACCATCTTTATCGCCATTAAAAAATGACGGTATCACATACTTTTCAAACATCTCGCCAAAACCTTCACTCGCATCCTTAGGTAACTCACATGGTAAATTATCTACCGCCATGACCGTAATCGATCCTGGAGTTTTAAATGCGACCTCTTTTTCACCTTGAGCGTCATAACCATAAATAGGGTCGGCTATGGTGCTAGGTCTTAAAGTAGACGCAATAGGACCATCTATATCACAACTCACGTCTGCCACTAGGCTTATTTTAAAATCAGATTGTTTTGCATCTTCTCTTGTAAACAAATAAGGTGCGTTATTTCCATAAAAATGCCCAGTGATTAACATATCAGTCACTTTGGCAAATTTCACAAAATCACTTGCCAGTAATTCAGGATTATTATAACACTCTGTTTTAGTAGGTTGCAAACCGTCTTTGCGAGTATAATAATCTTCTACGTCTAGTATGGTAAAAGTAGTTTGATCATTTTTAAACTGACCTAGTTGTAAATATTCCTTAGGCTTTAATTCTTTAATTTCTAGCTCTTGTAAAATCTCTAGAATACCACCGGCAACTTTTCCATTACCTGTCATTGCTATATTAATAGCTGGCAATAGATTTTTAATGCTTTTTAATTGTGCTTTAAGAGCGGCATAATCTGGCAAGGATTCTACCTTAGGTAAATCATATAAACCATCTCGCAAACCTAGTGCTCTAAAACCGTTGTACGCTCCTACTATACCAGCATATCTACCAAAACCGATTAATCGCGCACCATTTTCTCTAGTAATGGTTTCATGATCATACAGTTCTATTTTTTTATCCAGTATGGTTTTAAGCAACTCTCTATTATAAGGTTGCTTTTTAATAGTATGAGAAAAGAAAAAATACTTTTTATTGGGTATCAACGCCTCTTTAGGTACTTCCTTTACACCTATCATAACATCAGCCGCAGTTACATCTTCTTGTACTGCAATACCATGAGATGCGTACTGACTATCTGGAAAGATTCTTATCGGTGAGGATTCTACTATAAATTCCGCTTTCGCGAAAGCGAGATCTAAACGACTCAATTGCTCTGGAGTAAAGACTACTCTTCTATCCGGCGGGCTCTTTCTTTCTCTTATGATCGCAAATTTCATGGGCTAGGTTTTATTGCAGCAAGATAAGGAAATAGCTCAAAAATTGCGAGTAGGGAAAAAATGAATAGTAGTAGGGAAAAAAGACCCAATATCGCACTGGTAAAGCGTCGCATCTTTGCCATGTAAATAAAAACAATAATTAAAATAAATAAATCATGAAAAAATTAATCGCACTAGTAGTAATCGCTTTAGGAATGGGTATGACATCACAAGCTCAAGATAAAATGATGAAAGAAAAAATGATGGACCAGACGGTAAAGACTATCGCTCTAGAACAAGTAACTGGAGAATTTGTACAAAAACAAATTACGGTAGACGCTGGTACATATGTATTTGACATTAAAAACAACAATGTAGGTCACAATGTAGGTTTTGTACTTGTAAAAAAAGGACAGGATATTTCTAACCCAAAGAATCACATTAAAACTGCTTATGTAACTGAGCAAGTTGCAAATAACGGTACACAACATTCTAATGCGACAAAATTAGAAAAAGGTGAGTACGTATATTTTTGCCCATTAAATCCTACTTCTACAGATAACTTACTTATCGTAAAGTAATACGAGTGAAGTAATAGCTTTCCCCTCGATTGAGACTATTAGTCTGTTTAACTAGTTTCAATTTTAAATCCCAGTTTTAATTAACTGGGATTTTTTTTATGTAAGTATTTGGCATAGTTTTTACAGTAGTATGTGTGGTAGATTCTTATATTTGCCATCCGTGTTTTGAAATGTAAGTTTTATACGAGCATTTTAAAACAGGTGATTCATTTTCTTTTTATCATTAATGAGAATGAAAAAAAAATGGGGTCGACTGGTTTTGACAGCGAGACCGACTTGATTGTAAGCATGTAGAGCGCTGGGAAACAGCTCTTAAATCTCATTTTTCAAACTTTTTTAAACGGCGAGAATAACTACGCCCTAGCTGCATAATCCGAATTACAGTAGGATAGTGCCTCGGTCTACTAGGTAGACAAGCAGGAAATCTCTCGGGAGCCTTGATTTACGGCGACTGATTTTGAGATTTCGTAAAAGTAAATCTATTCTCATCAGGGCTTTGATGGTGAGAAGAAACTCAATTGAAGACAAGCGTAAAATTGGTAGTTCTTGACCGGCTTTACGACTGAAATTAATTAAGAACTAAACATGTAGAAAGCGATGAATTCGCTCGTTTGGACGAGAGTTCGATTCTCTCCGACTCCACTTTAATAAACCTTAATTAGTTAATTATTATCTAGTTAAGGTTTTTTTTACGCTTTAAAATGTACGATTATTGTACGGTAAGATGTTTTAAAGTAACACTATTAAGTTTTTGTATAAACAAAATATTCTTTTTTGAGCACCTTTGCTACACTTGGTGCATATGTATAGAGATATTGAACTTCTATCTTCTCTTACAATAATATTCAGGACGCACCAGTAAATTATTCGTCTTAAAAATTCTCTTCACTACTATTTTACTTTCAGTACATTATACCCTATTTCTATAAACACTAACCCATTGGATTCAAGCTAAAAACGTGCATGCATCTAGAGACATTTAGATAAATACGCAACTTATTTATTTAAAACCCCATTTTATGATAACTTTTGTAACAGCTGTTAAAGATTCATTAAAAGTGGTCATTAAGCTAGTTTTAAACACAAACGGTGCTGTATCAATATATATATTTGCCTTTCTCAAAAAACAACCAAGTAATTTATTATCAAAGTTTTACGCTTTAATATAAATTAAAACAGCCGATATGAAAGCCAAACTCCTAAACTTTACCCTGTCATTCTTACTGTTATCCTTAATAGGTGTTTCTACTTGTTTTGGTCAGGAAATAAAAAGGTATGACGGTAATTTAAAAATTGCATCTTATAAAGGAAATGCCTATTATAATTACTTCCTGAAAAATGGTGACTCCATTAAAACAGGTCCATTTTTGTTTAATAGCAAACAGGGAACAGAGTTGGACACCAATCCCTTTATGATTAGTGGGTCCTTTAAAGAGGGTTTGCCAGATGGAAAGTGGGAATTTAAGTTTGGCAACTATTCGCTTCAAGCAGAAAAAAAGTTCGTAGATTATCAATATGTGGTTCAGGTTAACGGTGTGCAACGACACATTACAGGTTCTTTTAAAAACGGAATTCCCACAGGAGATTGGTTTATAGAAATAGACAGTCTTAAAAACTCTGCAAAAACCACTTCTCTTTTTAAAAGTAAAGTTTCTTTTAAGGACGGTATTCCACAACAATCTTTCCGTATAGAGAATACAGATAGTTACATGATCGGTAGGTTATTAAGAAATGGTGATGCACATGACTCCTGGTCTTTATTTACCAAAGATGGTATAGACGAATTAGAAAATTGGAAATTTGACAAAGGCACACTGCAAGAAATTACACAGTATCGCGATAGTGTAGAAAATAAACTATCCATACCTGCAAATATCAAAGTTGCCGAGAAAAGTATTTATCTAGACCAACATTATATAGAAGTATTAAAGTTGAGCTTAATGGACAAAAACAGTGGACTCCAACTGGACGCTGGTCTTAGTAAGCTATTAAAAACTAATGCACGACACTACCACCATATAGAAGATATATTTAAAAATTTAGACCTTAATATTTTGCTGACTAACATTTCTGTTAATGTCCCAGAATATCCTATCGCTGAGCAGGAAGAACAACAATTTTCAAAAATCAACACTAACTATAAACAGTCTAAAGAAATAATAGACTTCCTATTATCAGACACTCAGGTCAACTTACTAAAATTAAGGGATTCCGTTATTAAAAACCAATACGAATATGTAGGTCATTTACAAGAACAGTATGTAAACCCTATAGAAAAACTAATGGTTTACCATAATGAAAGCATCACTAAACATATTCAAAGACCTGTTTTAATAAAAGGACTATTTAACGATGAGCAATCTCTAGCTTCTACCATGGTTATGGGAGACCCTGAACTACCTCATCTTAAATTAGAAAAATATGACCTTACCGAGGTGACTGATTTGAGTGATCGATTACTAGAAACATTGCGCATCCTACAGCAAAAACTGGACGGTCAGGTTTTAAAAACTAACAAAGAAGACAAATACATCCACCAGGAAAAAGGACTTATTGAACAAGCAAATCTGGTGAAAAATGCGGTAGATTCGGTACAAAAAAAGGACCATTCTAAGAACGTCAGAAAAGCACTAGAATCAGTTAATGAATTTATAGACCAGACCTTAACCGCCTATTCTGTCATGTCAGAAAGTGAACAGAAGATAAGAAGATCTGAAGAATTAATCACCTGCTATAAAAATGCTATAGAGCTTACACATACGCTATCACAGCTAGATCAAGAGCACAAAAAGATTAAAAAGCTCTATCAAGATCAAGTATGGAATCCATTTACCGCCACTATAATGGATGAAGACGTAAAGAAAAAAATCACCAAAGCTTATTTTAAAGAAATATCTCCCTATTTAATTTCAATAGTAAAGAAAGACATGTCCTGCGAGGACATCACAATGATAGATAATACCTTTAAGGAACTCGACGCTCGTTTAACTCTGTTAAGAGAAGAAGATACCGAACGACTAGAGAGAAAAATAAAACGAACTAAAGACCCTACTAGCCTACTACAGCTTTTTGGACTTATACAGCAACAACCATAATGAAAAGTACTCTATATATGCACACAAAAAACATAATGGTCGTGATCTTGTTGCTATGTTTCGCTTTCGCGAAAGCGCAAGAAGAACAAATTGAACCGACAGAATCTAAGTTTAAAGAGCCTAAAACTAAATATTGGGTAAACACCTATGGCAACATGAGAATATCCAAAAGACTTTTTTGGGTTGCTCAAACGCACTTTAGGTTTGAAGAGACTAAGGACACTCCATTTGTAGGACAACTTGGGCAAATTTATAATCGACATGCCATAGGTTACATCTATAATGAGAAAGCAAACTTTGCACTCGGTGGTGTATTAAGGCTTAATTTTAATACCAGTGAAGATGGTAGCGGTCCTAATATGATCCCAGAATACCGTATCTGGCATCAATATCAATTTGCAGTTCCATTATGGACTTCTATGGCTTATCATAGACTGCGTGTAGAACACAGGTGGACAAAGGGATTTGGAGAAGATGATGATTTTATCTTTAGAAATAGATGGCGCTACATGTTCCGTCTCAAAATACCGCTCAATACACCTAAGTTGCAATCAAAAACACTGTACATCGCACCAGAGTCAGAATTGATCTTACAAAGTGGTAAAACAGTCATAGGTAGCCCGCTAGAAGATCTACGTCTCAACGCCACAATAGGTTACATCATAAACCCTAGGCTCACTGTAGCAGCCGGATTTATGTATTCCTTTGGACAAACTCTAGAAGATGGAGGTATATATAATCAAAATTATACCGCACGTATGCACATTTACTTTTCTCCAGATTTACGTAAAAGAAAAAACAAACTGCCTGAAATCCATTTCAGAGACTAAAAACTATGAAGATGAAGAGATTTTTGCCTTACCTATTAGTACTTGTATCCATTGCCTTCGCCATTTATTACATGATGCGATCAAATGATTTGCAGAGTGCACTGAATGAAAAAGAAACCACCGCACATATACCAACCGTAACTGACAACCAGCTAGAACTAGAAATTGCAGATTCTCTATTGGCTGTAGGTAATTATCGTGAAGCTCTACACATGTATAGCAGCATGGAGAACACTACTAGTACAGATCTAGAACTTAGAAAAACTGCTTCTACAGCATTATTACAACTTCAAGAAGATCAAAACAAGAAGGCTGTTAACGTGCAAAGCACAACTTCATCAAACGATGAGAAAAGTAGGATTTCCACGCCAGAAATCATGCAGTACGACTCACTTTCTTATGCATTAGAAAAAGCACAATTGCAGCTTAAAAGTATAAAAGGCCAGTTGCGTCAGAAAGCCTTTGGAGAATACCTAACCTTTAAAAGTAAAAAAGGCAACCGACTCCATTACGTAGGTCAGGTAAAAAACAAAAAAGCAAACGGACAGGGAATTGCCATATTAGATTCTGGTAGCCGTTATGAAGGTGACTGGATGAATAACATGCGCCACGGACAAGGAATCTTTTATTGGATCGATGGAGAACATTATGAAGGCAGTTATGTTAACGATCAACGTAGCGGTCTAGGAACATATTACTGGACTAATGGAGAAAAGTATGAAGGCAACTGGAAAGACGACCAGCGCAATGGTCGCGGTACTTTTTATGATGTAAATGAAAAAGTAGTCACCAGCGGCATATGGAAAGATGACAAGCTGGTTGAGGAAGATTGATTTTTTCATACTTCTCTAGTCTGTAAATAATTGTTTTAAAATTTCGCTTTCGCGAAAGCAAGATGAACACTAACATTCCTAAAATTTCACAAACAGTCAAAAGTTAGAAAATCATCACAAAAAAGATTCCTTTTTAAAATGCTAAAATTTTAACTACATACTTTATTGAAAAAATTCAAACTCTTTAGTTGAAAACCAAAAATTAACGCCGCTATCTTGATGATAGCAGCGTTTTTTAATTATTGTTTAATTAGAAGCGTTTATTTTCAATTATTCTGACACGAGAACCTTTTCACCAGACAAGTCAGTAGCGAGAGCTACACCGTTGTAAAACGGCTCTAATAATAAATACCTTTCTCTGTATATAGGTTTACCTTTTAAGTCGATATGACACCAGCCCAAATTATCTTTCGCACAAGCATGCCCTTTATGATATACGTTTAGATCCTTAAAAAGTTTGTTATGTACTCTTGAGCCATCTTTATAAATGTGAGTGAAAAGGTTGTTATAAAGCTGTACACAAGCTATATTTTCTCTGAAATCTCCAGCATATTTATAATTATCATTATACAGCCTTTCTCCTTTTGAATTGATATGATAATAATTTTGTGAACCGTCTTTTACAGTGCAGATTTCCTGTTGATAGTTCCCTGTCCACAGATATTCTTCCTTATAAATGCGATTTCCTTTCATGTCTATATGAAAAGCCTTTCCTTTTAATAAAACAGCAGCTTTTTCATAATAATAACCGAAAGTTCTAGTGTAACGTTGCGTATAAATGGAATCACCATTCATATCAATATGATAAGCTCCAGAAGCATCCTTTACCGCGGCTAAACCTTCTTTATGAAAGTTGAGTGCGTTTAAAAACTGTTTTTCAAATAAAGTTTGCCCGTTAAAAGAATAACCTGTTTGATCTTCATTTAACTCTATATCTTTCCAATTCATTGCCTAGTAAATGTTAATATGGTTTGTAAATCATTTAAGGCTGTTGCTTTTTGAAAAATGAAACCTGACTTGTTAGCCATTGCTATGTATTCATAAGATGTTCTTTCAAAGCTTTCGCACATTGCTAGCATATTTAGTGATAAAAGTGAAAGATCAGCTGCTATTTTATCTGAGCAGTTTTCGATAATATACAGGTATCCACTTTTTGGTAAAGCGTCATAAGTATTCTCTAGTATTTGATGTGCTTTTTCATCATTCCAATCGTGTAAAATTCTCGAAAGAATAATTGCCTCAGAAACTTTTGGTATCTCATCAAAGAAATTACCTGGTTTGAGTATTATGTCGTTGTCAATATCACAATTATCAATTACTGATGGAAGGTCAAATAAATAACAATCTAGTGAAGGAAAACTATCTTTAATTTGCGATATCGCTGCTCCATAACCTGCTCCAACGTCCATTATACTTTTATGATGGCTAAAGTCGATTTTATCAGTAATGTTTTGGTAATCGTCTTTCGCGTAAGCAAACATAGCATTATGATAATGATCTAATTTTTCGTTATCCTCGTTTATATATTTGAAAAAATTTACTCCATAATTATTCTGAAAAAAGCTTTTGCCAGTCTTAATTGACTTATCTAAATCCATCCAAGCTTTTAAATGATCTCCAGACCAATTGAGACAAGCATATTTCATAGTCTCTGGATGCTTGCCAATAAGTAATTCTGACAATTCACTCAAGGTATACCTGTCATCAACCTTGAGCAAAAAATTGATACTTACTAGACCATTTAGAAGTAAATCTAAATTCTGCTTGGGTACATTTAAAAGTTCTGATATTTGAACAGATGACTTTCCTATAAAGTCTAAAGAGTCAAATAGATTTAGTTTACAAGCTGCACTCACGGTCATGTATTTCCAATGCTCCGTAAAAAATGATTTTAAAAACTCCTTGTTAGTCATTTCGTAATTTGCCTTTTAGGTTAGAAATTTGATCTATAGTTAACCCACAAGACTTCAAGTAATCAGAAATCCCTCCTTGGTTCTCAATGATATCTATAGCAATATTCAATTTATCCATGGAGACATCCATTTCACTAGCTAGATAATCTGCGGTTAAATTATCTTCTGATGATTCTAGTAATAAATGTAACATTGAAAACAGTATGCCTGTGCGATCTTTTCCTGCATGGCAATGAATCGCAATTGCACCTTCCTCATGACCTAAAATAGTTTCAAACACTTTCTTTACAGAGTCTTTACATCCCATTGCAAAAAACCGATAAGCAATCTCGTGATTAGAGCCTTCATTATGCTTTTCTTTAAACCATTCTGGTTGATCCCAAGGATCGAATTGAGCTTTTACATATTCTACATTTTTTATAAGATCTTGGGAATATGGGATTTGTTCTATCTCTCTATCAGCTCTTAAATCAATGATAGTTTTAATGTTATGCTCTTTTAATAAATCATCCAACTGTAACGTATTTTGAAACAACGATAATGTAGATGTTCTATAAATCAAACTTTTTTTAATCTTAGGATTATATAAATTAGAATCTCTAAAATTCCAGAAAAAATCTCTTTTATAAATCCACTCACAAAATTCATTTAACTCTTTATACTTATCATTTGAAACAAGACGCTCTACAGAATTGTAAAAAAAGTCTAGTAACGCTCTTTTCCGTTTGTTAGCCTCTGGTAAAAAAACGGTCCCGCTCAATTCTCTAAAATTAGCTTGCTCTGCTGACGATAATTCAGCAGTCATGAAGTTTTTAGGTAAGAAGTAATATTCCTTTTTCCCTTTAGCTAGATAATGAAGTTGAACCGCTAGGTGAAAAGCGATATTATAGAAGTAATAAAATTGATAGCCATCACTACGACCATGTTTTGAAGAACAACTTTCAAATTCATAAACAAACTTATCAATGAGGTCGTTTATTGTATGTTTATCTATTTCTATATTTCTTTTTAAGGTTATGAGGTGTTTTAAATAGGCTTCTATTTTAGTTGTTTTAGGGTTCCTTTCAAATAAAATAATATCTTCAATAATCGTTATTTCAGATCCTAAAAAATCTCTTTTTATAGATTCAGTGTCATAACATATTCCGAACTCTAACTTTGGTGCGTCATTGAAATAAATAACAATTTTATTTCTTAATTCTATATGTTTTATACTTACAAAGCGTCCCTTAAATTCATTCTGTAATAGAGAAATAAAACTTCTCGAATCAAAAGTTTTATCTACGATTAGTTTGACATCTAAATCTGAATTTCCACTAAAATCCTTTCTGGCATAAGATCCATATAGTAGTGCTGCATCTATATCTTCAACCTTAGTTAGAAAAGTTCTCAAGGTTTCTATGGTTTTAATATGTCTCATATTGCCATTGGTTTTCTCATTACACAAGTTTTACATACTTCTTTTGTTTTATAATTAGCAACTAGATCTAAGTAGCGCTCACTATTTAAAACCTCCTCAATAGAGTAATCTTTAATATTACCAAAATCTCCCAACGATTGCCTTAAATTATCTGGTGCACAACAAGGCGATATTTTTCCTGTTGCAGATATCCATAACTCTTGCGTTAAGAATGGGCATTCATAATCTATGGGCACTTCTGTGATTTCACTATCTTCTATGGGAATAACATTTTCTAATAATACCTTCTCTCCATTTGGTTTTCTATACGTATCTGCGGCACTATGAGCTTCCTTAACGTATGTATTCCATTTTGCCACACTTTCTGCAGTTGCTCTCATAGAAAGTGACTTAATCTCGTCAAAATGGTCCCATAATTGGTGCCCTTTAACTCGATCCACTCCTAAGGATGCTGCTAGTTTTACAATATCTGCTAGCTCATGCATGTTATTTTGCATGAAAGTGAGTTGAAGTGTTACTCTACAAAACACCCCAGTTTCATTGAAGTATGAGTCTCTATAAGCTATAAATTCTTTTACATTTTCCACCGCTTTCGCGAAAGCGAGACCTAACATAATCTTTGCACTAGTCTCAGCAGTTGCACCATTCCAACTGATTTTAATATCTGACGTATGTGGCACGATTAATTTTGCCCATTCTAAGACGCTCTTTTTAGGGAAAGTTCCATTTGTAGTTAAGTTAATCTTAATGTTGTGCTGCTTCGCTAGATCAAATATCTGGTCAAATTGTTTATACAGTAGCGGTTCCCCCATAGTAGATGGAATTATCTCTCCAACTCCTAATGATGCTGCTTGTTCAAAGATTTGCTCAACAGTTGCAAAATCCATGCGTCTACGTTTTACACCAGTTTCTTTATATAAGTTTTCAATAAAATTGCTATAAGGGCTGTGTTCTTCACACATGATGCACTTTAAATTACAATCCTCTGGATTAGTATCAATGGTTACTCTCCAGAAGTTTTTCGGAATAGTAAAGCGGTTGTATATATTCATTAATTGATCACAATGTTCTTTAATATCTGGAACATTCCCACTGTCTGAATACAGATAACCTCGCTCTCCTAAAATCTTCATTTGATCAGGATGAGTAACTGCGTGATTTAATTGTGCTGCCAGAGCATCTATATCTCTATGCTTAAAAAGTAATCCGTTAACCTGATGTTTCACGTATTCCTTCATTCCACCATAATCGGCTGTAATAACAGGAATTTTACAAGCCTGCGCCTCATGAATAACAAGAGGTGAATTCTCTCCCCATATAGATGGAACAACGATGCAGTCTACGTGTGCAAAAACGTCATTAGCCAGATTATGGTTGACGTATTCTCCCATAAATTCTACTTTATTTTCACTTCTCGCTGCCATCATTTTTAAAGCAGCAGTACTTTGTCCGTTCTCACGTCCATAAATCTTTAAGACTGCCGGCTCCTTAACTTTACTAAACGCTTCTATTAGCTGGTTAATTCCTTTAGCAGGAATATGAGTACCTATATAGCCAAAAGTGAAAAGCTTTTTAGTAACTGCTTTTTCAGTTTGAGTTAAATAGTGAGTAGGAAAACCGTAATCTAAATAGGTGATTTTTTCTTGTGGTATATCAAATTCTGATACAAATCTATTTTCAAGATATTTAGATGGTGCAATAAACAGGTTTACTTTATCAACTATAGATTTTGTTTCTTTCATTCTCCTAGAAACCCAGTCACTCCAGGAATCGACATCTTGTTGTCGCTCTTCTTTTTTACCACTAAAGTAAACCTCGTAACAACTCTTTGCACATTTTTGATCCTGTTGACCTGAACAAAGCTGGTTGTTATTTTCCAAGCCTATACTGCGCGTTAAAAACTGACCACGAGGACACATCAACCAAAAGTCATGAAGTGTAAAAACTATCGGTATTTCTAGTTCATTCAATTTATCAACTATACCTGTAGATAAATGATTTAAATGTCCTATGTGGGCAATATCTGGTTGTAATTTCGCTACAAGGTTTTTGAAATTATCATCAATGGTTTGATGTCTATAGCCATCTTTTCCGTTGGGGTTATTTATATAGTAAATGTTCAAATTAGCACTTACTAGCTCGTGTCTTATTTCCAAATCTGTTGCATAAGGATTCTCCTCTCTGGTAAAGACGGACACTTTATTATTCCTAGACAGTTCGTTACAAATGGACTGGCTATAAACTTCAGAACCTGCATTGTAGTTAGGAGGATAGCCATGAATTATTTTTAAGATGTG
The DNA here is from genome assembly GCF_045063755.1 of Nonlabens sp. Asnod3-A02. Lineage (NCBI taxonomy): Bacteria > Pseudomonadati > Bacteroidota > Flavobacteriia > Flavobacteriales > Flavobacteriaceae > Nonlabens > Nonlabens sp. Asnod3-A02. The sequence continues at coordinate 194,285 of NZ_JBEFOC010000006.1, forward strand.
CATGCAATGTTTTTAAAATGATTAAAATAGTATTTTTTAAGTATGATTTGAAATGAAAATCAAGTTTTAATGCTCACTAATTCCAGTATCTCCGCATCTTACAAAAACGGTTATTAAAATATTTGCTCTTGTTACTACCGTTAAACTAGTCATACAAATACAATCTTTAGTAAGTAAATAACCTTGTTCTATCGCTTGTATCATCATTTCTTTGGAAAGTGTATATTCTACTTTAGATTTTTCTTTAGATTTTTTATCTCCTTTTACAAGGCACATAGAAATCAAAAATGGATCTATTTGTCGCTGTGATAATCTCTCTTTAAAATGTTTAGTCAGTTTATAATTCAAGATATTTTTCATGTCGTGAAGTTTTAATTTTGAATCTCGCCTTTAAGAAAAAGGCGAGATTCAACTAATAATTACTTATCAATATTTCTAGCCACTGCACGTTCTGCTCTAGCTGCAAAACTTCCTTTTGGTACACTTCCTGAACTTGATGTTTTTACAGTGCTTCTTTTAATTCTAGCTACTGCTGCTTTTGACATTGGTTTTTGTTTACTCATAATATTTATTGTTTTATTAATTATGTGACAAATAACAATAAAATGAGTCGTTTCATTTTAAACACGCAATTAATACATTAATTTACGCAAATAAATACATTCTATGAATATTGATAGTTTATTAAGAGAAGAAAATAGCCGAAGAAAGAAGGCTATTAAAAAATTGAATTCTTACTTGACTAATCCTGGACGGTTTTCAATTTTAGTTATAGGACTTAGAGGAACGGGAAAAGCGCACTGGTTGACGCAATTGCAAAAACATCATGAAGCTTATTCTAGAAACTTAGAGAGCATTACTTTCATTAATGCATTAAAATCTAATCACTTCACTATAACAGATTGGGAAAGCACATTTAAAAAGTCCAACAATGGTTTGCTAGTTCTTACTGATATTGAAGAATTAAACAAGGAAGGTCAAGCCACTTTATTTGAAGGTATCTCTACAGGAGAAGGTGGGAAATTTGGGTTTAATGAAAAGATATACGATATAAGAATTGCATTTACTTCTACAAAAAGCATTTCCTCATTAAGAGATAGCCAAGCCTACTTAACTCATAAATTTTTTGATCGTATCTGTCAGTTTGCAGTGAAATTTCCCTCTTATCATCAAGGAGATAGAAATACATGGAAAGATTTTAAAAAAACCTGGAGTAAAATGTCCTTTGAAGAACACAATCACCTACCAGGAATAGAATTAAAGGAGTGGTTAGAAAATGGAAGCATTATTCTTCATGGAAACTTTAGAGACCTTGATAAATTAGCGATAAATTGGCATAATTACAGACTTCAAGATGGTATTGAAGAAGAGCATATATTAGAGTTAGTCAAGTCTGATTTCAATGATTTTTATAGATTTCCAGAACATAATGACAATTTGAAAAGAGAATTTGAAATCTCAGAAGACATAACCTGGAACGACAACTTAGATAATTTCAAAGAAGTCTATACTAGATTTATAAAAGAAAAATACGGATCATTAAAACAAGGTGCTCAAAAAGCAGGGATAAGCTATAGAACAATGGAACGATGGGCCAATGGTCGTGGAAAGAAAATAGAGTAGTATGACCTTCGATTTCGCTCAAAGCCAAAAATTAACGCCGCTATCCTAAATATAGTTATATTAATATTATCTAACATTTTATTTTGAAGGCTTTAAACTATCTGATTAGCCAAACTAATCATTGATTTTTCTAGATCTATAATCTCGAGTTGAGAAGATTTTATTTCTTCTCTATGAGAAAACTCTTTGTTTTTTTCTATTTCATATGCATTGACACAAACCTCCTTTTCTCGCTCCAACTGATTTACTATTCTCTTCTGAACATCTAATTCTCTATTTTTCTCGGTAATTAATCGCATTTTTTCATTAACAAGAGATATTTGGATAGTCTGATTTTTCTCAGTTTCTTTAATTCTATTAATTACTTCTATTTTTTGAAGCTCATATTCACCAAACTTCATCAATCTTACAGCAGCGATGTACTCAAAGATTCTAAGAGCATTTTCTGTGTTACCAGTAATAATATTTTTGAATCCAGACCCTATATTTTTAACCTTGCCCCATGCTTCCTCTAAAGATTTAACATTTTTAAAAGTTTTATATAATGGAATACTCGCAAGAATAATTCCGACTGGACCTATAGCATAACTTATCACTGAAGACATCGCTGTATAAAATCCAAATGAAAGAGTTGCCCCAAAAAAACCAGCTACTGCACTAACTGTAGAACTAGCTAGCATATATACACCAAAGCCTGAAAGTTGAGCAACTGCAATAGTCGATAAAGAAGCTACTGAACTTGCTTCAGCAGGTGACATTCCTTTCTTAATTAATTGCTGTTGAAATTCTTTCTTTTCTTGATCTGTTTTCCTCTCATAACCTTGTTGGAATAATTTTAAAAAAAGCTCTTTCTCTCTCTTGGCTTTAAAACTTTCTTTTAAGTTAATTCCCTTTTTTGTTGCTAAGTAATCGATTAGTTCACTGTATTTTATACCTTCTTGTAAAAAACCACCAACAGATAATGTTAGTTTAGATATTTTATCATCAACTTTTCTAAGGCAATCATTATTGTTGGAATCAACGTCAAACGCTTTATAAAGAACATTTAATTCTTCAACAGTAAAATTTGAAATAGGATTTTTAAGATTAGAATTGATTCTATTACTCTGAATTATTTGTGGTAAATCTGAACTCATATTTTAATTCGGTTATATATAGCTACCAAGATTCATCATATGATCATGGCCAGGCTGTTTTAAATGGCATGATAAGCGAGGAGCTTTTAAATTTCTAATTCTGTTATTGCTTTTATCTCAATCAAAGTGCTGATACAATAATGATTTCCTTTTTCGCTCTTAGAAAACCATCTTCTATGAGATCATTTAATTTATCTCCTGTGTAAAAGTCACTCATAATTCTATTCCTATCTATTCCTTTTAAAATTCTCTGCTTGTTCTAATATTTCTTTGCCACTTCTTGCATCTTATTTCTAGGAAACAAAATGGCTTTGACTAATCTATTGGTCAACTCTGATTCTCGTATGCTTGTAGGAGAACCGTCAGGTAAAAATATTTGTATGGTTTGTGGTCTGGTCATATTTTTTTCTCTATTTATTCTGTTTTAAAACCACCTTCTTGATACCAATTAGAATTAAATAATGCTTCATAAGTAGCAGTTTGCCAGGAATTAATATTAGCATTTTTCATACTTATCCAACTATCTTCGAGAAAATTTTTAACAGATTGAGCTCCTCCTGAGGCAAACAATTTATTTATTCGAAAATAATTCATTGCCAATTCTTCACCACTGTGTGATGCGTATAATTTTTCTAATCCAAATAATCTAAAATGATTTTCAATCCTTGCGTATTTAATGTCGTCCCAACTATCAGGTTCCACAGTATAAAATCTTAAGGAAGCAGGTTTTAACTCAATAACTTCAGCTTTTAACCATAATTCATCTTCTACATTATCAAAATATGGATGAATATGATCTGTTTCTGGAGAATCAGATATTGCATCTAATTTAATTTTATTGCAAGAGCTACAAGCTGGAAATATGTTGATTGGTACCACGGAATAAATAGGGTAATGACCTTTTGGCAAATGGTGATCTAAAGTGTCTGTTGTTCTTTGAGCGCACAAAGGGCAAATATTATTAGGAGCTGAAGCTCTCCATTTATCATAGATATAACGACCAGGAGCTGTAGCTCCAACCATCCTATCTGTATAAACTTTTTTCATTTCATCTTTAGTAACATTTCCATTAATTGAATCATGAGTAGCAATTGTATTAAGCTCAATATTTGGAGCTTTAGTTTTATAGTCAGTTTCAGCATTTACTATTAATGGCTTACAATTTTGTAGTCTCTCTTTTAAGCCAAGATTTTGGACCTTACTTATACATATATCAAATACATCTGTGGCGTCTTCAACTGGTAAATTAAGTCTTCGCATAAATTATTAGTTTTTTGTATTTAATAAAGCACGAATAATAGATTGTGCCTCCAAACCCAACTCTCCATTAAACTTTTCGTAAACTTCCAAGTAAGTATAGCTGTCATTTACAACATCAGATACCAACTTATGAAAACCTGAATCAGTTACTTCAAACCCAAATACTTCTCTTGTTAATGCGCCTAAATTTTCTCCGTAAGATTCAAGAGATAATCGTTCTGCTTTTGAATAGGTTCCTGACCTACTAAATTTCCAAACACAACTTTTAGGGACTTCTTGCAAAACAACTGGAGAATGAGTAGCTATTATAGCCATAGCATTTCTTTGCCTAAGTAAATTTGACAGCGCTTTCATAAAAGCAGATAATAAAGGTGGATGCAAATGCGTTTCTGGCTCATCTAATAAAACCAAACTTCTCTCTTCAATTGTATCAATAAGCCTCACTATTGTTAACAACACTATTTTATGGCCTGAACTTAAAGCTCTAAATAGATCTCCTATTTCCTTGTTTATATTAGACTCTATTTTCAACAAATCGTAATTCTCAATTACTTCAATAAAATTAGATTGACTAAAAACAGGATCTGATGATAAAATTGAAAGTGCCGACTTTAAACGTCTCCATTTTGCACCTTTTAAAATAGATTCTATACTTCTAATAAATTCATTTTTTAAAATTGTTGTGCTTTTAGGCGCTGTATTTTTCTCAGAACTTAATCGCTTTAACCCTATGTATGAGTAATTTATACTTTCTGACTTGTCATTTCTTTCCTCCGGTGGATCTCTATCGTCAAACGCACTAAATGAAACAGAAACTAAATTGGCAAATATTTCATCTGACTCTGTTACAGATGTAAAATATCCATATTTAGAATTTGATTTAGAATTATTAAGTAAAGCATCTATCATATTATTTAAATGATAGGTTTTACCTACTCCATTACTACCTATCAAAACATGAATGTTTGTTGTAGGTAAACTTTTTGGTACTACATCAAAAGTAATTGGAGGTCTTGAAGGAATACTCGCTTTTGTATTGGGGAAATTATATTGAAACATGTATTCAGAGAGAATAGCATCGCCATTTGCTAAACTTCTAAATTCACCAATAACATCTTCTATCGCAACACCTCTTAAAAGAGAAGTTGTAGTAACATTTTCGCTTATTACTTCATTAAAAATATCTTCATTTAAAGCAATGTCATTTAAAGCTGTTAGTATAAAATCTCTAACTGTTTCGCCTAAATTACTTAAGTTTTCATAGTAAATTTTATCAAGTCCTAATGAAAAAAAATCTTCATCTAATCTCTCGAAACTATCAGGAACAATTGTGGACCCTTCTGATAATTGTTTATTAGCAATTTTAACTGTACCTATATTTTTAAACTCTCTATTCTCATTGTAAAATTCCAAATCAAAAGTTGTCTTATAATGCCAATCATCCCAATTATCTTTAAATAAATAAAATTCATTGATGTTATAAGAACTCTGGCTTTTGTATAGATTAACTTTCATTATATATTTAGGTATTAAAATTATATTTTACCAACCTCTTTTCCATCCTCAAAAACCTCCTTCAAAACACTCTGCATCATCATCTCGCTATGTTGCTGGTTTTGTTGTACTTCTTGCTCTAACGCATCACATAAACCCATTAAAGCATTTACTTTTTCTACAATGGCTTTCTTGTTGTCTTTTGCTTTAATAATCGCAATAGGAATGTTTGATTTGTAATAAAGTATATAATCAGCTCGTTTGCTTTTACCACGAGTATGCAAATTACCTTGCACAATAATTCGACCATCCGTAAAAGAAACCTCTTCTCTTACTTGCGTGCGCATATTCCATCCTGCCTTTTGAATTGCTGGATTAATAAATTTAGTGCAAATATCTCTTTCCGATAGATTCTTTTTGTTCATAGCTGGTGGTTGTTACCGCTTTCGCGAAAGCGAAACACTTAAAATTAAAAACCCTAAAACACACTTATCCAGCGTTATAGGGATAAGTGTGTTTTAGGGGTATGTGAAGATAAGAATTTATAGTATAATTCCTTTTCCATAGATCTATAAAACGCATGCTTGCAGGAGCTGTTTTAAGGATGTCAAGTGACCGAAAATATACCATGGTTTTAAACTCTTGTTCTTTAAAGAATTTAAAATTAATCTATCTGGTTACCATTTTATTGAGGGAAACCGTAATGTGGCAGTTTTATTATTTCAGCACAACGTGATGCCGCACTTTATCAACTATGTATTTCTTAATAAAGAAGCTTTCAAATTATCTATTTAATTATGATTTAGGTGATTTTAAACAAAAAATAGAAATTCCGTAAAAAATTAACAACTCTATTTATCGAGTGTCACTTCTAGTATTGCGCCGTGGTTGCCCTTACCTTCTGTAGAGATATATAAAGTGCCGTCTGGAGCAAACGTGATGCCTTCTGGTTGTGGAAAATTCTTTTTATCTAGCTTATAGAAATTCTTTATCGCACCTGTTTTATCCATTATAATAAGTCTAGGTGTTTTACCTTCTAGCACATAATAATCTCTGGTAATGGGATGTATCGCCACGTCAGAGGGATTAAAACTTTTATAAGCTTTCTTCTTTTGATACTCTTTTAACGCGTCGTCCTTCATGCTTATTTTTAAAATGGGATTCGCGTCCATTTCTTTAGTGTCCAACGGTATTTGATACAGTCCTTTATAGTCGTCACTGTATGGATCGCGGTCTTTGGTAATAGTGATTAAACGATTGTTTTTACTGTCCATGGTAAGACTCTCCATGTTATTCTTGATGGTAAAAAGGGTTTTAAAATGGCTGGTCTCGATGGCATCACTACGGTACTGAGCTACTTGAAAAATAACGCCGTCACTTCTCAAAATATAAGCGTCTTCTTTGTCTACTGCTATACCCTCATAATCTCCTGGAGTACCAAATTTGATTTGCTCCTCGATTTTTTCTGTCTTGAGGTCATAAATAAAAATGATACCATCTTCATCTTCTATACATGCCAGCTTATTATTAGGCAACCATGCTATACCACTTATCTCTTCTAGAGAGGTAGGTAACTCCCACAATCGATTAACGGTATACTCTTTTTTATCTGAGTTTTCTGGACGCTCTACTGCCATTTTACAAGAGATCATGCTAATCATAACGGCTAAAACAGCAAAAAAACCGATGACGTATTTCTTAATCTGACTCATGATCTTTGATTTTTAAATAATTTTTTAACTTTTTTAGTTCATAAATTTACGAACTAATATTATATTTGTGCGGTAACTTAACAGTACTTTAAATTTGAAATTAGGGGATTTTATGTTTATAATCTATAAGTTACTCTTAAAATTAGTGGTTTGAACAAAAGAAAGTTCTTAAGGTCTTCTTTTTTCTTACCACTTTTTCTTTTTTATAACAGTTCTTCTAGCAGTTATTTGATGGTCTAGATAGATCTTTGCAACTGTTATAAAAAAATAGCGATCTACGTTATTTAAAACCGCAACAGCTTTCTAATTATTTTATGGAAAAGAAATTGAGCAATTCCTTATTGTACTTAATGAGTACATCTGCCGGTCTAGTAGTTGCAAATCTTTATTACAACCAGCCTTTGCTGCACAAAATGTCTGTAGAATTACAGGTAAGTGAGGCTGCAATAAGTAATGTAGCGCTAGCGACACAATTAGGATATGCCGCTGGTTTATTTTTTATCATTCCTCTAGGTGATAAGATTTCTAACAAGCAAATTTTAAAATTTGATTTTGCTTTAATGATTCTTTCCTTAATAGCAGCTTCTGTTTCTAACACACTTGTTCTATTAATTATAAGTAGTTTTTTTATAGGTTTTTCTAGTGCGATACCTCAACTGTTTGTACCCATGGCAGCACAACTCTCTGACGATACTAACCGAGGCCGCGCCATAGGAATAGTAATGAGTGGTTTACTGATAGGTATTTTAGGTAGTCGCGTCATAAGTGGTCTGGTAGGAGATCAATACGGATGGAGAGTCATGTACTATGCCGCCACTGTACTCATGGCTGCATTGTTTTTAATCTTGCATTATAAACTACCTAAAATAACACCAGTTTATAAAGGCAGCTACGGTAGTTTACTTAAATCCATAGGTTATTACTTCAGGACAGAACCTACTGTAAGACTGGCAGCATTGCGCGGTGGACTGGCTTTTGCAGGTTTAAGCGCCTTCTGGACGACATTAGTTTTTCTTATGGAGGTCAACTTTGGTTATGGTAGTGCCGTTACGGGCGCCTTTGGTTTAATAGGTATTCTAGGTGCGCTTACTGCTGCAGTGGTAGGCAAATTAAATGACCGCATGAGCAAGAATAAAATAATCATGTATGCCGCTCTTAGTCTGGTAGTTTCCTGGATTATTTTCTATTTTTCTAGCTATTCTATACTAGGTATTATGATAGGTGTAGTACTGGTAGATCTAGGTGTACAAGCCTTGCATATTACCAATCAAAATATCATTTTTTCTAAAAATCCTGACGCTAGAAATAGAGTCAACACCATTTACATGGTGAGCTTTTTTATAGGCGGCGCGTTAGGTACCACTCTAGGCGCCTATTCCTGGGAACATTATAAATGGACTGGTGTTTCTACTTTGGGTATCGCGCTATCCATTAGTATTATTGTGGTGCATCTTATGTTCAGGAAAAAGGCATTTTAAGAAATTGCTCTATTATTAAGTCATTGGATCGTAAAAGAGATGGATTATGGATCCGCTTTCGCGAAAGCGGAACAACCACCTACTTTAAGAACCTAAATAACGATAGTTCTTAAGGATAGAGTTCGCTACTTGCCGAACTAGATGTATATTAGCTTTTTTTTAGAATAAAACGATTTTAATGTCAGAGCAAACTGAACAACAATTACTGATTGAGGAATTAGGAATAGGAATTCAAGATTTATTGAACTTATCACCTCTAGCCTCGCGCATATATGCATTACTTATATTATGCTCTTATGACGGTCTAACCTTTGAAGAGATAAGAACAATCATCAAAGCTAGCAAAAGCTCTATATCTGTAAACATCAATGTATTAACACAGTTAAACTACATTACTTACCAGACTAAACCTGGTGATAGAAAACGATACTTTAAACTGGCCAGATACTCTTCTATTATATCACTAAATGCATATCATACAGCGATAGAAAAGGAAATTAAAATAGTAGGCGAGGTAAATGCCTTTAATGAAACCTACCATCCAGAAAAATTTAACAATGAAGAGTCTCTAGGAATCATCTATCAAGATTACCTTAAAGAAAAGCTGCAATTAGTTAAAAAAACAGCCGATAAAATGACTCGCTTTCTAGAAAATGAAAAATAGAATCAAGTTTTAAACAGACATCTAGCGATACTACATAAATTATGGAAGAGTTTATAACCACGTATAAGTCCCAAATTATCTGGATACTGTCTGTTATAGGTACGGTTGTTCTATTACATTTTATAACTAGATTTTTATACCGCTGGTTATTAAAAAAAGAAAAAGAACGTTTTCCTGGTGAGAAAGCTACCTCTATTAAGCTAGTGAGAGTCATACTTAATGCGTTATGGATCGTTTTAGGTGCTATCTCTATAGGTTTTGTTTTTGTGGATAAAGAGGATAATGACGCTATGGTGGCCAATTTTAAACTGGCTCTTTATCTAGGGTTTTTATCTGTCATTACTATAGTTATCGCGGCGACTATTAACATGTGGTTTCTAGGTACTATAAAAAAGAAAATAAGAGCAAATGAAGACCCTACCAGTTATAAATTCTTTAGGTATCTAGTCGTTATTATAATTTACTTTACTGGTACTCTTTTTGGTTTACTAGCCTTTCCTTCTTTAAGAGGCGTCGCACAAACCGCATTAGGTGGTGCTGGTATTCTAGCACTAGTCGCTGGTATTGCATCACAAGAAGCACTCTCTAATCTTATAGGTGGTATTTTTATAATCTCTTTTAAGCCTTTTAAAATAGGTGATATTATACGCGTTACCGACACCATGGTAGGTACGGTTACAGATATTACTTTGAGACATACCGTAATACGCAATTTTGAAAACAAGATGATCGTTATTCCTAATGCGATAATTAATAAAGAAAAGCTGATTAATTACGATCTAGGAGAGCATAAATGTTGTGAACATGTAGAGATGGGAATTTCTTATGATAGTGATGTACAAGTTGCCAAAACTATTATGAGCGAGGTGTGTGAAAACCACCGATTGAGCATTGATAACCGCACACAAGCTCAAATCATGGATGGTGTCCCTATGGTAAGAACTGCCATGACTAAAATTAATGACTCTACCTTAACTATAAGAGCCTGGACCTGGTGCCGCAATTTTCAAGACTCCTTTGACTTGAGATGTGATGTAAATGAAACGATCAAAGAAAAATTTGACGCGGCTGGTATTGATCTAGCCTACCCTACTCGTACGGTTATATTAAGTGACAGTGAGTTAAAAATTAAAGATAACAATGTGCCTATAACTAAGGATAAAAAATAAGTCTTTCTTACTTTTTAAAGCTTTTGTGTACGCTACAAAACATTGAAAATAACAAATTGTTTATTAGGCTACCGCAATGCCGTATACTAACCCTTTACTAGATAACAACTTTTACGTAAATGTAACTGCAATGTATGATCCACTAGAACTGTCATTGCTCACGATAGCATTTAATGAATAACTGATTCATGAAACATTACAAGTATATTATTATAGGTGCTGGACTATCTGGTCTTACCACTGCTTTTCAATTAAAAAGACTAGGCGAGAATGATGTTCTTATTCTAGAATCTCGTGAACGCATAGGTGGTAGAATTCTCACCCAAAAAGGCATAGACCTAGGAGCCACTTGGTTTCAAGGTCATCACACTCATGTAAAAGATGTACTCCAACTTTTAAAAATACCAGCTTTTAATCAGTATGTAGATGGTAACAGTATACTGGTTTATAACGCCATGGCACCAGCTCATTATTTTAAAAGTGATTCTAATGCTCCTGCTTCTCAACGTATAGTAGGTGGTAGTACTTCTATGATAGAAGCTTTATCCAGCTCGATAAAAGACTGTATTAAGACCAACACCACAGTCCATAAAGTTATAGAAAAGGACAACTTTCTTGAGGTGCACACGGCAAATGAAAATTTTACCGCAAACAAAGTTGTAGTAACTATACCGCCGCGCATTGTATCTCATATAGATTTTAAACCGCAATTACCTGAACGTCTACAAACTGCTATGAACGCAACGCACACCTGGATGAGTCATGCCATTAAAGCGGGAATAACTTTTAAAAAACCATTCTGGAGAGAACGAGATTTATCTGGCATGCTCATAGGACAGATAGGTCCCATGACAGAGCTTTATGATCATTGTGATCCATCAACTGGAATTTATTCTTTAATGGGCTTTGTTAATGAAGGATTAAGAGATCTCCAGCCGGCAGATAGAAAAGCTATTATCTTGAAACACATTGCGACGTACTTAGGTCCAGAAGTGTATGATTATCTAGAATACGTAGAAAAGGACTGGTCTATAGATCTCCACACATCTTCTAGAACTCTTAAAAATGATGGATTAAATCCAGGTTATGGCAACCCTATTTATCAAGAAGAATACTTCGATGGTAAACTGATATTTTCTGGTACAGAAACCTCTCCTCTAAATGGTGGCTATATGGATGGCGCTATTTATTCTGGGATTCATGCTGCAAATAAAGTTGCTGTTTCTTAAAAAGCAACTAGCAAACGTATCCATACCTCAGCTCCTTTTATTGTATAAGTGCTAGAACACTTGTAGGTATTACTTAAATAATATAGAGATAGATGGTTTTTATCTCGCTTTCGCGAAAGCGGAATAACAACAAACCCTAACTATTATTCTTCTCTCTTATTCTTTTATATAATTTAAATAAGAGCATTAAAATGACTGCAAAAACTAAAAGGCCAACCAGACCATAAATCCAATTGATAGCACTTTGAACAATGACTAAAAACACTACTGAAAATAAAATTAAAGTTGCTCCCTCATTGTAAATGCGCATACCGTTAGAAGTCCATTTAACAATATCCGTTTGCAGTTCTTTTTGAATAAAATGAGTTTTTATGTGGTAAATAAATAGTAGTAAAACAAAACCTAACTTAATATGCATCCAGCTGTACTCTAGTAATCCTGGTCTCAAAATTAATAACCAGACAGCAAAAAAAACGGTTAGAACAGCACTAGGCCAGGTGATAATAAACCACAACCTACTGGTCATTATTTTCAATTGTTTAAGAAGTATGCTTTTATCTGGTTCTGGCTTTGCATGTGCTTCAATTTGATACACAAAAAGTCTAGGAATATAAAACAAGCCTGCAAACCACGTCACTACAAAAATGAGATGTAATGATTTTACATAGTTATAAAATCTGAATTCTAATATCTCATTTAAAAAGTCCATAACCTTCCTTATCTAGTTGCAAATTTAAGTCATAAAGGGTAGAATACTGCATCTATAATAGTGGCAGTACTTTATTCTTATCTCTATTATAAATTATAATTGAATAACTTAATTAGGTTTAATAACGGTAATTTTGCAGTTCAAATTTGAATTATGGATTTTACCTTCGGTACAGAAACATTAGATTTAGTAGGATATGCAGCGAGTGTAGTCGTATTAATATCCTTTTTTATGAAAAACATCAATACATTGCGTATTGTGAATTCATTAGGTTGTGCGATATTTATACTTTATGGTTTCTTATTTGACACCGTTAACATTCCCATCATCATTACTAATCTAGGTATTTTAGTGGTGAATGGATATTATTTATTTATTAAGAAGAACGACGAAATAAAAGAAGTAAAAGAGTAAAAAAGAGTAAAATAAATGAAAATAGGTATTGCACTTTCTGGAGGTGGTGTTAGAGGTATTGCTCATGCTGGTGTTATAAAAGCACTGCAAGAGAATGATATTACTGTCCATCAAATAACTGGTACAAGTGCTGGTGCGCTGGTGGGTGCGCTGTATGCTATGGGAATAGATGTAGATGATATATTCAATTTCTTTGAGCAGTCTAATCTTTTTCACCCTAGAAAATTTGCTTTTAGACAGGCTGGTTTTATCAACTCTTCTGTATTTATAGAGAGTTTATCTCATTACATTCCAGAGAACAGTTTTAAATGTCTAAAAACGCCATTATCTGTTACGGCTACAGACCTCAATACAGGTAAACTTAAAGTGTTTAAAGAAGGAGAAATATATGCCGCAATTCTAGCCAGTGCTGCTTTTCCTGGTATTTTTACACCTATAGAAATAGATGGTAATCTCTATGTAGATGGCGGCGTTATCAATAACTTTCCCATCGATTTATTAGACGATTGTGATCTTAAAATAGGAAGTTATGTAAATAAGGTAGACCTAAAGAGTCGTAAATTAAAACACTCTTATGATGTGGCTAGTAGAGCCTATGCGATTAATCAATACCATCAAGACAAAATAAAATTTACACAATGTGATCTTCTTATAGAACCAGATAAACTATATAATTATGGTTTATTTAATTTTAAAGCCTTGCGAGAAATATTTGAGATAGGTTATGAAACAGCCTCTCTAGAACTGGAAAAAACAGATATTTTTGATAGATAAAAAAAGCGTCTTTTACAACATGTAAAAAACGCTTTTAAATATCAACAAAGTAAAGTGCTATTTATAAAAAATCTACTGCTCCTGTTGCAACATTGTACATTGCTCCTACTATTTTTATATCACCATCATCTTCCATCTCTTTAAGAACAGGACTTTCTTTACGTATTCTATCGATGGTCAGTTCTACGTTCTTTGCAGAAACGGCATCCACAAATTCTAGATTTTTAGAATTACGTTTTTCTTCTTCTTGAGGTTCTTTTACTGCGTCTACTGCAGGTTCTATCTTCTGTATTAACTTAGTAAGATTACCTAGTCTCGCATGGTCACAGGCTCCTTTTATCGCACCACAACTTGTATGTCCTAGAACGACTATTAATTTAGTACCAGCTAGTTTTGAGGCAAATTCCATGCTTCCTAGAATATCCTCATTTACAAAGTTACCTGCGATACGTACACTAAAAATATCACCTAGACCTTGATCAAAAACAAGCTCTGCAGACACTCTAGAATCAATGCAGCTTAATATGGTAGCAAAAGGAAATTGTCCCTCACTAGTATCGTTAACTTGTTGTAATAGGTTGCGATTTGCTTTTAAATTATTTTGAAATCTCTCGTTTCCTTCAGATAAAAACTGGACTGCTTTTTCTGGTGTCATGGTAGATTGAGATTCTTTAGTATGTGCTTTCATCTTTTTATCTTTTAAATTTAAATTTATCTTGAATAGGTCTTAATTTGAAAAACTCTAAGAAACTATCTGGATTCTCAATAATACCTCTTTCAGATATCAATTTAATATTAATTTTACGGTTTTTTGCCTTTTCTCTAAAATCGTCAAGTATTTCTATAACATCATGATCTAGATAATTAGTTTTTCTAACATCTAATTCTAGAAATGTATTTTGAGGTAAATTGTCCAACTCCTTTAATATAGTTGCTTTATTAAAGAAAGTAACCTCTTCTGCAAGGACCATTTTTACTTCATTTCTACCATCTTCATTACTTTGTGTAGCATGAAGAAAGTGAGAGTTTTGAAAACTCTGATAAAGTGTAACTATAATTCCTATAGCAAGCCCTACTCCTACTCCTAACAGGAAATTAAAATACAACAACACAACCGTTACAATAAATGGTATAAACTGTCTCCAGCCTGCTTTCCACATTTGTTTAAATGTTGACGGCTTTGCTAGCTTGTATCCTACTACTAAAAGTATGGCCGCAAGAACAGACAAAGGTATTTTATTCATTAAAGTCGGAATCAAAATTACTGATGCCAGTAACAAGAAACCATGTAAAATAGCACTCATCTTTGTTCTACCACCAGATTGAATGTTTGCACTACTTCTAACAATAACCTGTGTTATAGGCAATCCACCAACTAGACCAGAGAGTATGTTACCAGTTCCTTGTGCTATCAATTCTCTATTGGTAGGTGTTACTCTCTTACGCGGATCTAATTTATCAGTCGCCTCAACACATAATAAGGTTTCTAATGATGCTACAAGGGCAATAGTAAAACCAACTAAAATAACATCACCTCTTAAAGCCTGAGAAAAATCTGGAAACCTAAACTGCCCTACAAAAGAATCAAAATCTTCTGGTACGGGAACTTTTACTAAATGATCTGTAGAAATACTCCAATATCCTGCATCCATTGTAAGAACATAATATATAATCCCAACAACCACGGCAACTAATGGTCCTTGAATAATTTCAAAGATCTTTGACTTACCATTCAAGACGTTATTCCAAAGTAATAGTATCCCTAGACCTATAAAACCTACAAGCGTAGCTCCTGGACTTATAAACTCTCCTATCCTTAAAATCTCAGTAATAGTATTCTCTCCATCTTCTTGAAAGAAATCCCAAGCTCCTTCATAATTTTCATCTAGTCCAAAAAAGTGAGGAATCTGTTTAGATATAATAATAACTCCTATACCAACTAACATCCCTTTAATAACTGATGATGGAAAGTAATAACCGATAATTCCTGCTTTTAATAAGCCTAGAACAATTTGTATCACTCCACTCATCACCACGGCGACCAATAAAATTTCAAAACCTCCATTATCTAGACCACCAAAGTCCTTAATCGCAAGGGCAACTATAGAAGCAAGTCCAGCAGCCGGACCACTGACACCTATATTAGAGCCACTTATAGAACCTACTACTATACCACCTATAATACCAGCTATAAGTCCAGCAAATGGTGGCGCACCACTAGCTAGTGCAATACCCAGACATAAAGGTAAAGCAACAAAAAACACCACGACACTAGCCGGGATATCATTTTTAAAATTTTTAAACGGATTTGAATAATGCATAAAATTTGTGTTATCCCCTATAAATAAAGGAACTTTAAAAATTGATTTAACTGTAAAATCAATTCATTGATAAATATAAAATTTGAGATATTACCTCTACGGATGTTATGCTAGCATCCCTTTAGGCGGCGGTATAAGAATTTCTTGAGAATGACTTTCCCAAACTAAATCGATTAAATAATTTAAAACAATTTTATTTAGAATCTCGTCATTTGAAGCTACAAAATAGAAGTCATTAAAAGTTGACTCGTCCTCTAGCTCTTTTTTTGAGTTCTCTTCTACATCAAAATCACTGTCCACATCTGTATCGATAACGGTAATATTATTATCAAGTTTTACAAATACCTCTATCACTGGTTGACTTAAAACCAAAGCGCATATAATTATCATGCACGTATGCATGAAAAAATTAAATCGTTTTGTAGGTATTGACATATGTTATGTAAAGGGGACTATTGTATAAACAAATATAATATGGTTCTCCATCCATATTAAACAATGTTAAGAAATTTAACATAATCTACCTTAAGAAAATCCAAAAAAAAAGTCACTTCTATAGAAGTGACTTTTAAATAATAACGATTAAGTCTTAGTTAGACGGCATAGGAATACCTAATTCTCTAGCTACATCCTGACTGATGTTAGTTTCTTCAGTTGCAAAAGCGATAGAATTAATATCTACTACTACTTTATAACCTTTGGCAAGAGCTACTTTTTTAATCGCCTCATTCAACTTAATAGTAAGAGGAGTGATTAATTTGTTTTGTTTCTCACCAAGTCTTTGCTCTGCGATTCTTTTACTATTCACTAACTCGCTCTCGATAGCAGCTGCTTGTGTTTTGTAAACCTCTACTTCTTTGTTAAAAGCAGCCTCATCTGTTGCTGTTTTAGAAAGCTCTTGTACTTTTTGTTGCAACTCTGCCATTCTAGTTCTAGCATTGTTTTCTGCTTTTACATCATCAGCTTTAATAGACTCTGCATATTTAGTGATTTCTTGTTGCGCTGTTTGAAATTCTGGCATAGATTGAAGAAGAGCTTCAGATGCTACATAACCAGTTTGTGCCATTGCTGTTCCAGCGGCTAAAAATAATACTAAAAGTAATTTTTTCATTTTCTTTAAATTAAGGTGTGCAATATAGTTAAGTCCTCTTACACTTTCGGACATATTCTACCATCACTTTTCAACTATTAGACCACTTTTAAGTCGTTTAGTGTTAATTAGTGTTATGGTTGTTGAAATTCCGCTTTCGCGAAAGCGAACTTATTAAAATAATCATTTCTAATACGAGCGATAAATTAATCCACCGTCTTAACGTTTTACTGCAAAGAATCCCTTTTCTAAAACTGTAACACCATTATAGGTATATTCAAAACTATACCAATAACTAGAAGATGGTAATGGGTTATTATTATAAGTAGCGTCCCAACCTGGCCCGTCTATGGAAAGTTGCTTGAGTAATTTACCGTACCTATCAAAAATATAGATATTACTGAACTGAACGGACGGTTCTAAAACCTCTATTTGCCAGTAATCATGATACCCATCATTATTAGGTGTCATGTAATCTGGCACATGAAACAACTCAACCTCTGGCTCTGGGATAATTACATCTTCTGTTATTACCAGATTAAAACTAACCTGATCACTACAGCCTGAGGCATTTACATCATAGGCATAAATTGTAATTGGATAACTAGCAAATTCTATTCTATCTATTACATCTCCAGCATTATAAGCTGTTCCTAAGCCGTCTGGCTGTGTAAAGAACATCTCATTACCGCTCAAGTTCATACCTGTGATAGTAGGAAATGTAAATGTGGTGGTGCTGTTTTGATTATTTATTACATCAATAACTGGCACATCGATTACATTAATTGTTATGGTAGAAGTTGCCGTATTATTAGTAGTTAATCCACTATCTGTCACCGTGCATTCATAAGTAGTATTTACTAAAGGTGTTACCGTTAGAGTATTACCTGTAGATAAAACGGCCGTTGTGCCTTGCTCTACCCATTGATAGGTGTACGTTCCTTGCGCCATTGCAGGATTAGGTGTGGCAGTTAAATTTGTTATTTCTCCGGCACAAAAATCATTTGCCGTAGCGTTTATAGAAACCGTTAACGATATAGGTGTATCAAAGTTGAGTACAAAACTTTCTTGATCTTCACATGCACCGTTAGTGTCATACATATAAAGGGTTACCGGTAACGTTGTAAAATCTGACGCATTAACAATATCACCTGCATCATATACAGTTCCCATACCATTAGGTTGTGTATAATAACGCTCTGCAGTGGTTAATCCGGTTCCATTAATAGTTGGAAAAGTAAAAGTAGAAGTCGCAGTCTGATCAGTAATAGCTGTTATATCAACTGGTGTCAAGACATTGAAATCTGTCATATCAAATCCCATATCTACACCGTTTTCTACACCAGAGTCATTTACCATTACCGCTACCGTAGTATCTACTGTTGCCGTAAAAACTATAGTATCTGTATTAGGATAAACCGTGTTTTGAGAATCGGTCCAATTATAAGTGTAAGTTCCATATGCTGTTGCTGGAGTAGGTGTGGCAGTTAGAGTCACTGTTTCTCCTGCACAAATATCTTGTATACCGCCTGGTGCTATTGTTAATTGTACGTCTACAAATTCTAGATCAAACTGTCCTGTTATTTCACAACCGTTAGTCTCATCTCCATAAATATATAAAGTGACCGGATTAGTTATAAAATCAAGTTCTGTAACTACATCTCCTATATTATATAGTATCCCTGTTCCATTAGGACCTGTATAATAAGCACTGTTAGCAGGCACATTAGTTCCTGTAATTCCAGGTAGTGTATAGGTTGAGTTTACATAGATATTACCTAGTGGCGTCCATGTAGGCATAGGTTCTACAATTATAGTAATCGCATCTACTGCAAAGTTATCTGGTGGTGCAATACCACTATCTGTTATCGTACATTCATAAACAGTAGTTGTATTAATGTTTATAGGTAATGTGCTGTTAGTTCCTATAATCATAGTACTACCTTGCTCTCGCCATTCATAAGAATAAGTTCCTAATGCTACGGTAGGATCTGCATTTGCACTTAAAGTCGTAGTTGCCTGACTGCAGTAAGAAGTAGGATCAGGACTCATGCGTGTGGTATCAATAATTTCTACATTGATAGGACAAAGTATGTCTGATGTTACCTCTGCAGCTCCAAAAATATCTGAAGGTGAAAAACTAGTACAGTTATTAGTAGTATTACCGTTAGTTACATCAACAAATTTAGTAGTACGTCCACCAGTTGCAACTAGTTCTATGGTAGGTGTAGCAGAGCACGGATTTGCTGTTATTATAGTAACTACACCAAAAACATTTCCAAAACCACTGCTAGCCATACTACCTATTAAGAAAGAGGCACTTGGGTTTGCTACATTAACTTGTACCAGTTCA
The DNA here is from genome assembly GCF_045063755.1 of Nonlabens sp. Asnod3-A02. Lineage (NCBI taxonomy): Bacteria > Pseudomonadati > Bacteroidota > Flavobacteriia > Flavobacteriales > Flavobacteriaceae > Nonlabens > Nonlabens sp. Asnod3-A02. The sequence goes on from NZ_JBEFOC010000006.1 coordinate 213,711, forward strand.
CTATTTGTCGCACTTAGATAAAGATCTCCATCAAAGTAGGTTAAATCTCCTGCGCTATTGAAACCTGTTGCTCCTAAATTAGTGGCGGTAAGTGCGGCTACATCAATTCTGAATAATTCTCCTTGGCCATTTTTATTCACCCCTAGTAAAACACCATTTTGCTCTTTTACCAGCGAGTCTACCCTAAAGCTACCACTATGTCCTATGATTGTAAGACTACCTAATAAGGTAAAATTACCTGTATTAAGATTTATTAAATACAACTCTGTATCACGTATTCCATAAAGAGTAGTAGCGCTATCACCTTGCGCTATGTCAAACATGGACTGAGTATTTGTAGCAACTACCGTAGAACTACAAGAACTTAAATCTGCAAGAACTATATCTCCATTACTTAAACACAAATATGCCGTGTTTACAGCTTGTGCATTTACAAATGTTGCACTTAAAATTATGAAACAAAAAAATAATAGCTTCTTCAAATTAATTTAATTTTTCGCGAAAATAAGATTTTCAGACGCTTACATAAGTAGATACCTACATTAAGAAATTGTTACCAGAATAATGACACCACTTTAAAAATGAAAGTACTAAAGCATGAAGAACTATAAAATAGTATTATTTTTTACGACGTCTATTTGCTCCTTTATCACCACGCGTTTTAGGTTTTTTATATTTAGCTGCTATGATACGGCGGTAACTACCTCCTTCATTAGTCTTAGAATTCTTCTCACTTTTTTCATGAAAAGCTGCTCCACGTTGCTCTTCTATTACTTTATGAGGGTTAAAAATCTCACGTACTACAGGTTTCTCTTCTGGTGTTTTTTGTTTTGAAATCTCAACTTCTTCAGGAAACTCTATTTCAGGAATTTTATAACTCATCAATTCCTCTATGTTCTCCTTATCTTCTTTTTCTTTTTCTGTGTAGAACAAGATAGATCTACCCTTTTCTTCAGCACGACCTGTTCTACCTATACGGTGCATATAATTTTCAGGAAACGCAGGTACATTTAAGTTAATAACATGCGATATTTTATCAAGATCCAGTCCACGCGCCATCACATCTGTAGAAACTAGAATACGACTCTCACCACTATCAAAAAGTTCAATAGAACGCAATCTATAATTTTGTGTCTTGTTAGAGTGTATTACAGATATTTCTCCACCATAATGGGGACTAAGCACTTCTTGTAATCTATCTGCGCTTTTCTTATTACCCACAAAGACCAGTACTTTGTGAAACTTTTCTCTATCACTCACTAAGTGCATGAGTAGATTTGCTTTAGTGTAAAAATTTTCTACAGCATAAGCGGTCTGTTCTATATTCTCTAAACGTGTACCAGAAACAGCAATAGAAATCTTTTCAGGATTATAGAAATATTCCTTAATAAAACCTTCTATCTGATCTGTCATCGTTGCAGAGAACATTATATTCTGACGTCTCTTAGGTAAGTGATCAAAGATATTAGTTAATTGAAATCTAAAACCTAGATCCAGCATTACATCTACCTCATCTATTACTACCTTTTTACAGTTCTTTAAATTTACCGTTTGACTTATAATAAGATCATACAGTCTACCAGGTGTAGCGACTAGTATATCCACACCGTCAGCATATGCCTTTTTCTGCGTATTGATATTTGTCCCTCCATAAATCCCCAACACACGTAAATTAAGATACTTTGAATATTGATTTATATTTTCAGTTACCTGTACTACCAGCTCTCTAGTAGGTACAAGAACTAATACTCTAGGATCATTAACTTGAGCATATTTAAGTTCATGAAGCAATGGCAACATGTAACCTAGCGTTTTACCAGTACCTGTTTGCGCGATACCTATCATGTCTCGACCTGAAAGAATAACTGGAAAAGCCTCTTCTTGAATAGGCGTCATGGTCTCAAAACCTAATTCTTCTAATCCATTAATTAATGGCGTTTTAAGATTCAGATCTACAAAGGATTTCATACTGGTAATTTTTTGCAAAGGTAGTTTATTAGGTTGAAGACAGCAGTATGAGAAATGCAGTTCCGTTTTTAGTGAAATAACCAGTCTAGTATTGTTTTTTATCTTCATTAAAATTGAATGATACTAGAATAACTTTGAAGTACATTATAGGTAATAACATTTTACTTAAAGTATCTTTGCATCATGCATTTAAGAAACATACATAGATACGGTTACGACTTTAAAAAACTAACTGAATCACACCCAGAATTAGAACAACATATAATTGAAAGCCCTACGGGAGCAGCCACCATAGATTTTAGTGACGCTAGCTCTATACTAGAATTCAATACCGCTTTATTAAAACATCATTATAAAATCAAATACTGGAAACTTCCAGAACAATCCTTATACCCACCTATTCCAGGTCGTGCAGACTACATACACCACATTTCTGACCTTCTTGAAAAAGGTGATAGAACAGGTCTAGACATAGGCTGTGGTGCCAGTGCCATTTACCCTATTTTAGGTAATGCTATTTACGACTGGAAAATGGTAGGCTGTGATGTAGATGACGACAGTGTAGGATTTGCAAAAAAGAATACCTCAAAAAATGATGCTATAGAAATACGTCATCAAATTGATAAAGGAAATATTTTTAAAGGTGTTATTCTAGAAGGTGAAAACTATGATTTCACGATGTGTAACCCTCCTTTTTACACTAGTGAAGAAGAAGCTATAAAAGCAAATATCACTAAACAAAGAAAACTAGGTACTAGAGAAGAGATACGCAACTTTGGCGGTCACTCGCACGAGCTTTGGTGCAATGGTGGTGAAGCACTTTTTATAAAGCGTATGATTAAAGAATCTGTAGCTTTTAAAAATCAGGTAGGATGGTTTACGTGTTTGCTTTCGCGAAAGCAAAACCTCATCAAACCTCTCAAACAACTTAAAAAGCTCAAAGCAGACGTAAGAGTTGTAGAAATGACTACCGGTAATAAAGAATCTCGCTTTGTTGCATGGAGATTTAAAAACTAAAAATGCCCCTATTTGAAAATCTATTGAAGAAAATAAATGGACGATAAGACTATTCAAAATTTAAGAGAAGCACTAGAATTCTCTCCAGATAATATCCCATTGAGATTACACCTGGCCGAATCACTGCGACTAGCTAACATGCTAGAAGAAGCTGAGGAAGAATATGAAATTATTTTACAGTACAAGGCAGAGCCCAAAGCTAGAATAGGTCTCGCTCTTATTTCTTATAAACAGAAAAATTATTCTAAGGCCATCGTTATCTTAGAAAGCCTGATTCAAGAAGGCAATAAAGATCTAGACACTCATTTATTCTACACACGTGCATTAGTGAGGTCTAATGACACTCGACAGGCGATAGATGCTTATCAAGATTTATTGAAATTTCATCCCGATTTTAGTGATGACGAGTTAGATAAACAATTAAGAAGACCATCTACTAGTGAAGGTGATTATGAAGAAGGTGATGAATATGATGACGACTATGACGATGGATTTAATGAAGCAAGCGTCTTTATAGAAAAACCAGAAATAAGTTTTAAGGATGTAGGCGGTATGGATAATGTAAAGCGCGAGATCGATTTAAAGATCGTGCAGCCTTTATTACATCCAGAAATTTACAAAGCCTATGGTAAAAAAATAGGTGGCGGTATTTTACTTTACGGACCTCCAGGATGTGGTAAAACTTACATTGCCAAAGCTACTGCAGGACAAATCAACGCAAAATTTATATCCTTAAGTCTCAATGACATTCTAGATATGTGGATAGGTAATTCTGAAAAAAACCTACACCGCATTTTTGAAGTTGCTAGAAATAATACGCCTTGTGTTTTATTTATTGATGAAATAGATGCTCTAGGTGCTAGTCGTAGTGACATGAAACAAAGCGCAGGTAAAAATTTAATCAATCAGTTTTTACAAGAGCTGGATGGAATATCTAATGATAATGAAGGTCTACTTATTTTAGGAGCGACTAACATGCCGTGGCATCTAGATACTGCCTTCCGACGTCCAGGAAGATTTGACCGCATACTTTTTGTACCGCCGCCAGATGCTCCAGCACGTGAGGCCATTTTTGACCTAAAACTAGAAGAGAAACCTACTAAAGATATAGACACTAAAGCACTTGCTAAAAAAGCTCCAGAATACTCTGGTGCAGACATAGAAGCTGTGATAGATATCGCAATTGAGAACAAACTAGAAGACGCAATTAAATTAGGAGCACCACAACCCCTGGTTACAAAAGATCTTTTAAAATCTCTCAAACAACATAAACCTAGTACTAAGGAATGGTTTACCACTGCAAAGAACTTTGCTGTATATGCAAATGAATCTGGGCTTTATGACGACATACTGACTTATTTGAAGATTAAAAAGTAATGATAGAAGCCTTATACGAAAGAGCCTATTTACTTTTCCAGCAAAGACGCTATCCACAGGCAGAGCAGTTACTTAATCAGGCACTGACTCAAGATCCTAATAGTATATCCTGTCTGCATTTACTGGCCGAAGTAAACCTAGCTCAAGACGACCCTAAAAAGGCAAATCACTTTATAGACATAGCTATAGGGTTATCACCATCTACAGATTTATTATACGCCACTAAGGCGAGAATAATGCTAGATGTAGAGCGTTATGATGATGCCGAAGAATTACTGAAAGAAGCGATAAGTTTAAATCCACATGAACCACAAAACTATGCAATGTTGGCTCATATATCGCTTTCGCGAAAGCGGTATAAAGAAGCAGAACAACTGGCTGAAAAATCTTTATCTCTAGATCCAGCTAACTTGCTCGCTTTAAATGTAAAAAGTACGGCACAATTAAAACAGAATAAGAAAGCAGAGTCTGAAGAAACTTTAAAAGGTGCGCTGGGAGAAAATCCAGAAGATTCTTATACCCACACAAATTACGGCTGGAACAAGCTAGAAACGGGACAGCACAAAGAAGCGCTAGAGCATTTTAAAGAGGCTCTACGTTATGACCCAAATAACTCTTATGCTCAATCAGGAATGATGGAGGCGTTACAGGCTAAGTATTTTGTATATCGATGGTTTTTAAAATACCAATTCTGGATAGGTAATATGGCTGCAAAATATCAATGGTATTTTATCATAGGTTTTTATGCAGGGACTAGATTATTAAGATATGTTGCAGACTCAGTACCTGCGCTGGAGCCTTTTCTCTCTCCTATTGTAATACTACTAGCACTGGTTGCTTTGAGCACATGGATTATAGGCCCTATTTCAAAATTACTTTTCAGCTTTAATAAATATGCAAAGTTCTTATTAAGCAAGAAAGAAAAGCAAGCCGTAATATTTACCGGTATATGTGTATTCACCTCACTTAGTGGTGTGGCTGCTTATTTTGCACTAGAAGATGGTAGGTTTTTAATGGTTGCCATAGCTGGACTTATATTAATGATTCCGTGGAGCATGTTCTATCTAGAGACTAAACCTAAATACATGATGCCGCTCGCTGCTGGTATCATGACTATTATCGCTTCTGTTGCTTTATTTATAAGCTTTACTACTGGTAATATAGATAACCCTTTTGTTATCGGTTTTCTAATTAGTTTCTTTGCTTTCCAGTGGTTTGCAAATGCTGTTAGTATTAAAAGGGGTAATATATAGACCTCAACTAAAATTAAGAAAGAGCAGTACGTATATCTACACCAGATATTCTTACTGCTCTTTTTTATTGCAAAAAATGCAATAGAAAAACTTAAAAGAAAGGTATAAGAATCATCACGACTACTTTTAAAACTACACACCATGTTCGGATTATTTAAAAAGAAAACAGAAATAGAAAAACTGCAGTCTCAATATGAGAAGCTCATGAAAGATTACCACACACTTTCTACAACAGATCGCACAGCGAGTGATAAAGCATATGCAGAAGCTGATAAGGTTCTTAAAAAAATGGGCGCATTAAAATAGAGTAAAAACAGAACTAATATCCTGTTTTTAAATTCTTCTTAGAAATAAAAAAGCCTCTTCAAAACTTAATTTGAAGAGGCTTTTTAACGTTAGTAGATTTTTAAAATCTAGATACCAAATTCATATTTGACACGCAACCCTACCATATTAAGAGTCACTTTATCAAATAATGGTGCATTACCTATAGTAGAGTTTAAGCTACTGTTATTGATAAAATCTGTAGGTGTATTCTGGTTGTATTCTATCAGATTAGAGTTATTGTTTTCCAACAAATCGTTAAGTCCATACTCTGCAAATAAACCTATGTAAACCCAATTATTAGAACCAAATTTTTCCTTCACTCCTATTTCTAGAAAAGCATTAAAACTGTTCTTAATGTCTAGGTCGTTTTCAGAAAATTGAATTTCATCAAAGGTTCCAAAACCAGCAAATGCCGGTGCAGTAAGTACAGCATTGAACCTTTCAAAGTAACCACTAGTAGTCAGTCTGTTTGCCCTACCTTCTACCTTAGGGCTAAGAAACACATTTACACTGGCACCAGCTTTAGAGTAAAATCTAGTCTGACTTCCTTTAGACTCATACTGTACTCCTACAGGAATAGATAGCATGGTGCTTTTCTGCCTTTCAGAATAATTCTCAAGCCTATATCTAAATTCAAAGTTTTCACCCTCAAAATCTGTTGCAGCCGCTTGGTCACTATAATTTGAACTGTTATTGCTAGTTTCTATATAGCTTATTCCTATACCAGAATGTAAACTCCAGCTTTCATTAAGTCCATAAGATATGCCTAGATTAAAACCTGCTCCAGGATCTGTAGAGGTGTTTAATGTACTCTGGTCTGCTCTAAGTTCTGCAAAGGACATTTGCCCTCCTACAGATGCTTTCCAGTCCGACTGCGCATAAGAACTATACATTCCTAATAAAGCAATAGATAGTAATGGTAATTTTAAGAACCTTCTTTTAAACTGGCTCATAGGTACTCTGGGATTTTGTTTGTTATACATAATAAAGTCAGATTAATTTTTAATGAAGTTTACAGATTCTGTTCTTTGTGAAGTAATAAGAACAAGTCTATATAATCCCACGGGCAGACTCTCTGAAAGTCTAATTTGAGATTCTAATCCTTGAACACTCACTGCCTTAATAAACTGCCCATGAGCAGAATATATTTGATACATCGCATGGTCTAACTCTGCTGCAGGATAATCTGCTCTTACTTGTAACAAACGTCCTTGAATAACAGGATTTTCTAAAACAGTAAGTGAGAATGTATTTCCTAAACTCACACTAGATATACAAGTCTGTAAAACCTCACCAGCATCTGTAGTCATTCTTACATAGTAAGTTGCTGTAGGATCTAGAAGATCAGAAGCGTTATCACCTTCAGAAAAGAACTGTTCTGTACTTACTAGTCTACCGTTCTTAAACCATTCATAAGAAACGAAGTTATAACCTCCATTGTTATCAAAGTTATTATTAACTACTAGAGTGTTATTATACTTCTGCTCTACGATTTCATCAAACTCAAATCTTCTTTCTACTGTGATGATATAAGATCTAGTATTGCGACCATTATCTGCAGTAACCGTTACTTCTTGAGTATAGATACCTGGACGTGGCGTTGCAATACTAAAGGTTGCACCTGGAGTAAATGTTGCTCCATCAGAATTTGATAAATTCACCTCAACAGAATCTGTACCTGTACCACAATCTATAAGATAATAAACCTCACTAGCTGGGTTATTAGTAATATTACCATCTATAGATATTGAATCTAAATCTGCATTATCACCTAGATAAACCTCTAGTACTTGTTGCACTGCAGTTGCAGGTAAGTAATTTGAATTACCAGCCTGACTTGCAGATATAAGAACCTCACCTTCGGCAAGTAAGTTTACAAATCCAGTATTGCTTACCGTTGCAGCAGCTGTTGCACCTGTAAAACTGAAATTGTATTCTACTGGTAAACCTGATGTACTACTAGCCATAAGCTGGAAGTCTGGATCTACATTTAATCTTCTACGTATGAGAGAATCAAAAGTAATGGTCTGTGGTGCTCTATCTATAACCATAGTAGCGGTAAGAACTACAGAATTACAACTAGATGTTGCAGATGTAACTGTTGCTGTTACTGTATAAGTACCAGCATCTACCTGATCATTATTAGTATAAACTACCGTTGCTGTTGCTGGTATATTTTCCACTGCTATAGAATGAGTAGTACCGTCATAAGTAAAACTAGCATCGTTAAAAGTTGCTCCTAAAACATCGCTAGGTGTAATATTTACAATAAATGACGTCTCGTCGGTGCAACTACCGCTCGCATCTTCTGCATATACAAATATGGTTTGTGTCGCATCGATCACTGTACCTGGATTCATTAGTGTACCATTTCCACCAGGGAACGTGTAGTAATCACCAACACTTAATACTGGTAAAATATATTTCTCACAAATTGTGACATCAGCAATAGGGCTTAATACTGGCGACTCATTAATGGTTAATAAGAAGCTCGTTTCGGCACTACAACCTGTTGCAGCATCTACATCATAAGCATATAATGTAACTGGATATACTGCAAAGTCTAGGTAATTTAATACATCCGCTTCCGCGAAAGCGATACCATTACCACCACTTTGAGTATAGTACATTTGAGAACCAGTTAAGAAATCTCCAGAGATGTTAGGCAAGGTATATGTATCACAAACCGTTACATCAGAAATAGCATCCATAGCTCTAAGTTCTACCACCACCAGTTGATCTTGAGAACTTACATTTCCATTACCATCATCATAACTCCAATTTACTAAAGTAGAAGATGTTAAAGGGAATATCACTGTATTAGTAGCTGTAATAGTTCCTGCACAATTATCTGTAGAAGTAGGCGCTGTTAATGCAGTCACTTCACAGTTAAAATTAAGTGTAGGAAGAGCAGCTACATCTGCAACCGGTGCAGTAACGTCATCTATAACTACATTTTGTGTTTGTGTAGATGTGTTACCGTTTCCGTCATCATAAGTCCAAGTTACTACTGTTGTAGTTCCTTCTCCTGTGATTGGGAATACAGCATCGTTAGAAACAAGCACTGTTGCGTTTGCACAGTTGTCTGTTGCTGTTGGTGCAACTAGACTAGTTACTTCACATTCTGCAATTACATCTGCAAGTGTAGCAACATCTGCAACTGGCGCAGTAAGGTCATCTATAATTACATTTTGTGTTTGTGTAGATGTGTTACCATTACCGTCATCATACGTCCAAGTTACTACTGTTGTAGTTCCTTCTCCACTGATTGGGAATATAGCGTCGTTAGAAACAACAACTGTTGCGTTTGCACAGTTGTCTGTTGCTGTTGGAGCTACTAAAGTAGTTACTTCACATTCTGCAATTACATCTGTAAGTGTAGCGAGATTTGCAACTGGTGCAGTAAGGTCATCTATAATTACATTTTGGGTTTGTGTAGATGTGTTACCGTTTCCGTCATCATACGTCCAAGTTACTACTGTTGTAGTTCCTTCTCCTGTGATTGGGAATATTGCGTCGTTAGAAACAAGCACTGTTGCGTTTGCACAGTTGTCTGTTGCTGTTGGTGCAACTAGGCTAGTTACTTCACATTCTGCAATTACATCTGCAAGTGTAGCTAAATCTGCTACTGGAGCAGTAACATCATCTATGATTACATTTTGTGTTTGTGTAGATGTGTTACCGTTTCCATCATCATAAGTCCAAGTTACTACTGTTGTAGTTCCTTCTCCTGTGATTGGGAATATCGCGTCGTTAGAAACAAGCACTGTTGCGTTTGCACAGTTGTCAGTTGCTGTTGGTGCAACTAGACTAGTCACTTCACATTCTGCAATCACATCTGTAAGAATAGTAGCATCTGCAACTGGAGCAGTAAGGTCATCTATAACTACATTTTGCGTTTGTGTAGATGTGTTTCCATTACCGTCGTCATACGTCCAAGTTACTACTGTTGTAGTTCCTTCTCCTGTGATTGGGAATATCGCGTCGTTAGAAACAGTTACTGCTGCGTTTGCACAGTTGTCTGTTGCTGTTGGTGCAACTAGGCTAGTTACTTCACATTCTGCAGTTACATCTGTAAGAATAGTAGCATTTGCAACTGGCGCAGTAACATCATCTATTATTACATTTTGGGTTTGTGTAGATGTGTTTCCATTACCGTCGTCATAAGTCCAAGTTACTACTGTTGTAGTTCCTTCTCCTGTGATTGGGAATATCGCATCGTTAGAAACAACAACTGTTGCGTTTGCACAGTTATCAGTTGCTGTTGGTGCAGCTAGACTAGTTACTTCACATTCTGCAGTTACATCTGTAAGTGTAGCGACATCTGCTACTGGTGCAGTAACATCATCTATGATTACATTTTGTGTTTGTGTAGATGCGTTACCGTTACCGTCATCATAAGTCCAAGTTACTATTGTTGTAGTTCCTTCTCCTGTGATTGGGAATATCGCATCGTTAGAAACAAGCACTGTTGCGTTTGCACAGTTGTCTGTTGCTGTTGGTGCAACTAGACTAGTCACTTCACATTCTGCAATCACATCTGTAAGTGTAGCGACATCTGCAACTGGCGCAGTAACGTCATCTATAATTACATTTTGTGTTTGTGTAGATGTGTTACCATTACCGTCATCATACGTCCAAGTTACTACTGTTGTAGTTCCTTCTCCACTGATTGGGAATATAGCGTCGTTAGTTACTGTTGCGTTTGCACAGTTGTCTGTTGCTGTTGGTGCAACTAGGCTAGTTACTTCACATTCTGCAACTACATCTGTAAGTGTAGCGACATCTGCTATTGGAGCAGTAACGTCATCTATTATTACATTTTGTGTTTGTGTAGACGTGTTACCGTTTCCGTCATCATACGTCCAAGATACTATTGTTGTAGTTCCTTCTCCTGTGATTGGGAATATCGCATCGTTAGTTACCGTTACTACAGCACTACAATCATCTGTCGCAGTAGGTGCTACTAGAGTAGTCACTTCACATTCTGCAACAACATCTGCAAGAACAGTTGTGTCTGGTGTAGGCGCTACATTATCTTCGATGGTGAAACTTACCGTTGTTGATTGCGGGCAATCACCGTTAGTTGTATAAGTAACTATATAAGTACCTCTCATAGAAGTATCTAGATCTACACTTCCTGTTGCCGCATTAATAACTAACCCTGCTGTAGAAGTAAAAGTACCTCCAGCAAGTCCTGTTATAGTAGGCGTAGGATTTATAGCACTAGGACAATAAACCGTAGTGTTATAATTAAATGACGCATCATCTAACGGTAAGATAGTTACTGTAAAAGTCTCTTGATCTGTACAGTTTCCTGATACATCTTCTGCATAAACGAATAAAGTTTGCGTCGCATCGATCACCGTACCTGCATTTAACAAGCTACCGTTACCACCTGGGAAAGAATAATAAGAACCTACACTTAATACAGGTAATACATACTCATCACAAGCCGTCACGTCCATAATCGGATTTATAACTGGTGTTTCTGTAATAGTCAACTGGAAACTAGTTTGTGCACTACAACCTGACATATCAGTATCATAAGCATATATAGTCACCGGATAACTTGCAAAATCAGAGAAGTTTATAGTATCCGCTTCCGCGAAAGCGATACCATTACCATCACTTTGCGTATAATATAATTGAGAACCAGTTAAATAGTCACCGGTTATAGTGGCTAGGGTAAATGAATCACAAACTGTAACGTTTGCAATAGCATCTATAGCTCTTTGCTCGATAATTACTAATTGGTCTTGAGAGCTCACGTTACCGTTACCGTCATCAAACTGCCAAGAAACTACCGTAGTTGATGTAATCGGGAAAGTAGCTGTACCAGTTACCACTCCAACACAATTATCTGTTGCTGTAGGTGCAGTTAAACTAGCTACCTCACAATTAAAAACTAAATCAGGTAGTGAAGCAGCGTCTGCCACAGGTAACGTTACATCATCTAAAATCACATTTTGTGTTTGTGTAGATGTATTTCCATTACCGTCATCATAGGTCCAAGTTACTACCGTTGTACCTTGAACTGTAATAGGCAAAGTCACGTTATTAGTAACCGTTACTATACCTGCACAGTTATCTGTTGCAGTAGGTGCAACTAGACTTGTTATTTCACATTGAGCAGTTACATCCATTAGAGTTGTTGCGTCTGCTACTGGAGCAGTTACGTCATCTATAATTACATTTTGTGTTTGAGTAGATGTATTACCGTTACCGTCATCATAAGTCCAAGTTACTACAGTTGTAGTTCCTTCTCCTGAGATAGGTAATGTTGCATCGTTAGTTACCGTTACTGTTGTAGCACAATTATCTGTTGCAGTTGGAGCAGTTAAACTTGTTACTTCACACTCTGCAGTTATGTCCGTTAGAGTTGTTGCGTCTGCTACTGGAGCAGTCACGTCATCTATAATTACGTTTTGTGTTTGTGTAGATGTATTACCGTTTCCGTCATCATAAGTCCAAGTTACTACTGTTGTAGTTCCTTCTCCTGAGATAGGTAAAGTAGCATCATTAGTTACCGTTACTGTAGTTGCACAATCGTCAGTTGCTGTTGGTGCAATTAGACTTGTTACCTCACACTCTGCAGTTACATCGGTTAGCGTTGCAACATCTGCTACTGGAGCAGTAGTATCTGCTACTATTACCACATCAAAACTACAAGAAGCTGTGTTACCTGAACGGTCTGTTATAGTAAATGAATTTGTAGTGGTACCAACTGGAAATGTACTACCAGAAGCTAAACCTGCTGTCTGATTTATAGAGAATGACTCTACTTCTATCAGGTATCTAACAAGAGTTTGTGCTTGTATATCATTCCATCTTCCACTAGTTGTAAAACCTGTATAATCCTCTTCGTTAGCATTATTAGGTTCAAATGTATTCCAATTTGTATACGTAGAAGTTGAACCGTTTTGCCAAACAAAAGTACCTTCTGAGTTTACATCATTGAAACCAAATAATATCTCACCTCCTAAACTACTTACCTGGTTGTATAAAAAGTCATTTTCTTCAAGATTATTTATAGTAACCAAGTTATATCCATTTGTTGCAGCTGCTGCAAAAGCATCTACAGAAGAAACTGGAGTGTTTGAGATATAATATGCTTTACCATTTAGGTTACCAAGACTTGTAAAGTCTGCACCTATTTCTCTCGCTTGTAAACTACAGTTATCTGTTACCGTAGGTAGTACATAGTTTACTACGGCGCTGTCTGAACATGTAATTAAAACATCACTAGGACAAGTAACCACTGGAGCAGTAACGTCATCTATAATCACATTTTGGGTTTGCGTAGACGTATTTCCATTACCATCATCATAAGTCCAGGTCACTACTGTAGTTCCTTGAGTTGAGATAGGTAAAGTTGCGTCGTTAGTTACCGTTACTGTAGCTGTACAATTATCTGTTGCTGTTGGAGCGGTTAAACTAGTCACTTCACATTCTGCAGTTACATCTGTTAGAGCTGTTGCGTCTGCTACTGGAGCTTCACTATCTGTTACCACTACATCAAAGCTACAAGTAGAAGTATTACCGCCAGCATCTGTAACACTAAATGTATTAGTTGTAGTTCCTACAGGGAATGTACTCCCTGAAGCTAGACCTGCTGTTTGTACTATTATCGTTTGCCCTGTTGAATTAAAAGCAAAATTCAATAAAGCTTCGTAGTATCCTGAACCTGGGGTTGACCAAGAGGGGAAAGAAGTCCCTCCAAATTGGCCTGAAGATACCCAAGCAATTTCTCCACCAGCAATATCATTAATCCCCCATTCTGCGCCACCATTAGCTAATCCAGGCAGAACAACGATTACTGAAGGTAGTAAACCGTTAATATTATCTTGGTCACCATTTGGAGCGGTGATAGTCATTCCTGTAATGTTTGCAAAACCGGTCGTAAGATTATTCGGCCCTAGTAAGGTGCCATTTGAACTAGATATATCATTTCCCAAAGTACCACCTAAGAATGAAATCATTTCATTGTCAATGGGGCTAACGACAACATCATAACCCGTTACAAATACATTACCTCCATTAGCTACAAAAGCGTTTAGATTTGTGAACGTTGCTGCATTATGCGTTTCTCCAAAACCACTAGCGCCAGAGGCATGCCAGTAAATAAGGTCATAGTTCGTAAGCGTACCTTGTAAGGTTGTGTTATTCCCAGATGTATAATCATTATAAACAGAAGTAACATTATAGCCTTCCGCTACTAATGTGGCAGGAATCTCAACTGCATCACCATTATCAGACACAAATAAAATATTTGTAGAAGCTCCACCTGTAGTACAATTATCAGTCGCAGTAGGAGTTGTAAACGTAACAATTGCACCACAATCTCCTGTATCATTTACCTGAGTAATATTACTAGGACAGGTAATCACCGGAGCAGTTACATCATCTATAATTACATTTTGAGTTTGGGTAGATGTATTTCCGTTTCCATCATCATAAGTCCAGGTTACTACTGTAGTTCCTTGATTTGAGATAGGTAAAGTTGCGTCGTTTGTTACCGTTACTATACTTGCACAATTATCTGTTGCTGTTGGTGCTGTAAGAGTAGCTACTTGACATTCTGAAGTTACATCTGTTAGAGTTGTTGCGTCTGCTACAGGAGCTACATTATCAGAAATAGATAATGATACATTAGATGTATTTATACATGATCCATTAGTTGTGTACGTTATCGTATAAGTTCCTTGTGTAGAAGAACTCAAATCTACAACACCAGTATTTGTATTTATATTTAATCCTGTAGTTGAAGTAAATGTTCCACCTGACAGCCCTGAAATATTAGGAGTTGGATCTGGATCACTAGGACAATAACTAGAAGAACTGTAACTAAAAGTTGCATCATCTAATGCATTAATTAAAACTTGAATTTCTGAACGAACACTTTCACAATCACTAGCATCTGCTTGAGAAACCCAGTAACTTGTTGTACCAACACTGGCAGTGGAAGGAGTAGGAGCTGTAATGCTAGGAAAACCTCCTGTTTGAGTAGTATACCATTTTAATCTAGTTCCAGTATCAGACAAAACCCCAGTTAAAGGAGAAGCTGATTCTCCCATACAATAAGTAACGTTATTTGTGGTGGGGCCTGAGCCAGGCATTGAAGAAATAGGCGAGAGTACATTTAATTGTACACTATAAGTAACGCTAGAGATAGAAGCTCCTAAGCCAGCATAATACTGATTTACCCTAACGGTTTGAAATGGAATATAGGAATCTAAATTATAAACCATACTACTAGGAGTAGATGAAGCTCCTAAAACTTGACCACTAGCTATCGGAGTTCCATCAACTAAAACATCAAATTTTGATCTAGCACTGCCACTTGCTGTGTTAAATACATTATTATTCACCGCAACAGTTAAGGAGGAAGAGTTTTGACATTCAGATATATCATTAAAATCAAAAAAGAAATTAGAATTTACTCTATCAGTAATAGTTGAACCATAATTATGTGTAAAAGTTGTCGTTAAACTACTCTGCACATCACCAGTTAAAGAATCAAAACCATTTACTCCACAACCTCCTGCAGGAGTAGCGTCTGTCCATGTTCCTAAAGATAAGTCTGGTGGATTGGGTAAAGATGGACTCGTATTGAATTGGATCAAATTCTCTCCATTAAAAATGATAGCATCATCACCATCGTCTGCAACAAGTTCCCATCTATTATTTGTAATACTCCATGAAATCTGAAGTTCGCAAAAGCCCAAAGGACAAGATTGAATATCTGCTGGTGGTAAAGGTGTCGTTTGATATATATTTCTTCCCGTAGCGTCTGTTCCTACATTATTAAATATAAAGTCTTGATCTCCAAATACAACATCACACCCATTAAGAGTTATCTGTCCATAAGTTAATGAGCCAGTAAGAAATATCAAACCGACCCATAAGGTTTTATAAAAATTTCTCATGACTAACTTCTTGAAGGGAAAATTCCTTGTAAACAAATGATGTAATGCATACCTAAAGAAGGTTGTTTGATACTGACTGACTGACCACCACCAGTGTATCCTATCATACCTGCATGCATTGGAGTAGATGTTCCAGTTCCATATTCGTTATCAAAAACACCTGAATTTGCAGGATAAGCTCCTGAAGGAACATTAGTAGTTCCTACTTCTGACACACCATTTACCGCATGATTATGTGATGGTAAATTTGCCGTTGTTAAGGTCACAGTTTCAGCTCCTGATCTTTGTCCCCATTGGACAGGAGATAATCCTGGACCAGTTCCAACTCCTTCTGGTACTCTACCACGTAAATCTGGTAATCCAAAAGTAGTACGACCATCACCACCATAAGTGGTTCCTATTATACTAAATAAAGCTGAATTTTGAGCAATAGGTAATAATTGACCTTGACAAAGCGCCCATCCTCTAGGAGCGAAATTCCCAGCAAACATTTTCACTTCGCCTATAAAGTCATCTTGTGCACTCACATTATAAATGCTTCCTAAAAGCATGAATAATAAAATAAAAGTAGTTTTTTTCATAATAGTAATTTCAGGTTATATTTTTAAGGTTTTGAGACGCTAAAAATACACTTGAAAAATGCCTGCTATGACCTGTTATCAGGGCGATGACTTAAAATTACGTACTTACACCCATAACCTAATGGGTATAAATACCCAAATACAGCTGAAATCACATAAATTAGGATGTCATTCGTCTAAAAGATTAGACCAACTCAGTTCTTAAAACTTGAATTAAATCATCTAATTCTAGTAAATGATGAGAATAATTGAGAGAAAGAGTCCGTTCAATGAATTATCTATAACAAAAAAAGCTTCTTCTTAATTCACGATGAATTAAAAAGAAGCTTAGTACTAATATATATTAGTCTTACTATATTTTACATTTGTTCAGGAACTTCTATTCCCATGAGGTGACAAGCGCTTTTCACAACCGCTGCTGTCTTATAACATAATAACAAACGGAATTGCTTCAAGTCTGCATTATTTTCTTCTACTATTTTAGGTACGTTTTGATAGAAAGAATTGAATTCTTTTACTAACTCGTACACATAGTTTGCAATTAATGCTGGACTGTATTTATCTGCCGCAGTTTGTATCATGGTAGGATATTGCTGCAATGACATTATCACTGCGGTATCCTTATCTGTCAACTCTAAATTTGTGGCAGTCATTAATTTATTAGAATCAAATCCTGTTTTCTTTAATATCGACTGAATACGAGCATGTGTATATTGAATAAAAGGACCGGTATTCCCTTGAAAATCTACCGATTCTGCTGGATCAAACATCATGTTTTTCTTAGGGTCTACTTTCAGCATAAAGTATTTTAAAGCCCCTAAGCCTATCATATTATACAGACGTTCTTTCTCATCTTCAGAAAGACCTTCTAATTTTCCTTGTTCTTGTGCAATGGTTTTTGCAGTTGAGGTCATTTCTTCCATCAACTCGTCAGCATCTACCACCGTTCCTTCACGAGATTTCATTTTACCAGAAGGAAGTTCTACCATACCATAACTCAGGTGGTATAAGTTCTCTGCCCAGTCAAAACCTAGTTTCTTAAGTATTAAGAAAAGTACTTTAAAGTGATAATCTTGTTCATTACCTACGGTATAAACCATAGAATTAATGTTGTGATCTTTTACTCTCTGTATAGCTGTTCCTATATCTTGAGTCATGTAAACTGCAGTTCCATCACTACGTAAAACAATTTTTCTGTCTAAACCATCTTCTGTAAGATCTATCCATACAGAACCATCAGGATCTTTTTCAAAAACACCTTTATCAAGACCTTCTTGTACGACATCCTTACCTAATAAATACGTATTACTTTCGTAATACAAACTATCAAAGTTTACTCCTAGATTTCTATACGTAGTTTCAAAACCGTCATAAACCCAGCTGTTCATCTTTTCCCATAGTGCAACTACCTCAGCATCGCCTTGCTCCCATTTTTGAAGCATTTCTTGAGCTGCTAGAATAGACGGAGCTTCTTTCTTTGCTTCTTCTTCGGTTTTACCTTGAGCAATAAGAGTTGCTATTTCCTTTTTATATTCCTGATCAAATTTCACATAGTAGTTACCTACTAATTTATCTCCTTTTAAACCTGTAGATTCTGGAGTCTCGCCATCTCCATATTGCTCCCATGCTAGCATAGATTTACAAATATGAATTCCACGATCGTTTATAATTTGTGTTTTGTTTACTGTGCGTCCAGTCGCCTCAATAATATTTGCTACAGAAAAACCTAATAAGTTATTTCTAACATGTCCTAAGTGAAGCGGTTTATTTGTGTTAGGAGAACTATATTCTACCATAACACCAGGTTGGGTAGTATCTTGATTTTTTACACCATAATTTGCATCACTAAGTATTCGGTTAAAGTCTTTTAAGAATGCTGTTGCAGCAACTGTTATGTTTAAAAAACCTTTAATGACTTCTATATCGGTAACTAAATCAGTATTCTCTATTAGATACTCTCCTATTTGTTGACCTATCGCCGCTGGATTACCTTTAATATGACGTAACATAGGAAATACCATGATGGTAAAGTCTCCGTTTTGATCCTTTCGCGTAAGCGTAATTTCTACATTATCTAATTCTATAGAAAAAATAGATTTTACAGCTTCTTTTGATGCGTTCTCCAGTTGTTGAAAAAGTGTCATAATAAAAATTTAAGCCCGCAAAGATAAGGATTATGAAAGGCTTAGGGAATTACTACTACTAAGAAAGTAACTTTACGATATGCTACATAATGTCTCTTACAATAATCCTAAAATTGAACGCACTATTTCTAGCGAGGTAGGTGCTATTCTCACTTTAAAAGAAAGGTGGAAATTAAAAGGATCTGGTTCTCCTAAGCTTTTTATAACCGCATGCAGCATACAGATTCACAACCTATTAGTACTGGATAACAACATTAATTCTTGCAACATGGAGTTGAGGAAAAACGGTGTGATATTAAGATTTAGATCTTTACTAGAAACCTATGCCCTGCCTATTCCCTATTATAAACTGGTTATTTATAAAGGAAAAGCCCAAGAGTATAGCATACATAGAGATAACTACTTTATTAAAGTAAAGGCAGATCATAAGAAGATTCATAAGTTTTTTGAAAAGCTAGCTCAATTAAAATCTGACCAAGGTTTTGAATACATAGATGATTTATAATCGGCGTCTTTATAAGAGAAAAATGTAACGTATTGGATGAAGGAGACACTAACTCTTTAAATAATAAATTTCAATCACATGATTCTCAGTTTAAAGAATGTTTCTAAAACATATAGTAATGGTGTAAAAGCGCTAGATAATGTAACGATAGATATCAACGCTGGTATGTTCGGTTTACTAGGTCCTAATGGTGCTGGTAAATCTTCCTTAATGAGAACTATTGCTACTTTACAGTCTCCTGACTCTGGTAGTATACATCTAGACGGATTAGATATTTTAAATAACAAGATTGAATTTAGAAAAAACTTAGGTTATCTACCACAAGAATTTGGTGTGTATCCTAAAATGAGTGCACATGATTTATTGCATTATTTTGCTAGTTTAAAAGGAATTACCAATAAATCTGAACGTAGAGCCATAGTAGAAAAAGCTCTTGAGGTGACTAATCTTACTGATGTCCAAGACAAACATGTAGCTGGTTATTCTGGTGGTATGAAACAGCGTTTTGGTATCGCTCAATTATTATTAAATAACCCAAAACTTATTATAGTAGATGAACCTACTGCTGGACTAGACCCTGCAGAGCGTCATCGCTTTTTAAATGTTCTTAGAGAAATAGGGACTAACCACATTGTTATATTTTCTACGCACATTGTAGACGACGTAAAAGAATTATGTACCGACATGGCTATTCTTAACGGCGGTAAAATACTTGCACAAAGCACTCCTAAACAAATGGTTGCAAGCCTACAGGATAAAGTATGGACTACCACGGTAAATCGTGAGGCTATAGAAAAAATGCAAAAAGATTATAATGTTATTTCTTCTAGTTATAATGAAGACAACATGCTTAATGTGCGTGTTTATGGAGATGTTAGCCCTGGTGCAGCTTTCGCGAAAGCGAATCCAACACTAGAAGACGTTTACTTTACCACACTAAGTAGTGACAAGTTTACTACCCAACCAGAAATAGTTTAATTATGTTCTCTACCATATTTATTCACGAGATAAAAACGTGGTTTAAGAAACCGCTTTTTTATGTATTTGCTGCAATCTTTTTGATTTTAGGTATGCTAGTGATGGCAATACCTGCAGGCTTTTTTGACGGTGATAATGCAACAACCACGAGCAATTCATTTATAAACAGTCCATTTGAGATTTTAAAATCTATTTCTATAATTTCCATTTTCTGTTATTTGATGATTCCCACATTTGTAGGGAGCACCATTTACAGAGATTTCAAGAATAACATGCACAACGTGCTTTATTCTTATCCCATAAAAAAATGGGAATACTTACTGGCTAAATATTGTGCTGGTATTTCTATCTACTTAATCCTTATTTTTCTAGTAGTCGTGGGGTTAATGATAGGTGGTTATCTACCTGGAACAAATCCAGAACTTCTCGGTCCTTTTAAACTATGGAATTATGTACAACCATTTCTCATAGTTGTAGTTCCTAACGTGATTTTTTATAGTGCTATAGTATTTGCCATTATCGTTTTTACTCGCAATATGAATGTGGGTTTCATGTCTATTCTTACTCTGATTATTGCGCAATTAATAGTGACCTCTTATGTAGATCAGGTAGAAGATCCATTCTGGCTCGCTCTTGCAGACCCACTAGGAATTGTGGCTACTGGCCAGACTACAAAATACTGGACACCTATAGAACAGAGTTTCCGTATGTTACCATTTGAAGATATGATTCTATGGAATAGAGTCCTATGGGCTGGTATTTCTATACTTATTCTAGGTCTCGTTATTGCAAGATTTAATTTTGCTCAAAATGCAGCGACTTTATTTAAATCTAAAAAATCTAAAAAAGTAACTAAAGAAAACACTAGCGGGATAAGCAAAATAATCTTGCCTACTGTCTCTACAGATTTTTCTTTAAAAGGCCAGCTTTCTACTTTATGGCTTCTTATTAAAAGCGATACTAAATACATCATTTATGGATGGCCATTTATCATTATTGCTTTTCTCGCCATAGTATTAACTTTTGTAATGATGTTTAATAGTGGTCTTATTTTCAGCACGCCATTATTGCCTAAAACGTGGGTTATGCTAGGTATTCCATCTACGTATGTGCTGTTATTTTCCTTTTTATTGATCTTCTTGTATTCAGGATTTTTAATAGATCGTTCTAACTCTGCTCACATTAAACAAATAGTAGATGTGACACCTACTAAGAGCTGGTTATTTCTAGTTTCTAATATTGGTGCACTAGTCCTCATGCTAGCAGTTTTACAAGTTATTCTTATAATTTGTGGAGTAGCTACACAATCACTTTTATCCTTCCATGACTACCAGATAGACCTATATTTGTTTCAGGCATTCTTCCTTAATATCTGGAAATACATCCCATGGATTTTAATGTCTCTGTTAGTACATACACTAATCAAAAACAAATGGTTAGGACTCGCTGTATTAGTAATTCTAGGGGTGGCTATACCTACAGTAACCGGAGCCATAGGAATAGACCAAGCTATTTTTGACTTTAATTCTGTAGGAGAACCCAGCCCATCAGACTTTAACGGTTATGGAGATGCGCTCGCGCCATATTATACCTATCGAGTGTATTGGATTCTATTCGGCATCGTGTTACTTTGTGTTGCTTTATTATTCTACAGACGTGGTATGAGCACAGATGTTGCTGGTCGTATCGCTTTCGCGAAAGCGAGATTATCAAAATCAATTATAACCATTGCATCCATTTCTTTATTAGGTTTTATAGGTTTAGGTGGTTACATATGGAAAATAAACAACTATGACAATGAGCGTCTAACCGGTAAAGAACAAGAAGAACGTCGTGTGAATTATGAAAAAGATTTAGGACAATATTTAAACATTGCACAACCTAGACTGGTTGCTGTAAATACGTTTATGGATATCTTTCCTGAGACAAAGGATTTTAAAGCTGGTGCTACCTATACATTGATTAATCAGACTATGGTTGCGATAGACACTCTTCATGTAAATGTAACAGATTATCCTGTAGAATTTACACTAGACAGAGCTACTGAAGTGGTCTATGATAACGAAGATTATCAATATAGAATGTATCAATTTAATGAAGCATTGCAACCTGGTGACACGCTTATCATGAAATTTACCATGCATAATGAGGAGAATAGATTTATGGACAATAAATCTCCTATTGCTAGTAATGGTACTTTTTTAAATAACAGCATGTATCCATCTATAGGTTATAATGATGCATATGAATTGCGCAATGTAAAATTAAGAGAAAAGTATGACTTACCTCCTAAGGATAGGTTACCTGCAGCTACTAGTCCTGGTGCAACCGATAATAATTATATAGGTGGTAATAGTGACTGGATAGATTTTGAAGCTACAGTAAGTACCTCTCCAGATCAGATAGCCATCGCACCTGGGTATTTAATTAAAGAATGGGAAGAAAATGGACAGAAGTATTTTCATTATAAAATGGATTCTAAGATGCTTAATTTCTATTCGTTTTTGAGCGGTAGATATGAAGTGGTTAAAGAAGTTCACAATGGAGTGAATCTAGAAATATACCACCATCCAGATCACACCTATAACCTAGATCGTATGATGAAGGGTTTAAAAGAAGGACTGGATTATTACAATGAGAATTTTACGCCTTACCAGCACAGACAGGCACGCATTATTGAATTCCCTAAGGGATATGGAAGTTTTGCACAGGCGTTTGCAAATACAATTCCTTTTAGTGAAGGTGTAGGTTTTATAGCCGATGTTGATGATACCGATAAGGATGCTGTAGATTATCCACTAGCAATTACAGCGCATGAACTGGCACACCAGTGGTGGGCACACCAGGTAATAGGTGCAAATGCAAAAGGTGCGACTCTTCTTTCTGAAAGTATGTCTGAGTACAGCTCTCTTAAAGTACTAGAGAAGGTCTATGGTAAAAATCAAATGCGCAAATTTCTTAAAGATGCACTAGATGGTTATCTGTCTGGTCGTACTGGAGAGTCTATTAAAGAAAACCCATTGATGTATAATGAGAACCAACAATACATACATTATCAAAAAGGATCTCTAGTATTATATGCTATGAGCGATTACATAGGAGAAAAGAAATTTAATGGAGTCATTAAAAGATTTGCCGAAAAGCATCAATTTAAAAGCGCCCCTTACCCTACTGCTATAGAATTTGTAGAAGACATAAAATTAGTTACTCCAGATTCATTACAGTATGTAATAAAGGATATGTTTGAGACCATTACTCTTTATGATAATGAAATAACAGATGCAACCTACACAAAGATCAATGAAGATGAATATCTGGTGAACATAAAGAGTCTGGTAAGCAAATACAGGTCTGATAAAAGAGGTGATAAATCTTATGCATCAGTTGCCGGAGATAGTCTTAACTTTACTCCAAAAGGTAAAAAGAAAGCCATTTCTTCACTACCGCTTGCCGACTATATAGAAATAGGAATCTTTGGAGAAGAAAATGAAGAAACCGGTGAAGAAGAAGTGCTGTTCTTAAAGAAACTAAAATTTACTGATATTGAGAATAATCAATCTATACTCGTTACTAAGAAACCTGTAGAAGTAGGTATCGACCCTTACAACAAACTAATAGATAGAGGTACTAATGATAACCGTAAAAAAGTAACCGAATCTGACAGCAAGAAAAAAGAAGAGTAAAATACTTTTATAATAGTCTTAAAACGCCATCTTCACCAGATGGCGTTTTTTGTTTTAACAAACTATTGGTCGAGGTACCTATCTAGTGTAGTATCTTTAAGACATGAAAGTATTACTTACAGGTGCCAACGGTTATATAGGAGTCCGTTTATTATATGAACTTCTTAAAGCAGATCATAAAGTGGTTTGTGCAGTGCGCAATGCGGCAAGACTATCTGTGCCACAAGAAATACGCGATCAAATAGAGATTATAGAAGTAGATTTTCTAAAGGTAGAATTAAATCAAAAATTACCTCAAGATATAGATGCTGCCTATTATTTGATCCATTCCATGACATCGAGCACAGAAGATTTTGATCAACTAGAAGCGCAAAGTGCTCAAAACTTTGTAAAATTAATTAGAGAAACAGACTGTAAACAAGTTATTTATCTCTCCGGAATAGTAAACGAGGATAAATTGAGTAAGCATTTGCTTTCGCGAAAGCGAGTGGAAGACATACTTTATACAGGAGATTATAACCTCACGGTATTAAGAGCTGGAATAATTGTGGGTAGTGGTAGTTCTTCTTTTGAAATAGTACGCGACCTATGTGAAAAGTTACCTGTAATGATCACTCCTAAATGGGTGAATACTAAAACGCATCCCATCGCTATACGCAATGTGATGAGTTTTTTAATAGGTGTTTTAGGTAGAGAAGATTGTTACCGTCAAAGTTTTGATATAGGTGGTAAAAGCATTTTAACTTACAAGGAAATGATGCAGGGATATGCCAAAAACCGAAACTTAAAACTAGCTATAATCACGGTACCAGTTATGACGCCTAAGTTGAGTAGTTACTGGTTGTACTTTGTAACCAGCACGAGTTATAAACTTGCTCAAAATCTAGTAAACAGCATGGCTATAGAAGTGATCGCTTCTAAGAATGATCTTGCTCAACGATTAGGCATAGAATTATACGATTATCAAGAAGCGCTTACTATGGCTTTTGCAAAAATTGAGCAAAATCAGGTAGTCAGCAGCTGGAAAGATTCTATGGTGAGCGGTAGATTTAAATACAATCTCAATAAATATAAACAGGTCCCAAGTTATGGATGTCTTAAGGATGCTCAAAAACTAGCAGCTAATGATCCTGACGCGGCGCTGGAAAGGATCTGGTCCATAGGCGGTAAAAACGGTTATTATTACGCAACGTTTTTATGGAAAATAAGAGGTTATCTGGATAAGCTTTTAGGTGGTGTAGGCTTGCGACGCGGTCGTACAAATCCTACCACTATCTATGCTGGAGATGCCTTAGATTTTTGGCGTGTTCTTGTTGCAGACCGTGAGGGAAAAAGGTTACTACTATTTGCCGAAATGCGTGTGCCTGGAGAAGCCTGGTTAGAATTTGAAATCGATGAGAACAATGTCGTACATCAAACAGCGACTTTTAGACCCAAAGGAATTTGGGGTAGACTATACTGGTACTCTATGCTACCGTTTCATTACTTTATTTTTGCTGGTATGATGAAACATATCGCAACTGGGAAGTAGTATTAAAATACTCACGAGAGGTTAATTTAACTCTATCTCTCGTGAGCATATTTTTTTAAATAGAGGTTACAACTTTTTCCATAGGTAATCTAGATTTAGGACTACGATCTATTTGATTACTATCATTTTCATCACGGTACCCAACGGCAACAGCGACTACAGAATGATAACCCTCATGCCCTAAAATTTCATTATACCTTTCTGCATCGATACCTTCCATAGGTGTTGCATCTATTTTCATTTGAGCACAAGCGCTCAATAGTACACCTATAGAAAGATAAACTTGCTTATCAAACCATGTAGTTATATCTTTCTTAGATAATGGCTTTAAAACATCTTTATAATACTCTACAGAGCCATCTGGCAATGAGTTTTCTATTTGCTCTTCAAACAATTCTAAATTATCAACTCTGTTAAAGACAACTAGAGTATCACAATCTTTAATTTTATGTTCATTAAAATAAGAAGCTGCGGCTAATTTATTTTTTAAATCGGCATCATTTACAAATGTAAAATTCCACGGCTGGCTATTAATAGAAGAAGGTGATAACCTAAGAATCTCTTTCAATTCTTCCATTTTATCTACCGCCACTTTCTTTGAAGGATTATATCTTTTTGTTGAATACCTCCATTGCATCGATTCTAAAAAACTCATATATTAAATTTTAAGATTTATGTATTACGCTTATTTCTATGAATTTAAGCATTCCTATTATAGATGCCACAAGTTTATAAATAAACGCAACAACTTTAACAGTGGTTCTTAAAACAACATCATTTAAAAGTTAAAAAAGAGTCGAAAAAATTAATCTAGAAAATCAAAAGCATCTATACCTTAGGTAAAAACACCTCGGCCATCATACATCTTACAGAGCCACCACCTAAGGTTTCAATAGTAGAAATAGATGGATGTAAAATCTCGTTATATTTTTCTAATTTTTCAATTTGCATAGGAGTTAACGACTTATATGCCTGGTCACTCATTACTAGAATGCGATCACCTTTATCATTATGAACCTGCATCATGTTACCTGCAAACGCATTCACTTGCTCTTCGGTAATCTTTATTACTTCTTTACCGTCTTCTTTAAGGTGATTTAGAACGTTTTTAGCTTCTTTCTTATCATCAATGGAATCTAGGCAAATTACTGCATAATCTTCTCCTAGAGCCATCATTACGTTAGTATGATAAATAGATAGACGCTCTTCTCCTACTGTTTGATAAGCTTTGAAGATAACAGGTGTGTATTCAAAATCTTCACAAAATTCGATCATCAGTTCTTCGTCTGCACGAGCAGATAAACTACAGTATGCTTTACGATTTACACGATCTAATAACAAACTACCAGTTCCTTCTAGAAAGATCCCTTCGTCTTCAGCACTTGTGTAATCTATAACGTTGTTGATCTGGAAACCTTCTGCTTCCATTAACTCCATAGCGTCTGGTCTTCTCTCTCTACGTCTGTTCTCGGCAAACATAGGATATAATGCGATGTCTCCGTTTTCATGAGTAGAGATCCAGTTGTTAGGAAATATAGAATCTGGCGTGTCAAATTCTATGCGATCTTGTACTACTAATACATGAATTCCTTTTTCTTGTATTGCTATTACAAAAGCGTCAAATTCATCTTGAGCTTTCTTGTTTTGATCAATGATCTTTACGCCTTCATCTTGATAATAGTTGTTTACGGCAGTTTCTTCGTTTAAACGGAACTGTATAGGGCGTACCATGAAAATGGTATCAGTAATTTGTCTCATTAATCTCTAATTAAGGGTAAGGTAGAACATCTTAAAAGACCTTCTTGTTTTGATATTTCAGCATATGGCACTTCTTCTACGGTGATACCGTGACTGCGCAACCATGTATTTAATCTTGTAAAATTCTTTTCTGACACTACTACGTCCGGAGCGATAGAAAAGATATTTGAATTCATGTAATACATCTCTTCTTGAGATATTTCAAAGCAATTTTCTGGTCCGAAGAAATCAATTAAATATTGATACTCTTCTTCTTGTAAAAATCCGTTTCTATGTATAATACATTTACCGTCACCTACAGGCTGGAAACAACAATCTAAATGCAATGCGTTATTGTATGGATCGTGATTATCTTTTCTTAAATTAAAAGAGACCACTTTCTTATTAGGAAAAGTTTTTTCTAGCCATTCCACACCTTGCACATTAGTGCGAGCTATTATATAATCTGCATAGTCCTCTCCACGATAAGTCCCCACAAAAACATGATCGTTATATAACATAACATCACCACCTTCTATATGAACCTCTTCTGGAGGTCGTACTACGTTGTCAGGATTAATTAGGTCTATTACGTATTGTATAGCCTCTATTTCTTCCTCACGATCTGGGAGAATATTTGCCTTCACAAAAACATTATCGATTACAAAACCTATATCACGTGTAAATATCTGATTACAGTCTTCTATTTGTTCAGGTCTAAAAACCTTTACATCATATTTCTCAAACACAGCAGCAACCGCTTCCATTTCTCTTACCATATCCTCATTTTTAGGATAAGTACCTGCTATGATGTGTTCTCTAGACTTAGGGTCATAGGCATCTACTAGATCTGGCACTGGACCATTGCTTTTAGCTGTACCTAAAATTACCGACCTTAACCTTGAGGTCTCGTTATTAACATGAAGATTAATTTTTTCCATAATGCGAATTTAATAATTACCACTAGTCTTTTCTACTAATATCACAATGCTTTTATCAACTCTTTATAATCATTTAAAGATCAACTTATAAAGTTTATAAAATTAAAAAACTCCCAAAAGCATTTACTTTTGGGAGTTTTAAATATCTAATTTAAAAGAGATTATCTGTCAGATGCTTCTTTAAAAGATCTTAAGTTTTCACCTGTATAAACCTGACGTGGTCTACCTATAGGTTCTTTATTTTCTCTCATTTCTTTCCATTGTGCGATCCATCCTGGAAGACGTCCTAATGCAAACATAACTGTAAACATTTCAACTGGAATTCCCATTGCACGGTAAATAATACCAGAATAGAAATCTACGTTAGGATATAATTTACGATCTACAAAGTAAGGATCGTTAAGAGCTTCTTGTTCTAGACCTTTAGCAATGTCTAAGATAGGATCTTCTACACCTAATGCTTCAAGAACCTCGTCTGCAGCTACTTTTATGATCTTAGCACGTGGATCAAAGTTTTTATAAACTCTGTGTCCGAATCCCATTAAACGGAATGGATCATTCTTATCCTTAGCCTTAGCCATATACTTTTTAGTATCACCACCATCTTCTTTAATTGCTTCTAGCATTTCAAGAACTGCCTGGTTAGCACCACCATGAAGTGGTCCCCAAAGTGCAGATATACCGGCACTTAAACTTGCAAAAAGACCTGCATGAGAAGAACCTACGATACGTACTGTACTTGTTGAACAGTTTTGCTCATGGTCTGCATGAAGGATTAATAATTTATCTAGTGCGTTAGAGACAATAGGGTCTACTTTATATTCAGAATTAGGTTTCTTAAACATCATTTTAAGGATGTTATCTACATAACCTAGACTATCATCACCATAATCAAGTGGCTGTCCTGTACGTTTTCTTAATGCCCATGCTACAAGAACTGGGAATTTACCCATGATGTTCACGATAGCTTTGTACATATCTTCTTCACTATCTACATTTACTGAAGATGGATTAAATGCTATAAGCGCACTTGTTAAAGAAGAAAGCACTCCCATAGGGTGAGCCGTCTTAGGAAAACCATCTAAGATTTTCTTTACATCTTCATCTACATGAGATTGAGCTTTAATGTCACTGTGAAACTTCTCTAATTGAGTAATTGTAGGTAACTCACCAAAGATTAATAAATAGGCAACTTCAAGGAAATCAGCTTTATCTGCAAGGTCTTCTATAGAGTAACCTCTATATCTAAGAATTCCTTCTTCACCATTTAAGAATGTTATTGCACTAGTACAACTACCAGTATTTTTATAACCTGGGTCAATAGTGGTAAGTCCACCAGTTGCGCCTCTAAGTGTTTTTATGTCTATTGCCTTTTCATCTTCTGAGCCAGTAATAACAGGAAACTCGTATTTCTTGCCTTCAAACTCTAATATCGCCTTGTCTGCCATTTTTATTTTTGGATTTTCTGTCTACGAAAATACGTCACAAGCTTTAATTTTCATACTATATAGAAGTGAAGTTTAATTATTTAATAAATATTTAATCTTTAATACATCTATTTAGGGCGATAACTTAGAATATTCTACGAATAAGCACAGTTTTAACTTGAATTCCGCTTTCGCGAAAGCGAAACTAAAACCAGCTTAAAAACAAAACGACGACCTAAAAAGGCCGCCGTAAAGCAATTTGTAGTCCCAAAAACTAACAAAAAATTATTTCACTATAAGTTGTACAGCAGCAGCATCTACATCTGTTTCTACTTTTAAAATATACATACCTGCGCTTAACACTGTAGATGGTTTTATAGTTTGAGAACCATTAAATTCATTTGTATGGGTATAAATCCTTTGACCTAACGTATTATACAAAGTCATAGTCACTTCTTTACCACTTAAATAACTACTATTTACTTGAAACGAATTACCTACTACCGGATTAGGAAATACTTCTAGATCGTTTTCTAATAACGACTGCTCTAAGGAAAGTATCGCTGCCCCATATTCTATCTTAAATCTGTTGCTACTACTACCAGCAGCACTTACATTAAAATTAACGACATTCACACCGTTTTGTAAAATTGTGCGCGTTCCTATTTCATTATCTACTAGAGTCGCTGTTACACCACTGTTTAAATTCACATCTAATTCCATGACATAATTATTGATTCTATAATTAGAAATATGTAGTGGCGTCACATCTCCTGCCTGTGGATGTTGCGTTTTTTCTACACTTAGAATATCAACACCATTTGATATAGCAAGAGTCTCATCTAAGTTGTTAAACTTTAATGCATCACTGTTATCTACCTGGTCGTTATATGAATTATTAAAACGCATCACAGCCTGATCTAAAACAGTCCTAGTCGCTGCATTCTTTAATCCAATAATTATCTCATTATCTAAATCATAGATTCCAAATACTTGAGTCAACGGCTGGCTAACTGCTTTTTGAGATTCTTTAAATGTTAAAGCACTAGCACCGCTAGTGGACACAAACAGAGACTGTCCTGGTTGCAAGAACTTATTTGCGGTACTAGACATAGGTATCGCGTCACCATTTGCCGTACCTAAATCTACTGTGGCATAACCGCCACGTACATTTAAATTAGGGTCCCATACATAAACAAAGCTTGCATTCATACCAGTAGTTGCAGCATCTAATAAAACGCTTTTAAAATCTACGACTGCCTGGTATGGATTTGCTATCATCGCAAATTCTCCATTACTAGTTGCATAAGATGCCGAATAATCTCCTGTATGTAAAACACCACTAGACCTTAATGTCGTATTAGAAGGTGTTGCTGCATTATCTGTTAAATCTGTATTACGAT
Organism: Nonlabens sp. Asnod3-A02; assembly: GCF_045063755.1. Classification (NCBI taxonomy): domain Bacteria; kingdom Pseudomonadati; phylum Bacteroidota; class Flavobacteriia; order Flavobacteriales; family Flavobacteriaceae; genus Nonlabens; species Nonlabens sp. Asnod3-A02. The sequence goes on from NZ_JBEFOC010000006.1 coordinate 244,512, forward strand.
CACCTCTTACTAACATTCTCATAGGTGTACCTATAACTAATTGTTCTATATTAGTATTAGGCACCGCGTTCCATAAATAATTATCATTATCAAATGTAAATAGAGAATAAGCTCCTGTAGAGGTAACATCAAAACCGTTTGCAGCGCTTGGCCCTGTAATATGAGTACCTAATCCTGTTGCAACATTCCCATCCTCTTGCCAGTTTTCTCTTATACTACCGGTAGAGTTTACTGAAGAACTGAGGAATCTAAAAGCTCGTTTTGCTGGTATATAACGCTCTACTTTTACACTGCCGTTGATAGTTGCTAGACTAGCATTATCCAGTTGTCCTGTTGTGGTTGCATTACTCTTAAACACAATATTATTATTGGCATTTATAACAGATGACTGAGGTTTTAAGACATAATAAATATTTGTAACAGCATCAAAGGTCACTCCAGCTGTGTTGTTAACCTCTAGAATATCTACGTCCAAAGATCCAGTACCAGTTACTGCCTGACTAGATGCTCCACTTATTTCTAGAACACCATCTGTTGCATCTACTAGACCATCTACAGTCAGGTTGCCTTTTACAGCAAGTGTTGCATTAATATCTAGAGTACTCATGGCACCCATAACGTCCATATTATTAATCACAGAACTAACAGCTATAGGAGCTACACCACTTAATACTTGAGCATTTAAACCTCCTGTTTCTGCATGAGGAGCAAATGGAGACCATGCACCAGCGTCATATATAAGTGTAGGATCTTCTATCGTGATAGTAAATACATCACCTAATAAAACAGTGTCTGAATTACCTAAAACTGTATATCCAAATGAGTCTTCATTAACCAACTCCATAGAGTCATGTACATATTGAATATTACTATTATTTAAATCTCCTTGACTAAATGAATCTCCTACATTAAGATCTACACCGTTTAATTGAATTTGTCCATAATCTACATCGTTAGTTACTACATAAACTAGGTTTGCATTAGTAAATCCTGTTTGAACCGATCTTAATAATGTATTATCAATGATGCTAGTTGCATTAAAAGCAGTTGTTAATCCTAAGTTTCTATTATTATCGATATCATTTACATATTGTAATCTACCACAAACGGTAACTGAAAACTCATTGAATGTTCCACCATCTTGCGTTGTAATATTTCCAAATCTATCTCTGACTGTTCCAACTCTATCGGTTGCTAAAAGCACCCATTCTCCTTGAGCACTTAACCCATTGAAACGAGTAAAAGCTTGTCCTGGTCTTTGATTACCAGTTAGGGCACCACGATAAGTTGAAGCACAGCTAAAGTTCTGAGTACCATTATCACTTACTGTAAGGTCAAAGTTTGCTCCATCTGCACATTCCCGATTATATACTTCAGAAAATCTTCCAGAAGGTGCGCTAAATTGCATTTTAATATCTCCTGTATCTGAATGACTTGCTCGCATATAATAACTCACTTGAGTAATTTCTATATCATCTGGAATATTCATACGTGCGCTTACAGCATTAACTGCGCTGTTTTCCCACACATTATCTCCGTTTTCAAAATATTCATTTTCATAAGTTCTACATACATCTTGTGCTGTTTGAAAAGAACTTATTGAATTAATAGTTCCAGCGACACAATCACTAGAAGGTGTTACTTTCCAGTAATAGATTTTACCTGCTTCTAATGCAGTAGGTTGATATGAATTCACAAAAGAAACCATACCAGATTCTGCAATAGTAGAAAAGCTAGGATTTTCTGATATTTCAACAAAATAATTAGCAGCACTAGCTAGATCCTCCCATTCTAGTAATGGATTTGCAACTTGATTTCCTGCACCATTTACCGGCGCTACTTGAAGAACATCTCCTATACTATTATCAAATAGTTTAAAAGTAAAATCTTTAACTATTGTTGCCGTAGAAGATTGTGCCTCTACAGTAAAATCATACTGACTTGCTTCTACCGAAGATGTTCCTGAAATAACAATATCTACCGTAGCGTCTACAGTAGTTGTGTTAGGGTTAAAGCTTGCTATTAATCCTGCTGGTAAACCTACTGCGCTAAATGTAACCGTATCATTAAAACCAGGCGCAGCGTTGTATTGAAAAGAAGTTGTTCCGTTACCAGGTTGACAAACAGAAAAGTCTTTTGTTACTGCAGTTAATTCAAATGTTCCTTCTTTGATCTCAAAGTTACCGTTATTCACATTAAAGAAATAGTTATCTACAGCTTCTACCATAATTCGAGCATTTGCAGTTTTAGTCCCAGTAGGAATAACAACACTACTAGATCCTGTATTACTCACATTAGATGCCAATGTAACCGGATAAGTGTAACCTCCATCTAATGATAATTTGATATTAACTTCAGTTGCTAGCTCTACTCTATTGGTTCCAGCAACATCCCAAGTTACAGTTTGTATCTCTCCTTCGTGCCATATTTCATTTAACAATGGAGTATTGACTACGAAGGGACCTACAACATCCCTAGGTTTAACTATTACTTCTCCACGATCTGTCTGACCTCCAAAAAGATTATTATCTCTTATAGTGCAAACAAACCTCATATCTCTCGACACCGAATTTAAAGTTTCCCAAGTATCATCTGTACCATTCAGCACTTCCTCTAAGTTCGGAAAATATCTAGTAGGACTAGTTGTTGCAAATTTAGTTCGGAACATAGGCCCAGTCGTATTTGTGCTGACCGGAGGTTGAGTTGATCCAGCATTTGCCGATGTACCTTCATCCCATTGCTCCCAGTTATATGTATACACCTCACCACTATCAGGAACTTGTCCAGAATTTCCAGTTAGCTTAAAAGGAGTAGAAATAGGTAAAAACTTTTCTGCTAAATCATTTGATATAGGAGCAGTAGGATTATCATTAGTTAAGTTAACTTCTACTTCGCAAGTATCTGCATCAATTGAATTATGCATTTGCTGAATACTTGCTGCATGGAAATATGCATCACTATTTTCCTGAACATTTGGAGAACAAATACCTGCGTAACCCATAATGGTTGACGCACTACCTGTCTCAAACGGCTGACCACCAGCGGAACCAAAACATGGATTATAATAAGTATGAGAAGCACCAAATTGGTGCCCTATCTCATGACATACATAATCGATATCAAAAGGATCAAATTCTGGAGTAACTATTCCCGTTACACCACGTTCCTTACCTGTGCTACAAGGACTAGTCCCAGCAATACCACCACCACCTGTAGAGAACACATGACCTATATCATAACTACCAGTACCCAAAACACTTGTTAATGTATTTGTGTTTTCAGCTAGCATATCACTTCCAGAGTAATTACTGTAGGGATCAGTAGATGGATCTGTATAAATAACATTATTATTATTTCCTACAAGACTAAATCTCATAGACATTTCTTGTTCATAGACAGAGTTAACTCTTGTAAGAGTAACGACTATTCCAGCAAGAGCATCTGACACGGCATTCCCATTGGCTATGTTACCATCATCATGGTAGGCAGTATATTCTGCAGTAGCAGCAATTGCTATTCTATATGTTCTAAAAGTAAGATCTCTAAATGATTTTGTTTGTCCAACAGCAACAGACGACTTACTTAATACGTCTAAATTATCGTCTACCTCACACGCAAAATTATCGTCACTAGCACGGTTAAGATCTTTTCTATTATAGATCATAATAGATTCTGGAGATACTTTAGAATATGGATCCATATAAAGAATCTTCTCTCCAGTGATTAAACCATGAAAACCTTTAGGTGTAATGGTAAAATATATTTTATTTAAAAGGTTTGTTTTACTCTGACCTACATAAGATTGAATCTGTGGGTATTGAGCATGTAGCTCTTCAGAAACAGCACCAGAAGTGTAGATCCTAAATGTTTCAAATTGATCATTACCTAATGGAAAGTCTACTTCTATAGCTGTGCCGCCATCAAATCTATCGACAGCTCCATCTAACTTTGTAGAAAGTGCATCTACATCAATATCAAAAATATCAAATTTATTAGGCTGTATCGGTCTTAAATCTTTAGATATCTTACCTACTATAGACATATCTGGACTTTTCCAGATCGTTTGTGAATAAGTAGAAAACGGTAAGAGAATTAAAAATGCAAAAAATAGAATTTTGTTCATTTGTTGTGAATTTTTGGGATCACAAATAAACAACAGTTCGTCTGACTTTAGGTTATTTCATCTATTAAATGCGCTTTTAATTGGCTTTTAACGCATTTAATCGATTTTAAAAACCAATGATATGAACATATATCAATAAAAAAAGCCACCTATGTTCTAGGTGGCTTGTGTTTTACCGCTTTCGCGAAAGCGGAATAATATCAATTATATTAAAACTGAAATGCTTTTCTACCTGGGTAATAAGCAGCATCACCTAACTCTTCTTCTATACGGATAAGTTGGTTATACTTTGCCATACGGTCTGAACGTGATGCAGAACCTGTTTTTATCTGTCCTGTAGATAACGCCACAGCAAGGTCTGCAATAGTATTATCTTCAGTCTCTCCACTACGGTGGGACATCACAGATGTATATCCTGCTTTGTGTGCCATAGTTACAGCTGCGATAGTCTCTGTTAGAGTACCGATTTGATTAACCTTAATTAAAATAGAATTTGCAATATCATTTTCAATACCTCTAGAAAGTCTTTCTACGTTAGTAACAAACAAATCATCACCTACGAGTTGTACTTTATGACCAGCTTTTTCTGTTAAAAATTTCCAACCATCCCAATCGTTTTCATCCATTCCATCTTCGATAGAGATAATAGGATACTTATCTGCCAGATCAGAAAGGTAAGTTGCTTGTTCTTCTGAAGTTCTAATAACCCCAGTTTCACCTTCAAACTTAGTATAGTCATATTTTCCATCTACAAAAAATTCAGCAGCAGCACAGTCAAGAGCGATCATCACTTGTGTTCCTGGTTCATAGCCTGCATTTTTGATAGCTAATAATATAGTATCTAAAGCATCTTCTGTTCCATCTAATGTAGGTGCAAAACCACCTTCATCCCCTACTGCAGTACTTAATCCTCTATCATGAAGAACTTTCTTTAAATGGTGAAAGATTTCAGTACCCATTTGAAGAGCATGAGAAAAACTTTCTGCCTCTACCGGCATAACCATAAATTCTTGAAAAGCAATAGGCGCATCACTATGCGATCCACCATTAATGATATTCATCATAGGAACTGGAAGAGTACTCGCACTCATACCTCCTATATATTTATATAAAGGCTGGTTAAGCTCACTAGCTGCGGCTTTTGCACAAGCTAATGAAACACCTAAAATAGCATTTGCACCTAAACTAGCTTTGTTAGGCGTACCATCTAATTGTATCATTAATTGATCAATATAGGCTTGTTCAAAAACCGAAGTTCCTAAAAGCTCTTCAGCAATAATGGTATTCACATTATTAACAGCTTTACTTACACCTTTACCCATAAAAGCTTTACCGCCATCGCGCAATTCTACCGCTTCATGCTCACCAGTAGAAGCTCCAGATGGAACTGCTGCTCTACCCATAATTCCGTTTGATGTAACGACATCCACCTCTACAGTAGGATTACCTCTTGAATCAAAAATTTGTCTTGCGTGAACTTCTATAATTGTACTCATATTGTTACTTCTTTTGTTGAGTTAATAAGATTGATAAATTGGTCAAATAAATAAGTAGCGTCATTTGGACCAGGGCCAGCTTCTGGATGATATTGTACTGAAAAACATGGCTTACTATTATGCTTTATACCTGCAACTGTATTATCATTAAGATGATAATGTGTGATGGAGATATCTGAATTATTCTCAGTATCTTCTCTACTTATTGCAAAACCATGATTTTGGCTAGTTATCTCACCTTTGCCAGTTTCTACATTCATAACGGGATGATTAATACCGCGATGACCATTATGCATTTTAAAAGTAGATATTCCGTTTGCTAAAGCTATTACTTGATGTCCTAGGCAAATACCGAATAATGGATCCTCAGCATTTAAAATATCCTTAGCAGTAAGAACTGCTTGCGTTAAAGGTTCTGGATCACCAGGACCATTTGACAGGAAATAACCATCTGGATTAAAAGATTTCATTTGTTCATAAGTAGAATCAAATGGAAATACCTTTATGTAAGCACCACGACTCGCTAGGTTGCGAAGAATATTCTTTTTAATACCTAAATCAAGGGCTGAAATTCTAATGTTAGAATTTTCATCTCCATAAAAATAAGGCTCCTTGCAAGAAACCTGAGAAGATAACTCTAAGCCCTTCATAGAAGGAACGGTAGCTAGTTGTCTTTTAAGACCATCTAAATCATCAATTTCAGTAGAAATAACAGCATTTTGAGCACCATTATCTCTAATATATGAAACTAGTGCACGAGTGTCTACGTCTGATAGAATTACTAGGTCCTTTTTCTCTAAATAAGATAACAAATCACCTTGTGCAGCTTCTCTTGAAAATACTTCAGAGAAATTCTTACAAATTAATCCTGCTATTTTCACAGAGTCTGACTCTTCATCGACACTAGTTACACCATAATTACCAATATGCGCATTTGTAGTAACCATAATCTGACCGAAATAAGAAGGATCTGTAAAGATCTCTTGATATCCCGTAGTTCCGGTATTAAAACAAATTTCGCCTGTGGAAGTACCACCCTTACCTACCGCCTTACCGTGAAAAATGGTTCCATCTTCCAACAAAATAATGGCGTCTTTTTTCTCTAAATATCCCATAATCAGTTTGTATTCAAAAATAATCTAAAAAAAATGCAAAAAAAAAGGATCAATGAAATAATCATTGATCCTTTTTCTACATATTATAAAGAAATTTACTCTTCTTCATTTGACTTTGTATCAGCTACAGTAGCGGCAGAAGATGACTTACTTCTTCTACTACGTCTAGTAGTTGCTTTTTTAGCACCAGCTTCTAACTTATAGATTTCATTATAGTCAACAAGCTCTATCATAGCCATGTCTGCATTGTCACCAAGTCTATTACCTAATTTGATAATTCTAGTGTAACCACCTGGACGGTCACCTACTTTTGCAGCTACATCTCTAAAAAGCTCTGTTACTGCTTCCTTACTTCTAAGTTTGGCAAAAACCAATCTTCTATTGTGAGTTGTATCCTCTTTAGACTTTGTAATCAATGGCTCAACAAATTGCTTAAGCGCTTTAGCCTTAGCCACAGTAGTATTTATACGTTTGTGCTCAATAAGAGAACAACTCATATTTGAAAGCATAGCCTTACGGTGTGCAGTCTTTCTACTTAAATGGTTTACTTTTTTTCCGTGTCTCATTTTGTATTATATTCTTGAACTAGGAAGAACCTAGTCACGGTCTAATTTATATTTTGCTAGATCCATACCAAAGTTCAAGCCTTTGACATTTACTAATTCTTCTAACTCAGTTAAAGACTTCTTACCGAAGTTTCTGAACTTCATCAAATCATTCTTGTTATAAGAAACAAGATCACCCAATGTTTCAACTTCAGCAGCTTTCAAGCAGTTTAAAGCTCTTACAGAAAGCTCCATATCTACTAACTTAGTCTTAAGCAACTGACGCATATGAAGACTTTCTTCATCATAAGTTTCAGTCTGAGCTATCTCATCTGCCTCTAGAGTTATTCTCTCATCAGAAAATAACATAAAGTGATGAATTAAAGTTTTAGCAGCCTCAGTTAATGCATGCTTTGGATGAATACTACCATCCGTTACAATTTCAAAAACTAATTTTTCAAAATCTGTCTTTTGTTCTACACGATAATTTTCAATGCTATATTTAACATTCTTAATAGGTGTAAAAATAGAATCTATTGCTATAGTACCAATCGCAGCACTTACGTTTTTATTTTCCTCTGCAGGAACATAACCACGACCTTTTTCAATAGTCAGTTCTAAGTTAAGACTAACACTACTTTCAGTATTACAAATAACCATATCAGGGTTCAAAACTTGAAAACCTGAAATATGTTTTTGCAAATCTCCGGCAGTAAATTGATTCTTACCTGAAAAAGATACATTAACAACTTCGCTATCTACCTCGTCAATTTGTCTTCTAAAACGTACTTGTTTAAAATTAAGAATAATTTCAGTAACGTCTTCAACAACACCTTCGATTGTAGAAAATTCATGATCCACACCCTCAATACGAATTGAAGTTATAGCGAACCCTTCTAAAGAAGATAAAAGTACTCTTCTAAGTGCATTACCAACGGTAAGTCCATAACCTGGTTCTAACGGTCTGAATTCGAATTTTCCTTCAAAATCAGTCGAATCAATCATGATTACTTTATCCGGCTTTTGGAAATTTAATATTGCCATAAGATTACTTAATGAATTGGTTATTATTTAGAGTACAATTCTACTATCAGTTGTTCCTTAACATTTTCAGGAATCTGTAGACGTTCTGGAACGCTAACGAAAGTACCTGATAAAGAAGCTTTATTGAAAGTTATAAAATCGTAAACACGATCATTACTTGATAAAGAATCATCGATAGTAGCTAAAGATTTTGACTTTTCACGAACTGCAACAACATCACCTGGTTTTAATTGGTAAGAAGGAATATTCACCAACTGACCGTTAACCGTCATGTGTCTGTGAGAAACAAGTTGTCTAGCTCCTCTTCTTGTTCTAGCAAGACCCATACGATAAACAACGTTATCTAGTCTTGACTCACAAAGTTGAAGTAACACCTCACCTGTAATACCTGTACTACGAACAGCTTTGTCAAACATAAGTCTGAATTGCTTTTCTAAAATACCATAAGTATACTTAGCTTTTTGCTTCTCTTTGAGCTGAACAGCATATTCAGACTCTTTACCACGGCGTCTTGCGTTACCATGCATACCTGGAGGATAGTTTTTCTTCTCCAATGCTTTACTAGGGCCAAAAATTGGTTCTCTGAATCTACGAGCAATCTTTGCCTTAGGACCTCTATATCTTGCCATTTCTATAAATTTTGTGAGTGATGTATCATGAATTCAGGTCTATATCCTTCAATGATCTAATAATCACTCGATATTAAAATTAAATTAAACTCTTCTTCTTTTCGGAGGACGACAACCATTATGTGGTAAAGGAGTAACATCAATGATTTCAGTTACTTCGATTCCTGCATTATGAATTGAACGAACAGCGCTTTCACGACCATTACCAGGTCCCTTTACGTATGCTTTCACTTTACGTAATCCCGCCTCGTGAGCCACCTTAGAACAATCCTCAGCTGCTAATTGCGCTGCATAAGGTGTATTCTTTTTTGAACCACGAAAACCCATTTTACCAGCTGATGACCAAGAGATCACTTCACCTTTTTTATTTGTTAGAGATATCAAAATATTATTGAAAGATGATGAAATGTGAACCTCACCAACACTATCTACTATAACTTTACGTTTTTTAGCTACCGCTTTAGACTTTGCCATATCAGTTACTTATTATTTAGTTGCTTTCTTTTTATTAGCAACAGTCTTACGTTTTCCTTTACGTGTACGAGAATTATTCTTTGTACGCTGACCTCTTAATGGAAGCCCAGATCTATGACGAATACCTCTATAACATCCTATATCCATAAGACGTTTAATATTCAACTGCGTCTCAGATCTTAATTCACCTTCAATAGTATATTCACCAATAGCAGCACGAATCTTACTGATCTCATCGTCATTCCAATCACTAACTTTCTTATCTACACCAACTCCTGTAGCCATAAGAACTTCTTTAGCACGATTCCTACCTACACCGTAAATGTAAGTTAATGCAATCTCTCCACGTTTATTTTTAGGTACATCTACCCCTGCAATTCTAGCCATAGCTTACCCTTGTCTTTGTTTAAATTTAGGATTCTTTTTGTTAATGACGTATAGTCTGCCCTTACGACGAACTATCTTACAGTCAGCACTTCTTTTTTTAATTGACGCTCTTACTTTCATTTTAGTATCTATAAGTTATCCTTGCTTTCGAAAGATCGTAAGGACTCATTTCTAATTTCACTTTATCACCAGGTAATAATTTAATATAGTGCATACGCATTTTACCTGAAATATGCGCAGTCACGACGTGACCATTTTCTAACTCAACTCTAAACATTGCATTAGAAAGTGCTTCTATGATAGAACCATCTTGCTCTATCGCTGATTGTTTTGCCATTATGCTACTGCTTTTCTATTCTTACCAGTCTTGATCAAACCATCATAATGACGATTAAGAAGATAAGAGTTAATTTGTTGCATTGTATCTATTGCTACTCCAACCATAATTAATAATGACGTACCACCATAAAACAAAGCCCATGATTGAGTAACACCCATTAATGAAATAATTGCAGGAAAAATAGCCACTGCTGCTAAAAACAAAGAACCAGGTAATGTAATCTGTGACATGATACGATCTAAATACTCAGAAGTTTCAGTCCCTGGTCTAATTCCAGGTATAAAACCACCATTTCTTTTAAGATCATCAGCCATCTTATTAGTTGGAACTGTTATCGCGGTGTAAAAATAAGTAAAAACTATGATTAATAGTGCAAAAGTTAAATTATACCAGAAACCAAAAATATCGCTATAAGCAGTACCAATAGACTTAGCCCAAGATGCATCCATCTGCCCAATAGCCGACGGTACAAACATAATAGCCTGAGCGAAAATTATTGGCATAACGCCAGAAGCATTAAGTTTAAGAGGAATATACTGACGAGAACCGAAAACATTCTTCTCATAACCGCCAGTTGCAGACCTTCTAGCATACTGAACAGGTATCTTTCTAACACCCATAACAAGCATAATACAAGCCGCTATAACAAGAAGCCAAATCACTACTTCTACAATAATGAGAAACCATCCACCTACTCCATCTACTCTAGAGCCTATTTCTTGAATAAACGCTTGAGGCAAAGTAGCAATAATACCGACCATAATTAATAATGAAATACCATTACCAATACCTTTATCCGTAATTTTTTCACCAAGCCACATTGCAAAAACACAGCCAGTAACTAAAATTATTGTACTAATTACTAAAAACAAAGTTTGTTGATCCTGCATCATAAATGCAGACTCAGGAACACCTAAAGAACCTAAAGACAGCATATAGCTAGGTGCTTGTATTAAACAAATACCAATCGTTAACCATCTAGTTATTTGATTAATCTTTCTTCTACCAGACTCACCTTCTTTTTGAAGTTTTTGTAAATAAGGTATAGCTATACCCATTAACTGAACAACAATACTAGCAGATATATACGGCATAATACCTAAGGCAAAAACAGAGGCTTTAGCAAAAGCACCACCTGTAAAAGCATTAAGTATACCACCAATTCCGTCCTTAAAATTAGAAGCCAAACCAACTAATTGAGTCGAATCTATACCTGGTAAGGTAATTTGAGCACCAAACCTATAAACAAGAAGCAAACTAAAGGTCATTAAAATACGATCCCTTAGCTCTTCTATTTGCCAAACATTCTTTAAATTTTCAATTAACTTCATCGAGTAAAATTAAATTGTTTGTGCTTGTCCACCTACTCCTTCTATAGCAGCTTTTGCAGTAGAAGTAAATTTATGTGCAGTTATATTAACTTTAGCCTTCAACTCACCACGACCAAGAATCTTTACCAAGTCATTTTTTGAAACCAATCTTTCAGCTACTAAATCACCTATAGTGATTGTATCCGAAAACCTACCAGCTTCATGATAAGCCTGAATAACGTCTAAATTAACACCCGCATATTCCTTGCGATTAATATTCGTGAAACCAAATTTAGGAACACGACGCTGAAGAGGCATTTGACCACCTTCGAAACCTACTTTCTTAGAGTAACCAGAACGAGATTTAGCTCCCTTATGACCACGAGTTGCAGTACCACCTTTACCAGATCCTTGACCACGACCAATAATCTTTGCAGATCTCTTTACAGAACCTTCAGCCGGTTTTAAATTATGTAAACCCATTATAAATATTTTTAAGCCTTCTCTACAGAAACCAAATGTTGAACTTTTGCGATCATTCCTTGTATCACAGAATTATCTTCATGCTCTACAACCTGATTCATTTTTCTTAGACCAAGAGACTCAAGAGTCCTCTTTTGTCTTGCAGTCCTATTAATAGCACTACGTACTTTTTTTACTTTTAACTTAGCCATAATAGAAATTATCCGTTAAATACTTTATTCATTGAAATTCCTCTTTGCTTCGCTACTGTTTCTGCACTTCTCAATTGTAATAAAGCATCAAAAGTTGCTTTAACTACATTATGAGGATTAGAAGAACCCTGGTTTTTACTAAGTACATCATGAACACCTACTGCCTCAAGTACAGCTCTAATTGCTCCACCAGCAATAACTCCGGTACCAGTTGATGCAGGCATCAATAACACCCTAGCACCACCAAACTTACCTTTTTGCTCATGAGGAATAGTTCCCTTTAGCAATGGTATGCGTACTAAATTCTTTTTTGCATCTTCAACAGATTTAGAAATAGCTTCAGAAACCTCTTTAGATTTACCTAAACCATGACCTACAACTCCATTTTCATCACCTACAACAACTATTGCAGAAAATCCAAATGCACGACCACCTTTTGTCACCTTAGTAACACGTTGAACACCTACTAAACGATCCTTAAGCTCAAGTCCTCCTGGCTTAACCGTTTCTACGTTTTTATATTTTTGGTACATTATATTAAATGTTTCAAATTAAAATTTAAGACCACCTTCACGAGCTCCCTCTGCAAGAGATAGCACACGACCATGGTACAAATATCCACCACGATCAAAAGAAACAGATTCAATACCAGCAGCTTTAGCCTTAGCGGCAACTGCAATACCTACTTCCTTAGCAACCTCCACCTTTCCAGCAGTAGATTTTAATTCACGTGATGAAGCCGATGCAATGGTCACTCCATCTACATCATTGATTACTTGAGCATAAATCTCCTTATTACTTCTAAAAACAGATAACCTAGGACGTAAAGCCGTTCCATTAACTGTTTTACGAATGCGTCTACGAATTTTTATTCTTCTTGCTGACTTTGAAAATGCCATAATATCTATAAATTATGCTGATTTACCAGCTTTTCTTCTAATAATTTCTCCAACAAACTTAACACCTTTTCCTTTATAAGGCTCTGGCGGACGGAAACCACGAATTTTAGCAGCAACCTGACCAACTAACTGCTTGTCAAATGATGTAAGCTTTACACGAGGATTTTTACCCTTCTCTGAGATCGTTTCAACCTTAACTTCAGAAGCTATATTCAAAACGATATTGTGAGAAAAACCTAAAGATAAATCTAATTTTTGCCCTTGATTTGATGCCCTATATCCAACACCAACTAGTTCTAACTCCTTAGTCCAACCTGTTGAAACACCTTCAACCATATTGCTAATTAAAGATCTGTACAAGCCATGTTTAGCTCTATGATCCTTAGCATCGGAAGGTCTACTAACTACTACTTCTTCCGCATCAACTTCAATTGATACATCAGAAAAAGGCTGAACCAACTTTCCTAATTTTCCTTCTACAACAATCTCGTTGTTTTCAACTTTTACTGTAACACCAGCAGGTATAGTTACTGGATTTTTTCCTATTCTAGACATAGCTGTATATTAATAAACGTAACAAAGAACTTCACCTCCTACGTTCTCAGAACGAGCTTGTTTGTCAGTCATAACACCTCTAGAAGTAGATATGATTGCAATACCAAGACCATTAAGAACACGTGGTAAATCATTAGCTCCTGAATACTTACGTAAACCTGGCTTTGATAAGCGTTGTAAATCTTTTATTACTGATTCCTTTGTATCTCTATCGTATTTTAAAGCGATTTTGATATTTTGTTGAGTTGTGTTATCTTCAAACTTATAGCTTAAGATATATCCCTGATCAAATAAGATTTTAGTAATCTCTTTTTTTAATTTTGAAGCAGGAACGTCAACTACTCTGTGATTTGCTCTTACAGCATTTCTAATTCTCGTTAGATAATCTGCGATTGGATCTGTATTCATAAATATATCTTTAAGCGATTACCAACTAGCTTTTTTAACGCCTGGGATTAAACCTTGATTTGCCATTTGTCTGAACATTACACGAGAAATACCAAATTGTCTCATGTAACCCTTAGGTCTTCCAGTTAATTTACAACGATTATGTAATCTAACAGGAGACGCATTCTTAGGTAACTTTTGTAGCTCCTCGTAGTCGCCAGCTTCCTTAAGTGCCTTTCTTTTAGCAGAATATTTATCCACTAATGCCTGACGCTTGCGCTCGCGCGCTTTCATTGATTCTTTTGCCATCTCTACTTAGTTCTTTTTAAATGGTAAACCTAGTTCCGTAAGTAATGACTTTGCTTCTTTATCAGTATTAGCACTGGTAACGAAAGCAATATCCATACCTGAAATTTTGTTAACCTTATCTATGTTTATCTCTGGAAATATAATTTGCTCAGTAATACCTAAATTATAATTTCCTCTTCCATCAAAACCGTCTGCTTTGATTCCTTGAAAATCTCTAACCCTTGGTAAAGCAACGGTTACGAAACGGTCCAAAAATTCATACATACGTTCTCCACGTAATGTTACCTTAACACCGATAGGCATTCCCTTACGCAACTTAAATGCCGCAACATCTTTCTTAGATAAAGTAGCAACTGCTTTTTGTCCAGTTATAGTTGTTAGTTCTTCCAATGCATAATCGATAAGTTTCTTATCTGCTACAGCAGCACCAACCCCACGGCTTAGTACAATCTTCTGAAGCTTTGGAATCTCCATTACATTCTTGTAAGCAAACTCCTTCTGTAAAACATCAGCAATACGCTCTTTATATTCTCCTTTTAATCTTGGTAAATATGACATGATTATATTACTTCTTTAGTTGTTTTAGCAAAACGAACGTTTTTACCATCCTTAGATTCATATCCAACTCTAGTATTCTTACCATTCTTATCTATTAAAGAAAGGTTAGAAACGTGTAATGCAGCCTCTTTTTCTTTTATACCACCTTGTGGATTAGTAGCGCTAGGTTTCTCATGTTTAGAAACCATATTAACACCTTCTACAATAGCTCTATTCTTTTCGATAAAAACTTTTGTTACTTTCCCTTCAGCACCTTTATGCTCACCAGCAGTTACTCTAACTGTATCTCCGGTTTTAATTTTTAACTTTGCCATAATAATTATTATAGTACTTCTGGAGCAAGTGATACAATTTTCATGAACTGTCTATCACGTAATTCACGTGCTACAGGTCCAAAAACACGAGTACCTCTCATGTCAGATGTAGGATTTAACAAAACGCAGGCGTTATCATCAAAACGGATATAAGAACCATCAGGTCTTCTCACCTCTTTTTTAGTACGCACTACAACCGCTGTAGAAACAGCACCTTTTTTTATATTACCATTAGGAGTTGATTCCTTTACAGAAACAACAATCTTATCACCAACCGAAGCATATCTTCTTTTAGTACCACCAAGAACACGTATACAAAGAACTTCCTTTGCACCAGTATTATCAGCGACTCTTAATCTCGATTCTTGTTGTACCATTACTTAGCTCTTTCTATTATTTCTACTAATCTCCAATTCTTAGACTTACTCAAAGGACGAGTTTCCATAATACGAACTGTATCTCCTTCGTTGCAGTCATTATTTTCGTCGTGAGCAACATATTTCTTAGTTTTCAAAACGAATTTACCATACATAGGATGCTTCTGTCTTTTAACTTCAGCTACGACAATACTCTTGTCCATCTTGTTGCTTTTAACAACACCTACACGTTCTTTTCTTAAATTTCTAGTCTCCATTGTCGTACTATTTATTGTTGATAGCAGTCTTGATTCTCGCGATAGTCTTACGTAACTTGGTAATCTGTGAAGGATTATCCAGCGGTGACATACTATGAGTCCTTTTCAAATCTCCGTAAGCAACTTGTGATTCTACAAGCTTATCTTTTAACTCTTCAAGAGAGTATCCTTTAACTTCTGATTGTTTCATAACTCAAATCTATTCTTGATAATCGCGAGCGACTATGAATTTAGTTTTAACTGGTAATTTCTGAGCAGCAAGCCTTAAAGCTTCTTGTGCAACTGCTTGCGGTACACCTGAGATTTCAAAAAGAATTCTACCTGGTTTAACCACTGCAGCCCAATACTCAACATTACCCTTACCTTTACCCATACGTACCTCTAAAGGCTTTTTCGTAATAGGTTTATCCGGAAATATTTTTATCCATAAAGAACCTTCTCTTTTCATAAATCTAGTCGCTGCAATACGCGCCGCTTCGATTTGTCGAGAATTAATGAAATTTGCATCTAAAGATTTAATTCCAAAAGTCCCATAGGCTAGTTGGTTACCGCGTCCTGAATCACCTTTCATGCGACCCTTCTGCTGTTTTCTAAACTTTGTTTTTCTAGGTTGTAACATTTCTAGCTATTATTATTTTCTACGACGACGGTTGCCTCCACGATTGTTTGCACCACCACCTTTATTACCTTGTTGTTTCTTTGCTAAGCCAGCCAAAGGAGATAAATCTCTTTTACCATAAACCTCGCCCTTCATAATCCATACTTTAACTCCAATCCTTCCATACGTAGTATGAGATTCTACTAAAGCATAATCTATATCAGCGCGAAAAGTAGAAAGAGGAATACGACCATCTTTATAAGATTCAGAACGAGCCATTTCAGCCCCATTCAATCTCCCAGAAATCTGGACTTTAATACCTTCAGAATTCATTCTCATCGCAGCGGCAATAGCCATCTTAATAGCACGTCTATAAGAAATCCTATTCTCTATTTGTCTAGCAATACTAGAACCGACTAAATGCGCATCTAGCTCAGGTCTTTTAATTTCATGAATATTGATCTGCACATCCTTGCCAGATATCTTTTTCAACTCTTCCTTTAAACGGTCAACTTCCGTACCACCTTTACCGATAATAATACCAGGTCTAGCAGTAGTAATAGTAACTGTAACTAACTTTAAAGTACGTTCAATAATGATACGTGAAACACTAGCTTTAGATAAACGAGCATGAATATACTTGCGTATTTTATCATCTTCAGCAAGTTTATCACCATAATCATTTCCACCGTACCAATTAGATTCCCATCCTCTGATGATACCTAAACGATTTCCTATTGGATTTGTTTTCTGTCCCATACCTTTATTAGTTAACCTCTAAATTATTAGTCTGACCTAACACAAGAGTAACGTGGTTTGATCTTTTTCTTATTCTATGTGCTCTACCCTGCGGTGCTGGACGCAATCTTTTAAGCATAGCACCACCATCAACTCGAATCTCTTTAATAAAGAGTCCAGCCTCAGCCACATCAGCATCCTCGTTCTTAGCTTGCCAATTTGCAACAGCACTAAGAACTAACTTATCTAATCTTCTTGCCGCTTCTTTAGAAGAAAACTTAAGGATATTTAACGCATCCTCAACCTTTTTACCTCTAATTATATCAGCAACCAATCTCATCTTTCTTGGAGATGTAGGACAGTTGTTTAATTTTGCAAACGCTATCTTACTTCTCTCTTCCTTTAGCCTTTCAGCCATTTGTCTTTTACGAACTCCCATAGCTTAGATTATTTTTTACCCTTGTTCTTAGCACCACCATGACCTCTATAAGATCTAGTAGGTGAAAATTCACCAAGTTTATGTCCAACCATGTTCTCAGTAACATACACAGGTATGAACTGACGTCCGTTATGAACAGCAATTGTCTGACCAACGAAGTCCGGCGTAATCATAGACGCACGAGACCAAGTTTTTATTACAGTTTTTTTACCAGACTCAACATTTTGAGCCACCTTAGATTCAAGTTTATGAAATACGTAAGGTCCTTTTTTAAGTGAACGAGCCATAATTTATTTCTTTCTACGTTCTATTATATATTGAGTACTAGCTTTATTCTTATCACGTGTACGATAACCTTTAGCAGGTATACCATTACGAGATCTTGGATGACCACCTGAAGACTTACCTTCACCACCACCCATTGGGTGATCCACTGGATTCATCACAACCGGTCTAGTTCTAGGCCTTCTACCTAACCATCTAGATCTACCAGCTTTACCACCAACAACAAGTTGATGATCACTGTTAGAAACAGCACCAATAGTAGCTAAACATTCTTGTAAAATCAATCTAGTTTCACCGGAAGGCATCTTAACAGTAGCATACTTACCATCTCTAGCCATTAACTGAGCAAAAGAACCAGCACTACGAGCGATCACAGCCCCTTGTCCAGGACGTAACTCAATACAACTAATAATTGAACCCAAAGGCATTTGTGACAACTTCATTGCATTACCAACATCGGGAGTTGCAGATTCACCAGAAACAATATTCTGACCAACCTTCATACCATTCTGAGCAATTACATAACGCTTCTCTCCATCTTGATAATTAACTAAAGCTATGAAAGCAGTACGATTAGGATCATACTCTATCGACGCAACAGTTGCAGGAACACCATGACGATCTCTTTTGAAATCAATGATACGGTAGCGTCTCTTATGACCACCACCAATGTAACGCATAGTCATACGACCACTAGCATTACGACCACCTGAACGTTTTTTCGGAGCGAGTAAACTCTTCTCCGGCTTATCAGTTGTGATAGCGTCGTAGCCATTCACAACTCTAAATCGCTGTCCAGGAGTTACAGGTTTTAATTTTCTTACTGACATTATTGTCTTTTAATTATAGATTACTATAAAGATCAATGGTTTCACCATCTTTAAGCTGTACAAATGCCTTCTTACGCGCACTTGTTTTACCAACTTGAATCCCTGATTTAGTATATTTAGTATTACGATCAATACGCGTATTCATTGTTCTAACCTTAAGAACAGTAACACCATACGTCGCTTCAACTTCTTTTTTTATCTGTACTTTATTAGCTTTTGAAGACACCTCAAAACCATAACGATTTAGAAGCTCACTATCTCTAGTTGCCTTCTCAGTAATAATCGGTTTAATTAAAATGCTCATAGCTTATTTACTTAAATTTTCTTCAATTCCTTCTAACGAACCTTCCAAAAGAACAACATTAGTTGCGTTCAAAATTTTGTAAGTACTTAATTCTGAGTTAAGTACAACATCAGAACCCTTTAAATTTCGCGAAGACAAATATACATTATTATTTGATTCCCCCAAGACAATTAGAGATTTTTTATTTTCAAGACCTAGACCTTCTAAAACCTTAACAAAATCCTTAGTACTTGGAGCATCTAAATTGAAATTCTCAACAATTGAAAGTGTACCTTCAGACATCTTTTGACTTAGTGCACTTTTACGAGCTAATCTCTTCTGACCTTTATTCAATTTGAATGAATAACTACGAGGTACAGGACCAAAAATACGACCACCACCTCTAAATACAGGAGACTTGATAGAACCAGCACGAGCTGTACCTGTTCCTTTTTGCTTTTTGATCTTACGAGTACTACCTGCAATCTCTGCACGTTGCTTAGCTTTGTGCGTCCCTTGACGTTGATTAGCAAGATATTGCTTTACATCAAGATAAATAGCGTGTTCACTAGGCTCAATACCGAATATCTCTTCAGATAATTCTACCTGACGTCCAGTTTCTTTTCCTTTTATATCTAATACTGCTACCTTCATTATTTCTGTACGATTACATAAGAATTTTTATGACCAGGTACACAACCTTTAACCACAAGTAGGTTCTTGTCAGCAACAACCTTTAAAACTCTTAAATTTTGAACTTTTACTTTTTCATTCCCCATCTGTCCAGCCATGCGCATTCCTTTGAATACACGTGCAGGATAAGATGCAGCTCCAATAGATCCTGGAGCTCTCAAACGGTTATGTTGACCATGTGTAGCTTGACCAACACCACCAAAACCGTGACGTTTAACAACACCTTGAAAACCTTTACCTTTAGAGGTTCCTGAAACATCTACAAATTCACCTTCAGTGAACATATCAACAGTAATTGAATCTCCTAATTTGTATTCCTCATCAAAACTTTTGAATTCGGCAACTTTTCTTTTGACAGCAGTTCCTGCTTTCTTAAAGTGCCCTTGAGCAGCCTTAGAAGCATTCTTGTCTGATTTGTCATCGAAACCTAATTGCAAAGCAGCATATCCATCTACCTCCTCAGTTCTGACTTGGGTAACCACGCAAGGACCTAATTCTATAACAGTACAAGGCATGTTTTTGCCGTTCTCATCATAAATACTAGTCATTCCGACTTTTTTTCCTATTAACCCAGACATATTTATATTAATTAATAATTGTTATATATAATTTTAAAAACAGTTCCGCCTAATAATAGACGGAACCAAATTTTGATTTAATAAATTAAAGTAATTACACTTTAATTTCAACTTCAACACCACTAGGAAGTTCAAGCTTCATAAGAGCATCAATAGTCTTAGAAGAAGAACTATATATATCTAATAGTCTCTTATATGAACTAAGTTGAAATTGCTCACGTGATTTTTTATTTACGTGAGGAGATCTTAATACAGTAAAAATCTTCTTGTGTGTAGGAAGTGGAATAGGTCCAGTTACAACAGCACCAGTACTTTTTACAGTTTTAACGATTTTTTCAGCAGATTTATCTACCAGATTATAATCGTATGATTTGAGTTTAATTCTGATTTTTTGACTCATCGTTTGAAATATTAATTGTTACCTTTTGTTGCTGCTATTACCTCTTCACTAATATTAGAAGGTGTCTCAGCATAATGAGAGAATTCCATTGTAGACGTTGCACGACCTGAAGAAAGAGTACGTAACGTTGTTACATAACCAAACATTTCAGAAAGAGGAACATCAGCCTTTACAACCTTTGCACCATTACGGTCACCCATGTCATTTACTTGACCACGACGACGGTTAAGGTCACCAACTATATCACCCATATTTTCTTCAGGAGTAATAACTTCAAGTTTCATCATAGGTTCTAATATAACAGCACCGGCCGACTTAGCAGAAGCTTTATAACCCATCCTAGCTGCTAATTCAAAAGAAAGAGCATCAGAATCTACAGGGTGAAAAGAACCATCTGTAAGAGTAACTTTCATACTATCCATTTCGAATCCGGCAAGAGGACCAGCCTTCATAGCTTCACGGAAACCTTTTTCAATTGCAGGAATAAATTCCTTAGGAACATTACCACCTTTAATTTTATTAACAAACTGAAGACCTTCTTCTACCTTACCTTCTTCATTTTCTTCAGCAGGTTCAATAGTAAAGACAATATCTCCAAATTTACCACGACCACCAGATTGCTTCTTATAAGTTTCTCTGTGATCAGCAGATCTTGTAATAGCTTCTTTATACTCCACTTGAGGAGCACCTTGATTAAGCTCTACTTTAAATTCACGACGCATACGGTCAACGATAATATCAAGGTGAAGCTCACCCATACCAGATATAATAGTTTGACCAGAAGCCTCATCAGTTCTTACCTGGAAAGTAGGATCTTCTTCAGCTAATTTTGCCAAAGCCATACCCATTTTATCCACATCAGCCTTAGTTTTAGGCTCTACAGCAATACCGATTACTGGATCTGGGAAGTCCATAGACTCAAGAACAATAGGATGCTTTTCATCAGACATAGTATCACCAGTCTTGATATCTTTAAACCCTACTGCTGCACCAATATCACCAGCTTCTATGTATTCAATAGCATTCTGTTTATTAGAATGCATTTGATAAATACGTGAAATACGTTCTTTTTTACCTGAACGATTATTTAATATATAAGAACCAGCATCCAAACGACCTGAATAAGCACGGAAAAATGCAAGACGACCTACAAAAGGATCCGTTGCAATTTTAAATGCAAGAGCAGCAAAAGGCTCCTTAACACTTGGCTTACGTAATTCTTGTTCTTCTGTATCAGGATTTGTACCAACAATACCTTCCTTATCCGTAGGAGAAGGCAAGTAACGACAAACTGCATCTAATAAAAATTGAACACCTTTATTTTTAAACGCAGAACCACAAATCATAGGAATGATAGACATATCCATAACAGCAGCACGAAGAGCAGCATGCACTTCATCCTCTGAAATAGAATCCTCATCTTCCATGAATTTCTCAAGAAGGTTCTCATCATAAGCAGCAACCTCTTCGATTAGCAACCCACGATATTTTCTCGCCTCCTCTTTCATGTCCTCAGGAATGTCAACTACATCAAAAGTAGAACCCTGTGTAGCATCATGCCATACGATAGCACGATTCTTTACAAGATCAACAACACCTTTGAACTCATCTTCGTCACCAATGTTCAATACAATTGGCACCGCATTAGACTTCAACATATCTTTAACTTGCTGACAAACAGCTAAGAAATTAGATCCCTGACGATCCATTTTATTTACAAAACCAATACGTGGCACTTTGTAATTATCTGCTAATCTCCAGTTAGTTTCTGATTGTGGCTCAACACCATCTACAGCACTAAACAAGAAAACCAAACCATCTAATACACGTAACGATCTATTTACCTCTACAGTAAAATCAACGTGACCAGGTGTGTCAATAATATTAAAGTGATAATCCTTCGTATCAGGAGTAGTTTGAGCATTTTCTAATGGAAACTTCCATGTACAAGTAGTAGCAGCAGACGTAATAGTAATACCACGCTCTTGCTCTTGCTCCATCCAGTCCATAGTAGCAGCACCATCATGAACCTCACCTATCTTATGAGAAACTCCTGTATAATAAAGGATACGCTCAGTAGTAGTTGTTTTACCTGCATCAATATGAGCAGCAATACCTATGTTTCTAGTAAATTTTAAATCTCTTGACATTTCTTAGAATCTAAAGTGTGAGAATGCTTTATTTGCTTCAGCCATCTTATGAGTGTCTACCTTTTTCTTAACAGCAGCACCTTCTTCCTTAGCCGCAGCAAGGATTTCAGAAGCTAATCTTACAGAAAAAGATTTTTCGTTACGCTTACGAGAGTAACTAATCAACCACTTCATTGCTGTAGATATCTTTCTATCTGGTCTGATTTGCATTGGAATTTGAAACGTAGCACCACCTACACGGCGTGAACGCACTTCAACGTGCGGCATAACGTTAGATAACGCATCTTTCCACACTTCCAAAGAAGTTTTCTCTTCATCTTGATTTTTTTCTTCTACAATATCCATTGCATCATAGAAAAGTTTGAAAGCTGTAGACTTTTTTCCGTGTAACATCATCATGTTAACGAAACGTGTCACTAGCTGGTCGTTAAAACGTGGATCCGGAAGGATAGGACGTTTCTTGGCCTGTCTTTTTCTCATTTCTTCTTGTTGAAATTGTTAATTAAAAAACCCTAACAGAGTATTGTTAGAATCTTTAAAAATTGGTTTACTTCTTTGGGCGTTTTGCTCCATACTTAGATCTACGTTGTGTACGGTCTGCAACACCAGCGGTGTCCAGTGCCCCACGCACGATATGATATCTAACTCCTGGCAAATCTTTTACCCTTCCACCTCTAACCAATACTATCGAGTGCTCTTGTAGATTGTGTCCTTCTCCTGGGATGTAAGCATTTACTTCCTTACCGTTAGTAAGTCTAACCCTTGCAACCTTTCTCATTGCTGAGTTAGGCTTCTTAGGTGTAGTTGTGTAAACACGTGTACATACTCCACGACGTTGAGGACAAGAATCTAAAGCAGCCGATTTACTCTTCTTGGTTATTTTGGCTCTTCCTTTACGTACTAATTGTGAAATCGTTGGCATATTGTTTTACGCTAATAAATTAATTCCCTTTTTTAAGAGTCGGCAAAGGTATGAATAAAAAAGAGTTATTCAAACCTCAGTTTCAAATATTTAGAATATCTTTTCAAAATACACAAGAAACAAGAAAAAATTACCGTTTACAAAATGATGAAAAACAATAAATATTAATGAAAATCAAATCCTGCATAGTCCTTATTATATATATACTAACTACCCATTCTTTATTATCACAGAATAAAGAAGTCTTACTGCAGTACAAAAGCAACACTACAAAAAAAGCAGACTCTACAAGAATTATACAATTAAATCATTCAACCACTCCTCATAAAATAACCGACAGTTTAAAATCACAATTAAAAAATCAAGGATATTTAAATCTATTAATTTCTGAACCTAAAAGAATCACAAATAATATTTCCAAGGTAACTATTAACTTAAACCGAAAATACACCCACATTAAATACTTTTTCAATATTAAAAATAAACAAGATAGTTTGATTATGCATTCGCTTTCGCGAAAGCGAGAAAACATAATAACAATTAAAGATCAAAAAAAAATCATTGATGATTACAATGAGCAATTAAAAGAAATGGGATACCCCTTTAACGAAATAAAATTATCCAATATAAAACTAAACGATAGCGATACTATAACAGCAAATTTAAATTTCAAGATAATTGAAAAACGTTATATCGACAACATCATTTTAAAAGGCTACACTAACTTTCCAAAAACAACTATATCTTCATTTAACAACAAAACAAGAAACTATAATGAAAAAACAATTAAAGAAATAGATGAAATTATAAAAAACATACCTTTTGCAAAACAAACTAAAAAAACCGAAGTCCTATTTAAAAAAGACTCCACTAATATTTATGTTTATTTAGAAAAAATCAACACCAATACTGCAGAAGGCTTATTAGGCTTTAACAACACCACAGATGGAAAACTAGAACTGAATGGATATATAGATTTAAAATTACAGAATAATTTAAATAGAGCTGAAACTTTCATTTTACAATATCGAAATGATAATGGAGATCAAACCAATTTTCAAACTAGTATAAATCTACCGTATGTATGGAAGACTCCAATAGGTATAAATACAGAATTAGATATTCAGCGTAGAGACAGCACATACCAAAGCACATCATTCAGCACTGGGTTATTTTATAAACCAAACTGGAAAACTAGCTTAGGACTTAACTACAAATCGGTAACATCCAATGCTACAGCAACAGATACAGATCTAGAAAACTACACCAAAAACGGAGTTGAACTAACATCTAACTATCAACAAAACACGACTGATCCTTTAATGCCAGAAAACTTCTATTTAAAAGCGAATTTCGGATTAATAAAAAGGACTGGAATAGAAATAAATGAAAAACAATTAAGTTTTAACGCAACCTTTTTAAAGTTATGGCATCTATCTCATAGAAGTGTATTTTTAAGCAATATCACTAGCTATTATTTGAAATCCAATAACATACAATTTAATGAGCTTTATCAGTTCGGAGGATTGGGAAGTATTAGAGGTTTTAACCAAAATAGCATTGACAGCTCTTTCTACACGACGCTCGCTACAGAGTATAGATACCGTTTAAACGATCAAATTTACCTTCACACCATTCTAGATATAGGTGTATTTGAGAATTTTAACAGTAAAAACCTTGATAAGCTTTACGGTTTTGGAGGCGGAATTGCAATTTTAACACAAGCTGGCATATTAAATTTAAGTATCGCAAACGGCCGATTTGAAGATGCTAAAGTGGACTTATCCAGCACAATAGCTCATATAAGCTTAAAAATAAACTTCTGATATGTTAGCTTAATGTTAATGAGATCTTAAGAAATAGTATAAATAGAACACAGAAAAGTTGTTTTATTAACTTCTTTTTTTGATTTTTGGAGCTGGCTAATTCAAATAAATCTAAACATGAAAACAAAATTAAATGGAATTTTGACGCTTTTACTAGCGTTAGTTGTGCAAGTAGCGTTTGCACAGCAAACTGTTATCGGTAAGGTAACTGATGCCGATGGCGGTCTACTCGGTGCGGTAGTACAAGTAAAAGGTACGAGTAACGCAACTACTACTGACTTTGATGGTAATTATACTATCGTTGCAAATTCTACAGACGTTTTACTATTCACCTTCACTGGTTATGACAGTCAAGAAATTGTCGTAGGAGAACAAAATGTAATCAACGTTACAATGTCTGTAAACGAGCTAGACGCTGTAGTAGTAAATGCTTACAAGAATACTACTACAAAGCAAAACAACGTTGCATCTTTCCAACTTGACTCTAAGTCAATTGCTGATCGCCCAAACGCATCTGCAATACAAAGACTTCAAGGTCAAGTACCGGGATTAACTGTTCAAACCAGTACTGGTCAACCAGGAGGCAATAGTTTTATTCAATTAAGAGGTCCTGTATCGATTAATGGTAATTCAGAACCATTAATTATTATAGATGGTGTACCAATTGATGAGGACGCATTTCAAACTATAAACCCTGCGGATATTGAGAGCACTACAACGTTAGTAGATGCAGCAGCAACAGCTATATACGGTAACCGTGGTGCAAATGGAGTAATCATAATTAAAACTAGAACTGCTAAATTTGGAGCTCCTTTGAAAGTTAGTTACTCTACTACTACAGGATTCAGTCAACTTATCGACAGAGATTATAATATGTTTGACGCAAGAGGTTTATTGAGATTTGAGAATAGTATAGGTGCAGGACTAGGTGTTACATTGACAACTGCAGAAATAGATGCATTTGAATCTAACACAGACTGGGAAGAAGTATTTTTCCAAACAGGTACAAATATAAATCACAATATTAGACTATCTTCTGGAGGAAAAAACATTTCTCAAACAACAAGTATTAGTTACTTTGAGCAAGAAGCTTCTTTGAGTAACAGAACACTTCAACGTTTTAACGCAAGGTCTAATGTTAACTTTAAATCTGACAACGAGAGATTTACAGCTAGCACTACCCTTGCCTTAGGATATTCCGACAGTAGATTTAATGGAACCGATGGTAGCGGCTCTGTATTTTTCAATCCAGTATGGGCAGCCTACAACGGTCTTCCATATTTAGACGTCAATGACTTTGACTCTAACAATTTAACTGGTGCAGCGGCTTTTACTTTTGCTAACGCTCCTTTTATCAATCTAGACAGTCAACAATTTGATAGAGTAGAGAATGATCAAGTTAAATTAATCGTAGGTGGTGATATGGCTTATAAAATCAGTGAAAACTGGAAAGCTAGATACAGAATAGGATTAGATTACACTCAAGACACTTCATTTGATGGCGTAAGTCCAGAATCTGCACTAGCAAGAGTACGAGCATCTTTTAGTGCTGAGCCATTTGAAGGAATCGTTAACCAAGATTTCGCAAGAGATGTAAGATTTAACTCTAACATTAACTTAGAATATGCTAAGAAATTCGGAGCAGGAGAAACTGATGAAGACAAGAAACATGGAATTATAGTAAATGGTTACTTAGAGTATTTTAAAGGACATTTTGATTCTTTTGGTTTTAGACAAGAAGGACTTGATCCAAGGACTTATACTCCAGGTGATGGTGCATCATTCATAGCGGATAATGGAAATAACGACGACTTAAGAGATACTGCCAGAGCAGATAAACTAGAGTACGGGCTGTTTTCTTACTTTGGAAATGCAGCATATGATTATGACTCTAAATATGGTGCTGAAGTAACTGTGCGTAGAGATAGATCTTCTAGATTCCAATTCAATGATGGATGGGGTACTTTCTTCTCAGGAGCTTTAAGATGGAACATTAGTGAAGAAAAGTTTTTTGAAAACTTAAGGGAAAATAATACAGTGAACTTATTAAAATTACGACTTTCATACGGTGAAACAGGAAATGATCGTATCAATGGTGGTTTTTATGATGCACTAAGAATTCCTAGACAACTATTTGTAACAGGACAAGGTTATCAAGATAACCAAACTTTTGTACCATCTGCAACTGTTCCAGATTCTAATGTAAGATGGGAAACAGTAAAAACATTAAACTTAGGTATAGATTATGTTATGTTTGATCAGAGATTACGTGGTAGTATTGAATTGTACAATCGTAGAACGGACGATCTATTTTCACCTCAACAAATCTCACTGCTTAATCCAAGTTCCAGCACCAATAGTAATGTAGGTAGCATAAGAAACAATGGAATTACGTTTAATGCAGATTACAACGTTGTAAGATCTAACGAACAAGATGGATTTAATCTATCTGTAGGCGCGAACCTAACTTACAATGACGATGAAGTGTTGGATCTTTCTCCAGAAGATGGAAGAATTGACGATGGAGGACTAACAGTCCTACAAGAAGGGCAAAGAGTTGGAGAATTTTTCCTAGCAGAATATGCAGGTGTTAATCCAGCTAACGGTAATTTATTATTCAGAGATATAGACGGTAATTTAACTGAGGATATCGACAACGCAGATCGTAAATTCAACGGATCAAGTTTGAACGCTAAGTTTTTTGGAGGATTTAACACTAGAGCGAGTTACAAAAATTTCTTCTTTGAAGCCCAATTTAGTTTCCAAACAGGAACTGGATTAATCGACAATGATTATGACAATGCATTAGATGCCAATTTTGCTGGTAACGGAAATTTATCATCTGATATATTAAGAGCTTGGACTCCAGATAACAGAATAACAGATATACCAAGTTTAAGTGCGACTAATATTAATCCGGGAGCAAACAGCGATCGTTTCTTTGTAGACACTAGCTTCTTAAAATTACGATTCTTACAATTAGGATACAATTTACCTAAGGTTCTTACCGACAGAAGTTTCTTAGAAAGTGGTAGAATTTTTGTAAACGGAGAAAATCTTCTTACATGGTCAGACTTCAGAGGTAGTGACCCAGAACAAAGAAGAACAAATACTTTTGTTGACTTTCCACAAGCTAGAATTTACTCTATAGGACTTGAGTTAAACTTTTAAAAAAAAAAAAGATGAAAAAAATATTAATATTATTAAGTATCGTATCGCTTCTAGCTTCCTGTGAAGATACTAAAGAGATTATACAACCAGGAGAACTAGGAGCTTCTGATGCATTTAATAATACAGAAGATTTAGCAACAGGTGTATTTGGTATATACAGTGCAGTAGACATGAGACAAGAAATTAGATTTACTAGTTTCTTTACTGACGAGGTTGCTATAGGGGCATCTAATGGTGGTCAAGGATTACCATTGCATGAAGGTGTATTAAATCCTAATTCACCAGAAGCAGAAGATATATGGGCAGATAACTATCTTGTTATTTTTAGAGCTAATACTTTAATAAGCGCATCAAATAGCATCGTACCTGAAGTTGGAGAAGAAGCTACATACGATCAAGCAGTAGGAGAAGCCCTAGCATTGAGAGCGTATGCGTTTTCAAGATTGTTAGCATTTTTTGGAGAAGATTTACAAGATGACAATACTTTAGGAGCCATTCTTATCGATTTCCCTGCGGATGCTTCAACTCAATTACCACGAGGAACAATAGGAGAAACTTATGATTTTATATTGGACGATTTAAATAGAGCTGAACAACTTTTAACCTCTTCTGGAGCAGCTAATGATAAATTTAGAGTTTCAGTAGATTTTGTGCGCGCTCTACGAGCACGTGTAGCAAATTACCGAGGTGATGACGTGCTTGCTACTTCAAGTGCAAATACTGTTTTAAGTAGCTTTAGTTTACCAGCTACAGCAGACCCTGCAGAATATAGTAACCTATGGGGCGATGTATCCGGAGCTGCTAGTCAAGAAATTATCTTTAACCTTGATGTTACTCGTAACACAGGACCTACTTTGGTAAATATTTACAATACTAATTCTAGTGATAGAAATGGTGGGGCACAATTTGATATGAGTAGGGAACTTTTCAATATACTTGAGGCTAATTCAAATAACTTTGGAGATATTAGAAGAGATATATTTGTAGACATTTCATCACTTATATCACCTACTTACATGACAGATGTTAACCCTAGGGATACAGATGAGATTATTATTGACAAATATCCTGGTGACCCTGTAATAGGTGGTTTAGATGGAGAATTAAGAAACGATCAAAAGGTTATAAGAACTGCAGAAATGCATTTTATCCTTGCTGAGGTTGCTGCACGAAATTCTGATTTTAATGAGGTAGCACGTCAAATCGATTTAGTGAGAAATGCGAGATATACTACTCCAGTAACAACTCCTGTATATAGTTCACAAGAAGAAGCTTTTCAAGATATTCTACTAGAAAGAAGAATTGAATTATTTGCAGAAGGTCATAGATATATCGACGTAAGACGTTTAGGTCGTTTAGCTAATGTTGGATATGATAGAGATGAAATTGATTGTACTTTATATCAATCAGCACTTTGTGATCGTCCTGCAACAGATACAGAAACAAGATACATGCCTATTCCTACTTTGGAATTTACTGGAAACACAGCAGTAGCAGGTCAACAAAATCCTGGTTATTAATTAAAAAATCATATTATCATGAAAAAAATAATTTCAATAGCATTTTTAGCGGCAGTTCTTTTCACGAGTTGTGATTCAGACAATCTGACATTTGAAGGAACAGCTGTAGGTTTAAATCAAACGTTCGCATCTGTATCAGTTCCTAGTTCTGGTGCAACAGAGACATATCCTGTTCAAATAACTAGTACATCTAGTGAAGAAAGAACATTCGGTTTAGAATTTGTAGGTGATGCTCCGGCAGCAGGTGGTGTTTCACTCGGCAGTATTACTGTACCAGCAAATTCCTATGAAGGGACTGCAACTGTAAATTTCGATTTTAATTCTATCAATTTAGCCGATGGTACAACTGAAACTTTTTTTATAAGAGCAACTAGTACTAGTACGGATATAATCGTAACTGAATTAGAAATTGAATATTTCAAAGCTATAGTATGTAATGATGCTACACTTACTATCAATACAGATAGTTTTGCTTCGGAAACTGGATTCCAAATCATAGATGATGCCGGTGTGATAGTTTATGAATTAGCTACTGGATCTTTGGCTAACGGTGTACAAACATTTACAGCAGATATTTTCTTAGCTGATGGTTGTTATACTGCTGTTATTACTGACTCATATGCTGACGGTCAAGTTGATAGCACTACTGTAGGTGACTATTCAATTACTTGTTCAATTCTCACATTTGCCTCAGGTGGTGGTTCTTTCGGTGCAAGTCAATCAGTACCTTTCTGTGTGAATCAATAATTATTGACACACATTATAAATTTAGAAACCCAAGCTTAGGCTTGGGTTTTTTTATGCAATAAACTCAAATAATTACTACTACCTTTGCAGCATGGAAAAGACTACATACATTTACGGAATAAGAGCAATTATAGAAGCGATAGAAAGTAACAAAGAGATATCTAAACTCTACCTTATTAAAGAAGCTGACGGTGTACTTATGCACCAACTTCAAAATGCAGCTCGTAAAAACAACATAGCCGTATCTTATGTACCATCAGAAAAACTTGATCACATAGCCAAAGGTGGAAACCATCAAGGGGCAGCAGCTAGTATCTCTCCTGTTAATTTTCATGATCTAGAAACGATTCTAGAAAATACAGATATGGAAACAAAACCATTGTTCTTATTACTAGATGGTGTGACTGATGTAAGAAATTTTGGTGCTATTATACGCACAGCAGAATGTACTGGAGTAAAAGCAATTATAGTATCTGAAAAAGGAAGCGCACCTGTAAACGCAGCTACTGTAAAAACAAGTGCAGGAGCTGTATTTAATATGCCTATTTGTAAAGTGAATCACATTAAAGATGCTGTGTTTTTATTACAAGCATACGGCGTTAAAACTGCTGGGGCAAATGAGAAAACTACAGATTTAATATATGATGTAGATCTCAACACTCCACTAGCCATAGTTATGGGTAGTGAAGACAGAGGTATTAACCCATCTACCTTAAAGATTCTAGATCACGTTGTCAAATTACCAATGCAAGGTGATATCGCTTCATTAAATGTGTCTGTAGCGTGTGGCGCCATGTTATATGAAGTAGTAAGACAAAAGTTATAACCCTTTACTCCTACTCCTCTTCTTCAGAGAATTCAATGAAGTTTCCATTTTCGTCAAAATGACGCATAAAAGGATCTTCATCTTCTTTATAATGATCTAACTCCCACAAATACTTTTTCTTTTGTGGGAGTTTGTTTTTAGTGAAAATTGCTAAGACAATTCCAGAGATTGCACCACTTAAATGTCCTTCCCAAGAAATACCTTCTTCTATAGGTAAAACATACCACACCATACTTCCATAGAAAAAAGCGACTAAAAAACTTAATGACAATAGTTTGTAATGACCAGTAAACAAACCCTTGAAAAACAAGAAAGCTGTTAACATATACACTACACCACTCGCTCCTATATGATAAGATGGTCTACCTATTAACCAAGTAAGAATACCAGTTAAAAGAAGTCCTATTATTAAAACAAATAAGCTAATTCTTCTATAGAAAAAAGACAAAGCTGTTATAAGTACAAGACTAGGTAAAGAATTGCTCCATAAATGTTTAAGACCTGAATGAATAAAAGGTCCAAAAACAACACCTTGTAAACCAGACACTTTCTGCGGTTGTATTCCATGACTATTGAAGCGGAAGTGATATTTAACTTCTAACCAATATACCGTCCACATAATAAGCACAAAAAGTAAGGCCGGAAAAACGGTTACTATATCAAATTTAAAATAATCAGAATCTTTCATTACAACAAAGTTATCAATATAGAAGCCAAACCTATATCTACCAAAAATGTCATGACATAAACGACAAAACTATTGTTAATCAAATTGTATGAGTAGGATAGAAACTTTAATTTAGCACCATGCAAAACACTCCTCTAGCAGAACGTATAAGACCTATTAATCTTGATCAATACCTAAGTCAGCAACATCTAGTAGGTGACAAGGGAACGTTGAGACAACATATATTAAACGGTACTACTCCATCTTTGATTTTATGGGGACCACCAGGGACAGGTAAGACTACTCTTGCACAAATTATTGCTGCAGAAAGTAAACGACCTTTCTACATTTTGAGCGCCATAAATAGTGGTGTAAAAGATATAAGAGAAGTTATTGAAAAGGCTAAAAATTCAGGAGGACTATTTACTGCAAAGAACCCTATACTTTTTATAGATGAAATTCATCGTTTTAGTAAATCCCAACAAGATTCTTTACTGGGTGCTGTAGAAAAAGGCTGGGTAACTCTTATTGGGGCAACTACAGAGAACCCAAGTTTTGAAGTCATTCCTGCACTTTTATCTCGCTGTCAGGTTTATGTTTTAGACGCTTTCGCGAAAGCGGACCTAGAAAACTTACTTAATAGAGCTATAGAAATAGATGAAATATTATCTAAGAAAAATATAGAAATTATTGAAACAGAAGCTCTAATAAGAATAAGTGGTGGTGATGCTAGAAAACTACTCAACGTTTTTGAATTAGTGGTAAATGCACAAACTGAAGATAAAATTATAATCACTAATAAAATGGTGTTATCTCAAGTCCAAGCAAACCCAGCTAGGTATGATAAAACTGGAGAACAACATTATGACATAATCAGTGCTTTTATAAAATCCATACGAGGTAGTGATCCTAATGGAGCGGTTTACTGGCTAGCCCGCATGATAGAAGGCGGTGAAGATTTAAAATTTATAGCTCGTAGAATGCTCATACTCTCGTCTGAAGATATAGGTAATGCAAATCCTACAGCATTAATCATGGCTAATAATACGTTCCAAGCAGTGTCTACTATAGGTTATCCAGAATCTCGTATCATATTGAGTCAATGTGCTGTGTATCTAGCCACCTCACTGAAGAGCAATGCTAGTTATATGGCTATAGGTAACGCGCAACGTGCCGTAAAAGAAACTGGTGACTTATCTGTACCTTTAGGTCTAAGAAACGCTCCTACAAAGCTTATGAAAGAATTGGGCTATGGTGAAGAATATAAATACGCACATGATCATCCAGGTAACTTTGCTCATTATGATTTTCTACCTACAGAAATAAGTAAAACAAAATTCTATGAACCTGGTAATAACCCTAGAGAGCAAGCACAAAGAGATTTTTTACAAAAACGCTGGAAAGATCATTATGATTATGATAATAAAGGATAAATATCCTTAAGGTGATGCACTACTACCTCTCCTTCTTTTATTTCTTCATTAGTGACATGAAACCATATAGTCGGCAGGCCTATATTCTGAGCTCCTTTAATATCTGCCTCAAAACTGTCACCTATCATAATGCTATTTTCTATCTTGGCACCTGCCATTTCTAATGCTTTATGAAAGATTTGTGGCGCAGGTTTTTTCACACCTGCTGTCTCACCTGTAAGAACTACCTTGAAGTATTTTGATAATCCAGAATTCTTCACTTTATTTTGCTGTACACCATTAAATCCATTAGTAATTAGATGCAGTTGATACTTTTCATACAGTGCATCTAAAAGTTCTATACAACCATCAAATAAATGATTATGATTGGGCAGGTATTTGATATACAAATCTGCAAAGAGATGTATTTGTTCGTCTGATAATGGGTAGTCACAAGCATCAAAAGCAGTTTTAAGTCGTTGGAAACGTAAATCTTCTTTAGTGATTTTGTTTTCTCTAAACATGCGCCAAAATTGCAGATTAAGCGGTTCATATATCCTTATGAATTTTTCTAAATCTAAATCGACATGATGCTCTTCAAAGATTTGTTGATAGGTTAATTTACTATTTAGATCAAAATCCCACAGGGTATGGTCCAAATCAAAAAAAATGTGTTCTATATTATTAAACTTCATTATCGTATATATATTCTAATGTGGTAGTCGCATGACTTTTTAATCCTTTCTCAAATTGAGCATAATTGAACATAACAATAAAATGTCCTGAAACCTCTTCTACCCTGCGCTTTAATTGTTGTACTACTTGTTTTTGTCCATTGAGCATATTGCCAGAAATACTTTTATAATGCAAAGCATATGGATATATTAATAAAGGGGTTTGTACTTCATAATCTAAATCATAGAAATAGAATGGATGACTCGTACTAGCTCTAAAACCAGGCATGGATTCATAACCCATGCTGTAATCTTCTAATTTTTCTAGGTCTACTAACCGCTTGTAATGACCAGGTGTTGCTATTTTAGAATACGCTGCCATAGTTTTATGTAAAGATCGGTTAGATATTTCTTCAAACTTCCTACCCTGTTTTAGAACCTCATTATCATTACAATAAAATGAAAAACGTAAACCTATATCTAGGTAATCACCTATTAGTTTTATAGCTTCACGGTATTTTCTAGATGTATAATTAATACCATTATCTACGCGATTATAGCTCCCTAGGTGAAAAAAGAAAATCATGTTATGCGCTGCATTAGTAGATTTCTTACCGTATTTCCATTTTTTCCTTATCGTAGAGATTAACTCTTCATAGTTTTTAAAAGGATCTACCCTTAACCCCAACAGCACCACAATCTGTTTAAAAAAAGGTCTTATTTTAAATCTTCTAAAGTGATTATAAAGCATCATAGAATTATCTAGAGCACCTCTACCACGATATTTAAAAAAGGAGGACACCTCGATAGCAACAGTAGTTTTAAGCTTCTGTTTTCTTGTTAATGAGACCTCAAAGTTTCTATTTAATATATCTAGAAGTTTTCTAACCCATAAATCTACTACAGGCATTAAAATAAAGCAGCCTTGAACTGCTACACTTTCTTTAGCACTATATCTACCTAGATCATCTTTTACTTGTGGTAAATACTCTTCGTATCTAGTGATTAAATAAAATGCTGCAGAGAATATATCAAAAGGAATATCACTCCTATCTGGTGCTTTAAAAAATATGGGTAACTCGTCCCATTTATGAAAATCTATCTCGTGATAATCTATACCAGTTTCATCCAATAATCCTTGAGACCATATA
Source organism: Nonlabens sp. Asnod3-A02 (assembly GCF_045063755.1). Taxonomy (NCBI): domain Bacteria; kingdom Pseudomonadati; phylum Bacteroidota; class Flavobacteriia; order Flavobacteriales; family Flavobacteriaceae; genus Nonlabens; species Nonlabens sp. Asnod3-A02. The sequence continues at coordinate 280,215 of NZ_JBEFOC010000006.1, forward strand.
AAAAGCTCATCTCCTAATGGTTTAACTCCATAACTTAACTTAACACCAGAGTGACTTACAAATTCACTTACATCTGATGTAAGTTTAAATTCTTGCATCATCATTCTACGGAAAATATGCTTGAAAATATATTCTTTCCTAGGCGTTATATGAGAACAGTAAACTAATATCATTACATCAGGCCTTCGTCTGCAAAGCTGTAAAAGCCTTGTTGTGTTATAATTAAATGATCTAAAACTTTAATATCTAATAACTTACCTGCTTCTACCAGTTTCATAGTAAGGGCTTTATCTTGATGACTAGGTTTTAAATTACCACTAGGGTGATTATGAGATAACACCATAGCGACAGCACCGGCTTCTATAGCCTTTTTAAAAACCAATCTTGTGTCTACTAGAGTACCAGTAATTCCACCTATACTTATATTTTTTTTCTCTAAAACTTTATGGCTATTATCTAATAATAAGATCCAAAATTCTTCATGCGGTAATTCACCTAAAATAGGCTGCAATATTTTAAAAGCATCATTACTAGATTTAATCTTAGGTAATGTTATAGGCATTTCCATAGCACGACGTTTTCCCAATTCCATTGCCGCAGCAATGGTAATAGCCTTAGCCTCTCCTATTCCCTTATATTTCATAAGTTCCTTCAGGCTTTTTTTACCTAAAATATCTAATGAATTTTGAGCGTCATTAACTATAATGCGACTTAATTCTACGGCACTCATTTTACGTGTACCGCTACCTATTAAGATAGCAATTAACTCTGCCTCAGAAAGTGATGAACTACCTTTATGTAATAATTTTTCTCGAGGTCTATCATTGAGCGACCAGTCTTTAATAGAAAAATGAGCTTTTTCTTCTTCCATGAACGAAAGATAGAACTTATCTCACAAAAACTGGCTCGTTTTCTTTAACGGTTTCCTGCTCAGAGTATTTATAATCATCCATTGCAAATGACTGGATACCATTTAAAGTATCAATCTTATTTTCTACTAGATATCTTGCCATTGTACCTCTAGCTCTTTTTGCAAAGAAAGATATGATTTTTAATTTACCGTTTTTAAAGTCCTTAAAAACAGGAGAAATAATCGTACCGTGCTGTTGCTTTTTATCTATAGCCTTAAAATATTCATTACTAGCTAGATTAACTAATAACTCACCTTCTTTGATTTCTTTATTCAATGCTGGTGTGATTTTATCTTTCCAGTATTCATAAAGATTTTTATTACTTTCTATAGGTAAAGAAGTCCCCATTTCTAAGCGATAAGGTTGTAATAAATCTAATGGCCTCAAGTAACCATACATTCCAGATAGAATACGAATATTATCTTGTGCATAATCTAAATATTTAGAATCTAGATCATAAGCATTAAAACCAGTATACACATCTCCAGAGAAGGCATAGATCGCTGGACGTGCATTTTCTGTATTAAATTCTGACTCAAAACTTTTATAGCGTTGGTAATTCAGATCTGCTAGCTTATCAGAAATATGCATTAATTTACCTACCTCACCTTTACTCATGCGTTCTAACTTTGCATTTATCTTAATGGCATCTTCTACAAATAAAGGCTGTGTAGCTCTATCAGTAGGTAAATCGGTTTTATAATCAAGTGATTTTGCTGGAGAAAGTAAGATTTTCATGACTTAAATTTTGAGTCGTAAAAATACTATGGGTAATGCGATTAAGCACTCAAATTCAAGTTAAGTTCTTAATACATGTATAAGTAATGATTATAATGTATTTGTTTTTAATAATCAAATACTATAGTTTAGGTGTAATAATAACGATTGGTAAATAATTATCTCGCTTTCGCGAAAGCGAGATAATTACCATTCATTTACATATCTTTTGAATTAGTAGCATATACACGCCACTTCTCTATACATTCTACCATATCAGAGGGAACCTCGCTTGTAAAACTCATCCACTCCTTAGTATGTGGATGCTCAAAACCTAGTGTTCTAGCATGTAATGCCTGACGTGGTAAGACTTTAAAACAATTGTCTACAAATTGTTTATACTTAGTGAAGTTAGTTCCTTTAAGAATCTTATCACCTCCATAACGCTCGTCGTTAAATAAGGTGTGTCCTATAAATTTCATGTGTACACGTATTTGATGTGTACGACCAGTTTCTAGACGACAACTTATAACGCTTACATAACCTAGATCTTCAGTCACCTCATAGTGTGTAACTGCGACCTTACCTTTATAAGCATCTTCACCTAACCATACAGTGTTTTGTAAACGGTTTTTAGGGTGGCGTCCTATATTACCTTCTACTGTTCCTTTAGGCTCTGTAAAGTTACCCCATACTATAGCGATATATTCTCTCTCACTGGTCTTTGCTGCAAATTGAGCAGATAGATGCGCCATTGCTTCTTCTGTTTTTGCAACAACTAGTAAACCACTGGTATCTTTATCTATTCTATGTACTAGACCTGGTCTATTACTCGTATTATTAGGTAAATTATCAAAATGGTGAATCAGAGCATTAATTAAAGTACCTGAATAGTTACCATGTCCTGGATGCACCACCATACCTGCAGGCTTATTAACGACAACTAAATGGTCATCTTCATAAACTACATTTAGAGGAATATCTTCAGCAACAAGAAGTGATTCATGCGGCGGATGGTCAAATAAAACTCTAATATCATCATGAGGTTTTACCTTGTAATTAGATTTTACAACGTCTCCATTTACGGTAACCGCTCCTTCTTTTATCCCTTGCTGAATTTTAGAACGTGTTGCGTTCTCTATAAAATTCATTAAATATTTATCTATACGTAAAGGGTCTTGTCCACTACCAGCAACAAAATGATGATGTTCGTGTTTCATTTTCTCTTCTAAATCGTCGTGTTCTACCTCGTTATTCATTAGTTACTAGATTCTAAGGTTGAAGATGGATTACGACCATCTGCTAAGACTAGGTCTATAGTAGATGTTTTACTTAATTGTGTTCCAGGCTCAAGTTTTTTACCTTTATAACGCATTTCTAGCACTGTATTTTCTGCAATATTAGGTTTATAAGTAATATCACCTATTTTAAAGCCTAAAGCTTCTAATGTAGGTATAGCCTGCCTTTTAGTTTTATATATCAAATCTGGAACAGTAACTTTTCCATAACCAGACGCATTTAATTTAATATAAACCTGTCTATTCTCTTTTACTAACTTATCTGCTAGTGGATCTTGTTCTATTACCGTTCTAGGTGCGTAAGCAGGGTTAAAACTAGCACTATCGATAATCTTGCGACGCAGATTAAGCTGTTCTAACTGCTCATCTACCTGAGTGAGTGTCAGTTTTTCTAAATTAGGCACTTTAATTTCCTGATCGTGATTAGTATACCAGTCTAGCCAGAATAAATAAGCAAAACATAATAAAACAGTAACTAATCCAGCAATAACTACTTGGATCCAGAAGGCTTTAGTAAAAATGAATCTGAAGAAATTCATAAGGATAAAATGATTTTATAGGCTCGAAAAGATGTATTTTTCTATGACCGTTAATAAAAGAACAAAGATAAGGATAGAAAACGTTCTTAGAACGACATCTTTTTTAACTTTGTTGTTTAAGCTTGTTTATAAATTAAATTAATGAAAAACATCGCAGTTTTAATGGCCGGCTATTCTCATGAGTGGGAAATCTCTATGAAGAGTGGCGCCGTCATTACCCAGAATTTAGATTCTGACTTATATAAAGTGTATCCAGTTGCTATTTTAAAAGATAGCTGGCACTATAAAGATGCTGCTGGTAAGTGTCATGAAATAGATAAAAATGATTTTAGCCTCACCATAAATGGAGACAAAGTCTACTTTGACTGTTGTTACAACACCATTCACGGTACTCCAGGAGAAGATGGAAAAATACAAGCGATGTTAGAGCTTTTAAACATTCCACAAACATCTTGTGATTCTTATCAAAGTGCTATTACATTTAATAAGAGAGATTGTATCGCCATACTTAAACCATGGAATATCACCACAGGTAATCACATGTACTTGAATCATGGTGATCAAATAGATGCCGAAATAATAGCTCGTAACATAGGTTTACCTTGCTTTGTTAAAGCAAATCGTAGTGGTAGTAGTTTAGGCGTGACTAAGGTCTATAAGACTAAAGATATGGATGCTGCACTAGAAATAGCCTTTAAAATAGATAATGAGATCATTATAGAATCCTTTCTAGATGGTGTAGAAGTGTCTGTAGGTGCCTATCAAATAGATGATGAGATAAAAGTTTTACTACCTACAGAAATTGTTAGTGAAAATGACTTCTTTGATTACGAGGCAAAATATCAAGGTAAATCTAAAGAAATCACACCTGCACGTATTACCGATGCAAACACGCGTGTAGTTCAAGAAACAACTAGGCGTATTTACCAAGTATTAAAGCTTAAAGGTCTAGCACGTGCTGACTTTATTTTTCACAATGGCACACCTCATTTTATTGAGATTAACACAAATCCAGGAATGAGTGAAGAAAGTATAATACCACAACAAATAAAAGCATCTGGAGATACTATGAAAAATGTATTTACAGAGATTATTGAAAACACTATTAAACACCATAACTAATGAAGAGAGCCGTTTTTCCAGGGAGTTTTGACCCTATAACATTAGGTCACTTTGATATTATAGAGAGAGGTTTAGGCCTTTTTGACGAGATTATTATCGCTATAGGCGTTAATGCCGATAAGAAATACATGTTCTCATTAGAAGAGCGCAAGCGTTTTATAGAAGAGTCTTTTAAACATGAATCAAAGATTAAGGTGATGACCTACTCAGGACTTACCATAGATTTTTGTAAAAAACAAGAAGCTGAATTTATATTAAGAGGCCTGCGCAATCCAGGTGATTTTGAATTTGAAAAAGCCATCGCACACACTAACAGAAAACTATCTGAAATCGAAACTGTATTTTTACTTACTAGTTCTGGCAAAAGCTACATCTCTTCTTCTATAGTAAGAGATGTCATTAGAAATAATGGAGATTACACCAGTTTAGTACCAGACACAGTAAGAATATAAATATGAAAAAACTTATAGCACTATTTACAGCAGCACTTCTTCTCCACTCTTGTAATAAAACTACTCAAAAAGAAGCCATACAAGAAGCCAAAGAATACCCAACTGCTTTTGAGCTAGGTAACGGTAATCAAACCGCGACCTATAATGAAGTTATTAAATTTTACAAAGAACTCTCTACCGACTTTTCTAACATCGAACTAGAAGAAATAGGTCAGACCGACAGTGGGAAACCTTTGCACTTAATAAGCTTCTCTAAAAATACTATAAACTGGAATAGTGCTAATGAAGATAAAATTAAAATATTAATAAATAATGGTATCCACCCAGGAGAAAGCGATGGTATAGATGCTACCATGATGCTCATGAGAGATCTTGCTACAGGTGCTATAGACGCTCCAGAGAATTTAATCTTCAGCACCATTGCCGTTTATAATGTAGGTGGCTCTTTAAATCGCAATTCATCTACACGCACAAATCAAAATGGTCCAGAAGAATATGGTTTTAGAGGTAACGCACGCAATTATGATCTCAATAGGGATTTTATAAAGGCAGACTCGCGCAATGCACTAGCTTTTTATGATGTCTACCATAAAATAAATCCAGATATTTTTATTGATAACCATGTAAGTAACGGTGCAGACTACCAGTACACATTAACCCATCTTTTTACACAACACAATAAATTAGGCAGTACCACTGGTCATTATTTACATACACAATTACAGCCACAATTAGAAAAAAGACTGGCAGCACGAGATCTTCCTATCACGCCTTATGTAAACGTGCACAACGCATCTCCAGTAAAGGGTTTCTCTCAATTCATGGATTACCCTAGATATTCAACTGGATATACCAGCCTGTGGAACACACTAGGCATGATGGTAGAAACACACATGTTAAAACCATACAAAGACAGAGTATTAGGTACAAAAGCTATCATGGAAGAGATGATCCATATAGGATCTGAAAATGTAGATACCATAAAGAAAGCTCGCAAGAGTTCCTTTAATAACTTTGAAAACGCAACACATTACACACTCAATTATTCCTTAGATAAAACACAGGCAGACACATTAGATTTTCTAGGTTATGAAGCAGTCATAGGAAAGAGTGACGTTACAGGAAATGATTTACTTACATATGATCGCAGTAAACCATTTAATAAAAAAACAGTTTATCACAATTACTTTGTAGCAACCGACAGTATATCCATACCAGATTATTATGTAGTACCACAAAGTCAGTGGAAAGTAATTGAATTAATGCGTCGCAATAACATACAACTAGAGTTTTTAACTAAGGACACTACACTAACAGTAAGTAAATACCGCATAGCAAATTACAAAACAGCTACTAACGCATATGAAGGTCATTACCCACATAGCGGTATTGATGTAAAAGAAGATGTTGTAGAGTTACGCTTTCGCGAAAGCGATATAATCATCCCAACGCGTCAACCTGGTATTAGATATATAATTGAAACTCTAGAACCTGCTGGACCAGATTCTTTCTTTAAATGGAATTACTTTGACACCATTTTACAACAAAAAGAAGGTTTTTCTAGCTATGTATTTGAAGCTACAGCTCGTAAATTATTGAGTGAAAACAAAGCTCTAAAAAGAGAATTTGACTCCTTAAAAAAAGCCGATAAAAAATTTAAAGAAAACAATCACCTACAACTCAACTGGATTCATAAACGAAGTACAAATTATGAGCCAGCACACCTTAATTACCCAATCTACAAATGGAACAAATAATGAAAAAAACAGCCCTAATTCTATGTTGTGCAGCATTACTATCCTGTAATGAATCAAAAAAAACTGAAATAGAAAAACCACAGATAGAAGTCCAAATAACTGGAGAAATATCTCATGAAATTCTAAATAAAAAGATAGAGTGTGACGCAACATCATACGACTATTCTATTCCTAATTTTAATTCTAATACAGATGCTGACCTTGTTTTAAATCATGAAATTACCAGCTTAATTACCCAAGACTTTATAGATGTGACTTATGCAAAGGGTACTCCTTTAAAATCTCTTTTTGAAACATTCACATCGCGTAGAGAACGCATATTATGTGATGATAAAAAAAATGAGGGCTTTACCCAATTAGAGACACTATTTGTAACTGACAATACTCAATTCACTAGTTATGAAATAGAATATAGTAAAACAAATAGCAAAGGAAGAATCCTAAAAACGTATTTAAAGCCAGAGCTCAAAGAAATATATCTTAACGATCTTATCCCTGAAGAAAAAAGAAGAGATGTTAAAATAATTTTTGACGCAAATTTACAACAGGCAGTTGCAAACCTAGCACTAGAATTACCTGAAGGAGAAATACAGAATAGGTTTACTGAACATGTATTAAATAAGGTCTTTCAATTTGAAACCGCAGATTTTCAAAACACCGGTCTATCTCTTGATTTCAAAAGTGACGTTTCTAAAAAAATAAGAGTATCTAAAACAGTTGAATTGCCTAAAGAATTTGATTTTTTAAACAACACGATAGTAATAGAAATAAACGCTTTTGAGTTAAGCCATTACTTAGACCTTTCTCGCGTTATCGACTAACATATCATCAGGAAAAAGCTCTCTAATGTTAGCATAAGAATCTTTTAATGCCATGGTAGCCATTTCTTTATTAAGCCATACCGCTTTATCGATTCCCTCTTTCTTTTGAGGTTTTAATTTCTTCACAGAGTCTGTTTCCATAATAAACCAGTGGGTAAGCTTTAATTTAAGCTTGCCCTTTCTGGAAAAAGTATGATACGTATGACCTAGGTAATTAGTGATTGCTAGATTTTTAACACCAGTTTCTTCTTCCACTTCTCTTATAGAAGTTTCTTCAATAGTTTCTCCGTCTTCTGCCTTACCCTTTGGGAGGTCCCATTTTCCATTGCGGTGAATAAAAAGGAAATCATTTTCTTGATTTAAAACCAGTCCGCCTCCTGCAATAACAATAGGCAGTAGTTTATGAAGTCTCTTTAAAAGCTTAGATTTATTTTTAGAATACAATACGACATTTGTAAGTTCTTTATTTTCAATCTGTTCTACCAGTTTATGAAAATCAACCTTTTTAATTTTAAAGGTATTATGATCTTTAAAATTGCTTTTATCTGAAGTGACGATTATAGCCACCTCTTTCACAAAAACTTTATACATTTGTGCCATGGTAAGAGATAAGGATATAGCAATAAAAACTGCTGAGTTATTGTTGCAAATTAAAGCAATTAAACTGCAACCGCAAACACCATTTACTTGGGCCAGCGGATGGAGTTCACCAATCTACTGTGATAATAGAGTTACTCTATCATATCCAGTGATTAGAAACTTTTTAAGAGAACACCTTGCGGCACGTATAGAAGAACTATATGGTAAGCCAGATGTTATTGCAGGAGTTGCTACAGGAGCAATAGGAATAGGAATGCTAGTAGCAGACTACATGAACCTTCCTTTCATATACGTAAGACCAGAAGCAAAAAAGCACGGTCGCAAGAATCAAATAGAAGGACATCTAGAAAAAGGTCAAAAAGTTGTAGTCGTAGAAGATCTAATAAGTACAGGTAAAAGTAGCCTAAATGCAGTGGATGCGCTTAAGGAAGCTGGCGCTGACGTAAAAGGAATGTTAGCACTTTTCTCTTATGGCTTTGATTTTGCAGTAGAGAATTTTAAGGAATACAACATAGAGCTAACCACTCTAAGTGATTACAACCATCTTATAGAACAAGCTACACAAGCTGGTCATTTTAAAGATGAAGAAATCGAATTATTAAAAAGCTGGAGAAAAGATCCTAGCAACTGGAACGCATAATTAAACAAGATGAATCTAGAAAGCCGCATTGCAAAAACACAAAAGAATCCTGAAGATTTATATAACTTTTTAACTAAGGTAGAAAACTTCAAAGAATTAATGCCCGAAGACACTAAGTTTGAATTAAAAGGAGAAGATAAATTCTTATTCGGTCTTAAAGGCATGCCAGAAATAGCACTAGGCCTAAAAGAAAAAACACCTTTTTCTAAAGTAGTATTGGGTTCTACTAGTGATAAACTAGCATTTACATTAACTTGTAATATCGATGAAATAGCAACAGGATCTGAAGCTCAACTCAACTTTGACGGAGACTTTAATGCTATGATGGCGATGATGATTAAAGGCCCAATAAAAAAGTTTTTAGAACAGCTAGCAAACGGTATTGAAAAGATTTAATACACCCATTTCAATTCTTTAAGATCGTAAATCTTTAACTCATTATCGACTCTTAAAATTAATTTACCGTCTTTATCTGTACCTTCTACCCTGCCATTAAAAACGGCATTACTAGATTCAAAACTAATTACTTGACGGTATTTAAATAAATATTTATTATAATCTTGCGCGACCTTTAAAGGGTCGCGCAAATTGTTTTTAAGAACATTTAAAAAACTTATCAGTAAGACCTCTAGTTCAAACTCTTTGCCTGTTATATTTTTTAAAGAAATAGCCTTAGGCAATCCTTCAAATTCGTCCTGATTTACGTTAAGACCGATACCTACCACACTACTTGACAAAAAATTGCCAGAATAACTATTCTCTATAAGAATACCGGCTAATTTATGATTAACTGACAGTATGTCGTTAGGCCATTTTATTTTTGACTGAATCTGTAAATCATTTTTTAACCATTCCACTATACTGACAGATACGACTTGATTAATTAAAAAAGGGGTTAAATCTGAGACACCTTCCGTTATTAACACACTAAATGTCAGGTTTTTACCGTCTTCTGTAACCCATTGAGCACCGTGTTGTCCTTTACCTCTAGTTTGCTTTAAACTATAGATAGCAGTTAGATGTGGGAGCACGCTTTCGCGAAAGCGAGATTTCAACTCATCATTAGTAGATGTAGTGGCATGTAATTTGACTATGTTCAAAACGAAAATTTATTCGCGAGTTTATGGGATATTTAGCAAATCCAGCTCAAAAAAAGAATAAATTTGTGAATACAAAAAATATTTGATGACTAAACAAGAAGTTTCTACAGATGCCCTTATCGCACAAATCGTTGCAGGAATAGAGGATGTAAAAGGAAATAACATAACAATACTTGATTTAAGAGAACTAGAAAACACTGTTACTAGTTATTTTATAATATGCAATGGTAACTCTAACACTCAAGTAAATGCAATAGTAAACTCAGTTCAAAGAAGAGTACGTAAAGAACTACATGAAAATGCATGGCATGTAGAGGGTACTGACCAAGGAGAATGGGTTTTAATGGATTATGTAAACGTAGTAGTTCACGTATTTCAAAAACAAATCAGAGAATATTACGACCTTGAAGAACTTTGGGGCGATGCAAAATCTACAGTTATAGAAAGCACTTATTAATTAAGATCACACCACGTAATGTCAGAAAATCAAAAGAAAGATTCAGATAAAAAACGTCCTAATTTAATGCCTGGACAAGGAAAACCTAAATACAGTATATGGTGGGTAGTAGTACCTATCGCGCTACTTTTTGTAGGGTACAGTGTATTTAATAGCACGTTTAATCAAACTAAGAAATTAAATTACTTAGAGTTTTTTAAATCTATAGATGCAAAACAGGTAGACAGTATCGTTGTTGTTAGCAACAGAGGTATCGCTCAAGTATACCTTACTAAAGAGGCTTTAAAACTAGAAGAACATAAAGCTGCAAAAAAAGACCCTTCTCTAGGAGGCATTAAACTACCTAATTACACGGTAGAATTTGGTGATGCAAAGACTTTTGAAGAAAGATTAATTCTTGAAATAAATGAATCTAGCCCAGAAACTAAATTAGTTTTTGACCGTGAAGATGAAGGGATCATCGATCTATTAATTTCCTTTTTACCATTTATATTTATCATAGGAATATGGCTATTCTTAATGAGACGTATGAGTGGCGGCGGCGCTGGCGGCGGCGGCGGACAGATTTTCAATATAGGAAAATCAAAAGCTAAATTATTTGATCAGAAAACTGATATAAAAACAACATTTAAAGATGTTGCAGGATTAGAAGGTGCTAAGGAAGAAGTACAAGAGATAGTAGATTTCCTTAAAAACCCAGAAAAATACACGTCATTAGGTGGTAAAATACCTAAAGGAGCATTACTTGTAGGTTCACCAGGTACTGGTAAAACATTACTTGCTAAGGCTGTTGCTGGAGAAGCAAAGGTTCCTTTCTTTTCTTTGAGTGGATCTGACTTTGTTGAAATGTTTGTAGGTGTAGGTGCCAGTCGTGTACGTGACTTATTTAAACAAGCTAAAGAAAAATCACCTGCGATTATCTTTATAGACGAAATAGACGCTATAGGACGTGCGCGTGGAAAATCAAACATGTCTGGTTCTAATGATGAAAGAGAAAACACATTAAATCAACTCCTAACAGAAATGGACGGATTTGGTACTAACACTAACGTAATTGTACTAGCCGCTACTAACCGTGCAGATATATTAGATAAAGCACTTATGCGTGCTGGACGATTTGACAGACAGATTTATGTAGATCTTCCAGATGTAAGAGAGCGCGAACAAATATTTGAAGTGCACTTGAGACCTCTGAAAAAGGTAGAAAATGAACTAGACACGGCGTTTTTAGCAAAACAAACACCTGGTTTCTCTGGTGCTGATATTGCAAATGTGTGTAATGAAGCCGCTCTAATCGCAGCAAGAAATGGTAAAAAAGCGGTAGGAAAACAAGATTTCTTAGATGCTGTAGACCGTATAGTAGGTGGACTAGAAAAGAAAAATAAGTTAATCACACCGTCAGAAAAGAAAACTATTGCATACCACGAAGCTGGTCACGCAACGGTAAGCTGGATGACTGAACATGCTGCTCCATTAATTAAGGTTACTATTGTCCCACGTGGACAGTCACTAGGTGCTGCATGGTATTTACCTGAAGAAAGGCAAATTGTACGTCCAGAGCAAATGCTAGATGAGATGTGTGCTACTATGGGTGGTCGTGCTGCAGAGAAGGTTATCTTCAACAACATTTCTACAGGTGCTCTTAGTGATCTTGAAAAAGTAACCAAACAAGCAAGAGCTATGGTTACTATTTACGGTCTTAATGATAAAGTAGGTAACATTACTTATTACGATTCTAGTGGTCAACAAGAGTATTCTATGACTAAGCCATATAGTGAACAAACTGCTGTAGTTATAGATGAAGAAATCTCTAAAATTATAGAAGAGCAATACCAGCGCGCTATCAAGATTCTTGATGAAAATAAAGATAAATTAACTGAGCTAGCTGAAATCCTTCTAGAGAAAGAGGTAATCTTTAAAGATGATCTAGAAAAAATATTTGGAAAAAGACCATTTATTAAGGAAGAAGCCATCTCTTTAAAATCGTCTAATCGACCTGTTTTAAACAGTACTCCATCTGTGGATGAAGAAGAATAGTTTGCTAGCATAAGTAATAGTAACTATATTTACATTTCATCCCTAAATTAATGCTGTCATAGGCAATGAGTATATTTAAAAAGTTTTTCAAGAAATCCACTGAATCTAAACCTGTTGAAGGTTCTGGACCGGAACGTTCTAAATATATGCCAGAAGAAAAACCTCCTCTAGATGAGGAGTTTATTCATAATTTCCAGCATCAAGGTGGTAGATTTCTTTATGCCATAGATGAAAAAGAAATTCAGCAACATTTTGAAGATATTCTTGTAGAGCACGATTATTTTGAAAAGAATGTTTTGTGTTTTGATCACGAACTAAGCAAACGTTTTCAGGGTTTCAATCTTAATTTTTCATCTACAAAGCTAGATGGAGAATTTTTCTTAGGAACTTGTGAAAACGTTATTGCAAATAATGGAGCCATACTTTTTTCTTCTAGACAGATTAAAGAAACTAAACCAGCTGAGCTACCAGACACTTATGTAATTCTAGCCAGCACTAGTCAGATAGTCGAATCTATAGGAGAAGGATTGAGAGGTATTAAACATAATAGTAAAGCTCATATTCCTACAAATATCACGACGCTTAAAAACTTTAAAGAAAAAGTTCTTAAACAAGAAAAAGATTTAATGGACTACGGTACACCTAATAAAAGAGTATATCTTTTACTTTTAGAAGACTTGTAAATGAGAGAATTAATAACTCGTTCCATATCAGGAATCGTTTACGTTTCCTTAGTGGTATTAAGCGCTCTATTTTCTAGGGATGTATTTATCGTTTTATTTTGTGTATTTGCATTTATCTGCCTTCTAGAATTAATGCCTATGATTAGGCTTAAACAGTGGTTTATATACCCTATTCTACCTATTGCCTATTATTTCATTGTGTGGAAAAGCGTATCGATGGAATTTATTTATGTCCTACTAGGTGCTACTTTATTAGTAAACATTTACTTGATAAGAGATCTAGTACTAGTAGATAGGATTGCTTTATTTAACACAAAAAAACACATCATTGCTTTATTGTATCTTATAGGTAGTAGTTTATTTCTAGCACTCATACCAGATGTTGTAGAACAACTGGACCTAGTAACACCAAAGTATCAACCAGAATTATTAATTGGTATTTTTGCTATTATCTGGACTAACGACAGTTTTGCCTATCTGTTTGGTAAAAACTTTGGTAAGCACAAATTAATGAAGCGCATATCACCAAAAAAAACTATTGAAGGTTTTTTAGGTGGCCTAGTTATGGCAATTGCAGCAGGTGCTGGCCTTTATTACTACCTACTTTACATAGGTATCATTAACTATACTGTTTGGGACTGGATGATTATCGCATTTGTAGTAGCATTTTTTGGTACCATAGGAGACTTAATACAAAGTAAAATTAAAAGACAGGCCGAGGTGAAGGACAGCGGTAGTATAATGCCTGGACATGGTGGTATTTTTGACCGTATGGATAGTATTATATTTGCAGCCCCATTTGCTTACGCAACATTTATAATTATCAATCATGTTTCATAAAGAAGGAAGTAAAATAATCTTAATTGCATTTCTATTAACTACTGCAATAATGAGCGCTATATGGCTTGTAAGTATGCCACAATGGTTACAAATAGCCCTATCTGTATTTACTATTGGATTCTTATTTATAATTCTACAATTTTTTAGAAACCCTAAAAGAAATACAGAATTGAATGACAAAACGATAGTTTCTCCAGTAGATGGAAAAGTGGTTGTTATAGAAAAAGTTACCGATAATGAATACTTCAAAGGAGAACGATTAATGATTTCTGTGTTTATGTCGCCTATAAATGTTCATGTTACCAGATACCCTATTTCTGGTCAGGTAGCCTACAGTAAATACCACCCTGGTAAATATCTAGTAGCATGGCACCCTAAAGCAAGTGAAGAAAACGAAAGAACGACTGTAGTTATAAATCACAAAAATCAAATACAAGTAATGTATCGCCAGATAGCAGGCGCACTTGCAAAACGTATTGTAAATTATGCACAAGAAAACGAGCAAATAGTACAAGGAAGCGATAGTGGTTTTATAAAATTCGGTAGTCGTGTGGATGTTTATTTACCTATAGACACTCCAGTAACCGTAAAACTAAATGAAAAAGTAAAAGGAGGAGAAACTGTACTGGCTACATTTTAAATGACAAAAAAAGATATAGACATAGCTTTTAATAAGGCGTTTGACAAGGCATCCACTGAAGAACAATCTCTAGTGCCACCAGACTTGCAATTACATCTATACGCCTATTATAAGCGCGCGATAGACGAACCTTATGTTAACAATCGTAGCTTTGAATCTAACGACCTGAGAAGCGCATTTAAGATGAACGCACTTATACAAGTGCAATCTCTTACTAAAACCGAAGCTAAGAGAAAATACATAGAGATAATTGAAAAATTATATCCTAAACCTTGGTAAAGAATTCATCATTCTCACCACACAGAATCAATTAAAAAACCCTCAAAAGAATAATTTCTTTTGAGGGTTTTTAGTTAAAACAGGTGCAGGCAATTACTCTTTTTTTCTAAGAATATAGATAGCAAGTATTGTTAAACACAATACTGCAGCACCTAAAACAACAACTATAGTTACAAATGGATTCATATATTATTTTCTTTTATTGAGTAAATAAGTCATATACCTCATTACTATTACCACTAGTATAATAACAAAAAGTATCGCACCACCTAATATAAATAAAGCTGTAGTATCTACCGTGTCCATATAAATTACTTTAAGGCATTTATACTCGCTTCGATGGTCTCGATTTTAGCAAGAGTATCTGCTTCTTTTTTCTTTTCTATTGCAACTACTTGCTCTGGAGCACTACTTACAAAACGCTCATTACTCAGCTTCTTTTGCACACCAATTAAAAAGCCTTTAGCTCTTTTAAGCTCTCCTTCCAGTTTAACTAATTCTGCAGCTACGTCTATGTTTCCTTCTAACGGTATAAAATACTCATTAGATTTTACACGATAACTTGCAGCACCAGACAACTGTTCTGTAATCACCTCAACACTTGAAACATTACCCATTTTTTGAATTAACGGATTATAAGCTGTATCAAGGTTCTCGTTATTAATTGTTTTTAATTCAATTTCATTTTTAAAGGCAATTTGCTTCTCTTTACGTACAGTTCTAATACCAGATATCACATCTTGAACCAGTACAAAGTCAGATAACAAAGCAGTGTCAACATCACCACCTTTAGGCCATGTATTAATACATAAGGCATCTTCTACCTTACGTTCTGAAATAGTTTGCCATATCTCTTCTGTAATAAATGGAGTAAACGGATGCATCAATCTCAAATTATCTTCAAAAAGCTCGATAACCTCAGCAAGTGTTTTTACATCTATCGGTTTTTGATATTCTGGTTTAATGATCTCTAATAACCAACCACAAAAATCGTCATAGATTAATTTGTACGATGTCATTAACACATCACTAATTCTATACTTAGAGTAATGATCTTCTATTAAAGCAAGAGTTTCATTAAAACGACTTCTATACCACGCTATTGCTTGTGCACTATGCGCTGGTTGTGCAATTGAGTTATCAACTTCCCACATTTGGGTAAGTTTAAATGCATTCCACATTTTATTTACAAAACCTTTTCCTTGCTGACAAAGATCTTCATCAAACATAATGTCATTTCCTGCAGCTGCACTTAAAAGCAATCCTACACGTACACCGTCTGCTCCATATTGTTCTAGTAAACCTAGTGCATCAGGAGAATTACCTAAAGATTTTGACATCTTGCGACGTTGTTTATCTCTCACTAATCCTGTTAAATATACTTTATCAAATGGTTTCTCATCTCTTAATTCATAACCAGCAACTATCATTCTAGCCACCCAAAAGAAAAGAATATCTGGACCAGTTACTAGATCACGAGTAGGATAATAATAATTAATCTCCTCATTTTCTGGTTCAAGAACACCATTAAATACACTTATAGGCCATAACCAACTAGAGAACCAAGTATCAAGAACGTCGTTTTCCTGACGTAGATCTTCTGCTTTCAGGTTATCGTTATTAGTTCGCTTTCGCGAAAGCGTAACAGCCTCTTCTAAACTATTTGCAACAACAAAGTCCTCTTTCCCATCTCCATAATAATAAGCAGGGATACGTTGTCCCCACATTAACTGTCTAGAGATATTCCAATCGCGCACATTCTCCATCCAGTGGAAATAAGTACTCTTAAATTTAGGAGGCAATAATTCTACTATATCTTCCTTAACTGCTTTTATAGCAGGTTGAGCAAGGTCTTCCATTTTAAGGAACCACTGGTCTGATAGACGTGGTTCTATTACTGCCTTTGTACGCTCGCTGGTACCTACTTTATGAACGTGGTCTTCTTTCTTAATCAAGAAACCTTTTTCTTCTAACACAGCAGAGATTTCTTTACGCACTACAAAACGATCTTTACCTTCATAGTGAAGACCAAAACTATTTAAAGTAGCGTCTGCATTAAAGATATCTATTACTTCTAGATTATGGGTCTCTCCTATTTTCTTATCATTTTCATCATGCGCAGGAGTGATTTTTAACGCTCCTGTACCGAATTCCATATCTACATAAGAGTCTGCTATAACTGGTATCTCACGATTTACGATAGGTACAATAACAGTTTTACCTATTAAATCTGTGTAACGCTCATCTTCTGGATGCACACAAATAGCTGCGTCTCCTAAAATGGTTTCAGGACGTGTAGTTGCAATACTTACAAAATCTTCACTTCCTTTAATTTGATATTTTAAATGATACAAGTGTCCGTTACGTTCTTCGTAAATAACCTCTTCATCACTAAGAGTTGTTTTTGCTTCTGGATCCCAGTTAACCATACGGTAACCACGATAAATCAGTCCTTTATTATAAAGATCAATAAATACCTTTATGACAGATGCAGACATATCGTCATCTAGAGTAAATTTAGTACGAGACCAGTCACAACTAGCTCCTAATTTTTTAAGTTGCTCCAGGATAATACCTCCATATTCATCTGTCCAGTCCCAAGCGTGTTTTAAAAACTCTTCTCTAGACAAGTCATTTTTATCAATTCCTTGTTCTTTAAGTTTCTTAACTACCTTAGCCTCTGTCGCGATAGAAGCATGATCTGTTCCAGGAACCCAACATGCATTGTAACCTTTTAAACGAGCACGACGTATCAATACATCTTGAATAGTATTATTCAACATGTGGCCCATGTGCAAGACTCCTGTCACATTAGGTGGTGGGATTACAATGGTGTAACTTTCTCTCTCGTCTGGTACAGATTTAAAGAAATCGTTATCCATCCAGAATTTATACCACTTCTCTTCAGTAGTTTTAGAATCGTATTTAGATGCTAAGGACATGTTTGGCTTAGTTTTTGAATTTACAACGACAAAAGTACTATTAACTTAAAAATTACACGCCATTAACGGCCACTTTAAGCTCGATAGTTTACTTTTATTAACTTAAATAAATAATGATGAAAAATTTACTACTTATTTTCTTGTTTACGGGACTCGTTTCTACAAGTATGCAAGCACAAGATAGTACAACTTTAGACCCTATGACTACCGTAGAATTTGAAACTTCTACTATTGATTATGGAAAAGTTGAAAAAGGAAGTGATGGTGTCAGAACTTTTACTTTTAAAAATACTGGTGAGAACCCATTGAAGATATATAAAATATACTCTTCATGTAGTTGTGACATTTTATCAAAGCCAGAAGAACCTATTGCACAAGGCATGACAGGTGAAATAGTTGTAAAATACGACACTAAAAAGGTAGGTCCTATTGTAAAGACCATCACGGCTTATGCTAATATTGAAAAAAAATTAATCCCTTTGCGATTAAAAGGTGAAGTATTACCAGCTAAGGAAGAAGAATAATTTAATTAACGGATTAATGGAATATTTATAATCTTTACATTAAATACCGTTTCTCCTCTTTTTAATTTCATTTTCAACTTCTTATAAGGATTTTTATAAAACAGCTCACTGACATTATTTACAGTGAGCTGTTTTTTTTGTCGCCCATTAATAGAAATAATTTGATCTCCTATTTGAATGCCAGCTTTATGAGCAGGAGAGCCTTCTCGCAAATAGTCTACATATATTTTAGGGACGTATTGATAAGTCATTCTAGTCTTAGAAGTAAGCGTTATCTGACTACTAGAACCATCTACGTTTCTGTTTGTAAAATCTCTATCTAAATGTGTGAATAATTCTAACTCGCCTTTCTTAACACCTAGTCCGGTCATATTGTAATAAAAACCTTCTTCAAAACTATTATTAGGTTTCATACTGATTTTACCCTTAGGGTAATCGATCACCACGTCAAATCTTCTTAACACCTCTCCTCCTAAGCTACCATCATGAGAGGTATTTGCTTTTTCTGTACTTTGATACTTTTTAAAAGGATAGGAAACGGCCACATTTTTTAAAGTTGAATTGAATAAATGAACCGCATTCACTTTAGTCCTTAACCCAAAAATCTCTCCATTTATACCAAAACCTAAATAGTCTTCAAAACTATTCTCAATAGTCATCGCATCATCTATGTCTTCAAAAATCCATAAAGCATCGCCACTTCCTGAATCCAGAAGTAGTTTAAAATCGCCTTTTACTAACCTATTATCTAATTCTAGATTGACAAACAACCTACTATTATAAGTAGTAACATTAAACTGCTGTGCTTTTCTCAATGAAGATGGAAGATCTTCAAAGTTCTCATATATCTTTAAATAACCATTTTCATAATCTATATGTGTAACAAAATTCTCAAGAAAATTAACTCCAAGAATTCCATGTATTTCTACATCTAACTTTGGTGATATATCTATCTCGCTATCGCTTAGAACAAGAACATCTGCATGAGTATCGCTTATAAAATCGCCTATTTCTATTTTATTCCCTCTAGAATAATAAGCACTCAACGCCTCATTACTACCATAACCATTTACTGAGATATACTTACCTTCCTTAATACTAAGAGAGTCTATACCTTTTAAATTAAAAATAATAGTTCTTGCTGCACCAGTGTCTAGAATAAAGTTAAACTCTACATCATTAACTGTTACTGGCAGTACGATTAAATTAGAATATTGATCAAAAGCAATCTTATCCTTTTTTATATTCTTATTAAATGCAAAACCTTCTTGAGCAGTTGCACTACACAAACAGAAAATCAAAGAAAATCAAAGAACCGCGTTTTTCATGAACAATAAATATAAGGTTTAGTCAAAGTCTTTTGAGCATCCTTACTCAAGTAGTACATTTGTAGTAATAAAATTAAGTTATGCCAAAGATTTCTGAAAAAGGGCTTAAAATGCCTTCTTCCCCTGTTAGAAAATTAGTTCCCTATGCCGAAGCTGCAAAAGCTAGAGGTGTTCACATCTATCAACTTAACATAGGTCAACCAGATATTAAAACGCCAGAACAAGCAATTAATGCTGTTAAAGATACTGATATGACTGTTCTTGCATACAGCCACAGTGCAGGAAACCAATCTTACAGAGATAAACTGGCCGTACATTACAATAAAATAGGCATGAATCTAACTGATGAAAACATAATAGTCTCTACTGGTGGTAGTGAGGCGTTAATGTTTGCCATGGGTAGTATTTGTGATAATGGAGACGAGGTTATTATACCTGAGCCATTTTATGCAAATTACAACGGTTTTGCAACAGCAAGCGGTGTTACTGTAAAACCTATCTCAACAACCATTGAAAACAACTTTGCTTTACCTGCAATAAGCGAGTTTGAAAAACTGATTACTGATAAAACTAAGGCTATTCTTATATGTAACCCAGGAAATCCAACTGGTTATTTATACACTCAAGAAGAAATGGATCAATTAACTGCTCTAGTTAAAAAACACGATCTTTTCCTCTTATCTGACGAGGTTTATAGAGAATTTGCCTATGACGGCCGTAAACATCTCTCAGTAATGAACATTGCTGGTCTAGAAGAACATGCCATCATGATAGATTCTGTATCAAAAAGATATAGTATGTGCGGTGCACGTATAGGTTGCATGGTCTCAAAAAATAAAGAAGTAATGGCTACCGCAATGAAATTTGCACAAGCTAGATTAAGCCCTCCTACATTTGCACAAATAGCTGCAGAGGCTGCTTTAGAAACAAAACAAGAATACTTTGACGAGGTTATAGGAGAATACATAGAGCGTCGCGACGTTCTCATCGACGGTCTTAAGAAAATAGAAGGTGTAGAAGTGGCAAATCCTGGCGGCGCATTTTATTGTGTGGCACAACTTCCTGTAAAGGACACCGACGTTTTTGCACAATGGATGTTAGAAAACTTTGAACTAGATGGCGAGACCATTATGGTAGCACCTGCAGCTGGTTTTTACAGTACTCCAGGAATGGGAAAAAACCAGATAAGAATAGCTTATGTTCTAGAAAAGGAATCTCTAGAAAAAGCGGTACGTATCTTAGATCATGCGTTGAAAGCATATAAAGCATGATAGAAATTAAGCATCATTTTTCTTTAAAAAGTTACAATACTTTTGGAATATCCGCTTTCGCGAAAGCGTACTCAGCAACAACTACAACGCAACAATTAAAAGAATCTCTAGGTTACTATGTAGGTCAAGATATCTTTTTATTAGGCGGCGGAAGTAACATGCTACTTATAAACGATATTCAAAAACCAGTAATTCATGTTCTATTAAAAGGAATGGAAGTTACTAGGCGAGAAGAAAATAATGTATTTCTTAAAGTCATGGCAGGAGAAAACTGGCATGACTTTATACTTTATTGTATAGAAAATAATCTAGCAGGTGTCGAGAATTTATCACTCATTCCTGGTAACGTGGGCACATCTCCTATTCAGAATATAGGCGCTTATGGTGTAGAACTTAAAGATGTTTTCCATAGCTGTGAAGTAATTGATTTAAAATCGCTAGAAGAAAAAACACTCACTCTAGCCGACTGTAAATTCGGATACAGAGATTCTATATTTAAAAACGATGCTGCTGGTAAATATGTAATTACGTCAGTGACTTTTAAATTAACAGATCTTAATCAGACTAATGATTATGATTTTAAAATAGGCTACGGCGCGATTAAAGAAGAGTTAGACAGTTTACAAGGCGACCTTTCTATTCAAAAAATATCACAAGCTATAATTAATATAAGAAGCAGTAAGTTACCTGATCCTAAAGTATTAGGTAATAGTGGTAGTTTTTTCAAAAATCCAGTTATTAAAAGAACTGTTTATGAAGACCTTATAAGAATGCATCCTGACATGCCATCTTATCCTGTAGACGAGAATTATGTAAAAGTCCCTGCTGGCTGGCTTATAGACCAGTCTGGTTTTAAAGGAAAAAGATATGGTGATGCTGGTGTGCATGAAAAACAAGCATTAGTTTTAGTAAATTATGGAGATGCCACCGGTAAAGAAATACTTGATGTTGCTCATAAAATACAACAACATGTCATGAATCGATACGGCATTAAAATTGATACTGAAGTAAACCTAATCGATTAATAAACTATTAGAATAACTAATAATTGTATTTATAATTAAACTGTGGTTCTCATTAGAGACTTATAACCATACCTTATCTTTGCATTATGGATTTAAAACTCGTACTTATATCGTTTGTATTATTAGCTCTTGGATTTGCAGGAATAGCAATAAAAATATGGGGTAAAAAGGATGGTAAATTTGCTGGAACTTGTGCCAGTCAAAGTCCTTTTCTTAACAAAGATGGTGAAGCATGCAGCATGTGTGGTAAACTACCAGAAGAGCAAGATTGCAAAAACGAAGAGCTAACAGCTTAGGCCTTTCTTCATGGAAATAGGTGTATTCTTCTATGTGTTGACAGGCTTTGCCTTGATCAATATAATTTATTATTTCTTCTATTCAAAAGCCGGTTTTGGTAAAACACCACAACCACAGGGAGATTTAAAAAATGCTGTTTCAGTAATCGTATGTTCTAAAAACGAACAAGAAAACCTTAAAACACTAGTACCTCAACTATTAGAACAAGATCATCCTAATTTTGAATTGATTCTAATTAATGATGCTAGTTATGACGACACTAGAGATGTAATAGAAGATTTCATGTCTCAAGACGCTCGTGTAAAAATGGTAGATGTCGTGAACAATGAAAGTTTTTGGGGTAATAAAAAATATGCACTTACCCTAGGTATCAAAAAAGCCGTAAACGATCATTTAATATTTATCGATGCAGACTGTACACCTAATAGTAAGCAATGGCTTTCCCTTATGGCTGTTCATTTATCTGAAGAGAAAAAAATCGTTTTAGGATATGGCGGCTATCAAAAGGTTAAAAATTCACTTCTTAATGCATTAATAAGATTTGAAACTGGACTGACAGCTATTCAATATTTTAGTTATGCCATGAGTGGTAACCCATATATGGGCGTAGGCCGCAACCTTGCCTATACCGCTACTCAATTTTATGATGTAAGTGGCTTTATGAGTCATATGAAAATTATGGGTGGAGATGACGACCTTTTTGTAAATCAAGCAGCGACTAAAAAGAACACTATTGTCTCTTTAAATCCAGATTCTTTTACTACTAGTATAGCAAAACAGAGCTGGTCCACTTGGTGGAAACAGAAAAAACGACACATAAATACAGCGAGTCACTATAAAGGAGCTCATAAATTCTTATTAGGTTTATTTTACATATCTCAAATAGGGTTTGTTATTTCAGCTATTCTAGGATTCGTATTCGGTATTAACTGGATGATTATCTTAGGGGTTGTACTATTTAGATATTTGATATTCTGGATAGTGATGGGTAAAGGTTTATCTCGCTTTCGCGAAAGCGATATCATTATCCTACTTCCTTTTTTAGAATTATTATTAATTTTAAGTCAGCTAGCATTATTTGTTTCAAACATGGTTAATAAACCTAAACAATGGAACTAGTTAGGTATTCTTATTCAAACGACTACTTTATCACTAACTTTGTAATATGGAATCAGTAAAAACATCTGTAGCACCACCTAAGGCAAAGGGCAAACCAAAATGGTTGCGCGTTAAATTACCTGTAGGTCAAAAATATAAAGAATTAAGAAGTACCGTAGAGAAGTATGATTTACATACCATCTGTACATCTGGTAGCTGCCCTAATATGGGTGAATGCTGGACAGAAGGAACGGCAACTTTCATGATTCTAGGTAATACCTGTACACGTTCTTGTGGTTTTTGTGGTGTAAAAACTGGAAGACCGGACACTGTGGACTGGGCAGAGCCTGAGAAAGTAGCACGTAGTATTAAATTAATGGGGATTAAACACGGTGTTATCACTAGTGTAGATCGTGATGATTTAAAAGATATGGGGTCTATAATATGGAAGGAAACTGTTGCTGCCATAAGACGTATGAATCCTGAAACGACACTAGAAACTCTTATTCCAGATTTTCAAGGCAACACGCGTAATCTAGATCGCATCGTAGAGGCAAATCCAGAAGTGGTTTCTCACAACATGGAAACGGTAAGAAGATTAACTCGTGAGGTGCGTATACAGGCTAAGTATGATACAAGCCTAGAAGTATTAAGATATCTAAAACAACAAGGTATCAACAGAACTAAATCTGGGATTATGCTGGGTCTAGGAGAGCTGGAAGAAGAAGTAATCCAGACTATGAGAGATCTTAGAGATAATAATGTAGATGTGGTTACTATAGGTCAGTACTTACAGCCTTCTAAGAAACATTTACCTGTAAAAGAATTTATCACGCCAGAACAATTCAAGAAATATGAAACTATAGGTCTAGAAATGGGCTTTAGACATGTGGAAAGTGGCGCTCTAGTGAGAAGTTCTTACAAGGCACACAAACATATTTTGTAAACTCTACGTAGTTTACATAAAAACATATGGAACCTTATTAAAGATAACTTCTACTTTAATGGTATTATCTTTAATAGGTTCCACTATCTCAATTTAAAATTTCTGATAGTCATTCTGGTTTATTTTAATTTCAGGAATTTGCAGTATTCATAATTTTAACTCCAACTACTAGGAGGTTAAAAAGAAAATAATCTTATCAAATGATTAAAGTAGCCATTAATGGATTCGGTCGTATAGGACGTACTTTTTTAAGAACGGTTTACAACGACCCTCAAATTGAAGTAGTAGCTATTAATGACCTCGCATCTACAGAGGTAATGGCACACCTCTTAAAATATGATTCTATTCACGGTATACTAGATGCTCAGGTTACTTTTGACGCAAATTCTATTACCGTTAATGATCATAAAATCGCCTTTACACACCACCGCAATTTAGAAGATTTAAACTGGGACGGTATACACACGGTAATAGAATCTACTGGTAAATTTAAAACGAAAAAAGAATTACAAAAACACATTAACGCTGGCGCTGGAAAAGTAATCCTGAGCGCACCGCCTATAGAAGACGATATTAAAACAGTGGTTCTAGGTGTTAATGAGCATATATTAAATAAAGAAGATCTTATTTTCTCAAATGCCAGCTGTACGACAAATAATGCCGCTCCACTTATTAAAGTAATGAATGAGCTTTGTGGCATAGAACAAGCATACATAACCACGGTACATAGTTATACCACCGACCAGAGCTTACACGATCAACCTCATAGAGATTTACGTAGAGCAAGAGCTGCTGGGCAGTCCATAGTACCTACCACCACTGGTGCTGCAAAGGCACTAACTAGAATCTTCCCAGATTTAAATGATGTCATAGGTGGTTGTGGTATCAGAGTACCAGTACCTAACGGTAGCCTGACTGACCTTACTATTAATGTAAAACGTGACACTTCTATAGAAGAGATTAATGATGCTTTTTCCGCTTTCGCGAAAGCGAATCCTACAATATTCTCCTTTACAAATGTTCCATTAGTATCGATAGATATATCAGGAAGCCCATATTCTTGCATATACGACTCATTAATGACTAGTGTGATAGGTAAAATGGTGAAAATTATAGGATGGTACGATAATGAAAGTGGGTATTCTCACCGATTAAGAGATATGGTAGTTTACGCCAAAAGCATAAAATAAGACATAATCCCTCGTAAAAACATCGTTTAAAAGCATTTATGATAAGATTATAGTCGTTTTTTATTTGAATAGAATCAAGTCCTTTTATATTTGTCTACCTAATTAATAGATTTGTCTTCTAGAGTTTTATACTTTATTGTAATGTGTTTATGCACTATTAGTTTTCTTCAAAAAGCTAATGGTCAAGAAGATTATATATCAAAACCTAATCAACAACTTGCTGTTGATTTAATGTTAGAAAAGGCACAACTTGCTCTACAAAGAGCAAATTACATCGAAGCCGATAATTTAATCACCGGCGCTACCGACATAGCAAAAGATTCTTCCATTTATGCTCAAACTCAATTATTAAGAGTTTCTTACTTAAATAAAACAGGTCAATTAAAAAATGCTAGCGAGGTTATTAAAAGAATCGCTCCTTATTTTGATAAATCTTCTCTAGGTAATGCACAATTATTACTTTTAAAGTCAGATGTACTTATTAGATCTAACCAATTAGTCCATGCTAAGGAAGAGATTACAAATGCGCAATTAATTCTAGCACAAACTAAAAACGAAAATCTCAATGCTATTTTAAAATTAAGAATAGCACAATTAAACCTAAGGATCAATAAGGTAGATGAGGCCAGAGAATCATTTATAGAATTATTACCTCATCTTAAAAATAACAACCAGCATTACTCTACTGCACAAGTGAGTCTAGAACTAGCTCAAATAGCTGCTGGAAAAGGAGAGTTGAATTTATCCAAAGAATACACACAACAAAGTATTTCCATAGCAGAAAAATATCAATTTAACGATATCTTAAAAAATGGCTTTTACCTCTATTCAGAGTTATTAGAACAACAAGGCGATTATAAAAGTAGCATCTCTTATCTACAGAAATACACCGAGCTCACTAAGAAAGATATGAATTCTATGGTTTCTAATGAAGAGCTTCTAGAATTTAAGAAACTTAAGGAAGAGAATGAAGCCCTGGTGGTATCCAACAATGAAAAAGCGAGAGAACTAAAAGGTAAAGACACATCTTATATATTATTATGTGTTTTTATCACACTACTCTCTTTATTAACTTTATCATTATTTAAGAATAACAAATTAAGAGCAAAGAGTAATCACGTGCTAGAAGATAAAAACTCTGCTCTTATAGATGAAAGAGATAGAGCTCAAGATGCTGCAAAAATAAAGGCAGATTTTCTATCTACCATAACGCATGAGTTAAGAACACCTATGTATGCTGTTACTGGTCTTACCCATTTATTATTAGAAACAGATCCTAGAATAGATCAAAAAGAACACTTAGAAACGTTACAATCCTCAGGAGAATATTTATTATCACTTATTGATAATATACTCGATTTCAACAAGCTAGAGGCTAACAAAGTTGAATTAGAAGCCATTCCATTTGACCTAAATAAAAGGGTAAATGATATAAGCCTATCTTTAAAAGGACAAGCTACAGATCAAAGAAATAATCTTCATATTCAATATGATGATAACATACCATCTAGATTACAAGGTGACCCAGTTAAAATATCACAGATCTTAATCAACCTGATGGGTAATGCTATCAAGTTTACCAAAGATGGAGATGTATGGGTAAGGGCTCATAAAATAAACACTATTGAGGATAAATGCCTTATAAAATTTGAAGTAGAAGATAACGGTAAAGGAATTTCTGAAGAGAAACAACAAGCGATTTTTGAAAACTTTACACAAGAAGGGTCTAGTACTACTAGAGAATATGGTGGTACAGGTCTAGGCCTAGCTATTGTGAAAAACCTAGTAGAATTAATGGGCGGCTCAGTTCAACTAGACAGCAAAGTAGGAAGAGGTAGTAAATTCACATTTGAAATATGGTTTGACCTACCAGACTCTAACAGGTTCTTTAATGAAAATCATTATCCAGAAACAAGTAATATCGCTCATTCTACAACCACCACTATTACCGATCATAAAGAAGTAATTTTACCTAACATAGATTTAAATATTCCTAAAAAGAACGAATATAACGATCCTGAAGTGACAAAGTCAGAAAACACTAAGGATGAAGTGATAAGTTCTAAACCAGCGTCACCCACTGAGTTATTGAACAAACGCATATTAATAGTAGAGGACAACAAGATCAATCAAATGATCACTAGAAAGATTCTTGAAGGTAAGAATTTCACATGCGAGGTTGCTAATAACGGTGAAGAAGCGGTGATAGCGGCAAAAACCAGAAAGTACGACCTAATACTTATGGACGTTCACATGCCCATAAAAGATGGAAAAGAAGCTACTAGAGACATAAGGAGCTTTGACAGAGAGATTCCTATAATAGCACTCACAGCGGTAACTTTAAACGATTCTGAAAAAGAATTCTACGAAATAGGTTTTGATGATATTATCCCAAAACCATTTAAAATGGATGAGTTTTTTGAAAAGATTCAAAAAGCATTTTCTAATTTTGAAGTTCTATAAACTAGGTTCTTTCCCTATAAACTTAGTCTGTATAGGTAGATACATAACGTTACTTAAATCATAATTCCTTAGCCTCACGTAATCTTTCTCGGTAGTAATAACTATTTTTTTACTTCTAATAAGCTCTACTTCTTCATTTGTAAAATTATGATGATCTGTATATTTAAGATGATCTACAGTTATAAATTTCTTCAAATATTCTATGAAAGGTATAGGGTTTGCAATACCAGTCACGACCGATACTTCTAATCCTTTAAAATCACTAAGATTTTTAGAATCATTAGCACCGTAAACAAAATCATCATAGGCTATGTAAGAGAAACACAATTGCTGAGATGGCAACAATTGTAGCTTTTGTTTAATCTTAAGAGTTTCTTCAACACTAATGGAAGACGGGCATTTAGTAACTACGACAGTTTGTGCACGTTTTGCACCACTTCGAGACTCTCTTAGATTACCAGCCGGTAACAAATAATCATCTTTATATAGATTACCATAGCTAGTCAATAAGACATAATGACTCGCCTTTACATGTCTGTGCTGGTATGCATCATCTAATAAAATAAGATCTAAATCATGATTCTTTAATAGATTATTAATTCCATCTACTCGCTTTTCACAAACAGCACTCACGATCAAATTTTTAAACTTAAGTTTAATTTGTAAAGGCTCATCTCCTACTTTTTCTACCGTATCATTTAGATTTATTTCAATATAACCAGACGTCCTCCTACCATATCCACGACTTAGCACACCTAACTTTAAATCTTTATTTTTCTTTATAAAATACTCGATCATAGGTGTTTTACCAGTACCACCAGTACTTAAATTACCCACGGCTATTATAGGTATATAAAATTCATGTTGTTCTATTATACCTTTATTAAAGGCATAATTGCGCAATGAAGTAATTCCATCATAAACTATGGAAAATGGATATAATAAAAGTCTCAAATTTTGCATGAGCTCAAAAGTAGGTTAATTTTACAACAGACATAAATAGTACCATTATGAAAATTAAAGATGTTACCTCACATCTAGAACTACTTGCTCCTAGACACTATGCTGAAGATTTTGACAACACAGGCTTATTAACCGGTGATAAAAACACTGATCTATCCGGTATTCTAGTCACTCTAGATTGTTTAGAAAACGTTGTGGATGAGGCTATTGAAAATAATTGTAATCTAATTGTAAGTTTTCACCCCATTATATTTTCTGGTTTAAAACATTTACAACCTAGCGATTATGTACGCAGCGCTGTTGTTAAGGCTATTAAAAACGATATAGCCATATACGCAACTCATACCGCACTGGACGTCATAAAAGGTGGTGTAAGCTATAGAATGGCTCAAGAAATGGGACTGAAAAACGTAAAAACACTACTTCCTAAATCACAATTAATAAAAAAACTGGTAACATATATACCTGCTAACTCATTTGAAGAGGTTAAAGAAGTATTATTTAATGCCGGTGCAGGATCATTAGGTAATTATACAGATTGTAGTTTTTCTATTTCGGGAATAGGGACATTTAAGGGAAATGAAGATAGCAAACCTAAAATTGGAGAAAAATTAAACCGGGAGAATATAGAAGAAAAGATGCTTTCTATTACATTTTTACCCCATTTAGAAAGTTCGATAAAAGCCGCATTAATCCATTCCCACCCATATGAAGAGGTATCTTTTGAAATTTCTACGCTAGAAAACAGTTATCAAAACATAGGAATGGGCACAATCGGTGAGCTGCCAGAAAGCCTGAGTGTAGAAGAATTTTTACAAAAAACAAAGACCGTATTTAAAACTGGAGTTGTTAGAAGCTCGCTTTCGCGAAAGCGGAACATTAAAAAAGTCGCACTGCTAGGAGGCTCTGGAGCGTTTGCAATAAAAAATGCTATTCAATCAGGTGCTGACGCTTACATCACAGCCGATCTAAAATATCACGATTTCTTTCAAGGTCAAGACATCTTATTATGTGATGTGGGACATTATGAAAGCGAGCAGTTTACAAAAAACCTTTTACATGAATATCTTACAGAAAAATTTAGTAGTTTTGCAGTCCTTTGTGCACAAGCGCGAACAAACCCAGTTAATTATTTTTAAAAGATGGCAAAAAAGACCGAGGCTACTGTAGAAGATAAGTTAAGAGAACTTTACAATCTACAATTAATCGATTCTAGAATAGATGAGATACGCAATGTGCGTGGTGAATTACCTCTAGAAGTACAAGATCTTGAAGATGAAGTAGAAGGATTAAAAACTCGACTGTCTAAATTAGACGCACATTCTGATGAACTTAGTGAAAACATTAAGTCCAAAAAGAATTTAATTGAAGAGGCCAAAGCCCTGATTACAAAATATACAGATCAACAAAAAAACGTACGTAACAACCGTGAGTTCAATTCTCTTTCTAAAGAAATGGAATTTCAAGAACTAGAAATGGAACTTGCTGAAAAACATATACGTGAATTCAAAGCTCAAATAGAGCAACAAAAAGAGGTTATCGATAAAAGTAAGAAGCGTCTTGCTGATAAAACTGACCACTTAAAGCATAAGAAATCTGAACTAGAAGAGATCCTTAAGGAAACTCAAAAAGAAGAAGAAAACCTTATGAAGATGAGCGAGGATCATGCAAAATCAATCGAAGAAAGGTTAATCAAGGCATATACTCGTATCAGAACAAGCGTAAAGAACGGTCTTGCAGTTGTACCTATTGAAAGAGGTGCTTCTGGTGGTTCTTACTTTACTATACCGCCACAAGTACAAGTAGAAATCGCAAGTCGCAAGAAAATCATTACAGATGAGCATTCTGGTAGAATTCTTGTAGATGCTGCTCTTGCATATGAACAAGTAGAAAAAATGGATAAAGTATTTGCTAAATTATAGTAAAACTTTTTTCTTCATATTTAATCCCTTTATTTTTTTAATAAAGGGATTTTTTTTTATTTAACCCTTTTTTAATACACTTCATGAAGAGCTAATCCTATTTTTATCGTTTAAAACTTATAGTAAATGAAAATAGTATCAATTTTAATTATGATGTTCCTAGCATCTAATTGTAACGAACAAGATAATAACGCCTCTCAAACTGCTGTTAATACTGACCCTATTGAGGTTCCTTCTCAAGAAGGTATGGAAAGAGCTTATTTTGCAAGTGGTTGTTTCTGGTGTGTAGAAGAAATATATGAAGGCGTAATAGGTGTTAGTGAATCTATTTCTGGCTACTCTGGTGGCCACACTCAAAATCCTACCTATGAAGACAGTAATACTGGTAAAACTGGACATGCTGAAACTAATGAAATCATATACGACCCTAGCGTCGTTTCTTTTAAAACACTAGTAGATGTTTACTTTGCTTCTCAAAACATAGAACAAGTTAATGGTCAGGGTCCTGATCATGGTTCTCAATATAGAAGTATTATTTTTTATCAAAATGATGATCAGAAAAAAATTATTGAAGATAAAATTACCAGCTTAACAGAAGAAGGATACAGTATTGGAGCCGAGGTAAAACCTTTTCAAAAATTCTGGATTGCCGAAGATTACCACCAAGATTATGCAAAACTGCACCCTACACACGGTTATATAAGAGGAGTATCTATACCTAGGTTTAGAAAATTTGCTCAAAAAATGCCGCAAGTAATTAAACCAGAAGCACAACATTAAAAGTAAAACGAACAATTTATCTTAAGAGAAACTTGTTCCTTTCAACATTTTAATTACATTTGTCTTATGTCATTAAATAATAATATCAGAATCAATAATAATTCTTTACAAA
Organism: Nonlabens sp. Asnod3-A02; assembly: GCF_045063755.1. Taxonomy (NCBI): domain Bacteria; kingdom Pseudomonadati; phylum Bacteroidota; class Flavobacteriia; order Flavobacteriales; family Flavobacteriaceae; genus Nonlabens; species Nonlabens sp. Asnod3-A02. The sequence goes on from NZ_JBEFOC010000006.1 coordinate 311,969, forward strand.
CGTAAGGGGTAGAATCTGGTATTTTAATATATTCAAAAGGTCTACCTAACGGTAGGCCTTTTTTCATTTAAAAAAACAAATTATGTGCGGAATTGTAGGAATGTTTCAGTTGAAAAAAGACAGCCAGGAACAAAGAGAAAAAGTCTTAGAATTATCTAAAAAACTAAGACATCGTGGACCAGACTGGTCTGGAATCTATTGTGGTGATAACGCCATTCTAGCACACGAGAGATTAACTATAGTAGATCCTCAGTCTGGAGGACAACCGCTTTATAGTCCTGATGGTAAAGTAGTACTTGCTGTTAACGGTGAAATATATAACCACCAAAGCCTGAGAGACAACTACAGTGATTATAAATTTAAAACAAAATCTGACTGCGAGGTAATCCTTGCTCTATATCAAGATAAAGGCGTTGACTTCATGGATGAGCTTACTGGTATGTACGGTTTTGCATTATATGATATCGAAAAAGATGTCTTTTTATGCGCCAGAGATCATCAGGGTATCATACCACTTTATTATGGTTATGACGAGTTAGGACAGTTTTATGTGGCGAGCGAGCTTAAAGCCTTAGAGGGAACTTGTAATGAGATAGCTCCATTCCCACCTGGACATTATTACTATAGTGAAACAGGTGAATTTATAAAATGGTACGATAGAGAATGGAAAGATTATGATGCGGTAAAAGACAACACAAGTTCCGTAGCAGATCTTAAACAAGCTATGGAAGACTCCGTACACAGACATTTAATGAGCGATGTCCCTTATGGGGTTTTATTATCTGGTGGTCTAGATAGTTCTATAGTAAGTGCCGTTGCAAAAAAATATGCGGCAAAACGTATAGAATCAGGTGATAACAAAGATGCCTGGTGGCCTCAACTACATTCATTTGCCATAGGACTAGAAGGCAGTCCTGATCTAGCAGCTGCTCAAGAAGTTGCAGACCATATAGGCACCGTACATCACAGTGTTAACTTCACAATTCAAGAAGGTCTAGACGCAATAAAGGACGTAGTGTATTTTCTAGAGACCTATGACGTTACTACCATTAGAGCGTCCACACCTATGTATCTTCTTGCACGCGTTATAAAATCTATGGGAATTAAAATGGTTCTATCTGGAGAAGGAAGTGATGAGATTTTCGGAGGTTACTTATATTTTCACAAAGCACCTAGCGCAGAAGAATTTCATAAAGAAACCGTGCGTAAACTAGATACTCTACATCTATATGATAACCTTAGAGCAAATAAATCGCTTGCAGCATGGGGCATAGAAGGTCGCGTTCCATTCTTAGATAAAGAATTTATGGATGTAGCTATGAGACTCAACCCTAAAGATAAAATGTGTGGAAATGGAAAAATGGAAAAACACATTTTAAGAGAGGCATTTGAAGATGACCTACCTAAAAGCGTTGCCTGGAGACAAAAGGAACAATTCAGCGATGGTGTAGGATACAGCTGGATCGACACATTAAAAGAAGTAGTAGAAGGTGTTGTGACTGATGAAATGATGGAGGCAGCTCCCTTTAAATTTAAAATCAATCCGCCACAGAATAAGGAAGAATATTACTACCGCAGTATTTTCTCAGAACATTTCCCTAGTGACGCTGCAGCAAGCTGTGTACCTTCTTTAAAATCAGTAGCTTGTTCTACTCCAGTAGCATTAGAATGGGACGAGGCATTTAAAAACATGAACGATCCATCGGGACGTGCAGTAAGTGGTGTTCATGACGAAGGTTATTAAAAAAATGTAAAAAAGTTGTGCCTTTCAAATAGCCTAACTACATTTGGCACTCAATGAAAATAACAAATCATACATGGTGGTGGAATAATACAGCTCAACAGCCGTAAAGTCGCCCGCATGTTTATTTATAAACGATAAAGGTCTACTTAACGGTAGACCTTTTTTCATTTACATTAATTAGTAAAAAATATCTAATGAACTCAGTTCAAGAATTACATAAAGCAAATACAGCTCATAAAGTCATACTAGCAGACACCCTTACCCCAGTCGCTATGTACATGAGATTAAGGGATAAATACCCAAACAGCATTCTTCTAGAAAGTAATGAGTATGGACAGCGCAGTAATAGTTATTCTTTTATTTGCTGTAATCCAGTTGCTACTTTTGAGGTAAATGAGAATGAGATAAAATCTACTTTTCCGGATAACTCTATAAGTTCACAAGATTACAGTTCTACTTTTGACCTTACTACAGGTTTAAATGAATTTAAAAATTCTTTTGAAAAAGTAACAGATGATTTCCCCTTCCCTACTAACGGGCTTTTCGGATACCTTAGTTATGATGCTGTTCAATTATTTGAAGATTTAGAGTTTCGCTTTCGCGAAAGCGATACCAACAACATACCTCTTGCCTACTATCAAGTATTTCAAAATGTAATCGTTTTTGATCATTACCATAACCAGCTTTATGTATTTGATCATCAATATGCCGATTTTGAATCAAAACTAGATGAGATCGTAGCAGTTATTAATCATCGCGATGTAGCAAACTATAGTTTTGAATGTACAGAAGAAGAGTCTTCTGAAATGACTGATAATGATTTCAAAGCACTTGTAGAAAAAGGTAAAGAACACTGTCGTAGAGGCGATGTTTTTCAAATCGTTCTATCTAGAAAATTTGAACAACCCTTTAAAGGTGATGATTTTAATGTCTACAGGCAGTTACGAGCGATAAACCCTAGTCCATATTTATTTTATTTTGATTACGGTAATTTTAGAATATTCGGTTCTTCTCCAGAAGCGCAGTTATTAATTTCAGATACTAAAGCTAGCATTCAACCTATTGCAGGTACTTATAAAAGAACCGGTAATGATGTTGCAGATTTAAAAGCTGCCGAAGAACTAAAAAAAGACCCTAAAGAAACTGCCGAGCATATCATGCTAGTAGACCTTGCAAGAAATGACCTTAGCCGTCATGCTAGAGATGTAAAGGTAGAAGATTATCAAAACATACATTTCTACTCTCACGTTATTCACATGGTAAGTAAAGTGAGCGGTACCATTAATGAAAATGATAAAATCAAACTTATAGGAGATACATTCCCAGCAGGTACATTGAGTGGTGCTCCTAAATATAGAGCCATGCAACTCATAGATCAATATGAAAAATCTTCTAGAGAATTTTATGGTGGCGCGATAGGTTATCTTGGATTTGACGGCAATTTTAACCACGCCATAATTATTAGAAGTATATTATCACGTAATAATAAGTTACTATTTAGAGCAGGTGCTGGTGTGGTTGTAGAAAGTAACTTAGAAAACGAAATGCAAGAAGTTTACAACAAGACTAACGCACTACGCAGTGCTATCAATAAAGCAAATCAATATTAATTATGAAATTAAGATATTTATCAATCGCCCTTCTTTCTTTTAATTTTCTATTATTCTCGTGTCAGGATAGCAAGAAAGAAGACTTAATCGATATTAAAATAGTTGAAAAAGATGGCGAAACGGTTTTTCAATACCTACCTAATTTAACCTTTAATAATGCAAGAGATAGCGCATCCTCTTTATTCAATAATCAAGATTACTACAGAATAATGTCTAGCGAGATTAAAGTCGCTCCACCTATTTATCAAAATGAAGTTATTAAAGTTAGAGTGTTTACTAGAAGTTTTTTTTCAAAAGATGGTTATCGACATGGATTTTTAGTTAGAACCTATAGCAAAGATGGTAAAATAAAAGATGAAATGGTAATAGCCTCTACTCTTGATGGATTACAATGTGAAGGAAAAGTAACTTCGGACCTAAGAATAATTACCAGCTGTCCAGGTGGTGAAGAAACTATAGCACAAATAGAAACTGATGGTAGTATTAAAACTTTGAAAGATGAATAAGAGATTATTATTAATAGACAACTATGATTCTTTTACGTACAACCTTGTGCACTATCTAGAAGAATTAGGCGCTCAACTCACTGTGGTGCGCAATGATCAAATCACACCTCAAGAATGCGAGAATTATGACGCGGTAGTGCTATCTCCAGGACCAGGTATACCCAATGAAGCTGGAAATTTAATTGCGATAATTGATCACCTTAAAGATAAAAAACCACTTTTAGGAATTTGTTTAGGTCATCAAGCGATAACTGAGGTATTCGGTGGAGAAATTATAAACCTAGATAAAGTATATCACGGTATCTCTACTAACATGACACATAACGGTAATGAGATATTTAATCATATCGACACTAATTTTGATGCAGGACGTTACCACTCTTGGGCTGCACAAAACAGCAGTTTTCCAGATGTTCTAGAAATAACAGCAACTGATGAAAACGGTCAAATCATGGCTCTTAAACATAAAGAACTACCTATTTACGGTTTACAATTTCACCCAGAAAGTATTATGACTCCGCAAGGAAAACAAATGCTTAAGAACTTTATAGAGACTTTATAGAATGAAAGATATTTTAAATGAATTATTTAATCATCGTACGCTTTCTAGACTAGCTGCTCATGATATATTAACTGCAATAACTAGTGGTACCGTTAATGATGCACAAATCGCTGCTTTTTTAACCGTATATGGAATGCGCAGTATCACTGTAGAAGAATTAGCTGGATTTAGAGACGCGATGTTAGAACAAGCAAACCTCATCGACCTATCAGAATTTAATCCGATAGACTTGTGTGGTACCGGCGGTGATGGAAAAGACACTTTTAACATCAGTACCCTAGCTAGTTTTGTAACTGCTGGTGCAGGTGTACCTGTTGCTAAACACGGTAACTATGGAGTAAGTTCAGTAAGTGGTTCTTCTAATGTTATGGAACATCTAGGATTTGTTTTTACAAATGACCATGATGTGCTGAGAAAACAAATTTCTGAGGCAAACATTACATTCTTACACGCACCATTATTTCACCCTGCGATGAAAGCTGTTGCACCGATTAGAAAACAATTAGGTGTAAAAACATTTTTTAATATGTTGGGCCCTTTAGTAAATCCTGCAAAACCTAAATTACAAAGTGTTGGTGTTTTCAATTTACAACTAGCGCGTAATTATGAATACTTATTTCAGTCTGAAACAGATAAGAAATACGCTATTCTCCATTCACATGAAGGTTATGACGAGGTAAGTCTTACAGGAAAAGTAAGACTTGCTAGAAACGCAGGAGTAAGCGATCTATCTGCTAGTGATTTCGGTATGAAACCATTAAAGCAGGCAGATATTTATGGTGGAGAAACTGTAGAAGAAGCGGCACATATTTTCATGAAAGTATTAGAAAACAAAGCGACCGAAGCACAAAAAAATGTAGTGATAGCAAATGCCGCAACTGCTATTTCTGTGGCTCAGGATTTAAATTTACATCAAGGAGCTATAGTAGCTAGAGAATCTCTAGAATCTGGAAAAGCATTGAAAAGTTTTAACCGCTTACAAAACGTTCAGAGGTAAACCCTAGAAGCAGTTTTAGACTGACGCTTATTAAGCGTTTAAAAGTAAGGCCAGGTGACACCTGCCTAAAAAGAAATAAAATGGAAGACATTCTTAAGAAAATAACAAATCAAACCGCTCTAGATTTAAAAGCTAGAAAGCAGGTTACCTCTCTTTCTGACCTAAGAGAAATGCCTCATTATTCTAGAGAAACGCTATCCTTAAACGATAGCTTGAAGAAAGGCAGCGGTATTATTGCCGAGCATAAAAGACAAAGCCCTAGTAAAGGCTCGTTTCAATGTCCTGCAAGCCTAACAGAAGTAGTAAAAGGATATGAAAATGCCGGTGCAAGCGCTATCAGCTGTTTAACTGATTTGCCTTTCTTTGGCGGTACGCTAGACGATTTACTAGAAGCAAGATCACAAGTTAACATACCTATCCTGCGCAAGGATTTCATGATAGATCTATATCAAATTCATGAAGCGCGAGCTTATGGAGCAGACGCTATCCTACTTATCGCAGCATGTCTAAATAATGAAGAATTAAAAACCATGTCTCTAGAGGCGATCAATCTAGGTCTTGAAATTCTTTTTGAGGTTCATGATTTAGAAGAGCTTAATCGCATTAAAGAGGTAACCACTTCTTTGAATACGTCTAAGTTTGTGATAGGAGTTAATAATCGTGATTTAAAAAGGTTTAAAACTGATATTCAAAACAGTAAAGATCTTTTACCTCATTTTCCTGAAAATGTTCTTGCCATATCAGAGAGCGGTATCTCAGATCCTGAAATAGTAAAAGAACTTAAAACACTAGGCTTTGAAGGTTTCCTTATAGGAGAAAACTTCATGAAAACAGATCTACCAGGAGCAAGCTGCGAGCAATTTATAAAAGCCATAAAGTCATGATGATTAAAGTATGCGGTATGCGCGATATAGAAAACATTAACCAGTTACAAGAACTGGATATTGATTTTATGGGAATTATACGTTACTCAAAGTCTAAACGATTTGTAGACGATTCTCAAAAAGAAAAGGTCGCCCAACAAACCATGAATAAAGGTACCGTAGGCGTGTATGTAAATGAAACATTTGAAAACATTTTAAAAGATGTTATACCATTGCAACTAGATGTTATTCAATTACATGGTGATGAGGATTCCGCTTTCGCGAAAGCGTTACTAGAAATAGACATCAAGATATTTAAAGCATTTCAAATCACAGAGGACTTTGATTTCAATAGTTTAAAAGAATGGGAAGAACTTGCAGCACAATATGTTGGTAAACTATTCTTCTTATTTGACACAGCTACTCCCAATTATGGTGGTAGTGGTAAGAAATTTAATTGGTCTATTCTCGACTCTTATAAAGGAGAAGTTCCTTTTTTATTGAGCGGTGGCATTTCAAAAGATGATGTCGCATTAGTAAAAGAATTTAAACACAATATGTTTTTAGGTATTGATCTTAATTCAAAATTTGAAACTGAACCTGGCGTTAAAAACATAGAAGAAATAAAAACATTCATAGAAAAATTAAGAAAATGAGCTATCAAGTAAATGAACAAGGGTTTTATGGAGAATTCGGTGGTGCATTCATTCCAGAATTGCTCTATCCTAATATTGAAGAACTACAAGAGAATTATCTAGCAATAGAAAAATCACCAGAATTTCAAAAAGAGTTTCATCAATTGCTTAAAGATTATGTAGGTCGCCCTACTCCACTATTTTTAGCTAAGCGACTTTCTGAAAAATATGGAGCTCAAATCTGGTTAAAGAGAGAAGATCTTTGTCATACCGGTGCTCATAAAGTAAATAACACGATCGGTCAGATTTTACTTGCCGAAAAACTAGGTAAAAAAAGAATCATTGCCGAAACCGGAGCAGGACAACATGGTGTAGCAACAGCAACCGTATGTGCATTAAAAGGCCTGGAATGCATCGTTTACATGGGCGAGAAAGATATAGAACGTCAAGCGCCTAATGTTGCCCGCATGAAAATGTTAGGTGCAACAGTTAGACCTGCAACTAGCGGTTCTAAAACTTTAAAAGACGCGACTAATGAGGCAATGCGAGACTGGATCAATAATCCAGAAGACACTCATTACATTATAGGCTCAGTAGTTGGACCACATCCTTATCCTGACATGGTAGCAAGATATCAATCGGTGATTTCTGAAGAGATTAAGAAGCAAATGGATGGTTTACCAGATTATGTCATTGCATGTGTAGGTGGCGGTTCTAACGCTATGGGAGCTTTTTATCACTTTTTAGATGATAAAGAAGTAAAATTAATAGGGGTAGAAGCGGCTGGTTTAGGTGTCGATACCGATAAGACCGCGGCTACATTAACTCTAGGAACTCCTGGTGTATTGCACGCTAGTCGTTCTATAATGATGCAGGATAAAGATGGACAGGTTATCGAGCCGCATAGTATAAGTGCTGGACTAGACTATCCTGGAATAGGACCAGCACATGCATGGTTAAAAGTGTCTGACCGCGCTCAATATATGGCTGTTACAGATGCTGAAGCACTAGAAGCTGCTGTAGAGGTAAGTAGATTAGAAGGTATCATTCCAGCTTTAGAAACTGCTCATGCATTTTCTGTCTTAAAAGACTTAGACTTAAAACCAACTGATCGTGTAGTGATTAACCTTTCTGGTCGTGGAGATAAGGATATGAATACGTATATGGAAGAATTGAACCTACTGTAGAAACAAAGTCACACTTACTATGCTGTGCGCATGCCATGTCATGCGTTGAAAATATTAAGATAGGTGGTACTTACCTAGAATAGAGCGCATGTGGATGTGCTGAAAACACAAGGATGGATTGCACATCGCCCAACTAAGCGCATGCGATGCGCTGAAAACTGAAAAAAAAATGAAAAATAAACTCACAGAATTACTTAAAAACAAGCCTCAAAACTTGTTGAATATATTCTATACCGCTGGATATCCTCAATTAGAGGACACCACTACTCTATTAACAGCACTCGAAAACGCAAAGGTTGATCTAGTAGAAATAGGAATCCCTTTCAGCGATCCACTAGCAGATGGCCCTACTATTCAAGAAAGTAGTAAAATTGCTTTAGAGAATGGAATGTCTATTGAAAAATTATTTTCTCAATTAGAAAATAATACTCCTAAAGTTCCTGTTCTTCTAATGGGATATCTCAATCCTGTGATGCAATATGGCCTTGAGGCATTTTGCAAAAGATGTCAAGAAGTAGGTGTGGACGGATTAATTGTTCCTGACTTACCTATGTATATTTATCAGACAGAATTTAAAGAAGTCTTTGAGAAATATAACATCAGCAACATATTCTTAGTAACTCCTCAAACTTCAGAAAAACGCATTAGAGAAATCGACGATAACTCTAACGGCTTTATTTATGCAGTAAGCTCTGCAAGTACTACAGGATCTAAAACAGATTTCTCTGCAGCAGCAGACTACTTAGGTAAGCTTAAAGACATGGAACTAAAAACTCCTATTCTTACCGGCTTTAATATTAAAAATCAACAGAATTTTAATGATGCCTGTAAGTATGTAAATGGAGCAATTATAGGTAGTGAATTTATAAGACAAATTACTAATGTAGAGGATATATCTAAGGCAGCTACAAATTTTGTAGCATCGATTAAATAAGTTTATCTTTAAAGCATAATCAAAACGGATAAAGTTTTAAATTAAAGTTAAATCCTATCAATAAGCTAGGATATCCTTTTAATATTCAATTTTCAGTATTATGTTTGCACCACAATGAAAACACAAAACGTACATCATCATCATTTTTTTACTTCCCGTCAGGCGAGCTAAAAATGTATTGATGTAACTCAAACATATTTTACAAAAAACCGTCTGTTTCAGGCGGTTTTTTTGTTTTAAAAAAGTTTGAAATAAAAAACAGTTTGTAAGCAGCTTAAACAACATTCTCAAAATAGAATGGCAACAAAAATTATGATCAGAATAGCAGTACAAAAATCAGGAAGACTATCAGACAAATCTTTGCAACTCTTAAAGGATTGCGGAATTAAATTTGACAACGGTGGTCGCAAATTATCTACTCAAGCAAAAAATTTCCCTATGGAAATTCTTTTTTTAAGAGATGATGATATACCACAATACGTGGCAAATGGTGTTGCAGACCTTGGAATTCTAGGACTTAATGAGGTAGAAGAAAAAGACCAAGAAGTAGACGTGATCAAGCAACTAGGTTTTGCAGGCTGTCGTTTAAGTCTAGCTGTTCAAAAAGATGTAGACTATCCAGGTCTAGAATGGTTTAACGGTAAAAAGGTAGCTAGTAGTTATACTACAATCGTTAAAAAATTCTTTACAGAAAAAGGAATCGATGCAACGACAGAAGAAATAGGCGGATCTGTAGAGATTGCACCAGGAATAGGCCTTGCAGAAGGTATTTGCGATATCGTTTCTACAGGATCTACTCTTATAATGAACGGTCTTAAAGAAGTAGAAACAGTAATGTATAGTGAAGCTGTTTTAATTTCGAATCCTAATCTAAGCGGTGATAAGCAAGAGTTATTAAATAAGCTTACCTTTAGAATAGATGCTGTGCAAAATGCACAAAAAAGCAAATACATCTTATTGAACGCACCTAATGATAAGATAGAAGAAATATCTGCCTTATTACCAGGTATGAAAAGCCCAACAGTTTTACCACTTGCTGAAGAAGGATGGTCCAGTTTACACTCTGTGATTGAAGAAAATGATTTCTGGAATGTAATCGACCGATTAAAAGATGCTGGTGCGCAAGGCATTTTAGTAAGTCCAATTGAAAAATTGATCGCATAATGAAAATTATTTCTAATCCTGACTATTCTCAACAACAAGACCTATTAGAACGTCCGCAACAAGAACGTGCTAATGTAGAGACTGCTGTAAAAGATATCATACAGCTGGTTAGAGAAAATGGTGATCAGGCGTTATTTGCTTTTGCAGAGAAGTTTGATAAAGCACAATTAAATTCTCTAAGAGTTACAGAAAAAGAAATCGAGCATGCAGCAACACTTGTAGCGCCAGATTTAAAAGAAGCGATTCAAACGGCTTACCAAAACATTTATAAGTTTCACGTCATTTGTTTTACAAAGGACTATCCCGTACTAGAAACCATGCCTGGCATGACCTGCTGGAGAAAATCTTTACCTATTCAAAAAGTAGGACTGTATATTCCTGGTGGCTCTGCTCCTCTTTTTTCTACGGTATTAATGCTAGCCATTCCTACTAAGATAGCAGGTAATAAACGTGTTGTACTTTGTAGCCCTACAGATGCAAACGGAGATATAAATCCAGCCGTATTATATACAGCAAGTCTCTGTGGAGTTACAGAAATCTATAAAGCCGGCGGTGCACAAGCAATTGCTGCAATGACTCATGGAACAGAAAGTATTCCTGCCGTTGACAAAATATTTGGCCCTGGAAACGCATTTGTAACAAGAGCTAAAGAACTTGCTCAACAACAAGGTGTCGCCATTGATATGCCTGCTGGACCATCAGAGGTTTTAGTTATTGCAGACCAAGAAGCAAACCCAGCATTTGTAGCAGCAGACTTACTAGCACAAGCAGAACATGGACCAGACTCTCAAGTAATTCTATTAACTGATTCTACTACTCTAGCCGAGGCTGTAAATGAACAATTAACTATTCAATTAAGTACGCTTTCGCGAAAGCAAACAGCAGAAAAAGCTATTGAAAACAGTAAAACTATCGTTCTAGAAAGTATAGAAGAATGCATCAAATGGTCGGACGCTTATGCACCAGAACACTTGATCATAAATACAGAAAATGCTGATGATGTAGCAGAGCAAATTCAAGTTGCTGGATCTATTTTTATAGGTTCATATACTTGCGAGAGTTTAGGTGATTATGCTAGTGGTACAAACCACACATTACCTACCTATGGATATGCGCGTAATTATAGCGGCGTGTCAGTAGATAGTTTTGTAAACAAAGTGACCTATCAAAAAGCAACACCACAAGGTTTAAAAAACCTAGGACCAGCCGTTGAAATTATGGCTACTGCCGAAGGTCTCGATGCGCATAAAAATGCGGTTACCCTTCGTTTAAATAGTATAAAAGCCAACCCTAAATCCCTTCCAGAGGAAGGGACTTTTAAAGGACGTCAAAAATACTCTTATGAAACTGCACGCAAATCGATTTACAGTACATTAAAAGAAAGAGCCTCTCAAATGCGTAAAAACCCAACAGAAACTGAAGCGTTAGTTTGGGAAGAATTGAGAAATAAAAAGTTAGACATTAAATTTAGAAGACAGCACATCATTGATAAATATATAGTTGATTTCGCATCTGTTGAAAAACGTTTAATCGTAGAGATAGATGGAGACATACATTTAAATCAAATAGAAGAGGACAGATTAAGACAAGATTTTTTAGAATCACAAGGTTTTAAAGTCATAAGGTTCACAAATGACAATGTATTAAACGACTTAGAATCAGTAATTGAAACAATAAAAAACACGAGCGCAGCGAGACCCAATTAGTTTCCCCTTTGGGGAAATGTCCGCAGGACAATGGGGCTTACACGCAATAAAATAAAATGGAATTTAACTTAGAAAACATAGTCCGCAAGAACATCTGGAATTTGAAGCCATATTCTAGTGCGCGCAGTGAATTTGATTTATACGGCAGCGATAAAAATGAGCTGACGTTACTAGACGCAAATGAAAATCCTAAGGGAGATTTAAACCGTTATCCAGATCCGTTACAGTCTTCTATCAAAGAAGAATTGGCAAAACAAAAAGACATTTCACCAGATCAAATATTTGTAGGTAATGGTAGTGATGAGGCTATTGATTTATTGTATCGCATTTTCTGTGAACCAGGAAAAGACACAGTAATTACTTGTCCGCCTACTTATGGAATGTATGAAGTTAGTGCAGCGATTAATGATGTTAGTGTTTTGAAGGTTCCTTTGAATGATCGCTTTGAGTTGAACGTTGATGAAATACTCGAAGAGATATCCGCCTGCGCGGATATAAAACTATTATGGATATGCTCTCCTAATAATCCTACAGGTAACGTATTGCTCAAAGCCGATTTAAAACACGACTGGCAAGCACAAAATTACACTCGTGGTGGTATGATGGATATGCCATTTGCTCCTGAGTTTGAGGCAGAAATGCTAGAAAACCAAAGACAATTAGATAGATTGTTCGGTAGTTTTAATGGAATTATCGTTGTAGATGAGGCTTATCAAGATTTTACAGAGAACATGAGTTTTATAAAACGTCTAGAAGACTATCCTAACCTTGTGGTGTTACAAACCATGTCTAAGGCTCATGGTATGGCTGGTGCTCGAGTAGGATTTGCCTTTTCTTCTCCAGAAATCATTGAATTATTCAATAGAACAAAGCCACCGTATAACGTAAATGAATTGTCTCAAAAAGCAGTTCTAGAGGCTTTACAAAACGAAGAAAAAACAAAAACTGAAATACAAGAAATCATCCATAACAGAGATTTTCTTGTGGAGCATTTAAACAGTTTTAACTTTATAAAAGAAGTATATCCTAGTGAGGCAAATTTTGTACTTGCCAAAGTAGAAAACGCTACGCAAGTTTATAATTACCTACGTGATAAAGGTATTATTATACGTAATCGCAGCAGTCAGATTGAAGACACCTTGCGTTTTACCGTTGGGACGATGATGGAGTGTAAAGCAGTGATTACAGCGTTGCGAGAAATTAAAGAGAATTAGATTAATTAAAACCGAAGCCGTTCTTCAATAGTTTAAAAATTATAAAAGAGTCATCGTTGATGGCATTTAATCAAATAAAGTCGATTGCGGAAAGAGGTTTCCGCCTTCGCGGAAATACATGAAAAAAGTATTATTTATAGATCGCGATGGTACCATCGTAAAAGAGCCACCAGTAGATTATCAACTGGATAGTTATGAAAAGTTAGAGTTCTTGCCTATGGCGATTACTCAACTGCATCGAATCGCTCGTGAGCTGGACTATGAACTAGTTATGGTGACTAATCAAGATGGATTAGGAACAGATAGTTTTCCTGAAGATACCTTCTGGCCAGTGCACAATTTAATGATGAATGTGCTAGAAAACGAAGGGATTAACTTCAGTGAGGTTTTAATCGATCGTTCTTTTCCTGAGCAAAATGCACCTACTCGTAAACCACAAACTGGTTTGTTGACGCATTATATAAAAGGTAATTACGACCTTGAGAATAGTTTTGTAATCGGTGATCGCAATAGCGATATGCAACTGGCTAAGAATTTAGGCTGTAAAGGAATACAGCTACCTAGTATTACTGATGATAGTGAATTTGAAGACGAACTAGTAGTTCTTAAAACGGATTCTTGGAAAGAGATTTTTGACTTTTTAAAAGGACAACCTCGCAAGGTCACGGTAAGCCGTAAAACAAATGAAACCGATATCAACATCGTTTTAAACCTTGATGGATCTGGAAACGGAAAAATTGACACAGGTTTAAAGTTCTATGATCACATGCTAGAGCAGTTGCAACGTCACGGTTCATTAGATTTAGATATTAAAGTAAATGGCGATCTTGAAATAGATGAACATCACACTATTGAAGACACGGCGATTGCTTTGGGTGACGCTTTCGCGAAAGCGTTATCCTCAAAAAAAGGAATCAATAGATATGGCTTCTTGCTACCTATGGACGACTCGCTAGCACAAGTGGGAATAGACTTCGGTGGTAGACCATGGATCGTTTGGGAAGCAGAATTTAAACGTGAGTATGTGGGTGATATGCCTACAGAGCTGTTCTTCCACTTCTTTAAATCATTTAGCGATGCGGCAAAATGCAACCTGAACATGAAAGTAGAAGGCGATAACGAGCACCACAAAATAGAGGCGCTTTTCAAGGCATTTGCCAAAGCAATAAAAATGGCGGTAAAACAAACTGGTGATGGTAAATTACCGAGTACAAAAGGAACTTTATGATTGCCATTGTAAAATATAACGCAGGTAATATAGGAAGCGTCACTAACGCGCTCAACAGACTAGGAATAGAGAATAAAGTAACTGACGATCCTGAAGAATTAAAGGCGGCAGACAAAGTTATTTTCCCTGGCGTAGGAGAAGCTGGTACCGCGATGAACTATTTGCGTGAACGTGGATTAGATCAAGTCATAAAAGAATTGAAACAGCCAGTACTAGGAATATGCTTAGGAATGCAACTCATGTGCAGTCACAGTGAAGAAGGTGATACAGAATGTCTAAGGATTTTTGATACTACCGTAAAGAAATTTCCGGCTACCGAAGGAATGAAAGTGCCTCACATGGGATGGAATAGTTTAAATACTGAAGTTGTTAATCTGCAATCTACCATCTTGCAAGGCTTACAACCAGCAGCAGATGTTTATTATGTGCACTCGTACTATGCTGAAGTTTGTGAAAACACAGTTGCGGCTTGTGATTATATTTTGCCTTTCAGTAGTGTCTTGCAAAAAGACAATTTTTATGCAACACAATTTCATCCTGAGAAAAGTGCTGGAATAGGTGAGCAGATATTAAAGAACTTTATAGAATTATAGTATGCGTATTATACCAGCAATAGATATTATAGACGGTAAATGTGTACGTCTATCACAAGGCGATTACAACCAAAAAACGGTTTATAATGAAGACCCACTAGAAGTAGCCAAAGAGTTTGAAGCAAATGGAATAAAACACTTGCATTTGGTTGATCTAGATGGAGCAAAAAGTAGTCACGTCGTGAACTGGAAAGTGCTCGAGCGCATCGCTGGACAGACTGGTTTGCAGGTTGATTTTGGCGGTGGTGTGAAAACTGACGAAGACATAAAGGTCGTATTTGAAAGTGGAGCGAAACAAGTTACTGGCGGTAGTATTGCTGTTAAGGATGCTGCAACTTTTGAAGGTTGGATTTCGACATATGGAACAGATAAGATTATCCTAGGAGCAGATGCTAAGGATGGAATGATCGCCACACACGGCTGGCTAGAAAGTAGCGAGTTAGAAGTGGTAGAATTCATCAAAGAGTGGAATAAAAAAGGAATCGAGTATGTGATTTGTACCGATATAGCAAAAGACGGTATGCTTGCTGGAACTAGTAATGAGCTGTATAAGGAAATCCTTAACACAGCACCAGTTAAATTAATAGCTAGTGGTGGCGTTGCTGTCGTAGAAGATTTATATCGCTTGCGCGAAATGAATTGCGAAGGAGCCATAGTAGGAAAAGCATTCTATGAAGGTAGAATTACATTTAAGGAATTGAGAGAATTTGTATGAGCTTAAAAAAAAGAATTATACCATGCCTTGATATTAAGGATGGACGTACCGTAAAAGGGATCAACTTTGTTGGATTGCGAGATGCTGGTGATCCTGTAGAACTTGCAAAACAATATGCTGCTCAAGGTGCTGACGAGTTATGTTTTCTAGATATTACCGCAACTATTGAGAAGCGTGACACTTTAGTACCGCTAGTTCGTGAAATCGCTGCTGTTTTAAATATTCCATTTACTGTAGGTGGCGGAATTAACGACGTAGCTCTTGCCAAAGAAATCATTAAAGCTGGTGCTGATAAAATAGCTATCAATAGTGCAGCCGTAAAAAGACCAGAACTAATTAGTGAACTCGCTGCAGAGTTAGGTAGTCAGTGTGTTGTAGTTGCGGTGGATACGAAGCATTCTCACGAAAGTGAGAATCTAGCTGATTCAAAAAGCAAGCCTAGCGAATCAACACCAACAGATTTCCGCCTGCGCGGAAATAAAGTTTATGTAGCTGGTGGACGTGTAGAGACCGAATTAGAAACTATTTCTTGGTGTCAAGAAATTGAAAGATTGGGTGCCGGAGAAATCTTGCTTACAAGTATGGATCATGATGGTACAAAAAATGGTTTTGCTCTAGAACTTACCGATGCCATTTCTAGAAAATTGAGTATTCCTATCATTGCATCAGGTGGTGGAGGAACAAGTGCTCATTTTGCAGACTTATTTAAAGACACAGAAGCGAGTGCTGGACTTGCTGCAAGTATATTTCATTTTGGAGAATTACCAGTTCCTGAGTTGAAAAAACAATTGGCTGCGGCTGGAGTTGCTGTGAGAAATTAAAATTGGATTGCGATAAAATAAAGCGATTCCGCTACGCAGCGGAATGACAAAATAAAGTCTGGCCTACGACGGCTTGACATTAAAAATGATTGCGGTGGGGAAATGAAGATTTCCGCCTGCGTAAATAAAATCGAAAGTGTTGAATCGAAGAGATTCCCACTTTCGTGGGAACAAATATGAAACTAGACTGGAATAAAGGAGAAAACGGATTATTGCCTGTAATCGTACAAGACGCTACTAACAAAGAAGTGTTGATGTTAGGTTATATGAATGAAGAGGCATTTGAAAAAACTAAAGCTGAAAATAGAGTAACTTTTTACTCACGCAGCAAACAACGACTTTGGACTAAAGGAGAATCTTCTAATAATTTTCTAGATGTAGTAGCTATAAAGATCGATTGTGATCAAGATACCATTCTTATTAAAGCAAATGCACATGGACCTACTTGTCATACCGGTACGGTGAGTTGTTTTGATAGCCAACCCTTAATCCCTTCCAAAGGAAGGGAAAATGGAAATAAGGATGAAAGTTATGAAAATAATAGTTCCACAGAGACTCCACATCAAGTACAGAATGACAGCTTTACTATTAATGATTTAGAAAAGACCATCCACCAGCGTATTGACGATCAAGTAGAAGGATCTTACACCTATTCATTAATCCAAAAAGGAATTAATAAAGTAGCTCAAAAAGTAGGTGAAGAAGCTGTAGAAACGGTAATCGATGCCATTAATGGCAAGGAGGAAGATTTTATTTATGAAGCTGGTGATTTGATGTATCACTACCTCGTTTTATTAAAAGCCAAAGGATTATCTCTAGCAGATATTGAGAAAGAGCTCGCTAAAAGGCATAAATAAATAGGATAATATTTATTTATAAATAATAAAAGCGGTTGTATCAAATTTGATGATATAACCGCTTTTTTTAATGCTCCAAAACTTTAAAAAAACTCTAATTAACGCGCTCTTAACCGTATTTACTTGTACATACAATATTTTTACTTAAAAACAGATATGAGCACGACACAACCCCTTTTAAAACCGATAAGCCTAGGAGCAATTGAATTAAAAAACAGAATTGTAATGGCGCCTCTAACTAGATCCAGAGCAACTAATGAAAACCAATCGCCAGATCAAAAACACATAGATTATTACACGCAGCGTGCTGGTGCTGGACTTATTATAACAGAAGCTAGTGAGATATCAAAACAAGCAAGAGGATATGCACATGTGGCTGGAATATTTAATGAAGCCCAAGTAGAAGGATGGAAAAATGTCGTAGATAGTGTACATAAAGAAGGCGGGAAAATAGTTTTACAATTATGGCACGTAGGACGTATTTCTTTGCCAGATTTTCATGACGGTCAGTTACCTTGGGCACCTAGTGCTGTAAATCCAGAAGTGGAACATAGAAACCCTAATGGCGAGAAGAAAATGACTGTGACGCCACACGCTATGACGGTAGAAGAAATAGAGCAAACAGTAAAAGATTATGGAAACGCTGCTGCAAATGCTAAAAAGGCAGGTTTTGATGGTGTAGAAATACACAGTTCTAATGGATATTTAATAC
Organism: Nonlabens sp. Asnod3-A02; assembly: GCF_045063755.1. Classification (NCBI taxonomy): domain Bacteria; kingdom Pseudomonadati; phylum Bacteroidota; class Flavobacteriia; order Flavobacteriales; family Flavobacteriaceae; genus Nonlabens; species Nonlabens sp. Asnod3-A02. The sequence continues at coordinate 330,017 of NZ_JBEFOC010000006.1, forward strand.
ACCAATTTTTTAATAATAAATCTAACTTACGTACAGACGAGTATGGAGGTAGTAATGAGAATAAAGCTCGTTTTTTCTTTGAAGTTTTAGATGCGGTGAAAGAATCATTCCCAGATAATAGAATAGGATGTAGATTAAATCCATCATTAAATGGAGTTTTTGGAATTGATGGAACACCAGATACTATTCCGTTTTTTGATTATCTAATTAATAGATTAAATGAATACGACCTGGCTTATTTACATCTTTCAGAGCCATTTACAGATGTAAGTAAGATCGATTTTCTGGTAAGTGAAATAGCAAAACATTACCGTCCTATTTACAATGGAAACTTGATGATTAACAATCAATTTGATCGTGAATCTGGTAATAAGGTAATTGAAGACGGTCATGCAGACCTGGTTGCCTTTGGTAAATTATTTATTTCTAATCCAGATCTTGCACATCGTTTTGAATTAAAGGCTGAAACAGCAGACTGGAATATGGAAACCTTTTATACACAAGGTCGTGAAGGTTATACAGACTACCCTACTTTAGAAGAAGAAAAGGCTAAGAACTAATTCCTGTAAGTAATATTTGAGGCAACTCTTTTTTAAGGTCGGCTACTTCGGTAGTCGACTTTTTTGGTATCCATAGGTATATGGATCTTAATGTGCTGAGAAGATTAAAAAGCATGGTTTCTACATTCAGAGATTTAAACTCACCAGCTTTTATTCCACTCTCTAATATATTTTTAAAATCTAGTTCATAGTCTTTACGCAACTTGATATATTCTTGATAAGGCACTCCTTCTAGGTGCATCCAGTCGGTATTTAATACTGCCAGTGCATCTGTATATTCTAGTGCTATTTTTATGTGTAATAGTATGAGCTGTTCCGCTTTCGCGAAAGCGGACTTATCATCCATCTCTACCGTATCCATACCAGTTGTAAATTCATGAGCAACATCTAGAATGAGTGTGGCAAGAATTTCTTGTTTCCCAGAAATATGATTGTACAAACTAGCCGCTTTCATATCCATAGCGGCCGCGAGATCGCGCATGGTGACAGCGCTATAACCACGTTCTTTGAAAAGTTGAGCAGCTGTTTTGAGAATTTGTTTTTTGCGAGACATAAGTTGCAAATATAATAGAACATGACTATCATAAAATTGATTAAAAGTCTATTCACAATAATTAGAATAATTTGTTTTAGACTAGCTTTGAACTTTACCCTACGACAATGTTAGAGAATATAGAAATTAATCCGCTTCTTGAAAGATTACCACCGCATCTAAAACAGTTTATAAAGCCTCAAAATTATGACCTTTATACCTATCAAGATCAGGCTGTGTGGCGTCATGTGATGAGCAAAAATGTAGAGTTCTTGAGTCAGGTGGCTCATGGATCTTATATTGCTGGACTTAAGAAAACAGGTATTTCTATAGATAACATACCGTCCATGTATGGTATGAATCGCATTCTAAAAGAAATAGGCTGGGCAGCTGTTGCTGTAGATGGTTTTATACCGCCAGCAGCTTTTATGGAATTTCAGGCTTATAAAATATTAGTCATTGCGGCAGACATAAGAAAGCTGGATAACATAGAATACACTCCTGCACCAGACATTATTCATGAAGCTGCTGGGCACGCTCCTATTATCGCAAGCCCAGATTATGCAGAATATTTAAGACGTTTTGGCGAGATAGGCAGCAAAGCTATTTCTAGCGCACACGATCATGAAATGTATGAGGCAGTGCGCAAGATTTCTATTCTTAAAGAAACTCGTAGCGAGACAGAAAACCCAGAGCTGGATAAAGAAATCGCAGCTGCCGAGGCAAATATAGAGCGTCTTCAAAACAAAGATGTAGAACCTAGTGAAATGTCTTTAATTAGAAATTTACACTGGTGGACGGTAGAATACGGTCTGGTAGGTACGCTAGATAATCCTAAACTTTATGGTGCCGGATTATTATCAAGTCTAGGAGAAAGTAAAAGCTGTCTAGAACCTGCGGTAGAAAAAAGACTGTATACTATTGATGCAGCTTATCAAGATTTTGATATCACGCGCAAGCAACCTCATCTTTATGTAACGCCTAATTTTGCGACCCTTAGTGAGGTACTAGAAGAATTTGCAAACACCATGGCAGTACGTAAAGGCGGACATCGTGGCTTACAAAAATTAATTAATTCAAAATCTCTTGGGACTATTGAGTTAAGTACTGGATTACAAATAAGTGGTCATTTTACACGCATGATTACTAATGATGACAACGAGGTGGTTTTCTTTGAAACGACTGGAGAGAGTGCTCTTGCATATAGAGAAAAAGAGCTTATAGGTCATGGCCGCAGTACGCATAAAAACGGTTTTTTGAGTCCGCTAGGGAAACTTAAGGGAATTAATCTAGCTATAGAAGATATGGGACCTCGTGATTTACAAGCTTATAATTTTTATGACAACGAGCGCATTGAATTTACCTATGAAAGTGGAATTAAAGTAGAAGGTTTAAACGTCACTGGACAGCGTAATTTGAATGGTAAATTAATGCTCATTCAGTTTACCGACTGTACCGTAACTTATAAGGACGAGGTTCTATTTACTCCAGAAGACGGCATGCTTAACCTAGCCGTAGGAAAAGAAATAGTAAGTGCCTATGCTGGCCCTGCAGATTATTACAGTTTTGACCTTGTTTTTCATGAGAGTGATACTAAAACTATAAAGCCAGTTTTCTCAAAAAGAGAGATTACCATTCAAGGTTTATATGAGAAAGTGCGCAATTATAGAGAAGAAGATAAAATAAATAAACCGTTACTTGAGGAATTAAAAGCTCAAGTAGAAAATGATTATCCTGAGCAGTGGCTGCTTATTGAGGAGATTGAAGAATTGATAGGTTAACTAAAATCAGTTAATGGTATAACTGCATTTACAACAGTACCATTACCTTGTGTGCTGGTCAGTTTTAAGTCACCATTTAATTCATTTACAGCTGTCGTGATTTGTTGAATACCATCACCATTTGCGACAGCTTTACGATCATAACCTAGTCCGTTATCGTGGGTAATTATATGTAAGAAATCGTCTTCTATAGATGCGATATTGAATATATAGTTAGCTTGAGAATGAATAGCTGCGTTGTGCAAGCCTTCATTAATAATAATTAATAAAGACAAGATCTCTCTAGGTTCAAAATTGAGTAATTCCTTTTCTGGAAAATTCATTTTATAGACCGATGCACCTTCTATGTTCTGGTCATACAGGTTTTGAAGTTGTTGAGTGGTATGCTCTATATCTTTTAAAGTAAATTTATTTTTACTGGCTGCGAGTTTATAGATCAATGAAACTGCCTTTGTTTTAACGGCTGTTTTTTCCGGAGACTTTTGTTCTAGTTCTTGTAAAATAGCATTGCGTTGTATTTCCAATTTATGCAGACCCTTTGCTCCTACCAGCTTTCTAGCTTGTACTTCTTTTCTATCCAACTCTTTTAAAAACTGAATAACTACTAGTCCTACTAGTAAACCGATAAAAATGTACCCAATAATTGCTCCCATGATCCTAATGTAGGTATTAAAAGTGATATGTTGTGGTTCCGCTTTCGCGAAAGCGAAATTATAATAACAATTTACTACTTTGCAGGTAAGTAAACTAAAAACAAACGTCTCAATAAAGAAAACTATGTTCGGTCTATTTAAAAATAAGAAAAAAGAAACAATACAGAAATACCTTAAAGAAGGTGCTCAATTACTGGATGTGCGTACCGCATCTGAATTTAACGGCGGTCATATAGAAGGGTCTAAAAATATACCTGTTCAAGTTATTGATCAACAAATGAATGCTCTCGATAAAGAAAAGCCATTAATCGTGTACTGTGCCATGGGAGGAAGAAGTAATATCGCTGCTGGAAAATTAAAAGCCAATGGTTATAAAGTTGTAAATGCCGGTGGTATAGGTTCTATGAGAAAATATTTGAAGTCGTGATACTTTAGTTATATATTCTTCCTATTTTTAATCTATGAAATTAGATTACCATAACATCAAAGACGAAGGAAGGTTTACTGTAACAAGTTTTCAATGTGGACCATCATTACAGCTACTTAAAGAAAAGGGTTTATATAAAATAGTCTGGTGTACAGAAGGTGAAGAACGCCTTATTGTAGATGGATATGAAGTCGTACTTAAAAAGAATCAAGTACTTTTTTGTACCCCTGTGAACATAGTAGAAATCCCAAAGGATAATTATGGATTAATAGCGTTTGTGTTTAACCGTGAGTTCTATTGCATACAGCATAATGATTCTGAGGTATCCTGTATGGGAATGTTGTTTTTCGGTTCTTCTACAGCACCTATTATAGACTTAACTGTAAAGGAACAAGCTAGTTTTAATGCGATGCTGGTTTTATTTCAGGAAGAATTTGATACTAAAGATCATATTCAGGGAGAGATGTTACGTACTTTATTAAAGAGAATGTTGATTACCTCTACCAGACTGATTAAACAAGAAAGTTACCAGCCCGATTTAACGGTAAAGCAAGTCGATCTAGTTAGACGATTTAATATACTAGTAGAACAGCATTTCAAAGAAAAGCACCAGGTAGCAGACTATGCAGACTTACTTTTTAAATCTCCTAAAACACTTTCTAACTTTTTTAAGAAGCATGATGTAAAATCACCTCTTAAGATAATCAACGAGCGCATCACTGCCGAGGCTAAAAGACTTTTACTCTACTCTGACAAAAGTGCCGAAGAGATAGCTTATGAACTAGGTTACAATGAGCCTAGTCATTTTTCTAAATTCTTTAAAAAGCAAGTGGGCACCTCTCCACTTTCCTTTAGAAAGCAATAAATTAAAAAAACAACGTATTTTAAGTACGTATAAAAGTGAGTTACTGTCCTATAAAACTAGGTGGTAACTCACTTTTATTTTTAACCATTATTTTTCAATATTAGATATAACAAAACAGGCCCGTACTCCTAAGAGACAGACCTGTTTCAACTAACCAACTATGAAAAATTTAACTCTTACCTAAATGTTATTAAGCATCTAAAGGTTGTACCGCTGGGAAATCAACTGGTACTTGAGTTGTATTGTGTAAATAGTTTGAGATGGTTTTATCACCTACTAAAACTATAGTATCTACTAGATTTTCTTGAGTATAACCTGCCGCTAGAAAAGAATCTACTACAGCCTTATCTGCTCTACCTCTATTCTCTGTAATGTTTTTTGCTAGACCTGCAAGAGCATTATAACTAGTCTGGAAAGACGCTTTACCAGCTCTTAATTCTAGTGTTTGTTCTTGAGTAAAACCATTCATTTGCGCTATAGCCGTATGCGCTGCAAGACAGTAATCACATCCGTTTACCTCACTTACTGCTAGGTTTACTACTTCTTTTTCTTTATTGTTTAAAGATGTTTTTGCTCCAGATAAAGAAAGGTAATTGTTTAATGCGTTATTAGATAATGCATAAGTGGCATATAAATTAGGAACAAAACCTAATTGCTTTTCTAGGTTATCAAAAATTCCTTGATTCACTTCGTTTACTTCACTTCTTTGTGGTACATTAAATGTTGCCATGATATTATATACTTTTAATTATTGTTATTTTCTTATCCCTTAGGACACTACAAAGATGCGACAGTAAGTAGCCTTTAAAAATGTGTTCATTTCCCGAGTACTGTTCTATTATTCCCGATACGATAAATTACAAATGGTGTAGTATCTTTATAGGAAATTTTCCTACCATGAATAAGTTATACTATATCCTATTTGCATTTGTTGTTCTCGCTTTCGCGAAAGCGGAATCACAACAATTACCAGAACCACCAGAAGAACAGAAGTTCTATGAATCGCAGGAATTTAGACTCTTGGGACCATTCCGTGGTGGACGTAGTGCTGCGGTTACCGGAGTTCCCGGAAAACCTAATCTTTTCTATTTCGGTAGTACAGGTGGTGGTGTGTGGAAGACTTTAGATGGTGGACGTACCTGGAGCAATATCTCTGATGGATTTTTTGGCGGTTCTATAGGTGCCGTAACTGTTGCGCCTAGCGATCATAACGTAATTTATGTAGGTGGTGGCGAGAAAACGGTGCGTGGTAATGTTTCCAGCGGCTATGGCATATGGAAAACAGAAGATGCCGGTAAAACATGGACTGAGGCTGGATTACCTAAAAGCCGTCACGTACCTAGAATAGTTATAGATCCTAACGATCATAATACCGTTTATGCCGCCGTGTTAGGTAACATTTATAAGCCTACTACAGATCGTGGTGTTTATAAAAGTACCGATGGTGGTAAAACATGGAGTAAAAAACTATTTACTAATGATCTAGCCGGTGCGGTAGATTTAATCATAGACCCTAGTAATCCACGTGTATTGTATGCAAGTACCTGGAGATTACAACGTACACCATACAGTCTATCTAGTGGTGGCGATGGTAGTGCTTTATGGAAAAGTAACGATTATGGAGAAACGTGGAAAGAGATCTCAAAAAATGAAGGTTTTGCAAAAGGAACTCTAGGAATTATGGGAATTACAGTCTCACCTGTAGATTCTGACAGATTATATGCCATCGTAGAAAATAAAGATCAAGGTGGATTGTACCGCAGTGATGATGCAGGTTTAACATGGAAAAAGACAAACAGTGATCGCAGTTTAAGACAACGTGCCTGGTATTATACACGTATTTATGCAGACACAAAAGATGTCGATAAAGTTTATGTCGTTAATGTCAACTATCATAAAAGTACCGATGGTGGTAAAAACTTTTCTAGCGCGAGAGCACCACATGGCGATCATCACGATTTATGGATCGCACCAGAAGATTCTGACCGTATGATTATGGGAGATGACGGTGGCGCACAAATCACTTATGACGGTGGTGAGACATGGAGTACGTATCACAATCAGCCTACAGCACAATATTATCGTGTGACTACAGATTACTCTTTTCCTTATAGAATCTATGTAGCACAACAAGATAATGGGACGATAAGATTACCTCATCGCACCACTGGACGTAGCATTACAGATAACGATTGGGAAGGAACTGCAGGTGGCGAGAGTGCACATATTGCTGTAGATCCTAAAGATAACGACATCGTTTATGGAGGTAGTTATGGTGGTTATTTAACTCGTTATAATCACAAGACTAAATCACAAAGAGCGATTAATGTATGGCCAGATAACCCTATGGGACATGGTGCCGAAGGAATGAAATACCGCTTTCAGTGGAATTTCCCTATTCTGTTCTCTCAACATGAGCCTAATAAACTCTATGCATTTTCTAACAATGTACACGTCACTACTAATGAAGGTCAGAGCTGGGAAACTATCTCACCTGATCTAACTAGAAACGATCCAACAAAACTAGTTTCTAGCGGTGGACCGATTACTCAAGATAATACAAGTGTAGAGTATTACTGTACCATTTTTGCCGCAGCAGAATCTCCTTTAAACGCTGGCGAGTTATGGATAGGTAGCGACGATGGACTCTTACACCTTTCTAAAGATGGTGGTAAAAACTGGAGTAATATTACACCTAAGGGATTACCAGAATGGGCACAAATTAACAGCATAGAACCTAGCCGTTATGACGCGGCTACTTGTTATGTCGCTGCTACACGTTATAAATTAGGCGATTTTACACCTTACTTATATAGAACTACAGATTATGGTAAATCATGGAAAAAAATAACAAATGGCATCCCATCAGAGCATTTTTCTAGAGTCGTAAGAGAAGATGATCAAGTACAAGGAATGCTGTATGCAGGAACAGAAACTGGTTTATACATTTCTACCGACGATGGAAAATCATGGAAATCATTCCAGATGAATTTACCCATCGTACCAGTTACAGATCTAGCTGTAAAGGATAACAACCTAATTATCGCGACACAAGGTAGAAGTTTATGGATACATGATGATCTAGGATTAGTGAGAGAAGCTTTTTCTAGTTCGCTTTCGCGAAAGCAAGACGAAAACAAACTTTTCAAACCTAAAACCTCTTACCGTATGGCAGGAAATGGTCGTGCAGGTTCACTTACCGCAGGAGCAAATCATCCGGCAGGAGTACAAGTACATTTTTATATTCCGACGTTGAAAGAAAAAGATAGTGTATCACTTTCTTTTTATGACGCTAAAAACGAGTTGATAAAAACCTATGCTACCTATGATAAAAAGAACAAATTAAAAGTAAAAGAAGGTGCCAACTCTTTTAATTGGAATACGGTTTATGATGGAGCAGAAAAACTACCAGGGATGATTTTATGGTGGGCAAATATGTCTGGACCTAAGGCCGTACCTGGATCTTACAAAGTAGAATTATCAGTAAATGGTAAAATGGAATCACAACCTATCACTATTATATCTGCTCCTAATAGCGAGGCTAGTGATGCAGACATGCTGGCACAATTTAATTATGTAAATGAAGTAAACGCTACGGTAGACAAGGCTCATAAATCGATTAAAAACATACGCGCATTTAATAAAAAACTAAGTGCTTTTGAAGCGTTGTATGGCGATAGAGAAGAACAAGGTGTTAAGGATATGATCGCGATGTCTAAGGAGATGAAAAAGAAATTTAGCGAGGTTGAAAAAGCACTTTATCAAACGAAAAACCGAAGTGGTCAGGATCCTTTAAATTTCCCGATAAGATTAACTAATAAACTAGCTCATTTAAATAGTCTGGCACAAATAGGTGACTTTGCTCCTACTTCACAAAGTATAGAAGTTAAAGATGAATTAACTGCTGAGATTGAAAAGCAACTAGCTATTTTTGACGAAGTTTTACAATCTGATATTAAAAAATTCAACGAGCAATTTAATGCCCTTAATTTAGAGTATCTCGTGATTGAGAAAGAGAAAAAATAATGGAAGAATTAAGCGGTTACTGGGAAGGTTATTTTATCTACGGATTAGGATTTGACCTTCCTTTCTTTGGAGAAAAAGTCAGGCTATTTACTGAAATGGAATTTAAAGACGGCATTATAACCGGTCATCATACCGAAGAAAAAGGACCATTCTCAACTGGTAGAACGGTAAATTTTACTGGGTTTTGGGAACAAAATCTAATTTCTTTAACGGTCTCTTATACCAGTAATGATGTTATTCTAGAAGATGGTTTCAATACAGAAGAGATAGAACACAATTTTGAGATCGTTTATAATGGTTCTTTTGATTATAAGAAGAAAGCCATGAATGGTATATGGTTTATGCAAAATGAAATGGATGAAAATCTAGATCTAGAAATACCTCCTGCCGAAGGTTTATGGGTATTAAAAAAAGCAAAAAAGCCCGTCAGTGATTTTGATTATTCACTTCTTGGGCTTTAATAAATAACTGTATTATTGTAGTTCTTTTATTTGGATTTATTTAATTAAATCAAATTCAGAGAAGCGAATTTCGGCTCGAGTATCATTTCCTTCTGTATAAACACCGGCTTTAAAATAGTACCCATTACTGTATGGTGTCCAGTTATTAGAAGGTGTAAAGGTTTCAGAAAATGTACCAGCTGGCGTCGTTGCTGTAAAAGACGCTGTTCCATTTGATGTACTCATAGAAACTTCTATGATATCTCCTTCTTGATATAAAGGTCCATTAATCGTCGTGTATTGAGAATCACTATCTGGGTCGTCCGTTAGTTTAAATTTAATCCTGTGGTCGTCGTCTATATAAACTCTGACTAGTGGTCTTAATACACCAGTACTTCTATTATGTACTTGTGCGATAGTCACACCGTTTTCTGGTATATTAAATATAGTAGCTGTGTAAGACAGTGATTTCACCACATCTAGAGAACGTTCTTGTCCTGGAGTTTCTTTAAGCTCTGTGCGTTTGCCATCTGGTTCTTTACTTATTAAAACCATTTCTTGATTCTCCATAAAGTAATATGCCGTCGGGCCATGTGTCGTTGCATCTTCAGAAACGGTAGCTCTATCTGCCGTGTTCCAGCTGGTTTCTATTTGAAGTGTAGCTAATGCAAAATTATCACCTGGTATATTATCGATTTCTGTTGTATCACCATCTGTAGTGTCATCATCATTAGGCACTAATTGTATAAAATTATTTTGTTCATCAGATTCTGAAGAACATGAAAAAATCCCAACAGTGGCTATAAGCAACGCGTAAAAAGTAAAATTCTTGAACATCGTTTATTTTTTTTTAAATGTAGAGCACAAACATTTACAATCGATATATTTTAACTGTTTATTTTAAAATCTGTTAATAATCGCCCCATTTCATATCTATTTAAAAACAAAACAGCTTTAAAATAAGAATTTTATAATAGCACACTATAATGTGGCCTATGAGGTAGTCTTCTTAAATAAAGGAACAAAGTCTTATTTTTAAAATAGAATTACCGTTGTCAATTCAGTATGTATGTAACTATTGTTACACATAAAAGAGGCTGCAATAAGTAGCTTTGAAATAAAAAGATGTTTAAGAAATCTATTATATACAGTATCCTTTTTTTAAAATGTCCTCAATGCCGTCAAGGGAATTTTCTTGAAGCAAATCCTTATAAAATTTCTAAGATGAATAAGGTAAAAGAAAGATGTTCAAAATGTGAATTAAAATTCAGTATTGAACCTAGTTTCTATACTGGTGCGATGTATGTTAGTTATGCTGTAGGAATCGCTTTTGCAGTAGCAACATATGTAATTTTATTATTTTTAGGTCTAGCAGATAATCCATTAACTATCTTTGTTGCTATAGTTGCCATACTTGCCTTAACATTTCCATATATAGGTGCCGTTTCTAAAGCGATATGGGCACATCTTTTTTTTAAGTACAATCCTATGATTGCAAAACAAGTCAAAAATGATACAAGAGCTTAAAGAATATTATGGTTCACAATTTGAGCTAGCACTTATAGAAGACATCAATAGCGTGGCAACTTTTATGGAAGTTCCTGCTGGACAAGATTTAATTAAGCCTGGTCAATACATTAAATCCATGCCACTTTTACTTTCTGGAAGCATTAAAATTATGCGTCCCGATGCTGATGGCAATGAGTTATTACTCTACCATCTAGAAAAAGGTAACACTTGTGCCATGACTATGACTTGCTGTGTAGGAAATACTAAAAGTGAAATTCATGCTGTTACAGAGACTCCAGTTAAACTATTAATGATACCTGTTACAAAAATGGAAGAATGGTCTTCTAAATATAAGACTTGGCGCAATTTTGTCTTTACCAGTTATCACACACGTATGATGGAGCTATTAGAAAGTGTAGATAATATCGCTTTCAACAATATGGATGAGCGTCTAGAAAATTACTTGAACGATAAAATTAAAATTCTTAATAGTAAACATATCTATACTACTCACAAAGAAATTGCTGCAGATTTACATACCAGCAGAGTTGTCATCTCTCGACTACTTAAAAAAATGGAAAATATTAATAAGATAAAGCTACACCGCAGTTTTATTGAAGTCGTGTAACATCTGTTACAAACATGCGATTAAGCTCCTTCTATATTTGAGTTTTTAAAATTTATAGAATGGAAATAATAGAAATATTAGGATTTATAGGAGCTCTTTTAATAGGCTTTGTTCTTGGGCTTGTAGGCGGCGGTGGTTCCATTCTTACTGTACCCATTTTAGTCTATGCCCTTACATTAAACCCTGTTCTAGCCACTGCATATTCTCTTTTTGTAGTAGGTACGACATCTCTCGTAGGTGCTATCAAGAATATGACTAAAGGTTTGGTAGACTTTAAAACCGCTATCATATTTGCCATTCCAGCCTTTATAGCGGTTTACCTAACTAGAGCGTATTTAATACCAGCGATACCAGATGAATTATTTACGGTAAACGGATTTATGCTAACTAAAAACCTTGCAATCATGCTATTTTTTGCTTTTGTAATGTTATTAGCATCTTTTTCCATGATACGTAATAAGCGCAAAGAAAGCGATGAAGACAGCGTCGTAACTTACAACTATCCCATAATTGTTGTAGAAGGTTTAGTAGTCGGTACCATTACTGGAATAGTAGGCGCTGGTGGTGGATTTTTAATCATACCTTCTTTAGTACTACTCGCAAAGCTACCCATGAAAAAAGCAGTAGCCACTTCCCTATTCATTATTTCCATAAATTCATTGATAGGATTTCTAGGTGATGTAAAAAATCTGGAAATAGATTGGTTCTTTTTATTACCCTTTACAGCGCTTTCTATTATTGGAATTTTCTTAGGAATCTATCTCAATAAATTTATAGACGGTAAAAAACTAAAAAAAGCATTTGGTTGGTTTGTCTTGGTGATGGGTATATATATCATCATCAAAGAACTTGTTATGTGACTTATGTTACCATTTTAAATGATCACTTTTTTTAATTTTAAACAAGAAATAAAATCATCATGAAAATAGAACAAATTTATACAGGATGCATAGCTCACGCTGCATATTACATAGAAAGCAATGGTGAAGCTGCGGTATTTGATCCTCTAAGAGAGGTGAATCCTTATATAGAAAGAGCAGCAAAAGATAACGCAAAGATTAAGTATGTTTTTGAGACTCATTTTCATGCCGATTTTGTGAGCGGTCACCTAGACCTACGTGAACGAACAGGAGCACAAATTGTTTTTGGACCTACGGCACAACCTGGCTATGACGCTTTGATTGCAAAAGACGAACAGGTTTTTGAGTTAGGTGATTATAAAATAAAAGTAATCCATACTCCAGGTCACACTATGGAAAGTACGACCTATTTATTAATCGATCAAGATGGTAAAGAACACGGTATCATTACAGGAGATACTTTATTTATAGGAGATGTAGGACGTCCAGATCTAGCTCAGCATGTTGTAGAAGATCTTACAGAAGACAAACTAGCTGGTTACTTGTACGATTCGCTGCGTAACAAAATTTTACCGTTAAGTGATGATTTAATTGTGTACCCTAATCATGGCGCTGGATCAGCATGTGGTAAAATGATGAGCAAGGAAACTACTGACACTTTAGGGAACCAGAAGAAAACCAATTATGCATTGCAAGAAATGAGTAAAGAAGAATTTAAAAAAGCACTTCTTACTGGTCTCACACCACCACCAGGTTATTTCCCTCAAAATGTAATGATGAATATTAAAGGTTATGAAAGTTTAGACACCGTTATGGATAGGGCGACAAAAGCTCTATCACCAGCAGCGTTTGAAGCTGCAGCAAATGAAACTGGAGCAATCATCCTAGATGTAAGATCTCAAGAAGAATTTGCAAACGGTCATATCCCTAGATCCATATTTGTAGGTTTAGACGGTAATTTTGCACAATGGGTAGGATCGCTAATTGCAGATGTCAAACAACCATTACTACTTATTACAACAAAAGGTCGAGAAAAAGAAACTCTAACAAGACTTTCCCGAGTAGGCTTTGACCAAACAATTGGCTTCTTAAAAGGCGGATTTGAAGCATGGAAACAAGCCGCTATGGAATATGATAAAGTGACCTCAATAACAGTTAAGCAATTTGAAGAAGAGCAAAATGAACGTCATCTGCCTATTTTTGATGTACGTAAAGAAGGTGAGTTTTTATCAGAACACGTCGTGGACGCTCACAACACTCCACTAGATTACATTAATGATCACCTAGCATCATTTCCAGAAAACACTTTTTTCATTCACTGCGCTGGTGGTTATAGAAGCATGATTGCAGCATCGATATTAAAAAGTCGAGGTATACATAATTTAATAAATGTAGAAGGAGGATTTAACGCTATTAAAGAAACTGATATCGCTGTTACTAATTATGTCTGTCCATCGACACTTTAGTAAGGTATCAAATTATGGTTGAGTTAGTTGAAAGCGGCAAGAAATTGTCGCTTTTTTTATTTGGATAGAACTAAAGTTGTCATGGCTCGTTCATCTTGCACATTAGTCGTTTTTACCGGTTCTAATAATTCTAATTGAAATTCTGAAAGCAATAAAGCAATGCGTTCTCTGGTTAAATAATAAGTCCCTTTTTGTCCATTATCTTTAAACCGTACTATTGGGGCATTACCATCTAGCCCGATGTTTGAGGCCATTCTAATTAATAGAGTGCCACCAGGTTTTAATACTCGTATTAATTCTTTAAACATTTCTGTAAATTGCTTTTCGCTTTTTGCAAAATGCAATACAGCACAACATAAAACGTGGTCAAAACTACTATCCTTATACTGTAGTTCATCCAGATTTGAATTTATAAAATTAGCTTTACTCTTTGGGTATTTCGCTTTCGCGAAAGCGAGAAAATCAGAATCTACATCATTACCATAGATCTCAAAATCATTGTCATAGAACCATTTTAAATTTCTTCCTTTACCACAACCTGCATCTAAAATAGATTGTTGTAGATGATAACGATTTTTTAAAATCTGGTCAATAATATAAATATCAATACCACCTAGCAGGTCATTTGTTTGCTCAAAATTCATAAGTGTAAATTTAATAATCTAACATTTGTAATTATAATGAATTAGTGTAACAAAGGTCACTTTTAAATAGCTTAAGGCGTGGTATTTTTATTTTGAAAAATTATATAAAAATATTATCATGTCATTTTTAAGCAGCCTTTTTAGCACAAAATCATCGTCTGATCAAATAAAGAAATTATCTCCTGCAGATTTTAAGCAGGCTATTAAAAGTATGGACAAGACAAAACAATTAGTGGATGTAAGAACACCTAGCGAATTTAAGAGTGGTCACATTAAAGGCGCCGTTAATATTGACTTTTTTAACACGTCTAAATTTATGGATGCGTTACAAAAATATGATAAAGAAAAGGCCATTTATTTATACTGTCGTTCTGGTAGCCGTAGTAATAATGCCGCTAGAAAACTTGAAAACATAGGTTTTAAAGAAATTTATGATTTACAAGGTGGTTTTATGAACTGGAGTTAGACAACTTTATCTATTTAAATAGAAAATCAGGAGAAATATAAATAAAGCTATCAGTCGATTAAATCGCAGCAATTGAGCTTAATTATTTTCTCACAAACTATCAATTACTTTACATGAACCTAAGATGTTTCAATGGATATAAATGGAGAAAATCATTGAACTATACATCTTAAATTTAAAAAGTTACACGGTGCATTAATGCAGTTAGCTGAAATAGCAGATCATGTTCTAAAGTTACTTGCAACTCCATTACATACCATTCATAAATATTTATGAATTTCCTGAAATGGAATCTATGAAAATGTGACAGATGATCCCGCTTTCGCGAAAGCGAGATTTTAAAAAATTAACGGTTTTAAGTGACTATTGTAACACAAGAAACTAAGTCTAGAACCTATTTTTGTAAAACAAAATCATGTCACGATGGATACAGAAATTCTAGCCCGTATACAGTTTGCTTTTACCATTGCCTTTCACTACATATATCCACCTTTAAGTATAGGGATAGGATTAATTATGGCAATTATGGAAGGTTTATATCTCAAAACCGGTAATAAACAATATGAGGTCCTGACTCGTTTCTGGTTAAAAATATTTGCGATCACTTTTGGGATAGGTGTTGCGACTGGTATCATCATGGAATTTGAATTTGGTACTAATTGGTCTGTTTACTCTAGGTATGTAGGAGATATTTTTGGAAGCGCACTTGCTGCCGAAGGTCTCTTTGCTTTTGGTCTAGAGAGTACTTTTCTAGGAATTTTACTATTTGGATGGAATCGAGTTTCACCTAAAGTTCACTTCTTCTCAACTATAATGGTGTTCTTAGGCTCTATGTTCTCTGCGGTATGGATTGTTGTAGCAAATAGCTGGCAACAAACGCCTGCTGGATACCATATCGTAGGTGAAGGATTTGATGCTAGAGCTGAAGTGACTGACTTCTGGGCTATGGTTTTTAATCCATCTAGTGTTGATAGAATCATTCACGTCTGGCAAGGTGCTTTTCTTGCTGGAACTTTTCTAGTTCTTAGTGTACATGCTTACTATTTATTAAAAGGACGATATGTAGAAATATCAAAAAAAGCATTTAAAATTGCGCTAGCCGTTGCCACTATTTTTTCTTTAACACAATTGCTTTCTGGACACAGCTCTGCAGATGGCGTTGCCGTTAATCAACCAGCAAAGCTAGCTGCGATGGAAGGCCATTATGAAAAATCTGCACCTGCAGATTTGTATCTATTCGGTTGGGTAGATGACGAGACCCAAGAAGTCACCGGCATCAAATTACCTGGTGGACTCTCATTCCTAGTACATCAAGATTTTGAAGAGCCTATTACAGGTTTAAACGCTTTTCCAGAAAATGAACGTCCTGGACAGGTAAATGCTGTTTTCCAGTTTTATCATATTATGATATCGATAGGCATGTTTTTAATAGGATTGACCTTATATGCTTGCTTTTTATGGTGGCGAGGCACTTTATTTGATAAAAAATGGTTGCTCAAAATATTTGCCTTCTCTGTATTACTACCACAGATTGCAAATCAAGTAGGCTGGTTTGCTGCAGAGATGGGAAGACAACCGTGGATAGTCTATGGCCATTTAAGAACTGATGAAGGATTTTCGCAAGAGGTATCATCTAATCAGATATTGTTCTCGTTAATTTTATTCTTAGTGGTTTACACAGTATTGTTTCTTTTATTTATTTATTCAGTAAATAAGAAGATAAAGCACGGCCCATATGACGAGGCAAAAAACCCAGATGAATTTTTAAAATACGTTTAAGACCAGCATTATGGAAACTTTTTTAGGTATAGATTACCCTACACTATGGTATTTAGTTGTTGGATTATTATTTTCAGGATATGCAATTTTAGAAGGCTTTGATTATGGTGCTGGCGCATGGCATTTATTTTTCAAAAAAGATTTAAGTAGACGTATCGCTATTAATGCTATAGGACCTTTATGGGATGCAAATCAAGTATGGCTTATTATAGGTGGTGGTGCCTTATTTGCAGGGTTTCCTGTGATGTACGCCACTATGTTATCTGCTATGTATATTCCATTTATGCTGTTTTTATTATTGCTGGTCCTAAGATCATCTGCCATTAAATTTAGAAGTTCTGAAGAGATGAAATGGTGGCGCACCACTTGGGACATCATCTATTTTGTATCCAATACATTAATTGCATTTTTATTAGGAGTGGTTTTAGGTAATGTTTTACAAGGTTTTGAAATAGGAGAAAACTATACTTATAAAGGTGGTATTTTCTTTGCTTTTCTAAGTCCTTATGCTATCATGGCTGGATTTACAACCTTATCATTATTTATGACCCAAGGTGCTATTTTCTTGTTGCTTAAAACAGAAGGAAGACTACACAGCAGATTAACTTTTTTACTCAAAAAAGGGATGATTTTCTTTATCATTAGTTTTGCAATAACCTCGTTATACACACTGATATTCTTACCAGGTGTGACAGATCGATTTAAGGAACAACCATTATTTTTTGCACTTCCTATATTAGCATTTCTAGCAGTGGCAAATGTGCCTCGATTGGTCTCTAAGAAAAAATATTTTCAAGCATTGATTTTTTCATCTTTAACGATGGCCTTTTTATTAATGTTAGTAGCCTTTCAACTATATCCAGTATTATTACCATCAACGATAGATCCGGCTTTTAGCGTTACTATATACAATGCAGCATCTTCTCAAAAATCATTAGGAATCATGCTTACTATGGTAGTCGTAGGAGCTCCACTTCTTGCTGGATACCTTATCTTTTTATATAAAACATTTAATGGTAAAGTTCAATTAGACGATACCAGTTACTAGTCATAAAGTGTTATAATTACGCTTTCGCGAAAGCGAGATAAATCAACAAAAAGCCATCTATTAATAGGTGGCTTTTTAATTTAAATAAGGTTGAGTAACATAGGTTACTCTAGCAAGAAAAATAGCGAGTTAAATTTGCTTTACTAATCTCTTGTAATGAAGAAAATCTTATTATTTATAACCTTTAGTATTGCGATATTAACGCAAGCGACAGCACAGCAAACTACTCTAATTTCAAAAGAAGAAGTTGCTGAAAAAGTGGTTAAAAACAACAATTCTATAAAAATATCTGAGCAAGAATTTCTAGAAGCAAAAGCAGATTTTGATCAGACTAAAGCTGTTTTCTTGCCTAATATAACCGCAAGTCATACTGGTATTATCACCACTAATCCATTGATGGCTTTTGGTTCTAAATTAAATCAAGGAATCTTAACTTCAAACGACTTCAATCCAGATCTTCTTAATGATCCAGATCAGATTCAAAACTTTGCAACTATAATAGAAGTGCAACAACCCTTAATTAATATAGATGGATTGTACCAACGTAAAGCTGCAAGAGCCTCAATGGAAGCCGTTTTACTTAAAAAACAGCGCACAGAAGAATATCTATCTTTTGAAGTAGAAAACGCATACATGCAATTACAACTAGCTTACAAAGGAATTGCGGTGCTAGAAAAAGTTCAAGAAGCCGCTCAAGAGAATTTAAAACTAGCGCAAAACAGATTAAATCAAGGATACCTGCAACGTGCAGATGTATTAAACGTAGAAGTAAGACTTACAGAAGTTCAAAACCAACTACAAACTGCGCGTAGTAACGTGCAAAATGCATCTGACTATCTTTCTTATTTAATGGATGACGATGGTTATACCATATACCAGCCTAGTGATAGCTTAACGATTAAAAGCATCACTATTAAGGATAATAACTTTTCTGAAAACAGATCAGATATTAAAGCCATGCAGCTTGCTACTACTGCTTATGAAGCAGCAAACAAGGCAGACAAGATGGCTTTTCTGCCTAGACTTAATGCATTTGGATCCTATGAATTGTATGATGAAAATCTATTTCAAGCAAGTGCAAATGGATATGTGGTAGGTGCACAATTGAGCTGGGATCTTTTTAAAGGTTCTCAACGTATCGGTCAGGCTAATAAAAGTAAAGCTACATTAGAGAAATCAAAATTACAATATGAGCAATATGTTTCTAAATCAAAATTAGAAATTAATAAAGCGCAGCGCATGCTTATAGACGCAGAGAACAAGTTGAAACTTGCGCAATTAGCTCTAGATCAATCTAAAGAATCATTACGCATACGTACCAATAGATTTAAAGAAGGTCTTGAAAAAACATCAGACCTACTAAATGCCGAAACGCAATTTGCTCAAAAACAATTAGAATATTATCAAACGGTTTTTGAATTCAACTATGCACAGGCGTATATCAACTTTTTAACCAAGTCAGAATAACAAACCCATCTAATAAAAGAGCCAAAGCTTTTTATTTATAAAATATAAAG
Organism: Nonlabens sp. Asnod3-A02; assembly: GCF_045063755.1. Lineage (NCBI taxonomy): Bacteria > Pseudomonadati > Bacteroidota > Flavobacteriia > Flavobacteriales > Flavobacteriaceae > Nonlabens > Nonlabens sp. Asnod3-A02. Next base: position 349,218 of record NZ_JBEFOC010000006.1, read on the forward strand.
AATGAAAAAATCATATATCCTATTAACCGCAGTCTTTACCTTACTAATAATGAGCTGTGGTGAAAAAGAATCTCAACCAGCGGTGGACAATACTCCTGCAATTCCTGTAACCGTACAGGCAGTAATTGACAACAATAGCAGTCCTTTTCTTGCGGTAAGCGGTAAAGTTCAAGCAGCAAATAGCGCACAATTGAGCACACGCATGATGGGATTTGTAAATAATGTTCTAGTTAACGTAGGTGATCCAGTAAAAAAAGGTCAGCTGTTAGTAGCCATAAATAATACAGATTTACAAGCTAAAAAAGGACAAGTAAACGCTAGTATTACCGAAGCTACTGCAGCATTTAATAATGCTCAAAAAGATTACAACAGATTTAAAAACCTGTTTGCGGATAATAGTGCGTCACAAAAAGAACTAGATGACATCACGGCAAATTTTAATATGGCCAAGGCTCGTCTAGAAGGTTCACAGCAAATGAAAAATGAAATTAATGCTCAGTTTGCATATTCTAATATAACCGCGCCTTTTAATGGTGTTATTACTAGCAAAAACATTAAAAAAGGTGACATGGCAAATCCTGGACAACCGTTACTTTCTATAGAGGCGCCTGGCGATTTTGAAGTAATGGCTATGGTACCTGAAACTGAAATCTCTCAAATTAAAAAAGAAACAGAAGTACAGGTAACGATATCTTCCATTCAACAAACATTAACTGGTAAGGTAAAAGAAGTAAGTACATCTGCACAACAAACTGGTGGCCAGTATCTAGTAAAGATAACGTTAGATAAAACAGATGTACCGGTTCTATCAGGCATGTTTGCCACTATTGCTTTCCCAGTTGAAAGAAAAGCTGCAAATCAAAATGTTCTAATTCCGTCATCGGCACTTATTACAAAAGGTCAACTTACTGGTGTGTACACCATCAGCGAGAATAATACTGCCATGCTACGCTGGTTGCGATTAGGTAGAACTCTAGGTGATCAAGTAGAAATATTATCAGGACTTAATGCCGATGAAAAATACATTACCTCATCAAATGGTAAGCTATTTAACGGTGCAAAAGTGACTATACAATAATTCAATATTGCGTTAAGGATAGTAGTGAAAATCCTTTTTGTGGTTTTTTTCGCTTTCGCGAAAACTGCCTTCAAAAAGATTGTAACGGATAGCCTGTTAAAACGCCCAAAAAATATATCTAATGAAAGAAGGATTAGCTGGTAAAGTTGCCAAAGTCTTTATGAATTCAAAGCTGACTGTGCTCTTAATGATCGTCTTTATGGTCGTAGGAGTATACAGCTCATTTTTAATACCACGTGAAGAAGAACCACAGATCGATGTGCCTATGGCAGACATTTTTGTAGGTTATCCAGGTGCTAGCCCTACTGAGGTGGAATCTCGTGTTATTAAACCACTGGAGCAACTTATTTCTAACATCAAAGGTGTCGAATACGTCTACTCTACTTCTATGAAGGAACAAGGAATGGTGATTGTGCAGTTTTATGTGGGCGAGGATATTGAACGCAGTTTTGTAAAATTATACAACGAGATCAATAAACACATGGATCAAATGCCTGAAGGCGTGACCATGCCACTGGTAAAAACACGTGCCATAGATGATGTCCCGATGCTAGGCCTTACTTTATGGAGTGAGAATTATAGTGATTATCAACTAGGACAGATGGCACATGAATTAGAAGCCGAAATAAAGAAAATAAACGATGTCGCTATCACACATAAAATAGGTGGTAGAGAACGTCAACTAAGAGTTGTTTTAGATAAGGATAAACTAGCCTCTAGTGGTTTAGATTTTATGCAAGTATCTCAAATGATCAAGGCTAATAATGTCCAACTTAACGCTGGAAAATTTGATAAAAACGACACCGAGTTTATCGTTAACACTGGTGATTTTCTAGCCAGTACTACTGATGTTGAAAATCTTGTAGTTGGTGTGCAACAAAATCAACCTATCTATTTAAAACAAGTCGCTCAAATAATTGATGGACCAGAGGTACCTCAAAGTTATGTGAGTTTAGGCTTTGGTCAAGGAAGTGATAAAAAAACCGGTTTTTTATCTGAATATCCAGCGGTAACTATATCTGTTGCAAAACGTAAAGGTGCAGATGCTATGAAAATTGCAGATGTCATTATTGCCAAAGTTGAACACCTGCGCAAGACCTTAATACCAGATGATGTGCAAGTAGAAATTACACGTAATTATGGCGAGACGGCATCTCATAAAGTGTCAGAATTATTATTGCACCTTATAGGTTCTATTATTGCTGTAACCTTTGTTGTAATGCTAGCGATGGGCTGGCGTGGTGGACTCGTTGTATTTCTTTCTGTACCGATCACGTTTGCATTAACTTTATTGAGTTATTACATGCTGGACTACACCTTAAACAGGATCACCTTATTTGCATTAGTGTTTGTAACCGGTATTGTAGTTGATGATTCCATCATTATAGCAGAGAATATGCACCGGCACTTTAAAATGAAGCGATTGCCTTTTAAGGATGCTGCCTTATATGCTATAAACGAAGTAGGAAACCCTACTATCCTAGCAACCTTTACGGTAATCGCATCTGTATTACCTATGGCTTTTGTATCTGGATTAATGGGACCATATATGGCACCTATGCCTATAGGAGCTTCCATTGCTATGATTTTATCTTTGTTTGTAGCCTTAACCATTACTCCATACTTAGGTTATATATTTTTAAGAGAAAAAGAGAAAAAAGGTGCTGTTGTAAAAACGGAGAAGCCGCTTGAAGAAACTCTTATTTATAGACTGTATAATAAATTTGAGCGTCCTTTAATGGAAAATCGTTTCAAACGATGGTTATTTCTAGGTGGTACTTTTTTGATTTTACTAGTTACCATGGGATTGTTTTTCACAAATTCTGTTGCGGTAAAAATGTTACCATTTGACAATAAAAACGAGTTTCAAGTGGTCATAGATATGCCTGAAGGTACAACACTAGAACGCACTGGTGTGGTCGCTCAAGAAATATCTCAGTATTTATCTACTAGACCAGAAGTAGTCAATTATCAAAATTACATCGGGACATCTGCACCTATCACTTTTAACGGACTAGTGCGTCATTATGATTTGCGTGGTGGTAGTAATATGGCTGACATACAAGTTAATCTAATTGATAAAGAAAAACGTAGTGCACAAAGTCATGATATCGCTAGCTTATTGCGTCCTGATATTCAAAAAATCGCTGCGAAGTATAATGCCAATGTAAAACTAGTTGAAGTACCGCCAGGACCACCGGTACTTTCAACAATTGTTGCAGAAATTTATGGTCCAGATTATGAACAGCAAATTACTGTAGCAAATGAAGTGCAAAATATTTTAAAGAACACGGATGATGTAGTTGATATAGACTGGATGGTAGAAAACGACCAAACTGAATATCAATTTACTATCAACAAAGAAAAGGCAATGTTATATGGCGTGGCACCGCAACAAATAGCCTACACCATGCACCTAGCACTATCTGATAGACCAGTAACAAATCTATATGATGAAGATGCTGTACAGCAAATAGGTATCGTACTAGCACTAGATGAAAAAGAGAAGTCAACGATTCAAGACATTTCACAACTTAAAGTTGCTTCTAATCAGGGAACCATGGTACCTATTGCAGACTTAGTAGAGATCAGTGAGTCTATAAGTGCAAAAAGTATTTATCGTAAAAATCAAAAAAGAGTCGTTTACGTCATGGCAGATATGGCAGGAGAACTAGAAAGTCCTGCATATGCTATCCTAGGCATGGAAGAAAAATTAAAATCAATTCCTATGCCTGAAGGCTACAGTATTAGCGAAATGTATTTAGGCCAACCAGATTTTGAAGATGATTATACGGTAAAGTGGGATGGCGAATGGCAAATAACATTAGAAGTATTTAGAGATCTGGGAATTGCATTTTTAGGAGCTATCATCTTAATCTACATATTGATTGTAGGATGGTTTCAAAATTTTAAAGCACCTATCGTTATGATGGTGGCCATACCGTTATCCCTAATCGGTATTATTTTAGGTCACTGGATTATGGGTGCTTTCTTTACCGCAACATCTTTTATAGGAATGATAGCCCTAGCCGGCATTATGGTTAGGAACTCTGTACTATTAATAGACTTCATTAATTTAAGAACTGCCGAAGGTGTGCCTCTTAAACAGGCTGCTATCGAAGCTGGTGCGGTACGTACCACTCCTATCTTGCTTACAGCAGGTACAGTTGTTATAGGCGCATTTGTCATACTATTTGACCCTATTTTTCAAGGGTTGGCAATATCATTAATGGGTGGAACTATTGTGTCTACTGTATTGACCCTACTGGTAGTACCATTAGTTTATTATATGATAGAAAAGAAAAATTATAAATAATAAAATCAAGCAATGTTAAATACATATTTTAGAGTAATCGTAGGTACCATGGTACTTTTAAGCGTGGTGTTAACCGTTTATGTAAACCCAAACTGGATGTGGTTTACGGTATTTATAGGTGTTAACCTTATACAGTCTGCATTTACAAAGTGGTGTTTACTAGAAACTATTCTAGTAAAATTAGGTGTTAAGAAAGAAGCAAAAGGTTGTGCTGTAAAGTAGAAATATCAATACAGCACTTAAAATTGTTGTGAAGCCCAAATAATAGCCTCATCTAGTGTAGCACAAATTATAAAAGGCTTTGATAAAAAGTTTTTTTCAAAACTAGCTGTTTTGATTTTAATTCCATTGTCTGCAACTACAGCCATACCGATTAAATTCTCAACAGCTGCAACCTTAGGGTAAATTAACGGATTTACTGAATAGGAATACACTCGGTTAGAAATATAAATGAATTTTTGATCGCTGAAATGATTTTCAATCAACGCATGGAAGATATCGATATCATCTACTTCAACAGAATATCCCTCTTTAACTTGTACAATTAAATAAAGTTTAAAAATGAATATATCTGCATATCCTATATCGTAATGTTTTATTGATTTCATAAAGCTAAGTTGGTTCTTAAAGATAGGCTTTTTATTATTTATAGCTATGTGTTTTAGGTTCCGCTTTCGCGAAAGCGGAATTATTACAAACAATTGTCTAAAAATGAGAATCTCTCTGTTTTAGTAGCTTTAAATAGAGAAATTAATGAAAACGGTACGATTCTATACTTCATTTAGGACTCTTTAAGACCTGGCTATATCGTTTTAGTAGGTATCTTGAATTCTCTTAAAACAACCTATGAAAAGAATATTTTTACTAGCGCTAGCCATAGCTTTAATCTCATGTAATGATCAAAAGCTGAATTCTATAAACGTATCAAATATAGACGAGCTGCAAAGTGCAATTGACGACTCAAAAGCCGGAGATGTTATCACCATGAAAAACGGTATCTGGAAGGATGCTCAAATCAAATTTCATGGAATGGGAACAGAGCAAAAACCTATAGTTTTAAAAGCAGAAACACCTGGTGAGGTAATCTTAGAAGGACAGTCTTTTTTAAAATTAAGTGGTGAATATCTAATTGCCAAAGATCTTTATTTTAAGAATGGATACACACCAGACGAAGCAGTTATAATATTTAGAAACTCCCCTGACTCTATCGCTTTTAACTGTCGTGTTACTGGTACAGTTATAGAAGAGTTTACACAACCTGATCGTCATAGAAAAGATCACTGGATAGAGTTTTATGGCAAACATAATGAACTAGATCACAGTTATATTGCTGGAAAATCTAATGAAGGACCTACTTTAAAGGTATATCTTAATGGTAACGAACATGTAAATAATTATCATAAGATACATGACAACCATTTCGGGCCTAGACCTAGAAAAGGTGGTCCTAAGGCTGAGACTATGCAACTAGGTGCTAGTACAACGTCTATGACACCGTCCTATACTCAAGTAACTAATAACCTTTTTGAAAAATGTAATGGTGAGGTAGAAATTATTTCTAGTAAATCTAATTTTAATAACTTTTCTAATAACGTATTTCTAGAGAGTGAAGGATCTGTAGTAACTAGACATGGTAATTATGCAACTATAAGTGGTAACATATTTATAGGTAATGATAACCCTTATGTAGGTGGAATACGTGTTATTAATACTGGTCACGTAGTAACAAATAATTATTTCTATAAAATGCGCGGTACAGAATTCCGTAGTGGACTGGCTGTTATGAACGGTATCCCTAAATCTCCTTTAAATAGATATAACCAGGTAACTGATGTAGTTATAGCGCACAATAGCTGGATAGACTGTGAACAACCTATACATTTTTCTGTAGGTGTAAACACTGATCAGGCAGAGGTTTTACCACCGTCTGAAATAAGATCTGCACGTCCTAAAAGAGTCATATTTGCTAATAATCTTGTATATAATGACCGATTTACTTCTTATCCTATTAAGGCTTATGATAAAATAGATGGTGTGAAATTTAAAAACAATTTACTGTTAAGTAATAAAAATATGGATTCTGATCGTGAAGATTTCACATTAAAATCTATCTCTAATACGTTAGGTGACGAGCTTTTTTACACTCCTGCAAAGTATGATGGTAAGTTATATGATGGTTATGGTTTTAATGATATCGATGTAGATCTTTTTGGTAAATCTAGGAACCAAGATCAAAATTACATAGGTGCTATTATCCCACCAGTGAGCGATAAAAAAGCAACGGTAGATTATTCTATTTATGGTGCAAAATGGTTTACACCTTCTACTAGAAATAAAGATATAAAAACTCATACAGTTACAAATGCGAGTGAGTTCATGGCAGCTATTAAAGATGCTAATTCTGAAGATATTCTTTCTTTAAAAGAAGGTACTTACTTGATAGATGAAACGATCACACTAGCTAAGGAGTTAAAAATAACATCTGCCAATAAAGATGCTAGAGCAACTATACAATTTGATAATTTAAAGACTGCTTTCTTAATGCAACCTAAAGGTATTTTACATTTAGAAAATTTAAATATTCTAGGTACTGCAGACCAAGATCTCGTCAGGACAGAAGATAAGGATATGTCTAAGGCATACGGTATACATCTTAATGACATAAGTGTTGAAAATTTCAAATCTGTGTTAGATGCGTCTAAAAGCTCATTTGCAGATGAGATTATAGTTAACAATTCTACTTTCAAAAACTGTATCAACGGATTTTTGCTAGACAAGGAAATAGATGATAAAGGAGATTACAACGTAGAGTTTCTAACTATAACAAAATCTAATTTTGACAACATATCTAACGAAGTGATAGATTTCTATAGAGGTGGTTATGATGAGTCTACCATAGGAGGTATTTTAAACCTTTCTGGCAACACTTTTACTAACTCTGGTAAACTAGATAAAGATGAAATTCTAATCAATACTAGAGGTATCGTAAACGTGACTTTTGAGAACAATACTTTTACTAATAACGACACTAAGTTTACAGCTGTTTTATGGGGTGCCAAAGGGCAACAACCGGTTAACAATACAGTTACTAACTCTGGTGAAATTAAAGTAGTTGAAAATATAGAATTGAAACTAGTTTATTAATTTAAAGAATATTGTAGAATTAATTTTTAATTCTCTTAAAGTAAAGCCTAATGACATTCAAATCATTAGGCTTTTTTTATGTGCTTTCATATAATCCTAAAATCTATAAACACTAGTAAAATAGCGCCCAATCTTTCTAAATAGATATATATAAATCACTTATAAAGCTCGTATCGTAAACTATTACCTGCTTTTAGTAAACCTCCCTTATATCTCTTCATAAGGACATCATTGAACATGGTCAATCATTTGTATAATCTTATTCTATGCAAATTAAGTTCATGAAACAGCTCTTTCTATAGATTTATATAGCATCATAATACAAGAACACTTTGTACAAACATGGAAGAAAGTCTCTATTTTAAGATTTATAGTTCACTATCCAATTGAAAAATAAATCTCAAAATTTTGCATAAAAAAATCCCTGATAGGAAATCTATCAGGGATAATTCTTAAACATGTTGGCTAATTTATTGAAAAATCAAATTGATTTTTCAGAATTCATAGTTTCTATTATTAGATACCTAATGCCTGACCACCACCTATTTGGATAGTTTCTGCAGTTATGAATGATGCATCTTTACTAGCTAAGAAAGAAACAACACCAGCAACATCTTCTGGCTGTCCTAGTCTACCTAATAAGATATTATTTGCCCAAGAAGCAAATACTTCTGGCTTAGTAGATTTGATTTGCGCATGGAAAGGAGTATCAATAGTACCAGGAGATACTGCATTTACTCTAATTCCATATTCTGCAAGATCCTTTGCAAGTGCTCTTGTAATAGCATGCACACCAGCTTTAGACGTTCCATAAATACCTGCACCTGGTCCACCAGCATTCCATGCAGCGTTAGAAGTATAGTTAATTATAGAAGGGTGTTCTCCATTTTTAAGAAATGGTATAGCTGCTCTTGATGCAAAAAATACAGAATCAAGGTTAAGAGCCATTACAAATCTATAAAACTCAGTAGTCATCTCTTCAAATCTAGATCTACCACCTAAACCACCAGCGTTGTTTACTAGCACATCAATTCTACCATATTTATTACCTATTTCAGTAATATTAGCAGTTACAGCATCTTCTTTAGTAACATCAAAACCTAGGTATTCAGCAGTAACACCTTCAGCAGTAAGTTCTTCAACTCTTTTTGCTCCAGCCTCATCATCTATACCGTTTAAAACAACCGTATAACCATCTTTACCTAATCTTTTTGCTACTTCAAAACCGATACCACCAGTTGCCCCAGTTACTACCGCTACTTTTCCTTCAAATTTCATATTATTGATTTAGTTTAAATTTATTTTTTTTTAATTATTTAAGCTCTTTGTAATGGCTTAATCTTAGGGATAAGTACCCAAACAGCAAACACTACGATTGCTACAAGTACAGCCCCTATAAGAAATACAAAAGAATACTTATCTGCTGGTAATTTTGAACCTATGTACCATGTTAGTCCTGCAGCAGCAAACTTTGCAGACATACCAGCTAGTCCTGATAGCGTACCAACCGATTTACCACTATATAAATCACTAGGTAAAGTTTGAATATTTCCTATCGCAGTTTGAAATCCGAATAAAACGACAGCCATGATTAAAACAGCTATTAATGGACTACCAGGATTACTTAATGATAATAATGCAGGAAGCATGATTGCACACCCTACACCTATAGTTGTTTTTCTTACTTTGTTAACATCCCATCCTCTATTAAAGAAATTCTTTGCTAGCAAACCACCGAACCAAGCACCAATCATAGCACCTAGATAGGGTATCCATCCATATTTTGTAATACCTTCTATACCCACACCGAATACGTTTACAAGATAGTTAGGTATCCAGACTACAAAAATCCACCAGATAGGGTCTATAGCCGCAGATGCTATAATAACACCCCAACTTTGTTTAAAGCCTAATAATTTACCGTAAGACATACTCTTAGGTTCTACCTCACCTTCTACAGTGGCAACTTCATTTTTCTGACCATTAAGAATACGATCTTTTTCCTCATCTGTAAGCCAAGGGTGTTTTTTAGGTCCAATTTTCACAACGACTAACCATGGTATTAACCAAAGAAACCCTAGTAAAGCGATAATCATAAAGATGACGTGCCAATGTAGTTTTTGTGCCATAAATCCAATAAGAGGTATCGATATTAACGCTCCAAAAGAAGCACCAAAATTAAATATACCTTGGGCGATTGCACGCTCATTAGTAGGGAACCACTCTGCATTACCTTTTGCAGCACCAGGCCAGTTACCAGCTTCAGCTAGTCCTAAAAGAGATCTCACAAATGTAAAACCTAGAACACCACTTACTAAAGCATGTAAACCAGTCGCTAGTGACCAAAAACCAATAGATAAAGCAAAACCAAAACGTGTTCCTAATTTATCAAAAATTCTACCGAATAATGCCTGACCTAAAGCATAGGCGATAATGAAATATGTACCAATACTTCCATATATTTTTTTTCTACCGTCTGCATCTAATTCAGGGTAAAGCTCATCAGCAATACCTCCTTCAGTTTCCCATAAAACAGAAAACGCCTGTCTGTCTATATAATTTATTACGGCTGCCAGGGCAATTAACCCTACTACCCACCATCTTAATCCTTTGACTTTCATAGATTATGCCTCTTTGTCTCCAAAATAAGATACACCACTACCATCTAAAAAATCTTCACGTACCGGTGCAAAAACATCAATTAACATCCCTTCTTCTAGGCATACTGCGCTATGTAAAAGGTTAGGTTCCATATAAACACCGTCTCCAGCGCTCACTATTTGCTTTACTCCATCAATAATAAATTCAAACTTACCAGCCGCTACATAAGTAGTTTGTGTATGAAAATGTTTGTGTGGCGCTCCTTCAGCTCCTTTTTCAAACTTTACTTGAACCATCATTATCTGGTTATCGTACCCTAAAAATTTACGAGAAACTCCACCTCCTAGATTTTCCCATTTCATTTCTTCTGTAAGAATGTACTTTTCACTATATCTTTTCATGACTTATAATTTTATTAATTGGTGTGTTCCATCCCAAGAATAGGATTTCCCATTATATTCTATTGTATGATTCTTGTTGTTATCTCGCTTTCGCGAAAGCGTGTATAAATACATAGCACCGCCAGCATTAAAGGTCACGATATCATAACCATCTTGCTGCTCATGCTTTAAGTTTGAAATTACAGATTTAGGATAAGTTACTGTCTCTTTAACAGGATCAAAGAATCCATGAGGCTCAATAACACTTGCAAATGTGTGACTAGTCTTATTCTTAGGCTGTCTGATCAAATACTGTCTCTGTAGGTTTATATTAAATTCAGGATCATTAGCACCAGTTTGGGTAATAAATAGTTGCGTACTAGCATCAGCAACACTAGTAATACTATAAAAACGTTGTGCTTGTAAGAATGAAAACTGAGTGTTAGTAGCATTTGATTTAGGAGAACCTTGTGCTAATACTTCTAGATGATTATAACCATTATCTTTTCCTAAAACCGTTTTGTTAACTGGTCTGCTATAATCAAATTGAGTATCTATAATATCACCAAAGAAAGGATAATTTAAATCCATTTGATGACTTGTTTTAGAATCGATGTGATACAAATCAATAAGGAATGGTCTGTTAGAAATTTCTGGCTCATTAATCATCGTTATAGAACGAGACAAATTAGTACCATTATATGCTGTTGAATCTGCTGCTATACTTACTTGCAAACGTTCTCCACTCATATCTGTTTTTACAACATGAGAAACATGTTCTTCAGAATATTTTACATTTCCTTTATATTGAGATTTCTCATCTAAAACAAGTGCTCCATGTGCAATGGTATGCTGTGCATATGTTTTATTTTCTGGTAGATACCTACCACCTCTTTTAGTTTCTATATTTAAAAAACGTGCCGCACCATAATCTGGCATGATCTCGTTACCATAATCATATACAGATAAACTTAATCTATCAAAGTGTCCATGACCCATTCCTTGAGTAGAAAATTTAAGAACCGCCTGTAGTTGACCTGATGTATTTTGTGGACTGCGCATTAATGCAAGACCACCGCTTTTTCCTTCTACACCATCTGCTATAAACATACTAGGTCTGTTATAGAAATCTTCTGTATCGTCTGTAATAGCATTGGCAGCTATAACACCAGCGTCAGTGTATGATATTTTATTCATCATTTTAATGACTGGTAAAAGACTTGCATCTTTATATTGCTTATAAGCTATGTTAGTGGCAAAAACTACCTCATCACTTTCCCATGTCTTACTTTTAATGGCATCATTAATAGGATAAAATCTTCCTTGCTCATCTGTAAGTTGCAGTAATGTAGTTACCGCTTTTCTAAGAATACCATCTCTATGTTCAAAGATCTTAACCTCTGGTTCATTATTTTCAATAGCTTGAGCAAATGCAATAAAGGGCAAAATAGCATACCTATGGTAATAAGGACCTTCACTATAGAAACCGTCGCTAGAGAATAAATGATCTAGTTGTGCTATAAAACCAGTTTTACCATCTTTATTAGATCCATAAATAGATCTTTGTACCATATCATCATCTCCTAACACCATACCAGTCATACCGACAGCAGCTACAGACCATGTTCCATGATTGTGGATTTTATTAAAAACCTCATAACTATCTTCACTTAAGAATTTTGCCATAGGGCGTAATAAATCTTTTTCTATTTTTAAGCGTTCATCTTCGGTTAAATAACCACGAGTAAGATCATATGATTGTATCATATAAAAAAGGGTTACTGCCTCGTTAAGACCTTGCCAGTATAATTTACCGCCTGGATGATTCTCCTTGTCTTTAGGGTGCATCCCTAAGGTAGGATACATATTTGCATATCCATCAAACATATTTCTTATGTAAGTAAGCTTATCTTCTTGAGGATCTAAACTTTGAGATAATGCTACTTTATAAAGTTCGGCATAATTTTGTTTGTGTTTTTCATGAGAATAACCACCACCTGCATCTACTGGTTGCGGTATCTCTATAGGTGCAGTAAGAATAACATCTACAGATTGTGATAATTCTTTTAAAGTGTTTTTTACAACATCACTATTTGAGGATTTAAAATCTGCTATTCCATCGTCGCTTAAAAGCAATTTTGAACTAGAGTTAGTAGCCTCTATCGTTGTAGTATCACCACCTGCAGTAGTACTGTCCTCGCAAGAGACAACACCTAAAAGGCATACAATTAAAATTAATTTCCAATTCATAATCTTCTAGAAGGTTAATTGAGTAAAAACCAATAGCATTATCAAAAGATAAAGATAAATTGGTTGACCAATCTGGTTGCCCAAATTAAAGACAATAAATGCGAATTTGCAAATTAAACTATAGTTTGTTTAAGGAATTATAGACACAAAGGCATCTATCTTAAGAAAGAGATGTATTATTTGTGAAACACTAGGAATTAACTCATTAAAAATAAGAGTGTTTTAGCTTACTTTTCTTGACTTGTAAAAGATATTAAGTAATAATCCTGCAATGACCATCACCATACCTAAAATAGCCCATATCGTATAGGTTTCCATAAACCAGAACGCGCCTATAAGGACAGTAAAAATAACTTCTAGATATTTAAGAGGCGCAACTTGATTTGTAGATGCTATTTGAAAAGCTTTGGTCATAAAAAGTTGCCCTACAAAGCCTACAACACCTAGACTACTTAAAATAATCCACTCATTACCTTGAGGAGTCCTCCAATCATTGAGAGCCAAAACACCTCCCAGCAAAGTTCCTATCGCCATAAAATAATTAATGATTACAATAGGGTGATCTTGCTTACCTATTTTAGAAATAGTTACAAATACGATTCCCATTACCAATGCAGATGAAAATATCAAGACGAGACCAATTAAACTAAGGTCGTTATCAAAACCTTTCATTACTAACACACCAGAAAAAGCTAATAGAAAGAACAACCATTGAATAGGTCTTATTTTTTCCTTGAGCCATATCACAGCAAAAATAGCTGCAAATACAGGTGATAAGTACCTAAGTACAACGGCAGTCCCTACAGGTAAATACTTTAAAGAAAGAAAAAATAATATTAAAGAAACAGCACCAGCAATACCTCTAGTTACTAATAAACTTCTTTTATTCCCTAATATTGGTATTTTCTTATAAAGTAAGAACACCATAGTAAGAATTAAAGTCCCTAGCGATCTAAAAAACACTAATTCATAGGCACTGAAATCTACCAAATATTTTACAAGTCCATTCATAACTGCAAATGCCAGTGTACTGAACAACATGTAAACGATAGCTTTTTGTAGGTCTTTCACTTTAAATAAAATAAAACATCAATGATGTTGAGTTATTAATAATATACTAGTCAATTATACAGCCGACAAAACTACAACGTCTAGTTTTATTATGACTTTTAATTCTCTAATTAAATGGATAAAAATAAATAGCCTTGATAAATGCTACTTAAATTTAAGCAAACAAAAATCCCAACGAATAAACATCGTTGGGATTAAAGCAATTGGCTATTTCAATCTTCTATTTAGTAACCTGGATTTTGAGGTAATAAATTAGGATTTCTAGAAAGTTCATCTGCTGGAAGAGGCAATAAATAATCTTGCGCTGGATCAAATCCAGGAACAAGACCTTCATAACCGGTAGATCCGAATACCTCACTACCATTTCTTAATCTAGCTATATCATACCATCTTTTAAACTCAAAAGCTAATTCTAATCTTCTCTCATCTATAATAACATCTCTTAAATCATCTTGATTTAATCCAGATACATCTGCTGGAAAAGCAGAACCATTACCACTACGAGCTCTTGCCCTAACACGATTAACATACCCCATAGCTTCATCACTACCACCACTAACTTCATTTAAAGCTTCTGCTGCGATCAAAAGAACCTCGGCATAGCGCATAAAATGGTAGTTATGGCTAGAGTTTCTACCATTACCATTACCTGTTAGACCAGTAAATCTCGTGTATTTTGCTATATGCGGTCTATTCACTGCTCGAGAATCTAAACTTTGAAAAATCGTGAAAGAATTTTCTACATCGTCTACTATGTTAGTATCATCAAAACTCACTTCTTTTCTGTAATCATTATCATCCCAGTCATTATATACAGCTAGAGTAGGCACCCCTACTGACCAACCGCCACCTGTTACATTAGGTTCATATTGCTCATCACCTCTTATTCCTGTTAATGCTGGCATGTAATCTCTTCCATCATCACTAGGACTAAAACCGTTAAAGTCTAAAGAAAAGATAGGCTCTACAGAAGAATCTACTGCATCTGCATTAAATAAGTTTTGAAAATCAGGATCCAAATCTAGGTTGTAAGCACCTTCATTACTAATTACTTCAAATGCCCAATCATAAGCAGGCTGATGCTCTCCACGTGTTAAATAAACAAGAGCAAGGTATGACTGCGCTGCAGATTTTGCCGGCAGGGATCTTGCAGGTTGTGTATCTGGTAACCACTGCTCTGCAAATTCTAAGTCAGCAATAATATTTGCGTATACATCGTCAACTGAAGTCTTACTGATACTATTGGCCGCTTGAACATCTGTTACCGGTTCACTTAAATAAGGTATCGCACCAAATTGCCTAACGAGATGAAAATAGGTAAACGCCCTTGCAAAATATGCTTGAGCAACGATAGGGTTTTTATTCTCATCAGTATCAGCTACCAACTCTGCTCCGGCGATAGCGTTATTTGCAGCAGCAATAATTTGATACGTTCTATTCCAGTATCCTGAAATCATACCATTATCTGCAGGAACGTTGAATTGGTCATGCTCAATTCTTCGGGATGAGGTTGTCGGATCTCCTATGGCAACCATGTCACTACGAAGCATTAAGGTTAAGGACATCTTACGCCCCCAAAAATCTTCATGCAACATATGACCATAAGTTCCATTTACCGCAGTCTGAATATCTTGTGTTGACTGAAAGAATCCTTCTGGAGCAAGCAGTCCTACAGGTTCCTCTTCTAGATCTGAACAACCCAATATCGACAATCCTATAACTAGGAATATATATTTATAAGCTTTCATATTTCTATTTATTTTGATGTTATTTTATTAAAATTTAATATTTGCACTGAAGTTAAACGATCTTAATGTAGGATAGTTACCAAAATCAAAACCTCTCGTTGTATTTGAATCTCTGTTTGAAACTGAGCCAGCACCGAAATAACTAGCTTCAGGATCAAGACCAGAATAATTAGTTATAGTAAACAGATTTTGCGCACTAATTGCTAACCTAAGACTACTGACCCCCATTTTTTCCACAAACGTATTAGGAAAAGTATAACCCACAGAGATATTTTTAAGTCTCACATAACTTCCATCTTCTAAGAATTGAGACGAAATTCTCTTTGTTCTTAAAGCAACACTAGGAATATTTGTATTCGTATTTGAAGGAGTCCAAGCATTTAAAATATCGGTAGAAGCATTAGAATCACCACTATTAAGTTGTAAAGCTGTTAAATTCATAATATCTCCACCGACCGCACCTTGAAAGAATATATTCATATCAAAATTCTTATAAGTAAAATTATTACTGAAACCAAAAGAAAAATCCGGATTAGGATCACCTAGAATTTTACGATCAGCTGTCGTAATCTCACCATCTATCATTCCATCTTCATTAGGTATATCAGTATACAAAGGATCTCCAGCTACAGAACCACTGAAAACTGCGGTTCCTTCAGGAAGAGCACCTCCTTGATACACACCTCTATATTCATATCCATAAAAAGCTCCAGTCGATTCTCCTTCTCTTAAAACATGAGTCTCATCAATATTAAAATATCCCGGAGAAGCGTCTAAGAAAATATCTTCACCATTAAGTAATGTGCTAACTTCATTACGATTTGTAGAGATATTAAAATCTGTAGACCAAGTAAAATTCTCACCAACAATATTCCTACTATTAATATTAAATTCAAATCCTTTATTATTAACCTCTCCAATATTACGTAAACTGGCGGTAGTCAAGAAACCTAGGTATTCTGCTTGACTGTCATCAGCAATAATTAAATCCTCTGTATCAATATTATAATAATCCGCAGATAAAGTTATTCTATCATTTAATAAACCTACATCTAGACCTACATTTGTTTGATAAGATGTTTCCCACTTAAGATTTGGATTTGCCGGCTGATCTGGAACCACATTATTAACTGCATCACCATTGATTACAGCATAAACGCTATTAAACCTAGCAAGCGATTGGAAAGCAGAAATCCCTTGATTACCTGTAGCACCATAACTTGCTCGCAACTTTAATTCAGAAATATTATTTACGTTAGCAAAGAAAGGTTCATTTGAAATTTTCCATCCAATCGCCCCAGAAGGAAAAACCGCATGCTTTTCATTTTCTGCAAAATTTGAAGCACCATCACGACGTATGGTAGCTGTTATTAAATATTTATCATCATAATCATAATTGACACGACCGAATTGCGACTGAATTTCAGAAACGGTTCTTGAAGATGATGGTATCAATTGAACAGAACCACCACCTAGATTGAAGTAAGAGAATGAATCAGAAATAAATTGCTGAGCACCAGCTGCATAATTCTGATTTGTTAAATTTTGATAAGAATATCCACCTAGTAAAGTTAGATCTCCTTTTCCTATTTCACGTTTGTAAGTAAGGAAGTTCTCACTCAATAAATTAGATCGTTTAAAACTACTTATTGCAGCTACTCCACCTACTCCACCAGCAGTAATAGTTAATGAAGATGGTCTGAATACTCCAGCAGTTTCATTTTCTGACTCATAACCTAAGGATGATCTAAAAGTTAAACCTTCAATTATTTCATAATTAAGAGACAAGTTAGCACGATATAAATCATTTTTGGTTTCATTAACACTTTGTGTTGCTACAGCAAATGGGTTGTCAATATCATCACCTACAGAATTCACTGTAAAGTTTCCATCTGTATCAAAGACACCTAAATCTGGTGCAAATCTAAATGAAGATGCAACTACATCATCTCCACCACCGTTAGCCAGATTACCGTTTGATTGAGTAGGTACACCGTTTTGAGTTCCTCTGCTTGCAAATAAATTCAGTCCTAATTTTAATTTGTCATTTACTTGAGCATCAAGATTAGATAAGAATGTAAACCTTTCAAAGTCAGAATTCACAACCACACCTTCTTGATCAAAGTAATTTGCAGAAGCATAGAAATTTATATCCTCAGTTCCTCCTGAGAATGAAAATTGATGTTGTTGAATGTTTCCATTTTGATAAATCAAATCTTGCCAATCTGTATTAGATCCATTTGAAACATATGCTGGATTAATTATCTGCTGATAAGTCGTAAATTGATCTGCATTTAATAAATCTAACTCATTTGCGGTTCTTTGGTTAGAATAATTAAAATTATATTCAACACTTATTTTTCCAACCTTACCTCTCTTAGTAGTAACAAGTACAACACCGTTAGAACCACGAGAACCGTAAATTGCAGTTGCTGACGCATCTTTTAACACCTCTATGGAAGCAATATCTGCTGGTTGTGGAAAATTAGCTCCTACAAATCCATCAACAACTATTAAAGGACTACTACTAGCGTTTATAGATGTATTACCTCTAATACGTATATTAATGGGCGCGCCAGGCTCACCACCATTATTTGTTTGCACCTCAACTCCTGCCGCACGACCTTGAAGAGCCTGAGCAGCATCTAATACTGGGAAAGCATTAAGTTCTTCTGATTTTACAGAACTAACGGCGCCAGTTACATCACTTTTTTTACGAGTACCATAACCTACAACTACTACTTGGTCTAGTAAAGCTAGATCATCCTGTAAGGTTACATTAATTACAGTCTGTCCGTTAACAGGAACATCTAATGTAGTGTAACCTATAGAACTAAACATTAATACAGCCTCTGCATTAGGAACTGTTATCGTATAATCACCATTAAAATCTGTAGATGTACCTGTAGATGTACCTTTTATAGAAACACTCACACCTAATAGCTCTTCTCCTTCAGTACTCACAACTTTACCTGTTATTGTAGAAGTTTGCGCATAGGTTAAGAATGAACCGAAAATGCAAATTAGCAAGAGTCCATATCTTAATAATTGCGGTTTGTTTTTTTGTTGCATAAGATTTTCTTTAAGTTGAAATATTTTAAGTTAGTTTTTAAAAAAATGTCCTACATCGTTTGCGAAAACCATGCGGCAGAGAACACCTCTTTAACGTTGTGATAAAATTAACTTAACCTTAGCGATCAATAATTCAGAAAAGGGTATACAAAAATCCGAAACCCTTAAAAATATAGGCTTCACGGTGAAAAATTTACATTTTCCGTAAATTACTCTGAGAATTTCTTTGAATAATTAGAAGGCGTTTCTCCATATGCTTTTTGGAAGCATTTACTGAAATATTTTGGGTTTCTAAACCCAACTTTATAACTCACTTCAGAAATATTAAGAGTTCCTAATTCAAGAAGTTGAGCCGCTCTTTTCATTCTAAAATGTTGAATAAATTCATTAGGAGTAAAATTAGTCCATGCCTTTACTTTAATAAATAACATGGTACGACTTACACCTAATTCAGAACTGAATGATGGAATATCAAATTGTTCATTAGGAATGTTCTCCTCGACTATAGCAATGGCTTTTTTAAGTAATTGCTCATCTACAGAGGTTACATTTATCTCCTCGGGAGAGAAGTCATTTGAAGAACCAAATTTTTCTTTCAGTTTTGCCTTACTATGCAGTAAGTTTTTAATACGTAATTGAAACTCATTTATATTAAACGGTTTACTTATATAATCATCTGCACCACTTTCTAGTCCCTCTAGTTTATATATTAAAGAAGATCTAGATGTTAATAGAATCACCTGTATATGGCTAGTTCTAATATCCTTTTTAACATTTGCACATAGCTCTGTACCTGCCATCTTAGGCATCACCACATCACTTACTATTAAGTCTGGACTGTTTTTAATAGCTAGTTTAAAAGCATCTTCACCGTTATCTGCCTCGATAACATTAAAATCTGGTTTTAATAAATTAACCATAAAAGAAAGTAATGAGTGGTTGTCTTCCACAACTAGTATGGTAGGCTTATCATCGTCACTTAATAGATCTAGATCTTCACTATTTGAAAATGTAGGAAGTTCACTTAACTGCGATGTATATTGAGATAGGTCGTCACTAAATTTAAAATCTTTTAAAATCTCATGATCTTCAAGGTGCTCTCTTCCTAATTTTAAAGCAACTTTAAAACTAGATCCCTGACCTTTTTCACTTTCTATGATTATCGTACCATGATGTAATTCTACTATGTTCTTTGCAATATTTAAACCTATACCGGTACCTTGATGGTATGGAGAAGGTTTTTCTCTATCTGCTTCTACCTCATAAAACCTATCAAATACTTTATCTTGTTCTACTGGTGATATCCCTATACCAGTGTCATTAATAGACACAAATATTTCTCGATCACTTTTAGTCACTTTAATATCAATGGCACCGCCTTTGTCCGTATATTTAAATGCATTAGAAATAAGGTTAAAGAAAACTCTTTCTAGCTTTTTTCTATCATAATAAACTAAAATCTCATCTTCTACAGACTCAAAGCTGTAGTCGTACTCTCCTACTTTAGCATATTCATTAAAACTAAGATAGATCTCTTCTAGAAATTTAACAATATTACCTCGAGCGCTTTGTAGCTCAAATTGATTTTGTTCTAGCTTTCTAAAATCCATTAATCTATTAATCAATTGTAAGAGATGATTTGCATTGCTCTCTACAACGAGTAATTTTTTGTACATCTTATTACTTCCCTTATAATCGGCAAGTAATTGCTGCAATGGCCCTAAAATGAGCGTAAGAGGTGTTCTAAACTCGTGAGAAATGTTTGTAAAGAATTTTAATTTTGCCTCGTTTATACCGCGATCTCTTTCTTTCTGTAATTGCTCGAATTTAAGCTCTTGCTGTAATCGAGTTTTAGATTTTAACACGTTAAGAATAAAATAAATCGCTATCCCTAGGACTAACGCATATCCTAATAAAGCCCACCAGCTCAACCACGGAGTAGGTTTAGCAGCCACATCTAGTCTAGTAATACCGCTTTTTGCTCCATCTCCATTAACACCTCTTACTTCAAAAACATAATTTCCAGAATTTTGTAATGTATAGGTAGCCGCATTTTGACTAGTAACATTCCAGTTTTTTTCTAGACCGCTTAACCTGTATTCATAAGTACTGCTCGATGCGTTATGAAAGCTAGGCATAGCAAATTCTATCGTAAAATTACGTTGATGATGATCTAGTTTTACCGCTTTCGCGAAAGCGATATTATCAACAACATCTCCCTCATATTCTAAGATCGGTTTACTATCATAACCTGTAGAAAAACCAGTTATCAAAACTGAAGGGACGAAAGAATCTTTAAACAATCTAGCGGTGTTAAAACGTGTAATCCCAGATATACCGCCAAAGAGTAAATCGCCATTAAACAATTTAATGGCAGATCCATTGCTAAACTCATTACCTACAAGCCCGTCTTGCTTACCTTTAAGTGCAATTACCTTTTGTTCTACAACATCATACTGTAACACGCCTTGATTACTACTTAACCATAAATAACCATCTTTATCTTGTAGAATAGCGTGAATGGTCGTTATATCATTTCCTTCATAATTAAGAGGCACCTGATTAAATGTGTCGTTAGATTTCACAAAAAGTCCATGAGCCTTAGTACCTACCCATAACTTATTATCAAAAGACTGGAAGACAGTTAATATATTAAAACCAGCCGCTTGATTACTGTTGTACAAATAGCTTTTTATATTTTTATTCTCATCAAGAGCATTTAATCCATTTTCTGTTCCTATCCACAAAGTTTTATTATTGTCTAGCAATAAGGTTCTCACAATATTGCTACTCAAACCATTGCTTTTATTAAAAAATGACACTTCTGCATCTAGCAGGGTAGACACCACACCTATTCCTTTACCAGCAGTACCTATAAATAACTGGTCTTGATCTTTGGCAAAAGCATAAACCCCTGTACTAAGCAAAGAATCATTTATCGCAGCAAATCTATCTTCCTTTTCAAATGAGTTGGTATTGATATTATAGATTTGAAAACCATGAGATAAAGTACCGATAAACAATCTATTTTTATCCAGATAGCTGGATTTTATATTATCATCCAACAACTCACTATTTGCTGTGGTTAGATAAGAGAAAAGTTCTGTCTGTAGATCAAGGATATTTAATCCTCCTTGTTCTGTGCCTATAAATAAATATTTATCATTTGCTTGTAACGAGCTTACGACAGAATAGTTGAGACCTGACTTTTCTCCATTGTTTATATAATTTATAAAATTACCATTTGTAGCGTTCCAAATATTTGCACCTCCATAATAGGTTCCTACCCATATAGATCCACTAGAGTCTTTATGCAGTGATTTTACCAAATTTTTTGAGAGGCTATTTTTATCTTCTAGATTATTTTGGAGATGAGTTACTATGCCGTCTTCATAAATATAGATACCGTTATCGGTACCGATCCATAATCGTCCAGAATTATCCACCCTTAATTTTCTAATTTCATCAATCTTTTGAACTTTATTGATAGGATGTGGAACTATTGCTTTGGTCTTTTTGTTATAAATTAAAACCCCAGAGCTATTAGTGGCAAGTAAATAGTCATCACCAACAGCAGGAATTAAATCTGATATATGTTCATCTTTAAAAACTGGTATTTTTTGGGCGTCATATTTACCTTTATCTTGCTTTATAATTAGCCACAGACCATTATTAGAAGCTACTAAATAAGAATCGTTTTCTAATTCTAAAACACTTTCTACTTTTATTGCAGAGTGATTTACATTAAAAACATCATTATAAAAAACATTTTCTTGAGGGTTATAGATAGAAAGTCCCTTAGAAGTACCTAACCATATATGACCATCTTTTGTAGCGTAAACTTCTTGTATTTTATTACTTAGAATAGAATTAATTCCTTCTTGTGCAAAAAATCGAGTAAACAACTCTGTCCTAGGATCATAATTATTTAATCCATTATAGGTACCTATCCATAATTTACCATCTAGACCTGTTTCTAATGATAATATGTCGCTACTACTTAAAGAATTATCATTACCATCTTCTGTTTTAAATACAGAAATTTTATGACCATCATAGCGATTAAGACCATCTCTAGTGGCTATCCATACTTGCCCTAAATTATCTTGTTCTATGGCAGTAGCGCTACTTTGAGACAGACCGTCATCTGTAGACAAATGTTTAAATTGAAAACGACCGGTCTGGGCAGTCGCAATACAAGAAAAAATAAATATAATGGCGCAAAGCGATCTACACATAAAGAGTAAAATAAGTTGGGGTTTAAAAATAGTTAAATAGTTTGATTTTAAACCATTTTACGCTAAGCTTAGATAAACTACTATGTAATAAGTTAGTTGTCTATTTTTTTTATTTAATTCTTATTGATTCCAACGGTTACACAATTGACATTACTTATGAAAATTAGTATAAATGTATTGCGCAAATAGAAAACAAATTGCGACTTTTAGGTATCTAAATTAACTAGCGTTGCCGTGTTAAAAAGACAGGTATAGCGATTAATATCATAGAATACATACCACTCTTAAGATAAACACAGAAATCGCTGTGTTATCAAAATCAAATTATCTAATATTGGTTGAGGATTAATATCCAGACACTTTAATTTTTTTGAACAACCATTTTTTACCTTGTTGTTGTACTTCTGGGTACATCCAGTGGGCAGCATCATATGCGATCTCTATGGTTTTCTTTGCTTTTATCTCCTGTAACATAGCGGTAACAGAGCTGGCCGGAACTATATTGTCATTATAACCATAAGCATAATAACCTGGCGTTTTAAGATTTCTAGCAAAATTCACGATGTCATAATATCTAGCTACTGCTCTTTTTTCTTCTGTAAAATCAAATCCTCTTTCAAAAATTCTAGGCCAGCCACCTGCGCGCCCATTATTAAAACCATCCAGATCTGCTAGAGCCGGATAAAATGCCGCAATAGCATCTACCCTATCATCTAGAGCAGCTGTCATTATAGTAAGCGCTCCACCTTGAGATCCACCCATTACTGCTAGGTTATCACCATCAAATTTATCAATCGTATGAATAAAATCTATCGCTCTAATACAAGCGGTGTACACACGCTTGTAATAATACGCATCACGGTCGTCCATTCTATTCCAGTAATATTTATATAAAGCTCCTTTATCAAGGTTATCATAAACATCGCTGCCATATAAGTTTACTGGTATACCATGAATACCTATTTGTAAAGAAATAACGTCATCACTCTTATTAGTGCCTTTATAAGAACGCACACCTGCACCTGGAACAGTTAACACAGCTGGATAAACCCCTTCTTTTTTAGGCATCATTAAAATTCCATATATGTAAGACTTCTTACCGTGATTAAATCTTATATGATAAGCAAGGTTCTTATCTGTATCCTGCTCTGGAAGTCTTGTATACTGGGGATTCAGTTCTATTTTACGGGCTTGTCTTATAGCTTTTTTCCAAAAAGAATCAAAATCTGCTGGCATTTGAGTAAAGGTCTTGATATTATCCACATCTATTCCTGCTGTGGCAGTATTAGAAAAAGTCTTGCCATTCTCTTTATAATTTACCGTTAACCTTAAAAAACCTGGTTGATCCATCTTAATTCCCTCTATAGTACCATGACCTGTTTTAAGTGTAATGGTAGAATTAATAATAGGTAGCATTTGTTCTTCAGCAATGGTATATTGAACCTTTGCATTCTTTACTAGTTTACCATATTTAAAAATAGAGATCTCAAAGTCTGCTCTTTCACCTACTTCATATTCATAACTATCACTTACCGGAGCAACTAGAATTCTAATAAGATCTTCTTTTTGTGATTGACACACTCCAGATAAACCTGACATTAATAGTACTAGTATAATATAATTCTTCATGTTTATAATTTCAAACTTGTTATAATTAAACATTCCATTTCACTTTCTCATTCCATAACCGATCATAGCTGTTGAGCATATTGAGCCTTATACAAAACCATTGTTAGTATGTAAAACATGGTCACATCTCACTACATAAACCAGTAATAATTATAGATATGGATTATGTGGGTATCTCGCTTTCGCGAAAGCGTAACCTTCAAACTACTTCTTCCTAGAATAATTAGATCCGAAAGTTTTAAATAACTTTCTGAACCTACACCTTCAATTACTCGGCACTTAACAAATATCCAATGTTTATATTTCAATAGTATCACATCGTATAAAAGTTATTACCATTGTATCTTAAATTGCTATTATTAGTTTCAAATCTCATGAATTACTAATATATTCTACAACTAGCCATTGAAATTTAAAACATCATTAAGACATATCTAGTAATCTTAAAAATAAAAACAGCCTTATCCTACTTAAAAAGTAAAGATAAGGCTGTGATTAACATCACTATTTAAGTGAACTTTATTTAACTAGAAACTGTATAGTTTCAGATCCTTGCGTTGCATTAACTTTTACAAAATATGTACCTGTATTTAAAGAAGTAACATTTACTCTTTCTGTATAGCTAGCAACATTCATTACAACCTGACCAGTTACATTATAAACTTGCAAAGTATCCCACTGACCATTATCCATAGTAATAGAAATAAAATCTTGAGAAGGGTTAGGGTATAATTTAATAGTACCTAAAGTAGCTGAAGACACACTTAATGTGTTTCTTACCCCAGGAGTACCTTGCTGTAAAGTGCTTCTACTACCATAAGTAGCGGTAGCTCTATCCCATGCTGAAGACATATCGTTTGCAACATTATCAAAAGTATTTGATTCCCAACTAGCACCACCAGAAGTACCTTGAGCAGGCCACCCTATAGGTGCTGTACCATAACCATAGTCATAAATTGCCTCATCAATAACAAGACCAGTATCAGAGCTAAGAACGATACCGTCAGTCTCATTATCTGTTTGATCTGAATCGTTAAAAGAAGATTCATTATTGAACCTAGGGAAACTAGTACCCATTAAATTTACTGGACCACCTACTGGTGAGTCAAAACCATATGCATAAGCCACGTTTGTAATCCCATCATTAAGTGTCGCGTCAGAAGTAGGTGAGAATACAGCATATGAACCTGGCGCTACTATTACTGATGTAGTAATTTCATGAATACGGCTACTAGAAGATTCATCACCTATAGTCCATCCCATCATGTCAATAGGATTAGACGTAGTATTATAAACTTCAAACCATTCCGTGTTTGCTTCAGTACCGTCTGGGTCTATCATCATTTCTGTAATAACAATATCTCCAGCATTAATAGCTGCTGTACCACCTGCAGAGAAATTTGCTAATCCTGGAGTCCCTACAGCTCCATCTGTACCATAAGAAGCAGTGCTTTCTAACCAGTTTGCAGCAACATCATTAGAAGCACTATCTAGTGTAGAGGCATCTAACTGGTAACTTGTAAACTGTGGAGCACCTTGTGCTGGCCATGCGTTAAGTCCTGCATAACCAAAACCGTAAAGAATTTCATCTATCAAAACTCCTGACGCTGTTTCTAGTCCGATACCATCGTCATTTGTAGATCCACCAGAATACGTTGTTTCATTGTTCCATGTAGGCCAGTCTGTTCCTACACCTGGAGTTGCTGGTCCACCTACTGGGCTATTGTAACTGTATACATATATAATATTATTAGTGGCAGCAGTCATACCGCCATTTAACAATACATCTGTACTATTTGCTAATACAGCATACTCTCCCGCTGGAACCATCACTGGTGTAGCAGAAGTGATAACGTGAGCTCTACCGTTACTAGATTTATCTAAAATGGTCCATCCATTCATATCAATGGCAGTAGAAGTTGTGTTGTAAACTTCAAACCATTCTCTTACTCTCTCATCACCGTTAGGATCGATCATGATCTCTGAAACAATGATATCTCCTGGAAGTTGCGCAAAAGCAAACATTCCAAAAAGCATAGCTATTAAAGGTAATTTTGTTTTCATAAATAAATATGGATTAAATTAAAATGACACCAAAATAGTATAGCTTCTACAGCATGAACTGTATAGAGTAATAATCTTTTTTTTACTTAAAGCGGCATTTTAAACAATACCGCTTTTACTATATATTTTGATTTAAAAAATATTTTCTTTTTACAATAGAGCTAAGTCTATCCTGCTGGTCTAAAGTCATCAGTTACATCTACTGCACCAAATTCAGTAAGAACTCTATCAGTAACAATCAACCAATCAAAATTGAAATAAGCTGGTACTGCTGCACTACTACTACCTGGTGTAATTCTTAATTCAAAAACATTAGCTACACTAGACTGATTTGGAATAAATCCATTAAGTCTTACGGCGTGAAGTTTCCAGTTATTACCAGTATTTGCCTCAGCTCCTTGAAGACTACGTCTATTAGCAGAACCTGTACCTCCTAGGTATATTTTAAATGCCATCTCAGTATCTTCAGTATTCATCCAGAAGTGTAGTACTGGATTATCACCGTAGTTACCAGCGTCTAGAATATTATTGAATGTTGCGCTAGTCGTAGTATCATGAATTTTTGCTCTACCTACTGTAGAACTAGTAGATGTATTCATCTCTAGCGCATAATAATTGTTACCAGGAAATGGTGGCTGAGATACATTACCGTTAACAGAAACAACAGCTAAAGGATCTTTAGAAGCATCAATTGCAAAAACAGATGCAGAATCTGAATCAAATTCATATAATTGCTCAAACTGACCGTTAATATATGGTAGACCTGTTTGCGATATAGTACCACCTCCTTGAAAGTTAAGATTAACGTCTACATATCCAGTAACGATTGAAGTAGGCACATTAAATCTTACTTCAGTAGGTGTTTGTGTTGTAAAAACAACATTAGTACCATTTACATTACCATCAGTAATAAGGTTCATATCTTGACCTGTAACGATTACTTCATTATCACGAGTTAACACAGATGGAAAACCACCTATAGTAGGCTGTGGAAGAATTACTTCAAAACCTGTTGCTATAATTGTAGATTCAGGGCCGGTAGAAGATAAATAGTTAATAGCTACATCCACAAATCCTACGTTATTAGGAACACGAATTACTAAAGCTTGATCTTCTTGAAATTCAATAACTGCTGGAGTACCTCCAAAAGAAACTTCTGTTACACCAGCTAGATCAGTACCAGTTAAATTAATAACAGAATTCACATCGCCTGCCGCAGGTAAAGTATTAGTCACTGCAGGAACAGGATAAGTAACTGTTAGACCGTCTGCGCTTTCAGCTTCTTTCCCTTGCTCTGTTACGATCTTGATCACTCCACTCGTTGCATTATTAGGTACTTGAATTTGTAATGTTTCACCTGTAATTCTAGATGTAATAACTGCTTCAACATCATTGATATAAGCTTCTGTAGCAAAGTTCAAAAATGTACCTTCTACTGTAACAATAGAGTTTACTGCAGCTGTACCAGGTGAAAAAGAAGTAATAGTAGGCTGTGCCGACTGGATCTCCTCTACTGTTTGGTCTATCTCAACATCTGCATCACAAGCGATAAACACTCCAGCAAATATGGTCAAAACAACAAGTAATTTGTATATGTTTTTCATGATTTGAATTTTTAATTTCCTATTTAATTAATCCGATATTCTTTTGATCTGTTCCTGCATTTAAAAGCTCAGAATTACTTTTTAATGAGAAAGACTCTAAGCTACCCCACTTAGGGTTAGTTCTTAATATATTATTATCTGAAGCGCCTCCCGTGATTTTCACTTTACCGCTATTATAAATAACACAATTTTCAATTTTTTGATTAGCACCTTTTAACTGAATGATACTTTCAGTATTTCTAGAATTATCAATGATTGAATTTTTAATGCTAACATTTTCTATTCCTTGGACTTTTATAATTCTACCTTTTTCAGAATCATCTACTCTATAAAAGACACAATGATCTATTAAAAGGTTTCCACCAGTAGTCCCCAATTCTTTACCTTTTCTAGAATAGTTAATTGCAAACTCTTCTATATCTGTAAACGAACTGTTGAAAATCATTATATTTTCTGCATTATACTTACCGTCAGAACTTTTTTCATAAGAAAGATTCAGACCTCTAAAAGCGTTCTTAATATGTGTATTTGAAAAAGAGATTGTATCTGCCTTAGTACCTTTATAAGCTTTATAGACAGCGCCTCCATCAGAATTATTAAAATTATCCAACCTTACATTGTGAACAAAAAGGTTATAAACTTGAGTAGTAGCATTATTAGGAGAAGTAAACGCATACTTCACAGCATCGTTTCCTTCATTAGCACCGTCGATACTAACATCTTGAACAGTCAAAGACTTTGAACCATCCATTCTAAAAATATACTGAGGTGTTTTCTCTACATTTTCAGCTATCTTAATAAATGTTTTATCTATCCCTGCACCTTTAATAGTAATTTCATTGGCTATTTTATTCCCTTTAGAAAGAGAGTAAATACCTTCTTCAAGAATAATTGTAGTGGGACCTATCGTATTTTTAATTGCTTTTTCTAGCGTACGTTCTCCTGGAGCGACTTTAACAACCACTTCAGACACTTTCTCAGCAATAGCTCTCATCTCTGCTATACTGATAAAACTTACACCTGCTTCAGACACTAAGGCCAATGGTGGCTTAAAGTTACCTGGTACAACTGCACCAGCTCTCAGATTAGATCTAAGAGTTCCTGTAGCGTCAACACGTACTTTAGGTTTCGTTTTTACTCCTACAAGTAATGAATCAAATTCTCTAGACGGCACAGCGATACCATTAACCGCAGTCATCTTAAAATCTATCGTCTTTATTCCTTTAAAATCCTGAATAACAAAGGTACTTGCGACATTACCGTCCATATGAATACCAGTTACATCTCCAAATGCAGCTGCAACTAACGATCTATCATTACTATAAAAAAGATTATTTAAAAACTTAGTATTCAGTGGTGCGGCATCAGCTCCTTTTCTGGAATTAATTGCTAGTGCAACTGGCGCAGAGTTAATGATAGTATTGTTTTGAATAATACCGTTTTCAACCTGATGGTAGCCATTCAACTCAGTATTAGGAATTCCATTCATGATAACTAAAGGTGCTCGATATTCCTTTCCTTTTATTCCTATTAAGATGTTATTCTGAACGATATTACCTTTATTAATCATTCTGATACCACCAGACTTAGGTACATTGTTACCTATAATGACGTTACCATCAATTAAATTATTATTACCATGACGTAGAGTAATAGTCCCTTCACTCTCTAGAATTAAATTGTTACGTACAATGTTATTCCCAGATTTAATAGAGATAATTTCTATTTCACCATTACACTTTTCAAAAAAATTATTCTCTACTATAGTACGAGAAGATTCCATCGAGTAAGTAGAAGTACCTATACGTATAGTCTCGCCACCATTAAACCCTAACGGTATGCGTTCACCAAAATAATTATGGTCAATCCTATGTTGATTATCGGCACCATTTTTAAGTCTAACAGCTACCGTAGGTCCCTTATTAGTTTTACCTAAAAAAGCACAATGATCTACTCTATTATTCTTACCATGTAATGCTACATAATAAGAAGTAATATCTCTTTGCTCTGGCCCTACACCTATTATGGCACAATTAGTCAGTCTACTATATCTCGCAGGCGTATCTGAGTCTGCCTCAAATCTGATGACATTATTTTTTCCGGTATCTCCACCATCAAACCATAATCCATGAACCTCTAGATAATCTCCTCCTATTCTCAATGAAGAGCTACCTGTTAATTTTACTTTACCAGGTGTTTGGGCTCTAAGAACAACTGGTTTATCAGCAGTACCATTAGATTTAAATTTAATGTCTATATCACGCCATTCTTGATCTGCCATGATAATAGTATCACCTGGCACAGCTTTTTTAATAGCTGCATTAAGAGATTGAGAATTATCTACTGGTATATTTTGCGCTTTCGCGAAAGCGAAACACAAAACAAACCATATGATTATGTTAACTCTAATCTTCATTAATAACCTACGTTTTGTGCAACTGACGGATTTAAATCGATCTCATACTGAGGAATAGGAAGCAAAGTCTGAAACTGTTGAATAGGCGCAGTATTGAAAAATGGTGCGTCTGGATCATTGTATTGAAAATCTGTTGCAAAGTGATTATTCATTACTGTAACAGCTCTATTATTACGAACTAAATCAAACCATCTGTGATTTTCAAATGCAAATTCTTTACGTCTTTCCTCTTCTAGCGCTAACTTAAATTCAAAGAAAGTATCCACATCTGTTGCAACTGCGTCAGGTTGGTTTGCTCTATTTTTCACAAGGTTTAATAAATCTACAGCTTCTGTAGTTGGACCTGAATTTTCATTGATTGTTTCAGCAAGAAGTAAAACAGCATCTGCATAGCGGCTGATAACCCAGTCGTTAGGAGCGTCATCTACATTACCAAAATCAGAATTATATTTACTGATGAAACGTTCAAAATTTGTATTACCAACATTATCAACCCATGAAGTTGAAAAGTTAACACCAGCTCTAGGATCATTTGCAGCATAAAGAGATTCCATACCTTCAGTAGGAACGTTAAACTCATCTCCACCACCGAATACTACAGAATTTTCACTCGCTCTAGGCGAGAATAAATTTGCAAATGGAGCACCTAAACCTACTAGGCCTGATTGATAACGAACTGCAAAGAATATCTCGTCATTCATTTCATTATTGGTATCAAATACATCTTCATAGTTATCTAACAGACGTCCACCACTAGAGGAAACTACATCACGTAAAACAATCTCTGCTCTTACTTTACTATCACTAGTCCCTAATGTTAGTAATGCTTTACCTAATTCTAAACCTGCAGCCCATTTGGTTGCTCTACCTGCTTGATCAGAACCATAACTGTCCGGTAAATTGTTATAAGCAAATTCTAGGTCTTCTATAATAACTGTATAAGCCTCTTCAATACTTTTACGCTCTAGGTTTCTAGCCTGAGAAGCATCAACTGTTTCTGTAACTATAAATACACCACCGTATAATCTAACTAAATTAAATAAAGAGTGACCTCTTAAAAATCTTGCCTCGCCTTCATACTGTGCTGCAAGAGTTGCATCTTCTACTACATCTATCGCTTCAATTACGTGATTACTTAAACCTATAGTTTTATAAGATGCTCTCCAGTAGCTAGAAGTAAATTCATTTAATGGGTTAGAAACGAACTGATCTAACTGACGGTAAGGTACGTTTGCATTTTGTGAATTATCAAAACTTAATTGAGTATTATCACTACGCAATTCTGTAACCACCCATTCATCAAATTGTTTTTCTTGTAAAGAATTATAAGCTCCTATTATACCAAGATTTACCTGATCTGCATTGGCATAAAAACCATCAGCACCGATGTCTGATATAGGTTCTAAATCTATAGCGTCCTCACATGAGTGTAATGCAGTTGCAATTACTATTAAGGCGGCTATTTTATAAATATATGTCTTCATCATGCTACTTTTTAAAATGTAATATCAATTCCTACTGCAAACTGTCTGCTTAATGGGTCAGCACCTCTCTGGTATCCAGAAACTAAAGGTGAAGCATACTGTCCTGACGTACGTACTTCTTCAGGATTATTACCATAATAATCATCGGCAAAAATGTAAAATAAGTTTTGTGCCGAAGCAAAGATTCTAAAAGATTCAATACCCATAGACTCTGTTACTTTATCTGTAAAAGTGTAACCTAAAACAGCTTCTCTTAATGCTACATAACTAGCATCTTGAATTAACTGATCTGTTGCTGTCCACTCACGACCTACACGACCAGTAGGCTGACTAGCTGGCACGTCTGCATGTACCCAACGATCATCTAAGAAGTCTGCATGTAATGCTCTAGTTTCAATATAGAATCCATCACCATAAAACACTTCAGCACCATGGCTACCTTGTAACAAGAAGTACAAGTCAAATCCTTTATACTTAAACGTGTTAGACACACCCCAAGTAAAGTCAGGGAAAGGACTACCTAAAGTAGTTCTATCTGCTGTTGTTATAACACCATCTTCATTAATATCTGCTACTCTTATTCCTCCTGGCGCGTCTTCTGCAGAACTAGGATTTGCATCAATTTCTGCTTGACTTTGCCATACACCTATAGATTGATATCCATAAAACTGAATAGCTTCTTCACCTACTCTAGAAATGTATTGATCTTCTCTTTCTCCATTATTAATAAATTGCTCTTCTCCACCTAGAGATATTAATTTATTACTGTTAGAACTTATGTTACCTGAGAATACCCAGTTAAGATCACCAAAATCAAAATCAGTAGAAACTGCAAATTCAATACCTTGATTTTGAATTTTACCAACATTATTTATGAAATTATCATGACCAGTAGCAAAAGAAACATTTTGATTAAGCAATAGATCTTTTGTGATCGAATAATAATAATCTGCAGTAAATCTTACCCTTTTATCTAAGATAGCTGCATCGATACCTAAATCGTAAGAATCTGTTTGCTCCCAACTGATACTTCTGTTTGCAAGAGTATTTCCACTCTCTGCAAGACCAGAAACAATCGCTCCAGGTCCATCACCTAATGAATAGTTTGATGGGAATAATAAGTTAGTAAATGAATAGTTGTCAATATTATTATTACCTACAACACCATAACTAGCTCTCATTTTTAATTGATTGAAGAAAGGAACTTTTTCATTGAAAAAATCTTCATTATGAATATTCCATCCCGCACTAGCTGAAGGGAAGAAACCATATCTATTCTCAGGACCAAATAAAGAACTACCATCTGCTCTAGCAGCAACAGAAATCAAATATTTGTTATCATAATTATAGTTTACACGAGCAAGACCAGAAAGTAAACCTATCTCTTCTTTAAGAGTAAATGTATCATTTGCATCAATAATAGTAGCTGCATTAATTGTCTCAATAAAGTCTGTTGGGAAATTGTTACCCAAAATGCTTGAAGTTTTTAAGAAAGTATACTCATAAGTACCACCTGCTAAAAAGTCAAAATTATGATCACCAGTTTTGTAGTTATAATCAAATGTATGCTCAGTTACTACACGGTTTCTTATGCTATTCACATCTTCACCAAAGGACTGCCCATTACTATTACCTTCAGATGTTCTAAAACGCTCATCAACTCTTAATCTGAAATAAGCACCTACTCTACCTTGATAATTAAAATTCTTTGCAATTTTCCAATCTAGTTTACCATCTGCTACAAAACGGTATTCATATCGTACTCTTTTATCTTCTAATAATCTAGATAATGGATTGTTATTACTAGAACCCCAAATACTAGACTGTGTAAAGTCTTGTTGTTGACCTTCGTCATCTACATAACTTAAATCTAAGTTTGTAAAATGTCTAGGGTGTGCATAACTACCTACAGGCTGTCCTGTTAAATTACTACTGAACTCATTGTGATAAGGAGCAAAGAAATTATAATTTCTAGAAAAATTTGAGAAATCTAATGCTGTACGTTGCTGTCTAGAATAAGAAGGTCTAAAGTTAACACCTAACTTCACCTTGTCGTTTAACTTAGTATTAAAACGTGCCTGAAGGTTCAACGCTTTATAATCCATACCTTTTACTAATCCTTCATCCTGTATATACTGACCAGAGAAATAGTATTTAGTTAAACGACTACCACCACCTACATCAAATTGATAATTCTGTATAGTCACATCATCTGCCTTAGCCTCTTCTAACCAGTCTGTACCATCTGTACTTCCACTTGTTCCTTGAGCAATGATACGACGAGCAAGTTCTAAATTAGAAAAACCAATTGAAGCTGGATCACGACCTTCACTCAATGCAGTTGCATTTTCTGCTATTTGTCTTTCATTTCTTGTTAACTCAGTAAACTCAGTAGTATTTAAAATCTCAGGCAATCTTAAAACAGATTTTACACCTGTAAATGCTTTGAAACTAAACTTAGGCTCACCGTCTCCATCTTTAGTAGTAACTAAAATAACACCGTTAGCACCACGAGAACCATAAAGAGCAGCAGAACTAGCGTCTTTAAGAACCTCAATAGATTTAATAGAACTAGGATTGATAAACTCTAACGCATCTGCGATTGGAAAACCATCTACCACTATTAAAGGTGTACCACTAGCAGTAATAGAAGATAAACCACGGATACTAATCTCTGGAGCATCACCTACTTGACCTGATGTGTTCTTAATTTGCACCCCTGCCAACTTACCTTTTAAAGCGTCACCGACACCTGAGTAAGTTAATTCATCAAGGTTTTCATTTTTAAGCTGACTTACAGAGTTAGTAAGGTTACTTCTGGAAGACTTACCGTAAGCGACTACTATTACTTCATCTAAAGTTTCTTCATCTTCTTGCATGATGATTTCAAATGTAGTTTTATCACCTACAATAATGTTTTGAGTCTTAAAACCCAAAGAACTAATAACCAGAACATCTTCTGGACTTGCCATAATTTTAAATTTCCCATCTAAATCTGTAACAGCAGCTCTATTGGTATTTAAAATTTGGACAGTAGCGCCTAAAATAGACTCTAAATCTGCTCCAGATGTCACAGTACCAGTGACTTCCTTACCACTTTGCGCAATCGATATAGTGGGTAAACAAAGTAAGCAGAAAATAAAAAGTATCTTTCTCATATTCATTTTTAAAATATTTGTTAAGACACTTTAACTTAAAATCATCAAAATAAGCATCACATTCTTATAAAAAATGCGCCTAAATTGTTAATTTCGCTATTAAAGAGTCTTACTCTTTTTGTTGATTATTTTAATTTTCATAAAAAGCATGAGTGGCAGCTCGTGCTTTTTTATTTTTTAATGTATTCTCTCAAGGCGGTAAAATGAATCTCCATTGCTTTTAAAGCTTCTTCTGGATTTTTATCTTTTATCCCTTTTAAAATAGCATTGTGTTCTTTATTCAATTTCACAGCCTCAGATCTATCACATATATGCTCCTTATTAAAGTGACCGATAATACCTGGAACAATAATTTTCATAAGGCCATATATTACTGTATTCTCACTACATTTAACAATAGCAAGATGAAATTTCAAATCTTCAATTACAGAAGGTTCTCCATTAAGTATTTTCTCTTGAAAATCTAATTGAGCTTCTTCTAATTCTTTTAAAGACTCTTCACTACGTCTAACAGCTGCTAGTTTTATAGCTTGCGTCTCTATAATGACTCTCGTTTCTACTAAAGATCTAAAATCTGGTAACTCTAGGTCTAGAATATCTGTCATCATACTATTGATAGATGGCATTCCTATACCTGTAATTACAGAACCACTTTGAGGCATTGTTTTAATAATACCATAAAACTCTAATTTTTGAATCGCTGCACGTATCTGATTACGTGATACACTAAGCTTTTCAGAAAGCTTTCGTTCTGAGGGTAACTTATCTCCAACCTCTAATTGATGTTTTTCAATTAGTGCTTTTATTTTATTCATAACCTCAACGTCGCGATCTACATCGTTATCGTTATCAGTTATTAAATTTACAAGTTGTAGACCGTGTTCTAGCATTCAAAAATTGGTTTACCAATCTGGTTGCCCAAATTAAAGTGAATAGTTAGAGATATGCAAATATTCTAAGCCAAAAATTTTTAGATTTAGTAATATTTGCATTTTTAGATGAACATATGTCAATAAAAGGCTACATATTTATCGTTTTCGCAACTTCTACCGCGATTGATATATCTTTTTGTAATCCTTCAAAGTCACCACTGCTTATTTTCTTTTTATCAAAAAGCTGACTTCCCATTCCTACACAATTTACTCCCGCATTAAACCATTCTCCCATAGAGTCGCTGGTAGGCTCTACACCTCCTGTAGGCATAATTGCTAAGTGAGGCATAACTGATTTTACCGCTTTCGCGAAAGCGGAACCAATAACATTTGCTGGAAATATCTTAATCATCTCACAACCTAAGTGCATAGCAGTGATCGTTTCTGTAATAGTAGCAACTCCAGGAATGTAAGCAACATTACTTTTCTTACAATACTCACCCAGTTCAATAACAAGGCCAGGCGAAACAATAAATTGCGCTCCACTCTCGATAAAAGTTTGAGCTGTTTGAGAATCATAAATAGTTCCTACACCTAGAATTAAATCGGTTAAATCAGAAAAATGCTTAGAAACCTTTTTAAAAGTTTCTAAACCATTTGTACCACGATTAACAAATTCAAAAATCCTAACTCCTCCATTATAAGAGGCTTGTATCGTTTTGATCACAACGTCACTGTTTTCATTAAAAAAAACAGGCACTATTTTATGATCTTCTGTAAGTTTTATAAAATTTTTAGTATCCATTATCTTAAAAGTCTTCCTACACTATTACCACTAACTAGTTCTTCTACTTCTTCTTTACTGCTCAAGTTCACATCACCTATTGTACTGTGTTTTAAAACAGAGGCTGCTATTGCAAACTCTACAGTTTGTTGCTCTTCTAAATTTAGTAATCCATAAATTAAACCTGCCATGAATGCATCTCCACCACCTATACGGTCTACAATGTTTTTCATTTCATAGGTCTTAGATGTATACATCTTACCGTCTTTATACATTACTGCTGTCAGTTCATTTCTAGAAGCAGACATTGCATTACGTATAGTTTTAGAAAAAGCCTTTATGTGAGGATATTTTTCCTGTACCATTTTACAATTAGTCTCCCAGTCTTCATTAACTATACCTAAACAGTTTTCTAGATCTACACGTCCACCTACTACCACATCTGTAAGTTCTACAAGACCAGGCATTACATCTAGCGGCTGCTTACCATATTGCCATAAATTTCTTCGATAGTTGATATCCCCACTAGTCGTTATACCTCTTTTACGAGCTTCTTTTAAAGCGCGTAGAGTAACATCGGCAGCTTTTTGAGAAATAGCTGGTGTAATACCACTGTAATGAAACCAGTCAGCACCTTTAAAAACTACATCCCAATTTACTTCTGACTCATCTAGATCTCCAAAAGTGGTGTCAAAACGGTCATAAACTATCCTAGAAGGTCTTTGCATTGCGCCAGATTCTAAATAATAGATACCTAAACGTCCTTCTTTACGGACCACTCCCTTATTACTTACACCATTTAATTTTAGAAAACGAGAAACGCGCTCTCCTAAATCATTATGAGGTAAAGCGGTTATGTGTGTAGCTTTTAATCCAAAATGCGCAAGAGAAACACCTACGTTAGCCTCTGAACCACCAAAGGTCACATCAAAATTGACAGTTTGAAATAATCTTTTATTATTAGGCACGGTTAATCTCATCAAAACCTCACCTAGAGTTACTACTTTTTGTGACATAATTTCTTTTAGTTGAGGCACAAACTTAAGGCATATCAATAGATTTGTGCAATAATTATACAATCCTGTACCTAATGAGTATAATTTTCTCTATCAATAATGCGTCTTAATCACCTATTAATACAAGCAATTACAGAAATTTACAAAAAAAAAGGCTGCAAGAGATTGCAGCCTTTTTTATAAAATAATTTTAAATAGGTTATGTAAGCTGTGCTTTTACTACAGTACTTATAGTTCTACCATCTGCTTTACCAGCAAGTTCTTTGTTTGCCATACCCATTACTTTACCCATATCTTTCATACCAGTTGCTCCTGTCTTAGAAATAATTTCCTTGACTATGGCAGCAACGTCCTCTTCACTTAATTGCTCTGGCAAGAATTTTTCTAATACAGCCGCTTGAGCTAGTTCTGGCTCAGAAAGATCTTCTCTATTTTGTTCAGAAAATATACGAGCGCTATCCTTACGTTGCTTAACTAGTTTTTGGACAATTTTGATTTCATCTTCCTCGGTTAATTCTCCACCTCCAGATGTTTTTGATAATAACAACTCGCTTTTTACCGCTCTTAAAGACGCCAGTGCAACTTGATCTTTTGCTTTCATGGCTTCTTTCATAGCTGCCATTATATCTTTTTCTAAACTCATAATTTTATTATCTATTCACCGCTGTACATTTAATCCGTCACAACGATTATGTTTTATATAGCTCTTAATACCTTTCAAAAATACGAATTTGAATTGCATAAAAAAACCCAAATACCATTACAGTATTTGGGCTATGTGCATTTAGGGGAAAATGCTTCTAGTCTACATTATCATGTAGAAAAGAATTATTGTTAGATCTGAACTGGATTTCATTATTCTCATCTGTAGAAAGAGTGGTTCTAGACCTTTCTCCTTCTTTAGGTAATTTATCCAATTCAACACCTTGTCTCAAATATGCTGGCTGCTTTTCTATCTCATCTAATCTATGAGAGTTTTTAAATTTATAATTATAAGCATGCATTTTACGTTTACGTTCTTCTGCTCTTTGCACTAAAACCTCATTAAGCGGTAAATCTGTAGGATCTACATCTTTATCTATTATTTCAGTTTTAGGTTCTTGCGGTGTTACAGGGGCAGTTTTAGAAACGATTTTAATCTCAGGTTCTGGCTCTACAACCACTTCCTTCTCTTCAATTCTATGTTGTGGCTTTGCATTATTTAAACGCTCTTCTTCTTCAGCATAATCTTCTAGAGAATAAACTGTAACACCTTCTTTAGTATCATCATTAACAGGGACAACATTAATCGGCTCGTTAACTTCAATATCTTCTAATTGATGATACTTCTTTGCTTGTGGCGTTTGCTCTTCTTCTTTTAATTGAGCAGATAATGGCATGTCAAAGTCTAAAAAGAACTGATCTTCATCCTCCTCTTTTACTTCAATTTCTTCCTTAATTACTATCTGTTCTTCGGTCTCTACTTTTTCTGCAGATACTTCTTTGATCACGAAGTCTTGAGTTTGATCTAAAACTTCTTCATAAACCACATTTAAGTTATTTATAAACCCTGTAGTAGGTATCAAAACATTTTCTTCAACAACTGGAATAGCGGCTTCTTCTGGCTCTTCTTCACCTAATTCATGAACAATAACTAAAGGTTTTTCAGGCTCCACTGGCACAGGAATTGGTTCTGGTTCCGCTTCCGCGAAAAGGATATCCTCAACCACCTCTTCTTCAAGATCCATGATAAGCTCACCTGCAACAATATCGCTGTTTGCCTCGTCCAGGATAGCCGTAGCACGTTGCTCTTCTTCTAGCGTATGGATAATTCTTTTTGCCTCAGTATTTGAGATCTCATTTTGCTGTTCTACATCAAAACCAGTAGCTATAACCGTAATAGAGATGGCGTCTCCCAGAGCTTCATCTTCACCTACACCCATAATAATGTTTGCGACACCACCAGCTTCATTTTGAATGTGCTCGTTTACTTCACCTATTTCATCAATAGTAATCTCTTCTGTACCAGAAACTATTAACAGCAACACGTTCTTTGCTCCAGATATTTTATTATCATTTAAAAGCGGAGAATCTAATGCTTTAAGAATCCCTTCTTGAGCACGGTTAGAACCAGTAGACTGTGCACTACCCATGATAGCAGTACCACTATTAGCGAGTACTGTTTTTGCATCACGTAAATCAATGTTTTGAGTGTAGTGATTTGTAATAACCTCTGCAATACCGCGAGAGGCAGTAGCAAGTACCTCATCTGCTTTTGAGAATCCTGCTTTGAAACCTAAGTTTCCATACACATCTCTCAGTTTATTGTTATTGATAATTATTAGAGAATCCACACTACTGCGGAATTTTTCAATTCCCTTTTGCGCTTGTTCATTACGTACTTTTCCTTCAAACTGAAACGGTGTTGTAACTATACCTACCGTAAGTATGTCCATATCACGAGCAATTTGAGCGATAACTGGCGCAGCACCTGTACCAGTACCACCACCCATTCCTGCTGTGATGAAAACCATCTTAGTATTACTATCTAATAATGCTCTAACGTCTTCTATACTTTCTTTTGCTGCATGCTCTCCTACCTCTGGATTTGCTCCAGCACCTAGACCTTCTGTTAAGGTAACACCTAGCTGTATTTTATTAGGCACAGGGCTATTATCTAGTGCCTGAGAATCTGTATTACAGATTACAAAATCCACTCCTTTAATTCCCTGCTGGTACATGTGTTTGATAGCATTACTACCACCACCACCTACACCGATGACTTTGATAACGTTAGATTTGTTTTTAGGCAAATCAAACGCGATGCTGTTAAATTCTTCACTCATAATATTGCTACTTTATGGTTTAAGCTTGTGGCTCTAACACCACGGTATTTTTCTTTTTCTTTCTTTTTCAATCTACAAAATTAACTATCAATAGATCGTTATTCTGCTTTATCTAAGAACTCTTTGAACTTAGTTGCCCAAGAATCAAAAATCCCTTTACTTTTATTTTCTTGAGGTGTGGTATTTTCTTCTTGCTCCTCTTCTACTACTTTCTCTTCTTCCTCTTCTACAACTTCTTCTACTTCAGGCTCAATCACCTCTTCTTCCTCTACCACTTCTTCTTGTTGTGCATCTAGACCTTTCATCACTAATCCTACTGCGGTTGCAAATAAAGGACTTGTGTTTTCTGTATCACTACCACCAGCAAGATGCTCGTTAGGATATCCAATTCTACTAGGCATTCCTGTTACATACTCTGCCAGTTGCTTGATATGCTTTAACTGGCTACCACCACCTGTTAAAACCACGCCGGCTATCAATTGCTTCTTAGGCTCTTCATGACCATAGTTTTTTATCTCAACAAAAACTGTTTCTAAAATTTCAATGACACGAGCATGAATAATCTTACTTAAATTTTTAAGTGTAATTTCTTTAGGCTCGCGACCTCTTAATCCAGGAATGGAAACTATTTCATTTTCTTTATTCTCTCCAGGCCACGCACTACCGAATTTAGTTTTGAGCAATTCTGCCTGCTTTTCAATTATAGAACAACCTTCTTTAATATCTTGAGTAATGATATTACCTCCTTGAGGGATTACAGCTGTATGACGTATAATACCATCTTTAAAAATAGCAAGATCTGTAGTACCACCACCTATATCGATAAGCGCAACACCGGCTTCTTTTTCTTCTTGACTCAATACAGCGTCTGCACTAGCAAGAGGTTCTAATGTAATAGCTTTCAGTCCTAAATTAGCACTTTTAACACAACGATAAATATTGCGTATAGAAGCCACCTGACCTACAACAACATGAAAATTTGCCTCTAAGCGACCGCCGTACATCCCGACAGGCTCTTTAACGTCTGACTGCCCGTCTATTTTATATTCTTGAGGTAAAACATGTATAATCTCTTCACCAGGTAACATGACTAATTTTAAAACCTGATTACATAATTTTGTAATATCCTCTTGATCAATTACCGTCTCGCTATCTCCACGTGTGATATAATCACTGTGTTGCAAGCTGCGTATGTGCTGTCCTGCTATACCTACAGTAACATCATTTATTTTTATACCACTCACACCTTCGGCCTGACTAACCGCCTGCTGTATAGATGTTATAGTTTGTGTGATGTTATTTACTACACCTCTGTGTACTCCTAAACTTTTTGACTTACCTACACCTAGAATCTCAAGTTTGCCGTATTCATTCTTGCGACCTATCATAGCTACAATCTTTGTTGTACCTATATCCAGACCTACTGCATATTCTTGTTGTTCCATTTCCCTACCTTTTTGTTACTACTACTTGATTATCAAATCTCAAGTCTATTGTTTTAATATCACCTAGTTGTTTATCTTTTTGCATTTTTGTTAGAAACGCTTTGTAATTGATCATCTTATGATCTAGTTTTTCAACTCTTCCCAGCTTCACTTTAAAATCTAAAGCTCTTACAGAAAGTGTTACTTCTTCTCTTTTATCAAATTTGATTTGAGTAAAAGATGCTTTTAATAACTCGTCATTTCTAATAAAATTGATCAGCTCAAATGTTTTACCCTGCACATTTTCACTAAAACCGTAAACAAGAGGCACATTTACAGTGTGTTCTTTTGATAACGGCATCATTAAATTATCCTGATCTAGATAAGCATCTGGCGTACCCATAATCCTTGCAATAGGCTTTCTAGGGCGCACAACAGCTTTAAGCAATCCATCGAGAGAAACGGAAACCTCTGCATCTCTGATCATTGCGTTTTGAACAAGTCGTAATTCACTCTTATTCAAATCTAGATTTTCTATCGTCAAGTTCTCTATAGAATCGTTATTTTGTATCAACAATTTATTAACGTTCTTTTCAGATATCAAAGGATCACTATAATCTGTAAATGTGATACTTACATCTTTAAGCTTTCTAGCTTCATATCTATTTGACGCAAATGCGTAAAGACTGATTACCAACACGATAACCAACACCAATTTTATGATGTTTTTTATTTTATGCATTGGACCACTTTTCAGTTAATTTATTTATCTCCACTCCTATATCTCCAGCACCTAACATAATAACAATTCTCGTGCCCATATCGTTAATAAACTCTTCTATATCGTCTTTTTCTACAACGGTAACCACCTCAGGTGATTGCTCTAGTGCATTAATCTTTCTGCATAGCAACTCTGACGTTATACCCTCTATAGGCAATTCTCTAGCTGGATAAATGTCTAGAAGAGCTACTTTATCAAACTTACTCAACGATAATGCAAATTCATCTATAAAATCTCGTGTTCTAGAAAACAAATGCGGCTGAAAAACTACTAGTTTCTCTTGCTCAGGATACATTTCTGTAACAGCTTGATAAACTGCATCTATCTCCTTAGGGTGATGTGCATAATCATCAATTAAAACCCTACGCTCATTATCAACCCTGTAAGTAAATCTACGTTTCACACCTGGAAATGATGCGAGTGCATATTTTAATTTTTCAGGATTTGCACCTTGCTCTAATGCGACAGCCATAGCTAGTATAGCATTACTCAAGTTATGTTTACCTGGTAATTTTAAAAGACATTTATCTATTTTACCTTGCGGTGTTATCAAATCAAAATGATAAGCACCATCTATGATGACCTCATCGACAGCCTCATAATCACCAGAATCTAATCCTACTTTTAAACCTTGAAGGTCTAATTTTTCATTTAATAGCAAGGTTTTACCATCCAATAATTCAGCAAAATCATGGAAAGTCTTTTCAAAAGTCGCAGCATCTCCATAAATATCAAGATGGTCTGCATCCATTGATGTTATTCCTGCAATATCCGGATCTAACTGCATGAAAGACCTATCAAACTCGTCTGCCTCTACCACCATAACATCCGTGCCAGAACACAAATAATTAGTATCGTAGCCTTCTAGAATTCCACCTAAAAAGGCAGTTACCTTAACGTCACTCTTATAAAGCAAGTGCGCTAGTATAGCACTAGTTGTTGTTTTACCATGCGTTCCTGCAATTGCCAGACAGGTCATGGTTCTAGAAATCTGACCTAATAATTGGGCACGTTTTAAGATGTTAATTCCGCTTTCGCGAAAGCGAACTAATTCTCCAAAATCTGCTGGAACAGCTGGTGTATAAATTACTTGTGCCGTTTCTATGTTTTTAAACTCTTCAGGTATTTTACCAAAACTATCAGAATAATGAATGGAGATACCTTCATCTTCCAACTTTTTAGAAAGAGCTGTCACGACGCGGTCATAACCAGCCACGTGCTTACCTTGATCATTTAAGTAACGAGCAAGCG
The DNA here is from genome assembly GCF_045063755.1 of Nonlabens sp. Asnod3-A02. NCBI lineage: Bacteria > Pseudomonadati > Bacteroidota > Flavobacteriia > Flavobacteriales > Flavobacteriaceae > Nonlabens > Nonlabens sp. Asnod3-A02. The sequence continues at coordinate 393,424 of NZ_JBEFOC010000006.1, forward strand.
CACTCATACCTATCCCACCGATACCGATGAAATAAAAATGCGATATGTGTTCTAGTTCTTTCATTTTAATAATTGCTCTAACTCGTTAACTATAGTTTTAGTAGCATCTGGAAGTGCTTGTTTCTTTATATTTTCAGAAAGTTTTTTCTGCAATTCTATATTTGATAATAAACCGGTCCATAAGGTTTTAAAGTTTTGATCTAGATCTACTTCTTTAATCATTAAGGCAGCATCCTGAGCAGTGATTGCTTGTGCATTTTTGGTTTGGTGATCTTCAGCAACGTGAGGTGAAGGAATAAAAACTACCGGTTTACCTACTATACATAATTCTGAAATAGAGCCAGCACCTGCTCTCGAGATAATAAAATCTGCAGCGGCATATGCCAGGTCCATTCTGTTTAAAAATGCGTGTACCTGAATTCCTGGTTGTGCCTTTTCTTTATATTCTTGATAATAAAACTTACCACATTGCCAGATTACTTGAACATTTTCTTTTGTAAACAACTCTAGATTACTATCTATTAATTGATTTACTCTTCTTGCTCCTAGACTACCACCCAGAACAAGTAATGTTTTTTTACTTGCGTCTAGATTATAATGCGATAAAGCTTCTGCTCTTAAAGAGTCAACGTTAAGTAAGTCCTGACGTACAGGGTTACCAGTTAAAACTATCTTTTCCTTTGGAAAAAATCGCTCCAGACCTGTACTCGCGACACATATTTTATTTACTTTCTTACTCAGCAATTTATTAGTAATTCCAGGATAAGAATTTTGCTCTTGTATCAATGTAGGGATCCCTTTTTTATTTGCCATGAAAAGTAAAGGACCGCTAGCAAATCCTCCAGTACCTATAGCAATATCTGGTTGAAAAGATTTAATAATCTTACTGGCGTCATATAAACTCTTTATTACTTTAAACGGAAAAGCAAGGTTCTTGAGCGACAAGCTTCTTTGAATACCACTTATCCACAATCCCTTAATGTCATAACCAGCTGCAGGGACTTTTTCCATCTCCATACGATCGCTTGCTCCTACAAAAAGTATCTCACAGTCTGCCCACCTTCTCCTGCATTCATTTGCAATAGAAATAGCTGGATAGATGTGACCACCTGTTCCTCCTCCTGATATGATTATTTTAAATGGCTTCACTAAGTACGTCTAAAGGGTTCATTTCATCTTCTTTTATTTTCTCTCGGGCTTTCACCTCTTCTCTTTGCGCGCTTACACTTAACACTATCCCAACTGCCATACAAGTCATCAAAATAGAAGTACCACCGCTACTTATTAATGGTAGCGTCTGTCCTGTAACCGGTATTAAATTTACCGCCACAGCCATATTAGTCAGTGCCTGAAAAACAATAGGGAATCCTACGCCTATAACCAGCAACTGCCCAAAAACAGAAGCAGCCTTTGTTGATATTATTATAAGCCTAAACAAGAAGAATAGGTACAAAGACAGAATAATTAAACCACCTATAATTCCAAATTCTTCCAAGATAATAGCAAATATAAAATCACTAGCAGACTGCGGTAACACATGCTTTGTAACACTTTTACCTGGACCTACTCCTACTATATAACCATTTGCGATAGCTGTTTTTGCTCGCTCTACTTGATATGTAGAATCTGAATCTCCCTCACCACCGAATGTAGCAATACGCGACACCCAAGTATCTACACGATTAGGGAATACACCAGGAAAAGCTTTAGCAGTTAAAACGAATAAAGTAAGCGCTACAAACCCTACACCTAACATCGCTAGTAAATACTTTAAAGGATACCCACCTACAAAACAAATCAATAAAATCATCGCAAAAATGAGTACAGCAGTAGACAGGTTAAAAGGAACGATAAGCATCAAAATAATCCCTACAGGAACCCATAATGGTAGTATAGATTCTTTGAACGTTACTACTTTATCTTTAATAGAGGCTAGATATTTTGCCACATATGCCATAAGAACTACAAAGGCAAACGTGCTGGTCTGAAATTTCATTCCTATAACAGGAACTGTCATCCATCTACTTGCGCTAGCACCACCCATAACGGTGCCTTGCATAGCAGTGTAACCTAGTAAAATTATCACCACCGGAAGTAGCAATACACTCAATCCTCTAAAATATCTATAAGGGATTTTATGTACAGAGTACAAAAGCCCCAAACCTATAACTACATGACCAAAATGCTTTACCAAAAATTTGGTAGTATTACCTGTTCCCTTACCTATGTAGGCAAGATTTGCACTTGCGCTATATACAGGCAGGAAAGAAAACACCAGCAATATGATTACTAGCGCCCACAAAAAGGTATCTCCAGATATGTAGTTTTTAATCCTCAATTTATAATCCTCTTACTGCATTTTTAAACTGACGTCCACGATCTTCATAGTTTTTGAAAAGATCAAAACTTGCACAAGCAGGACTCAATAATACGTTATCACCAGCCTGAGCTAATTTATAAGCTACTCTAACTGCGTCTTCCATACTACTAGTCTCTACCATTTGCTCTACACAATTGCCAAAAGCTTCTACTATCTTAGAGTTATCTTCTCCTAGACATACGATTGCTTTTACATTACGATTTACCAGACTATAAAGTTCTGAATAATTGTTTCCTTTATCAACACCTCCTACTATCCATACCGTAGGTTGCTCCATAGTATCTAGCGCATAATAAGTAGCATTTACATTAGTAGCCTTAGAATCATTGATGTATTGAACCTTATTGATTTTCAACACATTTTCCAGGCGGTGCTCCACTCCTTCAAATGAAGTAAGACTTTGTCTAATAGTCTCTTTTCTTATCTGTAAAAGTTTTGACGCAGTAGAAGCTGCCATTGCATTTGCAGTGTTGTGCTTCCCTTTAATTGATAATTTTTCTGTAGGCATAGTAAATACTGAGTTATGGGTGTTAATATGTATGTTGTTATCGAGCAAACACGCTCCTGTTTTTAATTCTCTTTCCATTGAAAAAGGAATGAGTTGTGCTTTAATATCTAATTTTTCTATAGCGTCTGTAATTGCTATATCATCGATATTGTAAATGAGGTAATCGTTCTCATCTTGATTCATCGTAATACGCATTTTACTAGCGACATAGTTTTCAAACTTGTAATCATACCTATCCAGATGATCTGGAGTGATATTTAAAATAATCGCGATGTGAGGTTTAAAACTGGTTATTCCATCTAATTGAAAACTACTCACTTCTAGTAATCTATTCTCTGATTCACCTTCAAATACTTGCTGAGCAAAACTCTTACCGATATTCCCACCGGTAGTATGATCTAACTCCGCCACATTTAAAATATGATCTATAAGACTGGTAACGGTAGTCTTACCATTTGCTCCTGTCACAGCAATAATATTTTCTTCAGTAAATCTGGACGCAAATTCTATTTCAGAAATTACTTCAATCCCTTCAGATTTAATCTTTAAAATCATCGCGGCGGTATCTGGTATCCCAGGACTTTTTACCACTAGAGATGCATCAAGAATCTTTTCCATAGAATGCCCTCCAGATTCATAGGTAATAGAATGTTTTTGTAACGCTTTCGCGAAAGCGGAACCTAAATCACCTCCATCACTTAAAAAAACATCGTAGCCTTTTTGAGCCCCTAACATTGCCGCTCCCATGCCACTGATTCCTCCACCTAGAATAACCAGGCGTTTTCTATCGATATGTTTTTGCGATTGATTCATTATCGCATTTTAAGGGTTACCACACTTATGATAGCTAGCAAAATACCGACGATCCAAAATCTCACGACTATTTTACTTTCATGAATACCACGTTTTTGATAATGATGATGTAATGGTGACATTAAGAATATACGACGGCCTTCTCCATGTCTCTTTTTAGTATACTTGAACCAACTTACTTGCATCATAACAGAAAGATTTTCCATTAAGAAAACCCCACAAAGAATAGGTATTAATAATTCTTTTCTAGTAGCAATAGCCAGTACTGCAATGATTCCACCTATAGTTAAACTACCAGTATCTCCCATAAATACTTGCGCAGGGAAAGTATTGTACCATAAAAAACCAACTAAAGCACCAGCAAATGCGGTAATAAAAACTACCATCTCACCAGAGTTAGGTATATACATAACATTGAGATAATCTGAAAAAACGATGTTTCCTGAAATCCATGCAAACAATGCCAGGGTTATCACAACTATAGCACTGGTTCCTGCAGCAAGCCCATCTATACCGTCTGTAAGATTTGCACCGTTAGAAACTGCTGTCACTATTATGATTACTACAGGTATAAAAACTAACCAAGCCCAGTTAGCAAGGCTAGGATCTATCCAATCAATTAGGCTCGCATAATCAAACTCATTATCTCTTACAAAAGGAATAGTCGTTTTTGTAGACTTTTTTGCAGCTTCAAACTCGATAGGTGAGTTTTGAGTAATTAATTCCTGTGAGTTCTTTGGGTTTACTTTTTCTTCTTTTATAGTAACCCCATCATGAAAAAACATAATAGAACCTATAATAGCACCCAAACCTACTTGACCTATTACTTTAAATATACCTTTAAGACCACCCTTATCTTTTTTAAAGATTTTAATATAATCGTCTGTAAAACCTATTAGCCCCATCCATACTGTAGTGATGATAAGCATAACCACATAAATGTTATCTAGTTGACATAATAAGAATACTGGTATTAAAGTCGCTAGTATAATTATAATACCACCCATGGTAGGCGTACCAGCCTTTTGCGCCTGACCTTCTAGTCCAAGATCACGAACAGTCTCGCCCACTTGTTGTCTTTGTAAAAATGTAATAATACGCTTACCATAAATGGTAGAAAATGCTAAAGAAAGAACAAATGCTATAGCCGCTCTAAAGGTTATAAAACCAAAGAGTGATGCACCAGGCATATTAAATTCTTCTTCTAAATATTTAAATAAATAATATAACATTTGTTACTTGTTGAGTTTATTAAGGATATCGGCTATTATTTTACGATCATCAAAATCAGATCGTACACCATTTATCTCTTGGTATGTTTCGTGACCTTTTCCTGCTATTAGAATAATGTCATTTTTATCTGCCATTTTTGCTGCCGCTTTAATAGCCTGACTTCTATCTAGAATAGTTATGGTCTTTTTATAATCTTGTGGCTCTACCCCTGCTTCCATATCATCAAGAATCAATTGCGGATCTTCTGTACGAGGATTATCACTTGTGAAAATAACTTGGTCACTTAAAGCAGCAGCTATGTGAGCCATTTTAGGCCTTTTTGATGTATCACGATCGCCACCACAACCTACTACTGTTATTACATTCTCATTTCTAGTACGTATAGAATTAATAGTTTCTAATACATTCTTGAGAGCGTCTGGTGTATGGGCATAATCTACAATGGCAGTAATTCTATTCTCTACCGTAGTAAAATATTGAAACCTACCTGACACACCTTCTAACTGGGAGATCACTTCTAACACCTCTATCTCTTCTAGTCCTAATTCTATAGCACAAGCATAAATAGCCAAAACATTATAGGCATTAAATTCACCTACCATTTTAGACCACACTTCATGCTCATTGATCTTTAACAACAAACCACCGAACTGATTTTCTATAATCTGAGCGCGATAGTCTGTAAATGTCTTTAATGCATACCCCAGCTTTTTAGCCTTTGTATTTTGCAGCATCACAGCTCCATTCTTATCGTCTAGATTTGTTAATGCAAATGCATCTTTAGGCAACTGATCAAAGAATCTTTTCTTCACATCTCGATATTCTGCAAAAGTGCTGTGGTAATCTAAATGATCATGAGTTAGGTTAGTAAACACTCCTCCTGCAAACTCAAGGCCTGTCACTCTTTCTTGCGCTATTCCATGACTACTTACCTCCATAAAACAATAATCTACACCTATCGCAACCATAGCTGCAAGATGTTTATTAATGGTCATAGGATCTGGAGTTGTATGCTTTGTCGCAACTACTTTCTCATCAATTAAAATCTCTACGGTTGAAATTAAACCTGTCTTAAAGCCTGACTTTTTAAAAAGCTGGTATAATAAAGATGTTGTAGTCGTTTTACCATTTGTTCCAGTAACTCCTACCAACTTCAGTTGTCTAGATGGGTTTTCATAAAAGTTAGCAGCCATTAAAGCCAGCGCTTTATGTGCGTTCTCAACTTTTATATAAGTCACATTTTCATCTTGATAATCTGGCATTACCTCAAGAACGACAGCTTTAGCCCCTTGTGATACAGCTTTTTCAATGTAATCATGACCATCTACAGCTGTTCCTTTAATAGCCACAAAAAGATCATTCTCTTTTACAGCTCTAGAATCAAAATGTATATCATTGATCTGAACATCTGTTGAGCCAATAACTATATCTAGACCGACTTTATATAATATGTCTTTTAGAATCATCATATCAATGTTAGAGTTACTTTATCTGATGGAGATATTTTAGTACCTGCTTTTAGACTTTGTGATTTTACTTTTCCAGAACCTTTTAAAATAACATTAGCTCCTAAATTTTCTACTATTGCAATGGCATCCATCGCTTCCATACCTATCAAATTAGGAATCTTCATGGAAGAAACTTCATTTTGGGCATGAGCTTTACTTAAATAAGAATCTGTTGAAACAACCATTTGTGTTGGTATAGCCTGTTGCAACTCTAGCTGATCTATTAAAGGATTGTTAGCATATATTTTTTGCGCAATTGTTTTAAAAACAGGTCCCGCAACTATATTACCGTAATAACCTTTTCTAACACTAGGTTTTGTTATCACCACTATACAGCTATATTTAGGCTTATCTGCCGGAAAATACCCTGCAAAAGAAGCTATATAATTACCAGAAGACTTCCAGTATTCTGTCTGACATGTCCCTGTTTTACCAGCCATAGAAAAGTTTTCACTATACAGGTTATCTGCAGTCCCTCTTTTCACCACATTCTCCATCATTACTTTTACCTTATCAATTGTATTCTGAGAACATATCGCAGGATTTATTATCTCTCGATCAAATTTTTCAACGACCTTTTCCTTTGACTTCACTTCCCTAATTAATCTAGGCTTTACCATTACACCATTATTTGCAACAGCATTATAAAATGTAAGAGTTTGCAAAGGCGTTAATTGCACCCCATAACCAAACCCCATCCACGGCAAGGATAATCCACTCCAGTTCTTATCATCTGGGTGAGGTATCATAGGAACACCTTCTCCTTTAATAGGTAGGCTCAACTTCTCGTTAAGATTCATACTATATAATCTATCCACATAATCTTCTGGATTAGATTTATAATTATTCTGTATCATTTGCACAAGTGCTGTATTTGAAGAAACCTCAAAGGCTTTAGCCACGCTTATTTTACCATAACCACCATATTTAGAATCGCGTACATTACGGCCGTAATAAGAAATCTTACCACCTTTTGTATCAAACACAGTACTGGTATCTACTACTTTATCTTCTAGCGCAGCGATAACACTCATCAATTTAAATGTAGAACCAGGTTCATGAGATTCCCATACAGCATAATTTCTCTTTTCAAAATACTTACCGTTATCTCCTCTACCTAGATTAGATAACGCCTTAATCTCACCTGTTGCAACCTCCATTACTACCGCAGTACCATGATCTGCTTCAAAATATTCTAATTGTTTTAGTAATGCATGATGCGCAACATCCTGCATATTCACATCTATGGTCGTGTATACGTCAAAACCATCATTAGGATCTAATTCATTCTCGCTATTAATAGGTTTCCATTGATTTTTACCTATTTTCTGCTCTAACTTAACACCATCACTACCTCTCAAATAAGGAGCAAAAGCACCTTCTAATCCTACAGGAGCACTTCCTCTGCGATCATAACCCACGATACGCTCTGCCATTTTACCTAACGGATGCTCACGCACTATTCTTTTCTCTACTATTAAACCACCACGGTAAGGCCCTTTTTCAAAAAGAGGAAATTCTCTTATCTCTTTATAATCTCCATAATTGAGATTTTTTGCAATAAGCATGTAACGATTTTTGTTACTATGCGCTTTTCTTAATTTCTGTAAATAATAACTTTTAGATTTGTCAAATTTCTTTCCCAACTCCTCAGCAAGAGCAGCTATATTCTCATTAAAATCTTTACTAGATGGCGCTAAAGCATCAAATCGTATATCGTACTTACTTATAGAAGTTGCTAGCAACTGTCCATTTGCATCATATAAATTACCTCTAGTAGAAGGAATAGTGTCGTTTCTAAAAACGCGTTGCTCTGCTTTGGCACGGTAATCATCTCCTTCAATAAATTGAATATTGATAATTTGAACCACTACCAATAATGCAACAACAACAAACAATGCACTCACCAAGTACATCTTGTTCAATATATTTTTATTAGTTGTTGCCATCTTTGCTTTTTACAATTACTATTTTCTGCGGTGGACTCTTAGCCGGAGCAATCCCTTTATTTCCTATTTTTCTTGCAATGGTAGACTCCATTTGCATAAACATTAATCTTCTTTCTAAATCTGTATACTCGCTATGCAGCTCTGTCACTTGTTCATTAACAGCAGCTAGCTTATGCACTTTTCTCTCATAACTATGACCAGTAAAAATCATAGCAATTGCAAGTACCGCAGCAAATAATATGAAACGCCAGTTTTTAAAAGCGTCGTCATTAGTTAAGAAACTACCCTTTAATATGTCATATACTTTGGTAGCCATTTATTCTCTCTCTATTTTTTCTGCTATACGCAACTTGGCACTTCTTGCCCTATTATTCATTTTTATCTCTTCTTTAGAAGGGATAATCATTTTACCTATCCTTTTAAAAGGAACACTAGATCTACCGAAAACATCCTTCTCTGGTTCTCCTTCAAAAAGACCATTGCGCATAAACCTTTTTACAGGCCTATCTTCTAAAGAGTGATAAGAAATAACACTCAATCTACCACCCACTTTAAGCACCTCTTCTGACTGTCTTAAAAAATCATACAGCACCTCCATTTCCTTATTCACTTCTATACGTATAGCCTGAAACACTTGAGCCATTAACTTATGCTCAATTCTCTCCGGCACAAGTGGTGAACAAATCTCTTTAAGGTCTGCGACGGTTAATATCTCAGCCTCTTCTCTAGCACTTACTATTCTTCTAGCTAGTTTATGCGCAATACGCAACTCTCCATAAGCCTTAAAAATCCTTACGAGATCTTCTTCATCATACTCATTAACTACGACTACAGCGTCTAACTCTTGTTCTTGATTCATACGCATATCAAGTCTAGCGTCAAATCGAGTAGAAAAACCACGCGCAGCCTCGTCAAATTGATGAGAACTAACACCCAAGTCAGCAAGAATACCATCCACCTCTTTAGCTCCATAAAGCCTTAAAAACCTTTTCATGTAACCAAAATTTTGATTGATCAACATAAAACGATCGTCATCAATGGCATTTGCCAGCGCATCTGTATCTTGATCAAATGCAAACAGCCTTCCATCCGGACCTAAACGTGAGAGAATCTCACGGGAGTGACCACCACCACCAAAGGTGACGTCCACATACGTTCCTGACGGATTAATATTTAATCCATCTACGGTCTCTTTTAAAAGAACCGGATTATGATAAGAGGTCGATTGTGTCATTTCCCATTACTTCTTCAGCGAGATCAGCAAAGTCATCTAGCGAGTCATCTATAGCCGCTTCATACTTTTGCTTATCCCAGATTTCTAATATATTCACCGCACTCGACACGGTTACTTCTTTTGTAATTCCAGCAAAGGTTATAAGATCCTTAGGTATAAGTAATCGTCCATTTGCATCTACCTCAACAGTTTTAACTCCTGCTGTAAAACGACGTATAAAATCATTATGCTTTCTATTGAAACGATTTAAACCGTTCAATTTTTCCATCATTTTATTCCACTGACTCATAGGATAGAGCTCTAAACAAGGCTGAAAAACAGCTCGTTTAATCACAAAACCATCCTGAACGACCGGTGTCAGTTGCTTTTTTAAAGCAGCTGGCATCATAAATCGCCCTTTGGCGTCAGTTTTACACTCGTATGTACCTATAAAATTGTTCACTAGAAATAGCTGTTTAGCGCTATTAAATCAAAAATAAGAAATTAAATACCACTTTTTACCACATTTTACCACATTGTTGATAAGTGAGCCTTATTCTGAATAACTACCCTAGTTATTAACAATTTAAGAATCGGTGCTTAATATTCAAAAAGGATGTTAATTCCGCTTTCGCGAAAGCGAGACAGCAACATTTAATTTTTTAAATAAAAACTGAATTTTCTCTTTAAAAACTAAAGAAATTGAGGCATCTTGCTACATTCAAAACAACTATATTTGCCACTTAGAATTACCCTATGACGCACGACTTAATCAAAGACGGTAAATTTGAATATTACATTACAGGAGAAGGAACACCTATAATCATACTTCATGGTTTAATGGGTGGATTGAGTAATTTCCAAGGTGTGATCGATTATTTCCCCTCAAAAGGTTATCAAGTAGTTGTGCCTACTTTACCGCTGTACACCACGCCACTTATTAAAACTAGCGTCGGTACATTTGCAAAGCACATCAACGCCTTTATCGACCATATGGGCTGGAAAGAGGTTATTTTACTAGGCAATTCTCTAGGAGGCCATATCGGACTAGTTACTACAAAGTTATTTCCTGAAAAAATTAAAGCTCTTATAATCACCGGTAGTTCTGGCCTTTATGAAAGCGCGATGGGTGAGAGTTATCCTAAAAAAGGAAATTACGACTACATCAAAGAAAAAAGTCAAGACGTATTTTATGATCCTGCTGTCGCTACTAAAGAAATAGTAGACGAAGTATTTGCTACGGTTAACGATCGCAATAAACTGCTTAAAACACTAGCCATAGCAAAAAGTGCTATTAGACATAACATGTCTAAGGATTTACCTAATATGACAACTCCGGTTTGTATCATATGGGGTAAACAAGATAGCGTGACCCCACCTGCAGTTGCAGACGAGTTTCATGAAAAACTTGCAGACAGCGACCTGTACTGGATAGATAAATGTGGGCATGCAGCCATGATGGAACATCCTGATGAGTTCAATGAAATTCTTAATAGCTGGCTAGAAAAAAGAAATTTATTATAAAGAAATATTTTTCCATTATTAATCCATAGTCATCGTGAATCAAACAGTTACTACACACTGTCTGATCATAAATCTAGCCGACTAATCATTACCTTTGCCATATGAAAATTACTAGCGCAGAATTTGTTATATCTAACCAAGACGTAAAAAGATGTCCTAACTCTGGAATTCCAGAATATGCATTTATAGGTAGATCTAACGTAGGAAAATCTTCTTTAATCAACATGCTTACGAACAAGAAGAGCCTAGCAAAAACGTCTGGTAGACCTGGAAAAACGCAATTAATCAACCATTTTCTAATCAATAAATCTTGGCACCTAGTCGATTTACCTGGTTATGGATATGCGAGAGTTTCTAAGACTAGCAAAGCAAAGTTTCAAAAATTTATCACTAAATATTTTGAACAGCGCAAGCAGTTAATCTCAGGATTTGTATTAGTAGATGTAAGACATGAGCCACAACCTATAGACGTTGAATTCATGGAATGGCTAGGCGAGAGTGGTATTCCTTTTAGTATCATTTTTACCAAAGCTGACAAATTAAAGCCTAATGCTTTAGAACGTAATGTAGAGGCTTACAAAAAGTACCTTACTGAAGGTTCTTGGGAAGAAATGCCCCCATACTTTGTCACTAGCTCTTCAAACAATCAAGGAAAAGAAGAACTATTAGAATACATAGGCGGTATAAACGATAGCTTATAAGACCGTTAAAAAACTGGTCTATCATTAACCGTATTTTTACGTATCTCACGTAAGATACCCTCGATACCATTTACTTTCATATCAAAAACAGTTGTCATATAGTTACCTAATTTACCTTTAGGAAACCCCTGCCTTCTAAACCAGACATAATACGACTCCGGTAACTCACTAAGGAATTTACCTTTGTGAGCACCGAAGGGCATTTTATACCATGACATTTCTATCAATAGATTGTGATCAAATAATGGTTCTTCCATTTATTTAAAAGAGTTACTTACTCTCTTTAAGGTTTAATTTTTCTGCAAAATAATCGCAAAAATCAATCATCGTATCTCTCATTTTATCATCATTTGTAGCACGATGATAAGTGTCTGCCATAGAAACAAGTGTCTGATGAAAAAAGACTCTCATCTCATCCACAGGCATATCTTTGGTCCATAAATCTATACGGAAAGACTCCTTCTCTACACTATTCCACATAGAAACCATCATAGCCTTAGCCTCTGCAGCATCTACACCACCATCTGGCGCACTCCATCTTATGTGTTCTGGCACTCTATTTTCATCTAGCTCGATCCCTATCTTAATAGTAGATCTATTTTTATTATCTGACATTATTGTAATGGTTTGTATTTAGATCGTTTAAAAATTTCTTCTGGTTTTAATTGAATCATTGTTTCTATATCCACCTCGTTATTCTCCATAAATGATTTCACCATTCTGTATCCTATATAGCGACCTACACCACCTGGCGTCTGCTGGTCTACCTCTAGATAGAATTTAGAAAAAGGTGCTGGTAGTATGAAACGAGATAATAATTTTGAATCTGTATCGTATAATAACTCGTTATCTATAAAATACCTCCACATCTCACCTTCATTCTCAACAGTAAAAGCATATTTCTCAGGAGTATAACTAAACAACTGATCACCAGTTGCGTTAGGCGCAAATAATTCTTGTAGATAATGTAACTTACCGTGATAAATCATATTACCCAGTAAACTACGTTCCATACTAGGCTCAACAAAGAGTCGCGCATACGCTAGAGAAGCATCAGCCGGTAGCTGTTCTATGTTTAAATTCTCCCTCTGATACTTATTAATCCCTATGTACAACTCATGATCCTTACCTAAATAAGTATCTATAGAAACTATTAATTGACTTGCAGTAGGTATCACCTTCTGTCTATAATTCACATCTGACAGGACTGTTACAACAGGAGTGGGCTCAAAATCTGGAAAATAATACACCACGTGTCGCATCACATCTTCTAACTCTTCTTCTATTTCTACATAATTAAAATCAGCATCGTCTACGGCTTTTTCTAATACATTATGTATGGAGTCTTTACCTTCCATTTTTGCCATCCACACGCTATCAGGCACTGTTACTGGAAAAAACAGTGGATACTCTCCTTTCATCGTAGACAAATCTGCTTTTTGAGCACCTGCAAACTCCTCATGAAACTTTACGAACTCTACATCTAGAGGTATATTAGAAATCTCTTCTTCTACTTTTGAACTAGATGTACATGAGGTTATCGCTTTCGCGAAAGCGACAATAACAAAAAACTTAAATAACTTAATCTTCATACCTCAATAACTCGCTATTATTTTATTTATTTTTAGGCTTGCAAAAATACGATTATGAAAACTGATAAAGTTACTGATTATATAGTAAAATGGTTAAAAGATTATGCTACGAAAGCCGGAGTTAAAGGTTATGTGGTAGGCGTAAGTGGCGGTATAGATAGCGCCGTTACCTCTACTTTATGCGCAATGACCGGGCTAGATCTACTTTGCGTAGAAATGCCTATCCACCAGCATGAAGATCATGTGACAAGAGCTCAAGAACACATAGAGCAACTAAAAAATCGTTTCAGCAATGTTAGCGATGTACGTAGTGACCTAACACCTGTTTTTGATATTTTCAAATCAAACATGCCTAGCATAGACAGCAGTCCACAGGTAGAACTTACTCTAGGAAACACTAGAGCAAGATTGAGAATGACCACACTCTATTATCATGGAGGTGTAAATGGCTTATTAGTTGCTGGAACAGGTAATAAAGTAGAAGATTTTGGAGTTGGTTTTTACACTAAATATGGCGACGGCGGTGTGGACGTTAGTCCTATTGCAGATTTAATGAAAAGTGAGGTTTATGCCATCGGTAAACTGGTAAACGTACCTGAAAGCATTATAAAAGCAGCACCTAGTGACGGTCTTTATGGAGCTGAAAAAACAGACGAAGACCAAATAGGAGCCAGTTATGACGAGCTAGAATGGGCTATGAATCAAATAGATAAAGGTCATAATGTTGAAGATTTAAGCGATAGAGAGCAAGAAGTGTTAAACATTTATTTATCATTTAACAGAAGGAATCAACACAAGATGAACCCTATTCCTGTGTGCGAAATACCCTCTAATTTTAGGTAATTTTTAACACCTAATTCTCTGTGATGTAAGGCAATACGCACACTTGATTTTGTAAGAATTACTATGAGCTGTATATATTTGTAGATACAATAATTAATAAGAAATGGACATTTTATTAGCAGACCATCATCCCATCTTTAATAAAGGGTTAAAAGCTATGATGAAAGACTATAAAGACTTTCAATTTGTAGGCAAAATAGATGACGGTAAAGATCTTATTTCTGGTATCACAAAACACGATCCCGATGTGCTAATTCTCGAAGTCGATTTACCCAATTCTAACGGTGTGGGATCCCTTAGAGAAATAAGGTCCCATTTTCCAAATATCAAAATTCTAGTTGTAAGCTGTCATCCTGAAGAAATATACGCTATAAGCTCAGTAAAAGCAGGCGCAAATGGCTACATAGCAAAAACGCGTTCTGTAAAAGAAATAAGAAAATCATTACTTACTGTTGCCAGTGGAGAAACATTCCTGTCTGAGGATATTAAAAATCAATTAAACAACAAGCAAACTAGTAATATTCTTAAATTCAAAAAACTATCTACTAGAGAGATAGAGGTCCTAAACTTATTATCTAGAGGTAAGCGTAATAAAGAAATAGCTCAACAACTATCTATCAATGAGAAAACAGTAAGTACTTATAAAACTAGATTACTTAAAAAACTAAACGTTGATAATATAGCAGACTTAATACATCAGTCACGCTTATTACAAATCACTAGCTAAACAAGAACCTACTTAAACCATCAGAAGGTATAACCGTTCTGTTTTTTAAATCAATTTTAGTCCTTAACAAATTATAATCCATTACTTGCCTTAAAGCCTCTTGATTATCAATTTCAGGTGAGTTTTTTGCTATAATCCTATTAATATTCTCCACTAGATCATAAATAAGAAACTGCCTAAAATGCAATAGAACTTGACTAGTATATTCCGACACAGACTGATCTTTGTGCTTAGGAAAAATCTGATTACGCTCCCAATCATGAAGACTATACTTATCATCTGACATTGTAATATCTGCGATAACACTTGCATATTGCCCCTCAAAAGCAGATAGTATCAATTGAACGTCCAGCTTTTGCTCTAATAGTAGAACATCAATTATTTTAGTATATATCGCCTGAAAATCAGGATTAGCAAACTTAATCTCATCAGAGTGTAGGTCCATGTATATTTTCTCATAAACACGTTGCTCTCCTTTTACTGTTTCATATTCGACTTCTACACCACTACCATCCTGAATATATTCATCTTCAAAAACTTCATCTTTTCCTCCGTATAATAACAAGATAGCAATAATAGAGCGCTCTAACAAACCTCTACGGTCTACATTTAAGTTCTCTGGAGAAATCTCCACTTTGGTCATAGGCGCTTGCGCTTTTTCTTTGACCTGCTTCTTTTTTTGCTCTATTAGTCCAGAATTGCGTACTTGTGCTAGGGTAGAAAACAACACATCTTCACCTATATCTAGAATAGCAGCACTTTCTCTAACATATATCTCTCTAGATATATCATCAGGTATTTTTGCTATACTATTTACTATATCCCTAATCATATCAGCTTTCTTAATGGGATCACCAGCAGCTTCTTCTTTAAGAAGGTTTGATTTAAACGAAATAAAATCACGAGCATTATTAGTAAGAAAATCTACTATTTCAGATTCCGTATGAGATTTTGCAAAAGAGTCTGGATCCTCTCCATCAGGAAAAGTGCAAACACGTACATTCATTCCGGTTTCTAATATAAGATCAGTACCTCTTATGGCCGCTCTCATACCAGCCGCATCACCATCATATAATACAGTAACATTCTTTGTAAGTCGCTGTATTAATCTAATTTGTTGACTAGTCAGCGCAGTACCAGAACTAGAAACCACATTCTTAACTCCTGCCTGATGCAATTGAATTACATCAGTATAACCCTCAACTAGATAACAGAGATCTTCTTTTGCTATAGCCTGCTTTGCCTCATATATACCGTAAAGAACATTTGATTTATCATAAATCTCACTCTGTGGAGAATTGAGATATTTAGCCGCTTTTTTCTCATTATTGAGAATTCTACCTCCAAAACCTAAAACTCGCCCAGAAAGACTACGTATAGGAAACATCACACGACCTTTGAATCGATCAAATTTCTTGTCCTCCTTAACAATTGAAACACCTGTCTTATTTAAAAACTCTAGTTGATAACCTGCTTTTATAGCTGCGTCGGTAAAAGCACTCCATTGATCTGGATTATAACCTAACTGAAAATAATCTATCGTTTCATCTGTAAAGCCACGCTCTTTAAAATAGCTATATCCTATCGCTTTACCTTCATCAGTTTTTAACTGCCCATGAAACCAATCTGCTGCATACTTAGAAACCAGAAACATAGACTCTTTCTCATTTTGAACCTGTTTCTGCTCATCAGTTTGTTGTGTTTCTTCGATTTCAATACCATACTTTTTTGCCAGCCATTTTATCGCTTCAGGAAACGTAAAATGCTCATGTTCCATAATAAAAGTAACCGCATTACCACCCTTACCAGAACTAAAGTCTTTCCAAATTTGCTTAACCGGACTAACCATAAAACTAGGCGATCGTTCTTCGGTAAAAGGACTCAATCCTTTAAAATTAGAACCAGACTTCTTTAATTGAACAAAATCACCGATCACCTCCTCTACACGAGCAGCGTCAAATACAGCATCTACAGTTGTTCTTGAAATCATTTGAAAAATATTCTAATATAAAAATAGTGTTTTCCCATAAAAGCGGGCCGCACTTAAATATATAAAACCAAAAAAAGCCCTTGATTTCTCAAGAGCTTTCTTTTCTTAGTAGCGAGGACTGGACTCGAACCAGCGACCTTCGGGTTATGAGCCCGACGAGCTACCTACTGCTCTACCTCGCGATTTAAAAACGATCAGTTACTTGTTTTACAACCTCAGATCATTACTCTGACAACTTCCTGTTCTAATGGGCTGCAAATATACGCAGCCTTTAAACCTTACACAAGCTTTTTTGAAAAAACTTTTACTGCCCAATCTCTCTAGCCTCAAAACCAGACATTTCACCATCAAAAAAAATTACTTTTAACTCAATAGGATTACAACACACTTCACAATCCTCGACATAAACCTGTGAATAAGCTGGATCTAATAACATAGATATCTCTTGCCAGCAATGAGGACACATGAAAAAATGTTCTATCATAAAGGGATATTAAGCAATTGACCAGCTAGTTGTAGCAATTGATACTCCGCTAGTTTTGCATCATATTTTGCTAGATTCTCAATAGTTTTTGCATTTAACAAGTTTACTTGCGCCTGTCTAAACTCGATACTTGAAACCTGTCCCAACTTAAATTGCTCTTCAGTTCTTTCAAAATTACTATTATTAGTGAGCACATTTTGCTGCTGCATTCTATAAATAGCAAGGGCATTGGTATAATTGCCTTTGGCATTTGCTATATCTCTACCTACCTCTTGCTCTACTTGCTTCTTAAAAAACTCTTCATTCTTAAAAGCTATTTTTGCATTGCGCAGTCCAGTAATACTTCTACCACCATCAAAAATATCCCATGTTAGAGTTGCTCCTACTCTCAAAGAACCACTTGTTCTAGTAGTAGCAGGAAAAAACGCACTAGATGGACTATCAGTTTGATTCCATCCATAAGAACCAGATAAACCTATATTAGGTAGTAACAGTGCTTTACTCGTCTTTATATCATAATCACTTATTTGTAAAGTAGATGCAGACTGCAATAGACGTATGTTATTTTCACTTACCTTTTCCAGATAACTATCTACTTTTAATAAATTTTGAAGTACAATAGTAGTATCTACCTTAAAATCACTTGTTAAATCTCTATTTAATAACAAATTAAGATCGCGTTTAGAATTACGCAGCTGTTGTCTAGTATTAAGAACATTTACACTATCCGTATTTATATCTACCCTAGCATTGAGCACCTCTAGTTTATTTACCTGGCCGTACTCAAACTGGTACTGTGCTCTCTCTTCTCGTTTTTTAGAAATTTCCAACGTTTGTTCAAAAACCCTTAAGTTTTCTGTAATTCTTGAAATCTCTAGGTAAACACTCATTAACTGTAAAGTCGTATTCTCTACAGTCGCTCGAGCGTCTAATTTGCTTAGACTATATTGCTCTTTTAAACGCTTGTAATTATACAACCTACCTAATCCGTCAAATAAAGTATAATTTAAAGCGATACCAGCATTGTACTGTCTAGTTTCTGCATCATTGATCTCAATGTTTGTGCGCGGCACTCCACTCGCATCTAGCGCACCGTCAAAGTCTGTAGTAGAATCTGTATCGTCATAACTAGCACTAGCAGTTCCTTGTAAAGAAGGTAGGTAACCTGAATTTAAGATACCTGCATTATTTTCAGCAATTTCAGTCGTGTTCTTTGCTATTTTAATTCCGTAGTTATTTTCTAGCATGAGCTCAACAGCCTGCTCCCTACTTAATAATGTCTCTGTGAATTGTTGTGAGTACGCTTTCGCGAAAGCGAAACACATAACAAGACCTAAACTATATAATTGCTTATTCATTTTCATTATCATCTAGTTCATTTTGCTCTGGTGCGACACCTGTCAAATCTCTTTTTTTAGCCTTTTTACCAGTACGTAACCAATATATAGCAGCCTCTGCACTATTACCAAAACTTAAAAATAGTGGCAACATAATCAAGGTTAGCACGGTAGCCATTGCTATACCATAAGAAATAGAAATAGCCATAGGTTTTAAAAACTGTGCCTGCCTACTCTTTTCTAATAATAGTGGCGCTAGACCAGCTATAGTAGTTATAGAGGTTAAGAAAATTGCCCTGAAACGGCTTTTTCCCGCCTCAAAAAGAGCATCATCAAAACTCAACCCTTCTTTTATCGAGCTATTAAACTTACCTATAAGCACAAGTCCATCATTTACCATAATACCGATCAAGGCGATAA
This sequence comes from Nonlabens sp. Asnod3-A02, assembly GCF_045063755.1. NCBI lineage: Bacteria > Pseudomonadati > Bacteroidota > Flavobacteriia > Flavobacteriales > Flavobacteriaceae > Nonlabens > Nonlabens sp. Asnod3-A02. The sequence goes on from NZ_JBEFOC010000006.1 coordinate 412,646, forward strand.
TACCAAGCAATGATAAAATATTAACCGGAAAACCATGAATCCAGTGTCCCCACCCTACAGCTACAAAACTAAAAGGTATAAGAACAATAAGCATGATAGGCTGCAACCAACTACGGAAGGTGAATGCAATCACAAAATAAATCAATAGCAAGATAACCGGACCTGCTACATTAAGGCTCGATATAAATTTATCTGCCTCACGTGCCTGACCACTCAAATAATTAGGCGATATAGTCGGATATTTGTTTTGTAGACCAGGAATAACCTCTGACTTAATATTTTCTAATATCTCTGTAGCATCCTGGCTTGGGTCTTTAAGATCTGCACTAATAAGAACCTCTCTTCTACCTTCTAGGTGATTGATGACAACATCACCTCTTTCTATCGTGTAAGACGCTACATCTCTTAGTGGCACACGGTCACCAGCAGGAGTTAATACCCTAAATTCATCTAAGTCTTTAATACTATTACGATTATCTCGATCATAACGCACCCACACTCTTATTTCATCCTGACCACGCTGAAAACGTTGTGCCTCTGTCCCAAAGAAACCAGATCGCACCTGCGCCATTACTGTTCTAGTGGTTAGACCTAGTGAATAGGCTGTCTCTTTCAATACTAGATTGATTTCTTTTATACCAGCAGGGTCGTTATCTTCTATATCTTTCAATAAAGGATTTGCCGCTAGTATTTCTTTAAACTCTGCTGTGGCGGCTTTAAGTTCTGTAATATCATTACTTAGTAAAGAAACTGCCACAGGACTACCACCAAAGTTACCACCAGAACCATAAGTAAGAGTTTCTGCACTAGGAACAACCCCTACAAGATCTCTCAAATAATTAGACACTATGGCGGCGTCTAGATCATCTGGCCTACTCTCTCCAGGCAATAGATTGATACGTAAACTAGCTGATGAGGACGATGTTTGTGATTTAATGATATTCTCAAACAACTGGATGCTATCACCATAAATCTCGTCTTGCAAATATTTTGCTGTAAATTCTTTGTTTACCTGCAGCGCTTTTACCTCTATCGAGTTAATGATCGAGTCTGTTATAAACTCTGACGTACCATTAGGCATGGCTAGTGTCACTGTAACTTGATCACTTGATATACGTGGAAAGAAGGCTCTTTTAATAACACCTCCATTCATAGACCCTACTGTTAAAAACAATGCCGCAAAGAATAGTGAGAAAACAAAAAGTTTATGAGATAATGAAAATTTCAAAACAGGTGCGTACAATTTATCACGCATCCAGTTCATAGATTTATCTCCATATTCATTAATCACTCGCATTTTTTGAAATGCCTTTGCAATACCTTTTTTAGGCTTATCCGACTTTGGCTGTAGAGCTTTAGAGTGTGCTAAGTGAGCAGGAAGTATAACCAGCGCTTCTACTAGCGACACAATAAGAGTTAAAATAACAATGACTGAGACTTCTCCAAAAATATCTCCTATTCTACCTTCTAAAAATAAAAATGTAGAAAACGCGAGTAATGTAGTTATGATAGCACTTAAAATAGGTGGAATCACCTCCATAGTACCATCGATAGCTGCTTGTACCGGTGACTTACCATCTTCATAATGTTGGTAGATATTTTCGGCTATCACAATACCGTCATCTACTAGAATACCTATTACGATAATCATCCCAAAGAGGGAAAGTACATTTATGGTAACATCAAACTGACCTGCAAATATGAACATTCCTAAAAATGCAATAGGTAAACCAAAGGCTACCCAAAATGCTAATCTAGTGTTTAAGAACACAGAAAGAAACAACAAAACTAACAACATACCGACGATAGCGTTTTCTGTCAATAGTGCTGTACGCTGATTTAAAGTTACAGAGAGATCTCTAACAATATCTAGATGTACGTTAGTAAATCGTTGATTATAATTTTCTATATATTCTTTAACATTATCTGCCGCGTCTATTAAATCCTCGGCATTTGTACTTGTTACTGTAATATTTACAGCAAGTTTATCATCAAAATAAGTAGCATTAGGTGTTTCAGAAAATCGATCTCTGATTATAGCAACATCTTTTAAAAGAACACTTGTACCGTCGGACAATGTTTTTACAGGGATATGACTTAATTCATCACCATAATAAGATCTACTATTTGCTCTAATCAGGTATTCTTCTGTATCTGTTTTAATATTACCACCAGTGGTGAGAATATTTGAACTAGATACAGCGTCAGAAATATCCTGAAAACTAAGACCATATCCATTAAGTGTATTTTCATTTACAGCGATCTCTATTTCTTCATCTGGATATCCTTCTATGGCTATTTGAGAAATACCGTCTATACCTCTTAGATCATTTTCTATCTCTCTAGCTAGTTGTTTTAAGGTTCTAAGCGGCACGTCTTCACCACTAAGGGCAAAAGATATAGTAGGCCTAGACTCTTCTCTTTTAGAAACAACTAATGGCTCCATACCAACAGGAAAAGAAGAAACGCGATCTACCGCATTTTTCACCTCTAACAACATGAAGTCTATATTATACCCCTTAAGTATCTCTACAGTAATGCTTCCTGAGTTTTCTCGAGATGCAGACGTTACCCTATCTATTCCCTCTATACCTTTAAGATTATCCTCAATCTTAAGAACAACACCTTCTTCTATCTCTTGAGGCGATGCTCCAGGGTAAGTCGCATTTATATTTATGATTTTTGAGTCAGTAAGTGGGAAGAAAGAAGATTTAAGAGAAACCATCCCAAAAACCCCAAAAATTATCATCCCTACTATAACGACATTTACAGCAACACTATGCTTTATGAAATAACCTATTATTGATCTCATGCTGCTTTTTTAGAATCTAACTCATCATTACTGGCCTTACTTGCAGTTTCTTCTGTCTCCACGATCATTCCTTGATAAGCCCCAGGCACTGATTGAGATATTATAACTGTTCCATCTTTGATACCTTTAACCACCACTGTTTTATCTGAGTAATGAATAGGCTGTACGGTTATCAAATCTAGCTTACCATCCTTAACAGCAAATAATTGATTCTCATTTTGTATTAAACTACGGTCCAACTCTACCGCGTCTTCAATTTGTTGTGCATCTAGATTTGCTGTAAGGTACATACCTTCTTTAAGGCTGTCGTTGTTTACTTCTATAACTGTAGTAATAGTTTGAGATGCTTGATCTACTTTTCCATTAATACGAGTCACCTTTCCTTGATAAGATTTTAAACTAGAAATATTGTTAAGCTCTACTTCTTCTCCTACTTTTAACAAGTCAGCAAAATCTGCACTTATAGCAACTTGCAATTCATAAGATCCTGTCTGTATAAACTCACCTAGCTGCTGCCCACTTCTTATTAGAGTACCTTCAGTCACCATAGCCTCAGTAAGCACACCTTTAAAAGGAGCGGTAATTCTATATTTACTTAAACGACTTTCTAGATTTTTAATATTATAATAAGTAGTATAGATATTACGTCCTGTAATAAAGTACTTTTCTTGCTCATTAACAGCAGTAGGTAAAGCTGGAGTACTTGCGTTACTATTCCAGTTAGAAAGATAAGACTGCCACTGCGCGAAAGAATCTGGATAATCCAGTCTTAAATCGGGCATGATTGCAGTAATTTGATTATTAAGATTACTTCTAGCACTTTGTACCTGTGCATAAAATTCTCTGTTATCCATGCTTATCATGGTCTGACCTGCGCCGTATTCTTGACCTTTTCTAAACAACTTACCGGTAGAATTAAAGACACCACTTACTTCTGCATATAATTCCACACGCTTTTTAGCTTGTAAAATTCCATTTGCTGGAATAATAATGGGTACTGTTGTGTTTTGGATCGTGTCTGTAACAACGATTTTAACATCCTTTTTTACTATAGGTTTAGGAGCTGTTTTACTATCAGCAATCATTTGTGAACCAAAATAAGCTCCAATGATAATTATAACAGCAAGAATTGTAAGAATAGCTTTACGCATTGTATTGATTTAGTGAGGCTTTGCAGCGACTCCAAATCTACTTCAGTAAAAATTCACGAATCTTAAATTATCCTTAAAGCTAGCTGTTAAACTGATCTAATTCTTCAGACACGGTTTCCCACTTTGTCATCCACTCTTCTAACTCTTTCTTTTTTGCTTGGTAACCATCAAAAAAACCTTCTTTCTTAACCAGTTCATCATAGTTTGCAGCAAGCTCTGCATCTAGCTTTTTAATGGTTTTTTCTAGGTCGTTAATCTTAGTTTCGGCTTTAGAGAGTCTATTATTAAGGGATTTTTGCTTTTTCTGATCTTCATAAGAGAGTTGTTTCTTTTCTGTTTCTTGCTTTCGCGAAAGCGAAACATCCTTAACCACATCTACTTTTTCAATCGCCCTCATATCTTCGGCCTTTCTTTTACCTAGATAATAATCTATATCACCGAGGTATAAGTTTAATTTATGATCGCGGAATTCATAAACCGTCTCTGTTAAACCCTGTAAGAATTCCCTATCGTGAGATACTACAATTAAGGTTCCATCAAATTTTAATAAGGCAGCCTTAAGTACATTCTTAGACTGAATATCTAGGTGGTTAGTAGGCTCATCCATAATTAGAACATTAAATGGCTGTAACAACAGTTTACATAATGCTAATCTATTGCGCTCTCCACCACTAAGTACTTTTACTTTCTTCTCTGCCTCGTCACCTCTAAAAAGAAAGGAACCTAACATATCACGCACTTTTACTCTATTACTGTCTGTTGCAGCATCTAGCATGATATCTAACACGGTTTTCTCTCCGTCTAAATACTCTGCCTGATTTTGGGCAAAGTATCCTAATTGAACATTGTGTCCTAAATTAATATCACCTTGAGCTTTTACATCACCCACAATAATTTTTGCTAAGGTAGATTTCCCCATTCCATTCTGGCCTACAAACGCGACACGCTTACCACGCTCTAGAGTAAGACTTACGTTATCTAAGACATCTTTATCACCAAATGATTTACTCACCTGATCGATCTCAAGAACTATTTTACCAGGCTGTATGGACTTAGCAAAATTTATATTCATCGCAGCATTATCTGTCTGCTCTATTTCCACCACATCCATACGGTCTAGTTTTTTAACTAGCGACTGCGCCATGGTGGCTTTGCTGGCTTTGGCTTTAAATTTTTGAATTAACTTTTCTGTACGTTCTATTTCCTTTTGTTGATTCTTAAAGGTAGCTTCTTGCTGCTCGCGCATCTCTGCACGTAGTGCTAAGAATTTAGTATAAGGTTTTGGATAATCATAAATACGACCTAGACTTATCTCTATAGTACGATTAGTTACATTATCTAGAAACATCTTATCGTGACTTACTATAACGACTGCACCTGGATAAGTTTGTAAAAATGATTCTAACCAAAGAATAGAATCTATATCAAGGTGGTTAGTAGGCTCATCTAATAGAAGAATGTCATGCTTTTCTAATAATAGCTTTGCGAGTTCGATCCTCATGCGCCATCCACCAGAAAGCTCATCTGTGAGCTTGTCAAATTGCTCTGGTTTAAAAGCAAGACCTTTAAGAATTTTTTCTGTCTCTCCTTTGTATTGATATCCACCTATAATTTCATATTCATGATTAAGATCTCCTATATCTTCTATTAATTTAGAATACGAGTCAGACTCATAATCGGTTCTAGTGGCTAGCTGCTCGTTGATTATCTCTATTTGAGCTTCTATTTGTCTCGCTTTCGCGAAAGCGGTATACGCCTCTTCTAAAACCGTACGGCCTTTTACAAAGTCGATGTCTTGTTTAAGGAAACCTATACTGATGTCCTTCTCGATAGCAATATTACCCTGGTCATAAGGGATATCACCAGAAATAACTTTTAAAAGTGTAGATTTTCCAGCACCATTTTTACCTATTAAACCTACACGGTTGCCCGGATTAAGCCTAAAAGTAATTTCTTCAAATAACGGTTCTCCACCGAAACTTACATGTAAATCGTGAACGTTGAGCATAGTCGTTTTGTATCTTTGCAAAGATGCGCAACTGCGCGTTAACACTAAAGCTTTCTTATGCTAAAAGGCACTAAATTATACAGCATTTTTACAGGAACATGCCCTGTATGCCAAAATGAGTCCATGTACACTAGTCACAATCTCTATTATCCTAGTAAAACGCAGGAAATGAATGAGAGATGCAGTCATTGTGATACTAAGTATAAAATCGAACCTAGCTTTTTCTACGGATCGATGTATGTGAGTTATGGAGTAGGTGTAGCTATTGCTATCGCCACTTTTGTACTGGGTTACTACGTACTAGACTTATCTCGATGGAATATATTCATAGCTATTACATTAATTTCTATAATTAGCTTACCCATGGTTATAAGGGTATCTAGAAATATATGGATCAATATATTCATGGATTATGATAAAACAAAAGACAAAAAAAGATAGCAAACTAAGCTAGTACACATATTACAAAAGCCGCTTTAAAATATTTTAAAGCGGCTTTTATAATTTTAATATATGGAACTGTGTGAATTATTTATAACACCTATCCACATTCATTTCTTCATTAATATCTGCATCATGATACATACTATCGTATAAATTTTGTGCAGCCCAAGGCGCAATTAACACTGCTCTACTGCCCATACCGTTAAACACATAATAATTCTTATAATCTTTGTGTGATCCTATAAATGGCCTCCTATCTAGTGTGGTAGGTCTTATACCGTGTTTATGATCAATAACTTCATAAGGCAAGCTCAGGAAACGTTCTAACCTAGAGGTTAAAAACTCTTTTGCGACTTCTGTAGAATTATCTGTAAGATCTTCTCTACTATATGTCGCGCCTACCCAAAACAAATCATCTACATAAGGCATGAGAAAAACAGATGATTTAACGATATGATCCAACTTTAAACCAGGAACTTTTATAGTAAGCACCTCACCTTTATTACCCTGTAAAGGCAAATCACTAAAATAAGGATTAGATCGCATTTTAAAACCCTCAGCAAAAATGATTTTATTTGCCTTAATCTCTTTATAATAAATATAATCTTCGTGATGAGACAATTGATCAAAATCAAAGGACTCCAAAATCAATGACGACATACTCTTATAATAATCTAAACTAGCATTCATAAAACCAATAGTATCCAACCAACCGGTTTCTTTTACAAGACCAAAATTAAATGGAGCATCAATACCATCAATATCGCGGTCGATTATGTCCGAATACATGAAACCCTTCAAATCCTCCTTATGAGATTTTCTTAACCATGTCTTAATTTCTTTATCGTCGTGAAATCTTCGAAGAATATTGATAGGATGTAGAAAAGAAACACCAACCATTTTTTCAATTTGAGGATAAAGAGAATTAAGAACTTCTAACTGCTGTGCCGACTTCCACACACTAGTAAACCTTTTTAGTATAGTAGGATTATAAACACCTGCTGCAACTGCTGAAGATCCTTTCTCTACATCAGAAATCATAATAATAGATTTCCCTTTTAAAATCCACTGCCAGGCAAGCGTACAACCAGCAATTCCAGAACCTACAATTACTACATCTACCGATTTTTTTAAACTCATAATATTTAATAAAGATGATATAAGTTACAAATATGATTTAAAATTAAAAGCAAAAAAAATGCCTCGCTATTGCGAGGCATTAATATTATCATACGTGAACTATTAATAGTTCCACATATCAATTTCAAAATTACGAACGATCTCCTTAAGTCTATCAGACTCTAGAAGCTGCATCATAGAGTTATCAGAAATATACTGATCGATCTCTCTATCTCCTTGAACGTTATCCATCTTATAAATAAGAGCATTGAATCTTCTTGAATTTAAAATGTGATCAAAAGAAATAGGTCTAGCAGAATTCAAAGTATTAAATGCTTTTGAATTATGTAACATCTCTCTTGCATCTGGATAATAGATCCAAAACAACTCAACACCTGTTGGATCATCTGGGAAGTTTACATCTGGAGTTACTGGACAAATACCCAATAATCTATATCTTAATTCACTTTGACGTGTATCAAAATACCACAAACCTCTGATTCTATATTCCTTTACATCATCAGCACCAATAGTTTTAGTCTCAACATACTCATCAAAGCCAGGAATATTGTAAGTAGTATCAACATCTAAAGGTCTAACACCTTCATCGAGAACAACTCCTTCTTCATTAAGAACATTAATACCTGCATCAGTTATAATCTGACTTTTTAAGGTACTCTCAATATCTTTAAACTCACGAGCTTCGTTGAAATAAGAATCACCAAAAAGAGTAATTTCACCAGACATCGCTGCCTTAGTCAAGACATGGTACAAAGAACGACGTTCCTTACCGACATAATTAGTATCTACTGGGTAGTACAATGGGAAATTAACTCTCTCATCAAGATCAATAGATTCCCATACCGTACGTTGCCATAAGATATCACGATCTCCTACAAAACCATATGGTAAAGGTTTATCGTTATCATTTTCCATTTGAGATTCAGTTTTAGTACCGAATTCAGCTGGACTTTTAGCGTTAAGGATATTGTTTTGTGCATAAGCCGTTCCTGAAAGAACAACTGCTGCTAATAAAACTATGATCTTATTCATAATTTGAATTTAAATTTTTATTAATCTGTAATTTCGATAGCAATGTCAGAAACACTCTTCACGTTTACACCTGGTAAAACCGCTTTAATTTTAGTAATCTGAACAATTGATCCTTTACGTGCTTTCTTCAAAGTGTTCTTTGCAGCTGGACTTAATTTAGTACCAGAAACAGGAACAGAAGGCTGTCCTGAAACCTTGAATGTAAACCCTGTAACACGAGGTTTCAAGTCAAAATCAAAGTCTAAAAACTCAGCAGAAACCGTTGAAATACCTAAGTTAGAACGTGTCTTTCTCACATTTTCATAAGACTTACTTATCATACCAGTAGGACGTGGTAAATCTTTAATACGGAATTCTTTTGAATCTGAAACCTTTGCTCCATCAGGTAAAGTTCCTGTTACATTGATTTTCACAGTTCTACCTGCCCCAGGACTCATCATATAACTATTACCACTCTTTCTAGTTAAACCAGGCGCAGAAGCATTAACGCTATTTCCAGAAATACCTGCAAAAGAGATAGTCATTGGGTTGGCCACACCACGGTAAACCACATTCATCTTGTCTGCAGCAATAGTTGCTGAATTAGGCTTAGGAATAGTTGCGAAAGATTGATCTACAACAACTTCTTTTTCCTCACCATCCTCGTCAAAATAAAGTGCACCAGTAATCTTATGGTCACCTGCAGACCCTGCTCCAACTTTAAGACTAATCCTACCAGACTCGATAGTATATTGATTTTCACTAAGTGTTTTACCGTCTAATTTAAGCTCTACTCTTTTAGGCTTTAAAGTTGCGTCTTTACGACCCAATACGATTTGACCATCAAAAGTTTCGCCATTATAGTAAGCTGATTTAGGAGATTCCATAAGAGTAGTATAGTTATCCATACTAACTTCTTTCTTCATCTGTCCAGCAAGTAAAGAACTAAGAACTTCAGCTTGTGTTGTTTTAACTTGACTTTGTAATAAAGTAACCTTAGCAATAGAAGCAATGATAGGATAACCTTTATAGTTATAGTCTAAATAAGACATTGTTACACCTTCACCGTTTTCTACATCACTAGGAGTAAATTTAGCACCTAATGCCGTTTGAATTTCCTTATTCTCAGGAACGATTGCTTGCATATCCTTACGGTAAGTATCCATTTTAGATAAAAACTCTTGACCATCTTCAGTAATAACACCTCCTTTAAGGAATTTTACGTCAAGAAAATCTCCTTTATCCATAGTTGCATAGTCAGTTGCATCTTCAACACTACCTTCCATTTCACCTTTAAGAGCTTCTAGATAAGAATAATAATCGTTAGAAATTTTTTCTACCTGCTCACCTTTAACTTTAAGCGGTGCATACTTCTCAGGTTGCTCACCAGCTAGCTCTGCTAATCCTGCCATAGCTGCATTATTCTTTGCAGTTGCGGCAACATTACTCTCTTCTATATTTACATTAAGTAAACCGAATGCATTAAGCACCTCTTTACTCATGTTTAATGCTAACATTGAGATAAAAACCAGATACATCAGGTTTACCATCTTCTGTCTTGGGGACTGTTTTCCTCCTGCCATAATATTCTAATTAGTTATTTTTAATAATAGTTTTAACAATAAACTAATTAAGCTTTCATAGCTCCTAACATGTTACCATAAACTCCGTTAAGAGAAGACAAGTTATTAGTAAGACCTGCCATTTGCTCTTGCAGTTTTGTTGCATTTTCTGCAATAGCTTCATTAGCTTGCGCTTGACGAGAAGAGCTTTCAACTTGAACTTTATAAAGGCTGTTTAAAGATTCCATTTGAGCAGCAGCAAGAGCCATTTCTTCAGAATATTTTTTAGTAGAAGACATTGCTTCAGCAGTTGGAGCTATTCCTTTAGCAGCACCTTCAAAAGAACGGATACTGTTACCTAAACTAGACATCAACTCACCATCAAGCTTAGCTTCTTTGAGCATAGCATCTAACTTTTGAGATAATAATCCTTGAGCATCTTTAGGCTCTTCTTTTTTAACGGCTTTTTTATTAGCTAATTGTCCACCTGCTAATTCTGGGTATACTAGAGACCAGTCTAATTCATCTTCTACTGGTTCAAATGCAGAGATAAAGAAAATAACTGCTTCAACGATCAAACCGATCATAAGAAGGTTGTTTCCAGAAAAACCGTATCCGAAATCCCAGTGAAGGATTTTAAATAATGCTCCAACAATTACTACAGAGGCTCCGATACCGTAAGCCATGTTAAATATTTTCTTTGTTGTTTTAGACTGTGCCATTGTGTTAAGTTTTTTAAATTAAGTTAAGTTAAGTTATTATTTACTTGATTGAAAATCTAGTTAGTTGCAGCGTTAAGAGTAACATCAGTACCCATGTACGACTGTACCGTACGGAAACCTATATAACTTCTTGCGCTATCTTGATATTCATAATCACGTGTACCAACTTGAAGGAAATAAGAAACATCTTTCCAAGATCCACCACGTACACCTTTACGCTTATTACTCGCATCATTCACTACAGGACTCATAGAAGACATATGCTCATATGCACCAGCTTCATAAGAAGAGTTTACCCATTCTGAAACGTTACCTGCCATGTTATAAAGATTATACTCATTAGGCTCATATGCATCAGCCTCTACAGTATACAAAGCTTGATCAGCAGCATAATCACCTCTTAAAGGTTTAAAGTTAGCTAAGAAACAACCTCTATCATTTTTTGCATAAGGACCACCCCAAGGGTAAGTCGCTCCTTCTAAACCACCACGAGCAGCATATTCCCATTCTGCCTCAGTAGGAAGACGGTACTCATTTACACGCTCTACATTTCTTTGCTTACGGTATGCATTGTGATATAACGTTCTCCACTGACAAAAAGCTTTAGCCTGATTCCAGTTAACACCCACTACAGGATAATCACTATATGCTTCATGATAGAAATAATCATTATGCATAGGCTCATTGTAGCTGTAATTAAAATCACGAATCCACACTGTTGTATCAGGATAGATTTCAACAGGAACTTGCTTTATAAAATCTTTTCTAGATTTAGACTCATCACGATTTCTAGCTGCCGCATTCATATCAAGACTTGTATAAGTAAAGATAATTTTTTTAGTATCAATCGTACGTTCTCCGTTATACGCTTCTTCAAAAGGTATGATCATATTATCATAAACCTCAGCATAGAATTCATCTGGCATCTCTTCCGTATCCCAAATCAAATCTACATCGTGATTCAACTTACGACCTTCATAACCAGTAGGTCCTAATCCTACATAATTATCTTGAACATATTGCTCCCAAGGTGTCAACTCATCACCATCTGCTCCTTCAGCATCAAGAAATGCAAACTCACCGATTCCATCATCTCCAGGAAGAGCTCCATTCTCATCAGCCATAATCGCAAGATTAGTTCTAAATAAAGAATCTCTTGTCCAGTAAACGAACTGACGATATTCTGCATTAGTAATTTCAGTTTCATCCATATAATAGGAAGGAACTGTAACGGTCTTAGTAGGCGCGTTACGAGTTGCCGCAATATCATCATCGGATTTACCCATAATAAATGCACCACCAGGCACTAACGTCATACCATAAGGTTTTTCTGGATGCCATTTCTTTCCACGCTCTCCTGTAACCATTCCTCGGTCTCCTTTTCCACAACTTGCAAACAGTGCTACTACTGCTAAAAGGACAAATAACTTTTTCATAAGGGTATTTTAAGTTTTCTTTATGAATTAAGGCCGTAAACCTATCTAAAAGATTTCGATTCCACAACTTTTTTTTATCAATAAATTAATATAAGAAAAGATACCTTCTCTATATTTCATTCTTACGCCTCGCTTTCAACCATCTATCAGGAAGAATTTGATCACATGCCATCTCATAATCTCGTCGATCGCATGGTAATAACGTATTTTGTTTTAGTTTATTATTAACATTTGAAATAAATGGTAATTCAATCCACCAGCGTCCACTATCATTAGATTTGTAAAAGGTAAGAATTTCGTCATCAATAGGTACTTTATAGATCATACATCCATTTGAGATATCGACAGGATACTCAAAACTTCGATAATTGAACCCTTCGATGAAGTACCAAATCATCTCTGCTGCAAGTTGAGCTCCAGAATTTCTCTCGCTATTAATCTCAAAAACTCCAAAAACTTTAAGCCGATCACTTATCCCTGCATATCTCGACAAACTGCATACTTGCTTTCCATCAAGTCCGTTTGGGTTTGCTTTTTTGTAAGAAAGATCTCCAGCTCTCACCACACTCATATCTACCCCAACAATATCTGCATCTCTAACAACAGGTTCAGCTAACGTAATATCATTATCCAAGTGCCCCAATCGTATTGCATCAAAATACATCCTATCTAAAAGATCTATCTCATCTTGTGAGTTAAAATAAGTCTGAAAACCTAGATTGCTATAATTAAATAAATTATAAGGTTCTAACGCAATCATTTTACCTACATAACTGCGAGAAGTAATAGGTAGCTCAATATCACCTAAATCAAATCTGCAATCTACGTTCACCACGTTTATCATGTGTTGAAATTCGTCAAAAGCACGATATATAGGATACATTAAATCCTGACTACCTCCTAAGAATATAGGAATAATACCTTCTCTTAAGAAATACTCCGTAATTTGTCGAACTACATAATACGTGTCTTCAACACTATCTCCAGCGTGAACATCTCCAAGATCTGCTAGCGCACTACTCCAGTTACCAGGATATAGTTCATATAATTTCTCACGCACATGGTCCAGACTTTCCACTTGAAAAAGTGCATTAGAATCTCTACGATTTTCTAATACGCCTATAAGAACTAACTGCACACCTTTTAAACTAGGCAAGCCATCTTGTACAGTATGCAACCTTATAGTTTTTGCTATAGTCTGACTAGGTTGCAATTCGGCATGTGTAACAACGGTATCGTTGAGAGGTTTTAGAAACTCTAAAGCCATTTACTTATTTCTTTGTTGTTTTCTTTTTAACCGGTGTTTTTTTCTTAGCAACGGTTTTCTTTTTTGCAGACGCTTTCTTTTTAGCTGCTGCTTTTTTCTTAGGAGCCTTTTTTGCGATAAGCTCTTGAGCTTTTTCTAATGTTATTTTCAACGGATCGATATCCTTAGAAAGCTCAACCTTAATCTTTCCTTTAATAACATTATGCCTACCCCATCTAGCCTTCTCAATTCGTATTCCCTCTTCTTCCCAGTCTACGATAAGCTTATCCTTCTCTTTCTGAATCTTGTCCTTTATCAAGGTTTCAATATCGTCATTAGATAGATTATCAAAATCATATTTCTTGTTTACAGAAATAAACATGCCTGCCCATTTAATATACGGACCAAAACGACCAACACCTTTAGTCACAGGCTGCTCGTCATAACTATAAATAGGAGCATCTGCTTTTTCTTTCATCTGAATCAACTCTGCAGCACGCTCAAATGTAAGAGTCATAGGGTCATCATCCTTCTCTAGACTTACAAAGGTCTTTTCATTAAATTTCACATAGGGACCAAAACGCCCTTGATTTACCTCTACTGGATAACCATTATACTCACCTACAGTTCTAGGCAATTTAAACAACTCCATTACCTCTTCTAGAGTAATCGTATTCAGGTGTTGAGTAGGTAACAAACTAGCAAACTCAGGTTTCTCTTCATCTTCTACTGTACCTATTTGCGCCATAGCACCGAATCTTCCTAAACGCACACTAATAGGCTTACCACTTTCTGGATGGACTCCTAATACACGTTCTCCCACTTCACGCTCTGCATTTTCAGCAACATCTTGTACCGTAGGATGAAAACTCTTATAAAAATGCCCCATCATGTCGGTCCATTCCTCCTTACCTTCGGCGATATTATCAAAAGACTCTTCCACATTTGCTGTGAAATTATAATCTAAAATACTACCAAAGTGTTCTACTAAAAAGCTGTTCACAACTCTACCAACATCGGTAGGAATCATTTTATTTTTATCAGACCCAGTCTTTTCAGTAAGCTTTTTCTCTGCCACCTTATCTTTACTTAAAGTAAGTTGAACATAATCACGCTCTAGACCTTCTGACTGTCCTTTTTCTATATATTTTCTATTTTGAATAGTGGTAATAGTAGGCGCATATGTAGACGGACGTCCTATACCTAATTCTTCTAACTGTTTAACTAGAGATGCTTCAGTATACCTGTAAGGTGGTCTAGTAAACCTCTCTGTAGCTGTAATTCTTTTATTTAGTAACGATTGCCCTATTTTAAGATCTGGTAATAATCCTTGCTGCTCAAGATCTTCATCATCCGTACTTTCTAAATATACTTTTAAGAAACCTTCAAACTTTACAATCTCACCACTAGCAGTAAAATTCTTCTCATGCTTATCTGCAGATATAGTTACATTAGTTCGTTCTAATTTTGCATCACTCATCTGACTTGCAATTGCTCTTTTCCAGATCAATTCATACAGACGTATCTGGTCGCGATCTGCTCCAGAACTATGGACAGCAAAATTAGTAGGACGTATAGCCTCATGCGCCTCTTGAGCACCTTTAGACTTTCCTTTATAATTACGTTCCTTATGAAATTCACTTCCATAAGCTTTATATATCTCCTCTTCAGCACCTTGCTTTGCCTCCTTACTTAAGTTAACAGAATCTGTTCTCATATAAGTAATTAAACCAGCCTCATAAAGACGCTGTGCTAGTTGCATGGTGCGACTTACGTTAAAAAACAATTTACGTGACGCTTCTTGTTGTAAAGTAGAAGTAGTAAATGGTGGTGCTGGAGATTTTTTAGCCGGCTTTTTAACAAGGTCTGCTACTTCAAATTTAGCCCCTTTATTTACCTCAAGAAAATCTTGAGCCTCTTTAAGTGACTTTAAATTGCTAGGTAGCTTTGCTTTAAGTAACGCTCCTTCTTCCGTATTAAAATCTGCATCGACTCTGAAAAAATTATCAGAATTAAAGTTCAGTATTTCATCCTCACGTTCTACGATTAAACGCACAGCTACCGACTGTACACGTCCTGCGCTCGCTCCACCTTTTACCTTACGCCATAAAATAGGTGAAATTTCATACCCAACTATACGATCTAGTATACGACGCGCTTGTTGCGCATTAACTAGGTCATAATCTATAGTACGTGGGTTATCAATCGCGTTTTGCACAGCACTTTTAGTAATCGCATTAAACACGATACGCTTAGTATTTCCTGCTTTAAGATCCAGTTGTTCTGCCAGGTGCCAGGCAATGGCCTCACCTTCTCGATCCTCATCACTTGCTAGCCAGACCATTTCTGCATCGGCAGCCATTTTTTTGAGTTTTCTAACAAGGTCCTTCTTGTCACTACTCACTATGTATTTAGGCTCAAAATTCTTATCTACATCTACACCTAATTCCTTAGAAGGTAAGTCTGCAATATGCCCAAAACTGGACGCCACTTTAAAATCTTTACCTAGAAATTTTTCTATCGTTTTCGCCTTAGCCGGCGACTCTACAATAACAAGATTCTTTGCCATTAAACTATGATTTTTGAAATGCAAAGGTATGAGTTATTTTTATGACCTCCACAAACATCTGTTAAACAAGTAGTTAAAAAGACTCTTGAAATTTTAAACCGTTCAGTTCTTGACGTTTAACCTTAGACACATATCTGTATCTTACCATTATTTTACTCTATAAAAATGTTTTTTGTGCAAAAAGATGTTTAGAATTCCGCTTTCGCGAAAGCGAGACCACATCAAAAATCGTCCTTATTATATAGTTTATTACCTCTATGAAAGGAGGCCTTAAATTAGGTTGAAAAAATATTAACCAACTTAATGCTGCCATTGTGTCATAAAACATATCTTTGCAACGTTATATTAATGATGACGATTGATGGAAAAGATTATTGAAGAAGATAAGCAAGGGACTGCTGTCGTGTTAGAACACAATGCCACCAACACACGCAAACTCTATATAGAAAGTTACGGATGTCAGATGAATTTTTCTGATAGTGAGATAGTTGCTTCTATTCTTGCAAAAGAAGGATTCAACACTACTAACAACATGGAGGAGGCTGATCTAGTATTAGTTAACACCTGTTCTATTAGAGACAAAGCCGAACAAACTGTACGTAAAAGATTAGAAAAATATAACCGTGTTAAGGAACGTAAGAACCCTAACATGAAAGTAGGTGTTCTAGGCTGCATGGCCGAAAGGTTGAAATCTAAGTTTCTTGAAGAAGAAAAAATAGTAGATATGGTCGTAGGACCAGATGCTTATAAAGACCTACCTAATCTCGTTGCAGAAATAGATGAAGGAAGAGATGCTGTAAATGTACTTCTATCTAAAGAAGAGACTTATGGAGACATCGCGCCGGTAAGATTAAATTCAAATGGAGTAACTGCTTTTGTATCTATTACCAGAGGTTGTGATAACATGTGCACGTTTTGTGTAGTACCATTTACTCGTGGTCGTGAACGCAGTCGTGACCCACATTCTATTCTAGAAGAGGTGAATGATTTATGGAATAAAGGTTTTAAAGAAATCACTTTATTAGGACAGAATGTAGATTCTTTCCTATGGTACGGTGGTGGTCTTAAAAAAGATTTTAAGAAAGCTAGTAAAATGGCAAAGGCCACTGCGGTAGATTTTGCTCAATTATTACACAAAGTAGCAAACGCACATCCAGACTTAAGAATACGTTTTTCTACAAGTAATCCACAAGATATCAGTGATGATGTTTTACATGCTATTGCAGCCCATAGAAACATATGTAATTACATACACCTGCCTGTACAGTCTGGTAGCAATCGTATCTTAAAAGAAATGAACAGACTACACACTCGTGAAGAATACATGAATCTAATAGATCGTGTACACGCTATTATACCAGAATGTGCGGTCTCTCAAGATATGATCACTGGTTTCCCAACAGAAACAGAAGAAGATCATCAAGACACTTTAAGTCTTATGGAATATGTAAAGTATGATTATGGATTCATGTTTTCTTATTCTGAGCGACCAGGAACAATGGCAGCTCGTAAACTAGAAGACGATGTACCTGAAGAAGTAAAAAGCAGGAGACTTAGTGAGATTATAGCCGTACAAAGAAGAACTGGTCATGAAAGAGCACAATACTTTATAGGTAAAACAGTAGAATGCCTCATTGAAAAGGAATCTAAAAAATCTGATCGACACTGGGCTGGAAGAAACACCCAAAACTACGTTGCTATTTTTGATAAAGAAGATTACAAAGTAGGTGAATATGTTATGGTAGAAATTACAGACTGTACAAGCGCTACTCTTAAAGGAAAAGCTATAGGGTATAGCGACATGAAAGGACCATTAACTTACGACACCGTATAATATGGAAAGTGTACAATCAGTAAAACAGCGTTTTGAATTAATAGGTAATGATCCCGGCTTTAATAGAGCGATAGAAAAGTCATTACAGGTCGCTCCTACAGATATTTCTGTACTTGTTACTGGAGAGAGTGGAGTCGGTAAAGAAAGTATACCCAAAATCATACACTCACAATCTTTTAGGAAACATGCAAAATATATCGCTGTAAACTGTGGTGCAATCCCAGAGGGAACCATAGACTCAGAATTATTTGGTCATGAAAAAGGTGCTTTTACAGGTGCCACTTCTACTAGATCTGGATATTTTGAGGTAGCAGACGGCGGAACCATATTCCTGGACGAAGTAGGAGAATTACCGCTACCTACACAAGTACGTTTATTACGTGTATTAGAAAATGGTGAGTTTCTTAAAGTAGGATCTTCTACCACACAAAAAACTGATGTACGCATAGTTGCAGCCACTAACGTAAGAATGTATGATGCGATTGAAAAAGGAAAATTTAGAGAAGACCTCTACTACAGACTAAGCACTGTAGAAATAGACTTACCGCCATTAAGAGAACGCAAGGGAGATATTCATTTGCTTTTCAGAAAATTTGCAAGTGACTTTGCAATGAAGTACAAGATGCCCACTTTGCGTCTAGATGAAAATGCTATCTCCATGCTTACCAATTATAGATGGAGTGGTAACATAAGACAGTTGCGCAACATTGCAGAGCAAATAAGTGTTCTAGAAAAAGAAAGAAATATAACCGCCGCAACTTTACACAATTACTTACCAGACGCTGGTAAAAACTTACCTGCTGTTATAGGTGAGAAGAAAAAAACAGATAGTGAGTTTGCAAACGAGCGTGAGATCTTGTACAAAGTCTTATTTGACATGAAAAATGACTTGAACGATCTCAAAAAACTCACCAATGAGTTGATGGAAAATGGTAACGCAAAAGATGTAAGAGAAGAGAATCCTGGTTTAATTAAACGTATTTATGGGAACCATAAAGAAAATGAGCAGGATTATGAAGACGTTATAGATAACGCATACGACTACACACAAGAAGAACACATAGCGCCTATTCAAAAAGCAAACATAGATAATCACTACGTAGAACCTGTACAACCTAGTAGTGACCGTTATGACTTTGCACAAGAAATAGAAGAAGAAGAATCACTTTCTCTAGCCGATAAGGAAATAGAACTGATTAAAAAATCGTTAGACAGACATAAAGGTAAAAGAAAAGCCGCTGCAGACGATCTAGGAATCTCAGAGCGCACTCTATACCGTAAAATAAAACAATATGATCTTTAAGAATCTACGCTTTTTAATTATTGGACTCGCTTTTTTAAGCTTAAGTTCTTGTGGGCTTTATAGTTTAAGTGGAGTAACCATACCGGCAGACATTAAGACCTATCAAGTAGATTACTTCGGTTATCAGGCAACGTTAGTAGAACCAGGTATAGAAAGAGATTTTAAAATAAAATTAGAAGAACTTATTCAAGATCAATCATCTTTAAATCTAGTTACTAAAAATGGCGATTACATATATCAAGGAGAAATTACTAGATACTACATCGCTCCTATGACTGCTACCGCAAATAGTACAGCCTCTCAAAACCGATTAACTATAGAGATAAATGTACGATTTACAGACACTAAGAGAGACGAAGAGAGTTTTGAAAAGAAATACAGTTTTTTCTATGACTACAGCGCAAATGTGCAATTACAAGGCGCTGCTCTAGAAACAGCCCTAGAGGTAATCTATGAGCAAATCACACAAGATATTGTAAACGACACACTAGCTAAATGGTAGATGTAAATCACATAAATAATGTACTTGCACAACCTGACCAGGTCACTGTAGATCATATAGCCTTGCTACAAGAGACGCTTATAGAGTTCCCATATTTCCAGGCGGCTCGCAGTATTTATCTTAAAGGACTAAAAAATGAAAGCAGTCCTTTATATAATAAAGAATTACAAAGGACAGCCTCACACACAACAGACAGATCTGTATTATTTGATTTCATCACGTCAGATTCATTTATACAGAATAAAGTTAGTGAACAAATAAAGCAACTTCGAGAAGAAGAAAAGGAAAACGAAAATGTTGAAAATACATTATCAACTACTCCTGAAGTACTTGCTATTCAAAAACCTATAGAAGAAGATTTTAATGCCAGCACTGATTTCACACAAGTAACAGATATAGATCTTTTTGAAAAAAAGAAAAGCACCTCTATAGCAGATGAGCCATTAGAGTTTAACAAAAATGAAACCTATAGTTTCTCTCAGTGGTTGCAATTAACCAGTCTTCAACCTATTGATAGAACAACGCAAATTGAAGATGAAAAGCAGGTTACTTCAAAAAAAGTAGAAGAAATAAATGAAAATTTAATATCTTCAGAAATAATTCAGGAAGAAGATGATCGCGCTAGAAAGATGGCTCGCATTGATCAATTTCTTGCAGAAAAACCAAAGATAAAGCCTCGTAAATCGCCCAGTCCCTCGATTAATGTAGCAAATCAATATCAAGATCCGAGTCAATTTATGACTGAAACTCTTGCTAAAGTTTACCTTGCACAAAAAAACTATTCCAAAGCCTTGAAGGCTTATGAGATTTTAGTATTGCAACATCCAGAAAAAAGTGGTTTATTTGCAGACCAAATTCAAGAAATTAAGAATTTACAAAGTAACAACACATAATGACAACATTTTATATTTTTTTAGCACTCATCGTTTTAGTAGCATTTTTACTAATAGTAGTTATCATGGTACAAAACCCTAAAGGAGGTGGTTTATCTTCTAGCTTTGGTGGTGGCGGCACACAACAATTAGGTGGTGTAAAGAAAACAGGTGATTTTTTAGATAAAAGTACATGGATACTTTCTACTGCACTTCTTGTCCTTATACTTCTTGCTAGTACATCTTTAATTCAAGGTAAGTCTGTAAGCTCTATCCAGGTAACAGATCCTACAGCTGTAGAAAGCACAACTAACAATATACCTAGCGATGCTACTAACACTACTGAAGGTACAGATACTGACAGTGAATAGTAAATCACTACATCATAAACTGACAAAATATCCAGCCCACAAGGCTGGATATTTTTGTTTACAGAAGTTTTGTCAGTGAAAATAAATTGGCATATTTATGGAACTCCCAACATCATTAATAATCAAATAAACATTTTTTAAAATGGCATTAAATATTCAACCTTTATCAGACAGAGTAGTTATAGAACCAACTGCTGCAGAGCAAAAAACAGCTTCTGGTTTATATATTCCTGATACAGCAAAAGAAAAACCTCAACAAGGTAAAGTAGTTGCTGTAGGAAATGGAAAAAAAGATCACGACATGACTGTAAAAGTGGGTGATACCGTTCTTTATGGTAAATACAGTGGTACAGAATTAAAACTAGACGGTAGCGATTACCTTATCATGCGAGAGGATGATATTCTAGCGATAGTTTAATAAAATGATCCGCTTTCGCGAAAGCGAGAACAACATCAATAATTTTAACGATTAAAAAAACAACTGTTCAAAACAGTAAATTTTAAAAAATTAAAGAAATGGCTAAAGACATAAAATTTGATATAGAAGCAAGAGACGGAATCAAACGTGGAGTTGACGCACTTGCTAATGCAGTAAAAGTAACATTAGGCCCTAAAGGTCGTAATGTAATTATAGGTAAATCATTTGGTGCTCCTGTAGTAACAAAAGATGGGGTAAGTGTCGCCAAAGAAATCGAGCTAGAAAACGAGCTGGAAAACATGGGTGCGCAAATGGTAAAAGAAGTTGCTTCTAGAACTAATGACCTTGCAGGTGATGGTACTACAACTGCCACTGTACTTGCACAAGCTATCGTAAAAGAAGGTCTTAAAAATGTAGCTGCTGGAGCAAATCCTATGGATTTAAAACGCGGTATCGACAAAGCTGTTGAATCTATCGTAAAAGATCTTGAAAAGCAAGCTAAAAAGGTAGGTGACTCTAGCGAGATGATTAAGCAAGTAGCATCTATATCTGCAAATAATGACGAGGTAGTAGGTGATCTTATCGCTAAGGCTTTTGGAAAAGTAGGTAAAGAAGGTGTTATCACCGTAGAAGAAGCTAAAGGAACCGAGACTTACGTGGACGTAGTAGAAGGAATGCAGTTCGACCGTGGATATCTATCTCCATACTTCGTAACTAATTCTGAAAAAATGACTACCGAACTGGAGAATCCATACATCTTGTTATTCGACAAGAAGATCTCTACCATGAAAGAATTAATGCCAGTTCTAGAACCAGTTGCTCAGACTGGTAAACCTCTCCTTATTATTGCTGAAGATGTAGATGGAGAAGCTCTTGCCACATTAGTAGTAAACAAATTAAGAGGTTCTTTAAAAATTGCTGCTGTTAAAGCACCAGGTTTTGGAGATAGAAGAAAAGCTATGTTAGAAGACATTGCTATTCTTACTGGCGGTACTGTAATATCTGAAGAAAGAGGATTTACATTAGAAAACACAACTCTAGAAATGCTAGGTACTTGTGAAAAAGCAGATATCAATAAAGATAACACAACTCTAGTTAACGGTGCTGGTAACAATGCCGATATTAAATCTAGAGTAGGACAGATCAAATCTCAAATTGAGAATACTACATCTGACTATGATAAAGAAAAACTTCAAGAACGTCTAGCAAAACTTGCTGGTGGTGTTGCTGTACTTTATGTAGGTGCTGCAAGTGAAGTAGAAATGAAAGAAAAGAAGGACCGTGTAGATGACGCACTTCATGCAACTCGTGCAGCTGTAGAAGAAGGTATCGTAGCCGGTGGTGGTGTTGCTCTGGTACGTGCAAAATCTGTTCTTTCTAAAGTTAAAGCTAACAATGCAGACGAAGAAACAGGAATCTCTATCGTAGCTCGTGCTATAGAAGCACCTCTAAGAACTATCGTAGAAAATGCTGGTGGTGAAGGAAGTGTTGTCGTATCAAAAGTATTAGAAACTAAAGGATCTAATGGTTATGATGCTAAAAACGATAAATATGTAGACATGCTTAAAGAAGGAATTATCGATCCTAAAAAAGTAACGCGTGTTGCATTAGAAAATGCAGCATCTGTTTCTGGAATGATACTTACTACAGAGTGTGCACTTATAGAGATTAAGGAAGAAAACGCTGGTGGCGGTATGCCTGCTGGTATGCCAGGAGGAATGGGCGGAATGATGTAAATTATTTTTCTTAACCTTATTTTAAATAAAAGCCACCTCTTAAGAGATGGCTTTTATATTTTAATTAACTCACGTACATTGGGCTATATAAAATATAGAATCCCAAAAACCGTTAATCATAAAACCGAACTATGAAATATTTAAGTATTCTTTTTCTACTAACTTTATTAGTAAGCTGTAAAGAAGATAAAGAAATCACCACTAGCCTACCTCCTGCAAATGAAAACACCGCAGCCACTTCTACTGATCAACACGCAGATAGTAACACAGTAACCTCAGCTACAAAAAGCAATGCAATAGTCGCTAGTGGCAGCGTTACTGATTTTTTAAAAGATATAAAGTCGTTTGCTCGATCTGAAAAAGGGAACTCTATTGAAAATTTTCAAAAACTTGCCGATGACACCGCAGCAGAAAAAATCGATATTTCAAAAGAAAACTTTGGAGAAGCTTTAAAAAAAGCTACAGATTTTAAATACATTTTTATCACCGTAGAAAACCATACAGTAGTAAAAATAGACGATGTCTCTAAGTGCAAACCATCAGGATCATGGGCAACATGCGTCCCTTATGCACAAGGCTATATTAAAAAAGGCGACATGATCTACCAAGAAGATTATGCTAATAATATAATAGGCCTACCTAACGATCAGAAACGAACGATGTATTTATTTAACTAGTCTTAAATAATAAAATGAGTTCAAAGTAAAAATTTTATCAAAAAAATTTAGTGAGTTAACAAAACACCCTTGTTGCTTAATCTAAAAATGAACTTACATTAAAAAAATAGAGATCTCTATTTTGAATCTCCTTACTAGAAACTCGATAATTTAATTATCGAGTTTTTTTTTGTTTTAAACTCGCTTTCGCGAAAGCGGAATGATAAAAACTTAAGACATAACTTAAATACTAAACTCTACAGCAATCAAAAAAAATGCAAAAGCACTAATTAGATTAAAACAAAAAGGGAAAAATTAATAACTACATTAAAACTATAGGGTAATAGATCATTAATATAAATGTTAATTTTTAAAAAAAATACTATCTAAATATACAAAAACGATATTTAGATGAAAAAATCAAATGTTAAAGTTAAAAACATAATTAATTCATTTATAGCATTTTAAATACTTTAAACTATTAACCCTATAAAATAACTAGGATTTAATTTGTAGGAAATTAGGTTAACAATAGTTAATTGTGATACTTTTAGCGTTTTAACCAAATAAATCAAATTGTATGAAATTATTTCTACACAAAAGACTAGTATTTCTATTGATGCTAGTTGTGCAATTTTCTTTTGCACAAGAAAAACAGATCTCTGGTACAGTATCAGACTCTTCAGGAGAAGTATTACTGGGTGTTAATGTTCTTAAGAAAGGAACTAAAACCGGAGCACAAACAGACATTGATGGTAAGTATAGTATTCTCGCTCAAGAAGGCGACGTACTTATCTTTTCTTACTTAGGACTGCAGACTAAGGAAGTTAGCGTTACTGGAGAGCCAGTACTCAATGTTGTATTAACCGATGATGCTGAAGCACTAGGAGAAGTGGTAGTTATCGCGCAAGGGATAAAAGCTAAACCTAGAGGTTTAGGATATGCCATTGCAACAGTAGATTCTGACGAGATCACAAGAGCTAAAGAGGTTAACGTTATATCTGCTCTAGCTGGTAAAGCACCTGGTGTGAGTGTAACTAACTCTTCCGGTTCTGTTGGAGCATCTGCTAACATCAGAATTAGAGGTAATAGTTCTATCGTAGGTGGAAACTCTCCCCTATTCATTGTAGATGGTGTACCTATCGACAACTCATCTACCTCTGAAGCAGATGGTGATGGAGGTTTAAGTGGTACTGACTTCTCAAATAGAGCAGTAGACCTTAACTCTAACGACATTGCTAGTGTAACTGTATTAAAAGGACTAGCAGCTCAAACACTTTATGGTATTAGAGCTTCTAATGGTGTGGTATTGATAACTACTAAAAAAGGAAAATTAGGTAAAACAACTGCAAGTATTACTTCTAACACAACATTCTCTCAATACAATAAAGTTCCAGACCTTCAAAGAACTTATGCTCAAGGTGGTGTTGTAGGTGGCGTTTTAACTTACAGAGGTCCTGAAACTTTTGAAGGAGACTCTTGGGGACCTAACGTTAACACTCTAGAATATGATGGCGCAACAGACTACCCTTTTGATAGTAACGGTAGACTAGTTGCTGCTGGAACAGGAAATGGACAAGCTGCAAATACTTACGATCATTATGATTTCTTTAAAACTGGAGTACTTCAAGAAAATAACTTTTCTGTAGCAGGTGGAAATGAAACAATAAGATACCGTGGTTCTATAGGTAGATTAACACAAGACGGTATATCACCTAACGAAGAATTTGACAGAAAGACTTTTAGAGCAGATATAAATGCAAAATTAGATGACAAATTTAGCCTAGACATGTCTGGACAGTATAGTGTATCTGGTGGTAACCGTGTACAAAGAGGTTCTAACATATCTGGTATTATGCTAGGTCTAGTAAGAAGCACCCCTACTTTTGATAACGGTAACGGCCTAACAGGTCAAGATGCTGCAGATAATTCTTCTTCTTACTTTTACAATATTGCAGGTCAAGAATTACCTGGTCAAAGAAGTTATAGAGATGGAATTTACAACAACCCATACTTTACGGTAGCACAAAATTCTAACACTGATGATGTAAGTCGTTTTATAGGTAAAGTTGGTCTTAACTACAAATTATCTGATGAAATTGAAATAAGATCTGCACTTTCTGTGGATCAATATACAGATCAAAGAAAATCAGGATTTAATGTTTTAGATGCATCATTCGGTTCTGGTAGAGTTATAAATGACCAGATTGCAAATGCTGATATTAACTGGAACATGGTTATCAACGGTTCTAAGCAATTAAATGAAGACCTAGGCTTCACTTATAACGTAGGTTATGATGGTTACTATACTAAATTTAGTCGCCGTATCCAAATAGGTGATGGATTAACTATTCCAGGATTCTTTGATGTAAGCAATGCTTCTTCTAACCAGGTACGTGAGTCTGCTGGAGGTAAAAAATTAATCGGTGCATTTGCAACGGCTAGTTTTAACTACAAAGACATGATTTATGTAACTCCATCATTTAGAAATGACTGGTCTTCTACATTACCTGTAGGTAACAATTCTTTCCAATCCTATTCTGTAGGTACTAGTTTTGTATTTACTGAACTTTTTGAAGAAAACGATTCCTTCTTAGACTATGGTAAACTGAGATTATCTTATGGATCTGTAGGAAAAGATGCTCCTACCCTAGCAACAACTACTGTATTCGGTGGATCATTCATAGGTGGTGACGGCTTTATTCAAGGCGTTTCTTTCCCTGCATATGACACGGTATCTTTTGAGAGATCTGGTCTAGCTGGTAATCCAAACTTAACTCCTGAAAAAGCAAGAGAATTTGAAGTAGGTATGGAATTAAAAATGTTCGATAACAAATTGAAATTTGACGTAACTTATTATGATAAACTTTCTTCTGATGTAATCTTACCAGTAGATGTTGCATCTTCTTCAGGTTTTACTAGTAAAATAGATAACGCAGCAGAGGTTTCTAACAAAGGTGTGGAAATCGCACTAGGTTATACACCTATAAGAACTGATGATTTTCAATGGAATATAGATGTTAACTGGACTACTTATGAGAACATTGTAGAATCACTTGCACCAGGTGTAGAGCAAGTAACTTTAAATGGATTCTCTAGCACATCTGCAGTAGCAGCTGCTGGACAGCCTTTTAGTGCGATATTCGGTAGTAGTTTTCAAAGAGACGACGCTGGTAATGTTTTAATAGGTGACGATGGTTACCCTATTCAAAGTACTGAGAATTCTATAGTAGGTGATCCTACTCCAGACTGGCAAGCAGGAATAAGCAATACTATTTCTTATAAAGACTTCTCTTTATCATTCCTTTTTGACATTAGAAAAGGTGGTGATGTATGGTGTGGTACTTGTGGTATTCTAGACTTCTTCGGTACATCTACTCGTACTTTAAACAGAGATCAAACTACTGTTTTTCAAGGTACAGTACAGTCTACTGGACTACCTAATACACAAGTTGTTCCTTATTATGATTCAACTATTAGTGAAAACAACAACTTCTATAGAAGATATGGCTTTGGTGGTACTAGTGAAAGTAATATCTATGACGGTTCATGGATAAGACTTAGAGAATTAACAGTTACTTATAACTTACCTTCTAAGTTACTAGAAAAGACATTCTTTGAAAGCGCATCTATTTCTGCATATGGTAGAAACTTATGGTTAAGTACTGATTATCCAGGAGTAGATCCTGAGACGAACTTAACAGGAGATAGTAATGGTTATGGTTTAGATTATTTCAATCAACCTAATACCAAGAGTTATGGTGTAAACCTTAATCTTAATTTTTAAAAAAAGCCGATATGAAAAAAATACAAATATTAATAGGAGTCCTATTTCTCAGCTTAGTATCCTGTGAAATAACAGACGAAAACATAGATCAAAATAACCCTAATGGCGCATCAGTAAATGCAGGTGCGGTTTACCCTGGTATGATTGCACAAACACATAGAAATATGGTTGCCATCAATGCTAGAATAGCAGGTATAGTTGCCCAGCAATATGAAGGGCTAGATGCACAGCAAATAGCATATGACCAGTATAATATTGGTGAAGATGACACTGATGACTATTGGGATGCGGCACTTTACGGTACAGGAGCAATGCCAGACTGTTATGGTATTTTCACAAGTAACACTGAAGAAGTAGGAGCACTAGCAAAGTTATATATGGCTACTAACCTAGGTCTAGCTACTACTATGTGGGGTGATGTACCTTATGATAATGCATTTATTGGAGATCAAGGAAATTTTAACCCAACATTTGATTCTCAAGAAGATGTTTATGCTACTATCCAAAGATTACTAGATGAATCTATAGCTGGAGGAGTATCTAGTGGTATCGGAGAATTTTATGGTGTTGGATCTGGTGGAGCAGATTGGGAAAAAACAGCGAGAGCATTAAAGGCTCGTTATTACATCCATTTAACTTCAGTTGATAATACTGCTGCAGCTAGTGCTCTTGCACAAGCACAGTTAGCATTATCTAGTACAAGTGAACAAGCAGATTTTGTTTATTCCTCGCCAGCGGCAAATTCAAATCCTTTGTTCTTGTTTGACAATGACAGACCAGGTACACTAGGTGTAAGCCCACAGTTAACTTCTTTAATGACGGGAGACCCAAGACTACCAGTTTACACTAACGTAGACGGTGATTTTGCAGGAGCAGGATTATTTTGGGGACAAGCAGACTCTCCTACTCCATTAATTTCTTATTGGGAAGTAAAATTCATAGAAGCTGAAGCTATCGTAAGAACAAGCGGTACCGATGCAGATGCTCTTGCTGCATTGCAAGATGCTGTAGAGGCTAACATGCTTTATGTAGGAGTATCACAAGCAGATGCAGACACTTATACTGCAGCTCTAGCTCTTTCAGGAAGTATGGATGATAAAATAGAAACGATTATTACTGAAAAGTATAAATCTTTTTATGGTAACGCACCGATTGAAGCGTGGACAGATTTTAGAAGAACAAAATTCCCTGCTTTAACACCTAATCCAAGTGCTGTAGGTGGCGTTAATCCTTCTAGAGTTATTCCTCGTAGATTTCTTTACCCTATCTCTGAAAGATTAACTAACGGTACTAATTATAATGCAGCAATTAGTGCACAAGGTGGACATTTACTAGACAACGACATGTGGGCATTTCCTACAAACTAAGGATTAGCCAACTATTTAAATTTTGATGTAAAATCACATCTTTATAATCCTTTACTAGAAACTCGATAATTTAATTATCGAGTTTTTTTTTGTTTTAATCTCGCTTTCGCGAAAGCGGAATACGTAAGAATTCATTTACAAAAATTAACTTTAACAGAAAATCCTATATCGCGTTAACGTCTTGTTAAGAAATATTGAGGTTTATGACAATATATTTAGGCATCAATAAAAAAACAAAATCAATGAGCAAAATTAAAATGTTGATGATGCTGCTACTAGCAGTCTTCATGACAACAAGCTGTTCTGTTTTCCAAGGGAAAAAGAAAACAGCGCCTAAGACAAGCGCAGCAGCTAAGAAACCTAAAAAAGGTGACATACAACCTTACTCAAAGGTAATCACTAAAAAAGCCAAAAGTGATGAAGGTTTATTTACCGTACATCAAGTAGGAGAAAAGTGGTTCTATGAAATACCTGACAGCCTTTTTAATAGAGAGATGTTAATGGTAACTCGTATTGCAAAAACTGCTTCAGGCTTAGGTTTCGGAGGTGGTAAACAAAATACCCAAACCTTAAGATGGCAAAAGAAAAATAAAGACGTACTTCTAAGAGTTGTATCTCATCAAGTAGTTGCAGCAGACTCTTTACCGGTAAGTATTGCAGTAGAAAATTCAAATTTTGAACCTATTCTTTACTCTTTCCCTATTAAAGCTATAAAGAAAGACAGTGTTACTAACAACACAGTAATAGACGTAACAGACTTCTTTACTAAGGATGTTAAGGCTATAGGTTTTCCACAAAGAGCTAGAACAAGATACAAAGTAAGTAGAGTCGACGCTACGAGATCATACATAGACACTCTACGTTCTTATCCACAAAATATAGAAACTAGACACGTAAAAACATACTTTTCTAGCGCACCACCTTCTAACAGAAGTGTGCAATCTATATCATTAGAATTAAGCAACTCTATGATACTTTTACCTAAAGTACCTATGAAGAGACGTTACTTTGACCAGCGTGTAGGATGGTTTGCTAGAGGCCAACAAGATTACGGTCTTAATGATCAGAAAACAAAAACAGTTACCTACCTAGACCGATGGAGACTTGAGGTAAGAGATGAGGACATGGCTAAATTTAAGGCTGGTGAATTAGTAGTACCTAAAAAGCAAATCGTTTATTATATCGATCCTGCAACACCTGTTCAATGGAGAAAATATATCAAGCAAGGTATTGAAGACTGGCAAGTTGCTTTTGAAGCTGCTGGTTTTAAAGAAGCTATCATAGCAAAAGATGCACCTACCAAAGAAGAAGACCCAGAATGGAGTCCTGAAGATGTTAGATTCTCAACGGTAAGATACTTAGCATCTCCTATTCCTAATGCAAATGGACCTCACGTAAGTGACCCAAGATCTGGAGAGATTCTAGAAAGCGACATCAACTGGTACCACAATGTAATGACTTTATTACACAACTGGTTCTTTATACAAACGGCTGCAATTAATCCAGATGCACGTATGAATAACTTTGATGACGAGGTTATGGGACGTTTAATACGTTTTGTAAGTTCTCATGAAGTAGGTCACACACTAGGTTTACCTCATAACATGGGTAGTTCTATTGCTTATCCTGTAGAAAAATTAAGAGACCCTGCTTTTACTAAAGAATTCGGTACTGCACCATCTATTATGGATTATGCTCGTTTTAATTATATCGCACAGCCAGAAGATGGAGATGTAGCTCTTATGCCAGAAGTAGGTCCTTATGATAAATACTCTATCAAATGGGGTTACATGCCTATACCTGATAAAACTGCAATTGAAGAAAAGAAAACACTTGATAGCTGGATTCTTGAAAAGGCTGGAGATCCAGTTTACAGATTTGGTCGTCAGCAATTTGGTGTGGTAGACCATACTTCACAAACTGAAGATCTAGGGGATGACTCTATGCGTGCTAGTGAATACGGTATTAAAAACTTAAAACGTATTGTTCCTAACTTAGGTAAATGGACAGGTGAAGAAGGTGAGAACTTTGACGAGTTAGAAGGTATGTATGGTCAACTAGTAGGACAGTTTAACCGTTATATGGGTCACGTTACTGGGAACATAGGTGGAGTTAAAGAAACTTACAAAGCTTATGGCCAAGAAGGTGCTGTTTATGAGCATGCTTCAAAGGACAAACAACAACGTGCAATGGCTTTCTTACACACTCAATTATTTGATACACCAGAGTGGTTAATCGATCAAAATATTTTCAATAAAATAGAATCTGCTGGTGGTATAGAGAGAATACGTGGTATGCAAGTACGCACACTTAATAGTGTTCTTGACTTTGGCCGTATGGCTAGACTTATGGAAAATGAAGAAGTTAACGGTAGCAATGCATATGGTTTACTTGATATGATGACTGAATTAAGAAAAGGTCTCTTCAAAGAACTACCTAAAGGTCAAACTATTGATCGTTACCGTCGTAACCTACAACGTGCTTATGTAGAAAGGCTTGAGTTTATCATGACTAATGAAGCTCCTAGAAGCCGTTTTGGTGGTACAAGAGTAGATGTAGAACAAAGTGATATTAGACCTATCGTACGTGCAGAGTTAGTTACTCTTAAAAGAGATGCTACTCGTGCAGCTAGTCGTACTAGTGATAAGTTATCTAAAATTCACCTACAAGATTTAGTAGAAAGAATTAACATGATACTTGATCCTAAGTAATTAGTTTACATTTAGAAATTCATCAAAAGCCGATTCATATAAATGAATCGGCTTTTTCTATTCAATAAAATCAACTGAATAGATATCATAATCCACACTTAAAAGCTATTTATTTATATTTGATTCCTAACCATATTCACTTTACTTCCTACTCCATCCTTAAACTATATTAAGAAGAAAACGAATATTTCAATTAAAATATGAAAGCCAAAATTTTAGAATATTTGAAAAACGACCATCATTACTGGTGGACCGTAGCTGTTTTACCAGGCATCTATTCTCTGTTATATTTATACCAAAACAACTTTACTTTAATTAATTCATGGGAGCAGTTTATAGCCTTCTTAATTTATTTTATAGTTGCCCCATCTACAGCTCTAGTTTTATTGGACTTGGTATTCAAAAAGAAAGTCTGTATAGACCGAAAACATTTATACTATTGTTTTTTAATCATTAACCTTGCTATCATTCTATCCTTATTTGTTTTTATGAGGTGGAGATGGAAACCTCTTATTCTAGTATTTATAATAACCATAGCTACTTCTAAATACTTATCTAAATTCTATAAAATAGGCGTACTACTTTTAGGTCTTATGATTATTCCAGCAGTATTACAATTTGGTAACTATTATTATCAATCTGTATACAGTCTTCAAGAATGGTCTACACCAGAAGATTTTGAAAAATTCACTTTTCAAAAAAAACCTAATATATATCTTATTCAACCAGATGGTTATGTAGGTAAACCCACGATGACTGGACAGCTATACAATTACCCAAATGATCAATTTTATGATAATCTAGAAACCTACAACTTTAATTTTAATCACAATTACCGCAGTAACTATCCCTCTACGCTATCATCTAACAGTACACTATTTAACGCACAACATCATTATTTCAACCAAGGCAAGGCAAAGAACGAGCTATTTAATGCCAGAGATAAAATCATGGGAACAAATCCAGTTTTGAGAACTTTTAAAAATAATGGATACGAGACAAATGCTATTCTACAGAGTAACTACTTATTATATAATAGACCTGATGTGTTCTATGATTATACAAACATAGAAATGGAAGACATTTCCTTTTTTCCCGTATTTCATAATGATATTGATTATTATTTTGATTTCAAAAACAGATTGAACGATAACCAAAGTATAGCACCGCAATTTTTCTTTATAGAGATATTGAGCCCTAGTCATATTAGTCACAGCAAAACATTTAGTTTAGGAATTGAAAAAGAAACTGAGATTTATTTAGAAAAAATACCTGATATCAACACAGAGGTAAATAAGCTTATAAATTTAATTACAACTCATGACAAGGATGGAATAATTATAATTGCAGCAGATCATGGAGGGTTTGCCGGCTTTGAATATACCGAGAAGGCTTATCAGGAAATTACTAATAATTTAGAATTAAAGAAAAGTATATTTAATTCTTTGCTAGCAGTTAAAGCACCTGAATCGTTTGCCCCTTATCAAGAACGAATAACCAGTTCTATCAACTTATTTCCAGAACTATTCACTTACCTATCGGGCCAGTCCCAACCTCACACCACTAGAGATGCATCTAGTTACATAATAATTAAAGAGACGAGTAATAGTGGCGTCTATCAATACTTTAATCAGGATGGAGAAAGTGTAACCATAAAAAAGCCGACTCATAAGTAATGAATCGGCTGCTTTTAAAATATAAATATTATTTATTTATTCCTCACTCTTTTTTCCCAAACCCAAGAACTACCTAATGCTTCTTCCAGATTATATTTTGATTCCCAACCCAGAATATTTCTTACTTTATCAGTTTGAGCATAAGCCTCTACCACATCTCCTACACGGCGGCCTACTATTTTATAATTTAATTTTTGTCCACTAGCTTTTTCAAAAGCAGCAATAACTTCTAACACAGTTGACCCAGTTCCTGTACCTACGTTAAATACTTCAAAGTTTTCATCAGCTTTCTTTTCTAACAGTCTGGATAGAGCCGCTACATGAGCTTTAGCTAGATCTACTACATGAATATAATCTCTTATAGCTGTACCATCTCTAGTTGGGTAATCATCTCCATAAACCGAAAGTTGCTCTCTTAAACCTATAGCGGTTTGAGTTATATATGGAACTAGATTTTGAGGTACACCTAGTGGCAACTCGCCTATTTTTGCACTTTCATGAGCACCTATAGGGTTAAAATACCTTAATGCAATCGCTTTAAGGTTAGGTTTTACTTTACATGTGTCCTTAATTATCTCTTCCCCTACTTGCTTTGTATTACCATATGGAGATTCCGCAGGTTTTATAGGTGCATTTTCAGTAACTGGCAACACGTCTGCCTGACCATAAACAGTACAAGAAGAACTAAATATGATACTCATTTCTTTATCTTGAACATTTTGTAATAGATAAACTAATGCGTTAATATTATTCTCATAGTATAATAATGGATTATTCACACTCTCGCCTACCGCTTTTGAAGCGGCAAAATGAATAATTCCGGATATATCTGGATACTGATTAAAAAATTTAGACAGACCATCTTTGTCTCTTACGTCTACATTTTCAAACGCCGGCTCAATATTAGTAATGGATTTTATATTATCTAGAACATCAATAGAAGTGTTAGATAAGTTATCTATAATTACAACCTCATAACCTTGTTCTTGTAGCTCCACCACCACATGAGAACCTATATAACCTAAACCTCCTGTTACTAATATTTTCATAGATTGTAAAGCTACATTATTTAAATAAATGACATAAAAAAAAGAGCTGTAAAAATTACAGCTCTTTAAATTATATTCTTTTAAGAATATTAGTCTTTAAGTAACCCTCTAGAGATTACTATTTTTTGAATCTCGCTAGTACCTTCATAAATCTGAGTGATTTTTGCATCTCTCATTAAACGCTCTACGTGATATTCTTTAACAAAACCATTACCTCCATGCACTTGCACCGCTTCTACAGACACGTCCATTGCAGTTTGTGAAGCAAAAAGTTTTGCCATAGCACCACTCATATCATAATTACGACCTTGATCTTTATCCCAGGCACTTTGCATAACTAGATGACGAGCAGCAGTAATATTAGTGTGCATATCTGCTAGTTTAAAAGCAATAGCTTGGTGATTACAGATCTCAGTACCAAATGCTTTTCTTACCTTAGAATAATCTCTAGCTAGCTCATAAGCACCAGACGCGATACCTAATGCTTGTGCAGCAATACCAATACGACCACCAGAAAGAGTTTTCATGGCAAATTTAAATCCAAAACCATCTTCACCTATTCTATTTTCTTTAGGCACTTTAACATCATTGAAAATTAAAGAATGAGTATCGCTACCACGTATTCCTAACTTATCTTCTTTTGCACCTACTTCAAAACCGTCCCAACCTTTTTCTACTATAAAAGCGTTGATACCTTTATGTTTTTTCTCTTTATCGGTTTGCGCGATTACAAGGTAAAAATCTGCGCTATTACCATTAGTAATCCAGTTTTTAGTTCCATTAAGTACATAATGGTCACCTTTATCTATAGCTGTAGTCTTTTGAGATGTAGCATCACTACCAGCTTCTGGCTCAGATAAACAAAAAGCACCTATAGACTCTCCAGTAGTAAGCTTAGTTAGATATTTTTCCTTTTGAGCCTCTGTACCATATGTATCAAGACCCCAACATACTAATGAATTATTTACAGAAACGATTACTGATGCACTTGCGTCTATTTTAGAAAGCTCTTCCATCACTAGTACATAAGAAATAGTATCCATACCACCACCACCATACTTAGGAGAAGCCATCATACCTAGAAAACCTAGCTCACCCATTTTCTTAACCTGCTCAGCAGGAAATCTTTGAAGATTATCTCTTTCTATAACTCCAGGTAAAAGCTCTGTTCTTGCAAAATCTCTTGCAGCATCTCTTATCATTAGATGCTCTTCTGTTAGGCCAAAATCCATTTATTCTTGTATTTTTTTAGTTATTTTTCCGTTTTGCAAATCTAATGTTATTCTACACCATTTTCAACACCTTTAACTTATGAATCATCAGTACTATAACGTTTTAGGAGTAATGTCCGGAACTTCCCTAGACGGCATAGACATCGCACACATTACATTAGTACGCAAAGATGTCTGGAGCTTTCAAATTCACAGTGCAGAAACTATAGCCTACACGCCATCGATGAAACAAAAACTAGCCGAGGCTATTCACTTTGATCCTGCGGCAATAATAGAACTAAATGAAGAATACACTGAGTATTTAGGTAACACAATAAATACCTTTATCACTAATAATCAAATCAAAGAAATAGTAGCCGTTTGTTCTCACGGTCATACCATTTTTCATAAACCACAAGAAAAATATACGCTACAAATAGGTAATCTTCTTCATCTAGCTAAAATTATTAAAGAACGCGTGGTATGCGATTTTAGAGTACAAGATGTAGAATTACATGGGCAGGGAGCACCATTAGTACCCATAGGCGATCGTTTATTATTTGGAAATTACGACTACTGTCTTAACCTAGGCGGATTTGCAAACCTGAGTTTTGAAAAACACACGCAAAGAATCGCTTATGACATATGCCCTGTAAATGTTGTTCTCAATCACTATTCCCTAAAATTAGGTAAAGAGTATGATGCAGGTGGCGCTTTCGCGAAAGCGGGAAAAATTCAAACACCTCAGTTAAAATTATTAAATCAACTAGCATTTTATCAAGAAGTCGCCCCTAAATCCCTAGGCATGGAATGGGTGAATGAACACATTTTTAAGATCCTAGACTCTATTCAAACCATAGATGCTATAGCTACATTCACAGAACACGTTGCAATTCAAATAGCAAACCAATTACAAGATAAAAAAACATTACTAATCACTGGTGGCGGCGCTTTCAACACTTATTTAATAGATTCTCTAAAGAAACATACAGCGGTAAAAATCACCATTCCAGAAGATGAAATTGTAGAAAATAAGGAAGCTTTAATATTTGCCTTACTAGGCGTTTTAAAATTACGCAACACAAACAACTGTTTATCAAGTGTTACTGGAGCAAATAAAGACCATAGTAGCGGCGTTATCTACGTACCTTAAGAAATTGTAAAAAAGTAGATTTCCAATTGTCACTATATTATATTTGTGCAAACTAATCTAGCTAAATGAAAGAACTACTTAAACGTTATGAAAACGCGAGTCCCGAAATCGTTTTCCACTGGAATGATCCAGAAACAGATGCCGAAGGATGGACAGTTATTAATAGTTTACGTGGTGGTGCAGCAGGTGGTGGTACTAGAATGAGAAAAGGACTTGATAAAAACGAGGTGCTTTCTCTAGCAAAAACAATGGAAATAAAGTTTACAGTTTCTGGTCCAGCAATAGGTGGAGCAAAATCTGGAATTAACTTTGACCCACAAGACCCTCGTAAAAAAGGCGTTCTAGAAAGATGGTACAAAGCAGTATCTCCATTATTAAAAAGTTATTATGGTACCGGTGGAGACCTTAACGTAGATGAAATTCACGAGGTTATACCTATGACAGAAGATTGTGGAGTATGGCACCCACAAGAAGGTGTTTTTACCGGACATTTTTCTCCTAGTGAAGCAGATAAAATTAATCGCATCGGACAATTGCGTCAGGGTGTAATTAAAGTTATAGAAAACCCTACATTTTCTCCAGACGTTTCTAGAAAATATACCGTTGCAGACATGATCACCGGTTATGGTGTTGCAGAGGCCGTAAAGCATTTCTATGATATTTATGGTGGTAACGTAAAAGGAAAACGCGCGGTTGTTCAAGGATTTGGTAATGTAGGTAGCTCTGCTGCTTTTTACCTTTCTCAAATGGGAGCAAAAATAGTAGGAATTATAGATCGCGCTGGTGGTTTGATTAATGAAGATGGTTTTAGCCATGAAGAGATTACCCAATTATTTTTAAATAAGGACGGAAATACTCTTAAGGCAAAAAATCTTATACCTTTTGAAGAAGTAAATGATCGCATCTGGAAAATCAAAACTGAGATTTTTGCTCCTTGTGCGGCTTCTAGATTAATATCTCAAGATCAAATAGATCAAATGATCGCATCTAGATTAGAGGTTATTTCTTGTGGTGCAAATGTTCCGTTTGCAGACAAGGAAATTTTCTTCGGCTCTATTATGGAGCATACAGATGAGCAAGTTAGTTTAATCCCTGACTTTATCTCTAATTGTGGTATGGCTAGAGTATTTGCCTACTTCATGGAGCGTCGTGTACAAATGACCGACGAAGCAATTTTTAATGATACTAGCATGACTATACGTAATGCTATTCAGAATACTTTTAATAATAACAGTTCAAAAAAACAAATCAGTTCTACTGCATTTGAAATAGCACTTAAACAATTAGTTTGATGAAATACTTTTTAGGTAATAGTCCCAAGTGGTTTAAATTAACCATGATATTTTTCTTAATCTTTAACGTGATCGGTTACTTTGCACTAAGCGGTATGGTCATGGGATGGGTTTTCATTGCAGAATTTATTTTCTGTCTAGCCATGGCATTAAAATGTTACCCACTACAATCTGGTGGTCTACTAGCCATACAAGTTTTAGTTTTAGGGTTAACGCACCCTATGTATAAAATAGACCACGACACACACAAGCCTGTTCTGGATGAGCTAGGTAATCATGTGCTGGGTGGTGTATATGCAGAGGTTGCTCAAAACCTAGAGGTAATTCTTCTTCTGGTATTCATGGTAGCAGGTATCTACTTCATGAAACCTCTATTAATGTACATCTTTGTAAAACTTTTTACTAAGATTAAATCAAAAATAGTTCTATCACTAGTATTCCTCTTATTAAGTGCGATTCTATCTGCTTTCTTAGATGCTCTTACTGTGACAGCTGTATTAATAAGTGTAGGTATAGGTTTCTATAATGTATATCACACTATTCATTCTAGTGATCTAGATTTAGATAAAGACAACAAATTAGATAGAGAACAATTAAGTGGTGAAACTCTTGAACAGTTCCGTGCTTTCTTACGTAGTTTAGTAATGCACGGTGTTGTAGGTACTGCACTAGGTGGTGTTTGTACAATAGTAGGAGAACCTCAAAACCTATTGATAGGTTCTAAAATGGGTTGGGATTTCATTGAATTCTTTAAAGTAATGTCTATTATCACTATGCCTGTACTCGTTGCCGGTGTATTGACAACTGTCTTTTTAGAAACGACTAAAACTTTTGGTTTTGGTCAAAAAATGCCTCCTGTAGTAAGATCTATTATTGAAGGATGGATGGAAAAAAGAGATGCAGAAAGAACTAGTAAAGAAAAATATGCATTAGTTGTACAAGGTATATCTGCTGTTTTATTAATTGCCGCTCTTGCATTACACCTTGCCCCAGTAGGATTTATAGGACTAGGATTAATTGTGATTCAAACTGCATTTATGGGTATCACTGACGAGCACAGTCTAGGTAAAGCATTTGAAGAAGCATTACCTTTTACAGGTTTATTAGTTGTTTTCTTTGTAATCGTTGCTATGATACATGATCAACACTTATTTGCTCCTATTATAGAATGGGCATTAAGCCAGGACGCATCTAGTCAGCCAGCAATATTTTACCTTGCAAATGGTTTCTTAAGTATGATCTCAGACAATGTTTTTGTTGCAACCGTTTATATTAACGAGGTTAGTAACGCTTATACTGCAGGAACTATCACAAGAGAACAGTATGAACATCTAGCAGTAGCTATTAACACAGGTACTAACCTGCCTAGTGTTGCTACACCTAATGGTCAGGCGGCATTCTTATTCTTACTGACATCCGCACTAGCACCTCTTATCAATTTATCATATGGTAAAATGGTGAAAATGGCTTTACCTTATACTATTGTATTGACACTAGTAGGATTAGGTTGTGTAGTATACTTTTTATAATAAAAGAGTATTATTGTAAGAGATTGTTGTGATCTCGCTTTCGCGAAAGCGGAACATTTAAAATTAAAACGCAATTTAAAAGGCAATGAAACGCCCTTAAATTGCGTTAACAACCATACAAATTACTTAATTAATGAGCCTACTTTTTCAAGAAACCGCAGACGTTACCACAGAGGCAGCACCTCTAGTAAACGAACAATCTGAATCTTTGCTAGGATTAATTACCGCTGGTGGACCATCTGGAACTATCATTATAGCTGTATTAATTCTTTTGTTATTTTTTGCTTTGTACATTTATTTTGAGCGACTTATGAAAATAAGATCTAGTTCTAAAATAGACAGCTCATTCATGCTTAACATTAAAGACCATATCTCTAATGGTAGACTAGACAGTGCAAAAATGCTTTGTGCAAAAGAAGATTCTCCAGTAGCAAGACTGACTGAAAAAGGTATAAGCCGCATAGGCTCACCTCTAGAAGATATCAATAGTGCGATAGAAAACGCTGGTAAATTAGAGGTTTACAAATTAGAGAAAAACGTGAGCATGCTAGCAACTATCGCAGGTGCCGCACCTATGATAGGATTCTTAGGTACCGTTATCGGTATGGTGCTAGCCTTTAAAACACTAGCAGATGCTGGTGGTAGTGCAGACATGGGTAGCCTAGCTGGTGGTATTTACACAGCTATGATTACTACAGTTGCCGGCCTTATAGTAGGTATCGTTGCTTATATAGGTTACAATCATCTAGTTGTAAAAACGGACAAAGTAGTACACCAGATGGAAGAGAATGCATCTGACTTCTTAGATCTATTAAACGAACCTGCTTAATTATGAATTTAAGAGGTAGAAATAAAGTTAGTCCAGAATTCTCGATGTCGTCCATGACTGATATCGTGTTTTTACTTTTGGTATTCTTTTTGCTTACATCTCCATCTATAACTCCAGAAGCTCTGGACCTATTATTACCTAGTGCTGGCGGTAAAACATCTACACAAGGTAAGGTAACTGTAAGCATCTCTAAAGAAGGTGTGTACTATGTAGATGCAACACAGGCAACAGAAGAAGATCTAGAAAGTAGAATATTGAACACCTTACAAGGCAAAGAAAAACCTACTATCATGTTGCGATCTGACAAAGACGCTGCCGTAAGTTACTCTGTCAAAGTAATGGATATTGCAAATAGGAATAAAATTCAAATAGTCCTAGCGGTCAAAAACAATTAAACATGAGTTACTTAAAGACAAAAGAACAAAAGATATCTGCAGGAATAAGTACTCTACTTATTCTGATGCTTATT
Organism: Nonlabens sp. Asnod3-A02; assembly: GCF_045063755.1. Taxonomy (NCBI): domain Bacteria; kingdom Pseudomonadati; phylum Bacteroidota; class Flavobacteriia; order Flavobacteriales; family Flavobacteriaceae; genus Nonlabens; species Nonlabens sp. Asnod3-A02. Next base: position 453,512 of record NZ_JBEFOC010000006.1, read on the forward strand.
CTCGTATTCAGATTTGTCTCTGTAATTAATGTAATTGAACCACCAGAAGATGCAGGTATCGCTATCAACTTTGGTAACACAGCTGTAGGATCTGGACCTGTTGAACCGGCAAAGCCAACTAAAGTAGCCCCAGAGTCTAAACCAGAAGTGGTTGAACAACAAGAAACGCCGCAATCTGAAAATATAGTCACACAAGATAATACAGACGCACCTACGGTAGAATCAAATCCTGATGCAAAACCAGATCCGAAGCCTGTAACTAAACCAGTCACCAAACCTGTAAAACCTAAGCCAGAACCTAAACCAGATTCTTCAGTATTAGATGCTTTAAATAGTGTCGCAGGAGCAGAAACTGTAGATGGAGAAACTAGCACAGGACAAGGTCCTGGAGACGGTCCTGGTAATAAAGGAGACATTAATGGAGACCCATATGCAAACACGTATTATGGAGCACCTGGCAGCGGACAAGGCGGTAAAGGGTATGGATTAAATGGTCGCGGTAAAGTTGCTGGTAGCGGCGTTACTCCTGACTGTTTTGAAAGTGGTAAAGTAATCGTAGAGATTCATGTAGATCGATCTGGAAAGGTTACACAAGCATTCCCTGGTAAGAAAGGAACCACAAATAAAGCAAATTGTTTATTACAAGCAGCAAAACAAAGTGCTATGACTTATAAATTTAGCCCTGCACCTAAAGCCCAGCCTACACAAGTAGGGTTTATAGAAGTCATATTTAAAGTAGGAGAATAACATTGCTTACTTATAAAGAAACCTTAGACTGGCTATTCTCACAGCTACCTATGTATCAAAGAGCTGGAAAAGCAGCCTATAAAGCCGATTTACAAAACACCATAAACCTAGATAATTATCTAGGTAACCCTCATAAAGCATATAAAACAATACACCTAGCAGGTACTAATGGTAAGGGATCTACCAGCCACATGATTGCTAGCGTATTACAAGAAGCTGGTTACAAAGTAGGCTTATACACATCACCACATCTCAAGGATTTTAGAGAACGCATAAGGATAAACGGTAAAATGTGTACCGAACAGTTTGTAATAGATTTTATCCACAAACATCAAACATTCTTTAAGAACAACCAACTATCATTTTTTGAAATGACCGTAGGCATGGCTTTTCAATACTTTAAAGAAGAGAATGTTGATATAGCTGTGATAGAAACAGGTCTAGGTGGTAGACTAGACTCTACTAATATCATCACTCCTATTATCAGTGCTATTACTAATATAGATAAAGATCATACTGCTATTTTAGGTAATACTTATTCTAAAATAGCAATAGAAAAAGCAGGTATTATTAAAAATTCTGTACCGGTAGTTATAGGTGAAAAAAGAAGCTATTTAAAACAGCTATTCACCCAAATCGCTAATGAGCTAGACAGCCCTATACATATCATAGACCATAGAATAACGAGCTTACCAACAGATCTTAAAGGCAATTATCAAAAGTCAAATGTAAGAGTTGCGAGTAAAATGATAGAGTTAATTAGTCCAACACACTTCACCATTACAAAAGAACACACAAGCAAAGGTTTACTGAGCGTGGCCCACAATACAGGATTAAGGGGCAGATATGATATAATTAACGAGCGTCCTAAAACAATATTAGATACCGCACATAATGTAGCAGGAATAAATCTATTGATAAATCAGGTAAAAAAGGAGTCATTTCAAGAATTACACATAGTTTTAGGAATGGTAAGCGATAAAGATGCGGATAGTGTTATCCAACTTTTACCCAAAAATGCCACATATTACATCTCAACACCAAATATTCCTCGAGGAATGAAAAAAAATATTTTAAGTTCTCATTTGCATAATCACGATTTACACAACACCATCTTTACTACTCTAAATCAGGCATTTGAAGCTGCAAAAACAGCTGCAAAACATGAAGATTTGATCCTTGTAACTGGTAGTACATTTGTTATTTCAGAAATAATTTAAAAAAAAACTTCCAAAAATTCTTTGTGTTCCAAAAAAGGGTCGTATATTTGCAACCGCTTAGGGCGCTTAGCTCAGTTGGTTCAGAGCACTTGGTTTACACCCAAGGGGTCAGGGGTTCGAATCCCTTAGCGCCCACAAAAGGTCTTCAGAAATGAAGACCTTTTTTTATGCAATAAATTTAAGCAGAAACAAGCTTAAATTAACAGCATGAAAAATTCATTAAAATCAATCATCTTATACTATTGATTTACTCTTTCCAAAATAGGTCACAACCGATTCCATAAGAAATACCCATAAAGGCTTACAGCAGCTTTTAAGCAATGTATTCACTTAGAAGAATAGGTATGCGTTAAAATAGAAAGTAAAACCTCTAAAGAGCTTAACACAGCGCAAAAACATAAAACTCATCAAGTAGAATCTCAAAGGGCAGTAACCACAAGAATATCATGAGTTAAATCAGCTATAAAAACTCATTATCGTCTTCATTTAACATATATAAGAAACTACAAGTTGATTTTACTTAAATCAATTAAACAAATATTATCTATTTATTTAGAATGATGAAGAAAGAATAATAATCAAAGAAATATAGACACATCTAAATTCTCGTCACTACAGTCTTTGAAACAAGAATAATGTACGCGCTGTTCCTCGTATCTTTTCAGATTTAATCAAATTAAAATACTTTTGATACGCTTTCGCGAAAGCAGAAATAGTATAATCATCAAATAAATGACGAGCCTCTCGCTTACTATTTAGAATAAATTCAACCCAACTATCTTCTCTATCTGGGAATTCAATAATTAAGTATTTAGAAAGCTGCGAAAAATATTGAGCACTCATTTCAAATGGAACGTTTCCACTTAAAGTAATATGATGAATTAAAGCTAACGCCATGCTCAAATCTGGTGCAAAATCAATAACTCTAGAATTAAAAGAAGCTCTCTCCTGGTTATTAAACCCTATTCCTGGAGATGGTTGCAACAGATCATTTACCAAACATGTTAACTTACTAGAATCATTTTTAATGTGTTCTAGATAACATTGATCAATAGCAGGCTGATCTATATCACACACTATGAGTTGATCTATCTGTGGTAATAATTCTTTACCAAACGTACCGTCGTTACCACCTAGATCAATAACCTTTTTGGAATTTAGTTCTTTATTCCATTTGACAATAAGATCTTTCTTAAACTCAAAAGACTTCCTATTATAGTTGGTCTCAGAATAATATTTAGACCACTCTGTGTTCTCCTTGGATTCCATACCATCTATATACATCTCCAGGGCAGATAGCATTTTTATCTGTCTAGCTTTACTAAGATCCACAGATCGGTCAGATCCACCTTCTTTATTATCATTTTCTGCTTCAGATTTAGATAATAAGTAAATATGACTGTAAACCGTAGGATTAAATCTACTAATAAAAGGTAATTGCCTTTTTACTACATTAAGATCAATACCATTGATAGAATGTTGCAGAGTTTTCAAATGTAAACTTCCATGGTACTGAGCAAGTAAAAGAGGCCCAAAAAAATGCTCATTAAACTGTTTGAGCCCTCTCCATGGCGTATTTATTTTATATTGCTCTATACTAAGAGTATCTATAAAGATTGCCTTTCCCTTTTGAAACGTTACATTAAAGGCAGTGGCATCTTTAAGGGAAAAATTATTCTCTAATAACCATATTTGCAATCTGAGAGTTAATTGCGCAGCATGTTTATATTGTGTAAAACTCCACTCATACGGATAAGTAATGAAATCTAATTGCACTGGCTCTAGTACAATTCTACTAGAATCAGAAGATATTTCCTTATGTCGGACTAACCATTTTTTATCAAATAGAGAATTATATATACCTGCAGACACCGCGGCTTTATACTCATCAAAAAATACCGGATTAATCTGTCTATAGACTTTAATATTCTCTTTAAAAATAAATCCAGAAGGATCTCTATATGATGAAGGGTGTCTCAATATTACTTAATTTCAGAGTCTTTGTTGTAATTACTTTCAAAACTACTCTCCTTTGCCGCTTTTCTTAAACCGAACCAACCCTTTATAATAGTAATAACTTTTTTGTAAAACAAAACAAAACCTGCTAGTGCTGCAATAGCTCCCTGAGCAATCATCATTCCAAGACCAGCATCAAAATAGAGTAAATTATTCATAGTGCAATTTACTTAAAAATAAACATCTTATAGTAATGTTGCCACTTGAACATTAATCCACTCTAGAAAACGCTCATCAGCTTCATTAAAAGCATTTATAGTATTACTATCTATATCGATCTGACCGATATTTTTACCATCTTTAAACATGGGAATAACTACCTCACTTTTCACATGAATACTACAAGCAATATAATTATCCTGCGCATGCACATCTTCGACAACAAAATTAGAGTTAGAGACAGCTACTTGTCCGCAAATACCTTTACCAAATGGTATTACTAAGTGGTCTGTCGGTATCCCTGCCTGGCTCCAAAGATGCAAGGTAGGCTCAGACTGATGCGCCATATAAAAACCTACCCAGTTATATGTATCGATATTACTCTGTAGTAGATCACAAATTGATTGCATAGTTTTCTTAACATCAACATTATTATTTATAATATCTGTAATTTGAGGCTTTAAGGTATCTAAATTCATATTCTAACTTTAATTAAAAGCAAAGCTAGTATTTGGTTTCCTTATAATAACTAAATTTGTGTAAAATAAATCTATTTGGAAACATTAAAACCTTATTATCCTATATTCAAGTTTGTTGCTGTTTTTTTCGGTATATACATTCTGCTTTCAATAAGTTATTATCTGTTTTTAAATTGGGATTGGAGTAGTTACAACTATCCAGACCCTATAACTTCACAAATAGCACATCAAACTAAAAGAATTCTCAACTTAATAGGACATCAAGCAGAAACCATCAATTCACCAAAGCATCCATCTGTAATTATGTTTATAAATGAAATGAGAATTTATAGAGTAATAGAAGGTTGTAATGCGGTAAGCGTAATGATCTTATTTACATCATTTATCATTGCTTTTGCTCAAAGCTTGAAGAAAACACTTTTATTTATATTATTTGGAATAGTCTTTATATACATAGTTAATTTAATTAGATTAGTACTGTTGGCATTAATATATGTATCCTATAAAGAACATGCACATTTTGCTCATGAAATAATATTCCCAACTATTATCTACGGTGCTGTTATCGCACTATGGCTATACTGGATCAAACATATTAAAAATGCATAAAGTTCAGATGATTATCTCCGTTCCCCTATTAATCGTAGCATTGATATCAGTAAGAGTTTTTGAATCAAATTTATTTTACGATCCTTTCAATTTTTACTTCAAAAGTAACTTTCAAAATTTACCAATTCCTGATTTTAACATAGTACGATTAACATATTCACTAACACTACGTTTTCTAATCAATCTAACAATCTCTTTAAGTATTATATGGGTATTATTTAAAAATAAAACTTATCTTAAAGCATCTCTCTGGGTTAATTTGACATTTTTTGCAATACTTCTAATAACCTTTTTAATATTTTCAAAATTTGAAAGTAATTGGATTAAAATGCTATTATTTTACATTAGAAGGTTTCTGATTCACCCTATATTTTTATTGATTTTGGTACCTGGATTTTATTTTATTCAATTCAAAAAAACACAAATCAAATAAATTACTATACAATTGTTCTAGTAATTCAATTTAGAAGATATTCTTGTATCAACTGAATATATTCAAATCAAAAAGAACTTAGTCTGTAGATTATTGATTTCAAAAACTTCTAAAAAATTCCAACTCTTTTAACTAAAAGCCACTAACTAGTATCTTAAAGCATATTTTAATTCACGTAAAATGAATATCAACACGAAAAACAAAACACACTTTTCATATGGTCGAAGATGGTAACAAATTAAAAGATAATAAAGACTTTAAATATTAATTTTAAACAGCTTAAGGCTATACAAATTGGCAATAAAAGTGTAATATTTATTCAAAAAAGGATTACAATCTTTAAGAACTTTTGGTAGATCATATTGAAATATTTAATAAAAATAATCTAATAGCTAATAATTTTAATATAACAAATATGATATCTAATTATAGATTTCATTTCATTTAGATCATGACAGCAATAACTAACAATAGCTTACAGTAAAATCAAATCAAGAAGACACATTCTTAATCAAGAAAACCTATTCAAAATCATCTTATCCGCCCATACCATTAACCAGCAAATACCTATATCGATAATACATTAATCCGAATGAAAGGGTTAATCCTGTTAACAACCCAACACACCCTACTCTTTTTTTTTATAATGAAGTCTTGACAGTAACAACCCTAGATGAACAAACTTATAACATTATTCATTCTAGAACGGACATGTATAAACAAAAAAAACCCTTGTCTAATTGACAAGGGTTTAAAAGAAGGCGGCGACATACTCTCCCACAAATAGCAGTACCATCTGCGCAAATGGGCTT